>NZ_DASWPE010000182.1:0-37943 GCF_036404135.1 Rhodopseudomonas sp. | reverse complement strand
ATCGCGTCGCCCAACGAGAACATGAACATCGACACCAGCATCAGACCGATTCCGGCCAGCCGCGCGGAGCGCGCGTCGGCGGCAGGCAAGATTCTCGCGACAAGATTCATGGATGGCCTTCGGAGAAAGCAGACGCGACGGTGCCGGCCGGCATGGCGGACATACTCCGGCCCTCCTGCGTCTGTGGCACCGCTGTTTTAAAGACGTGGATGTCCGGCACAAGCCCCGGACATGCGACGGCATGGAATCAATTGCCGATACCACACCGCCGCGATACCGGTGGGTATCGGACAAATCGCTCAGGACATTGACCATGACCGACTTCGATCCCGCCCAGCACCGCATGGTCCCGCAACAACGCTGGTTCGAGGATTTTGTGCTCGGTGAACGCTTCGTGATCCCGAGCCGCACCATGACGGCGGCGGTGTTCGCGGCGTTTCAGACCGCGAGCGGCGACACCCATCCCGTGCATTATGACGTCGAATATTGCCGCACCCGCGGCATGCCCGATCTGCTGGCGCACGGCTTCCAAACACTGATCCACACCGCGCCCGGCGCCGGGCTGTTTCCATTCATGGTGGAAGAATCGCTGGTTGGCTTTCTCGAACAGTCGAGCCGGTTTTTAAAACCTGTGTACGCCGGCGATACGCTCTATCCCGCGCTGGACGTCACCGAACTAATCCCCGGTCGCAACACCGGCGTGGTGGTGTTGCGCAGCACGGTATTCAATCAGCGCCGCGAACTGACGCTGGAAGGCATGCAGAAGTTTCTGATCCGACGGCGCGGAGTTCAACCTTAACACGCCTTATTCTTGTTTTATCGGCGCACTGCGACCATCGTCCAGTTTAAGCCCAACAGGGCGGGCATTTCGCCAACATGGCCATGTAAAGGTTGCCGCATCAGGCCCTCTGCACTACCTATAAGCCATGAAATTCCTTGACGAAGCAAAAGTCTATATTCGCTCCGGCGATGGCGGTAACGGCTGCGTGGCGTTTCGCCGCGAGAAGTATATCGAGTTCGGCGGCCCGAGCGGCGGCAATGGCGGCCGCGGCGGCGACGTCATCATCGAGGTCGCCGACGGCCTCAACACCCTGATCGATTATCGATATCAGCAGCATTTCAAGGCCCAGAAGGGCACCAATGGCATGGGCAAGGACCGCCACGGTGCCAATGGCAGTGACATCGTGCTCAAGGTTCCGGTCGGAACCCAGATCCTCGACGAAGACCGCGAGACCCTGATCCACGATTTCACCCAGCTCGGTGAACGTTTCGTGCTGGCCGAGGGCGGCAATGGCGGCTTCGGCAACGCGCATTTCAAATCCTCGACCAACCGCGCGCCGCGCAACGCCAATCCCGGCCAGGAGGGCGAGGAGCGCTGGATCTGGCTGCGGCTGAAGCTGATCGCCGACGCCGGACTGGTCGGGCTGCCGAACGCCGGCAAATCCACCTTCCTGTCGGTGGTCAGCGCCGCCAAGCCAAAGATCGCCGACTATCCGTTCACCACGCTGCATCCGCAGCTCGGCGTGGTCGACGTCGACGGCCGCGAATTCGTGCTGGCGGATATTCCCGGATTGATCGAGGGCGCCCATGAGGGCGCCGGCCTCGGCGACCGCTTTCTCGGCCATGTCGAGCGCTGCCGGGTCTTGCTGCATCTGGTCGATGCCACCTGCGAGCACGCCGGCAAGGCCTACAAGACCGTGCGCAACGAACTGATGGCTTATGCCGGCGAGCTCACCGACAAGGTCGAGATCGTGGCGCTGAACAAGATCGACGCGGTCGATCCCGACGAATTGAAGAAGCAGAAGGACCGGCTGAAGCGCGCCGCCAAGAAGACGCCGCTGCTGATGTCCGGCGTCGCCGGCACCGGCGTCAAGGAGGCGCTGCGCGCGCTGGTCGAGGTGATCGGCGAAGCCCCGGTGTCGGAAAAGGCCAAGGGCGCGGCGCAGGCCGAGCCGTGGTCGCCGCAGAACGTGTAGTCTCGATCGATGGATCTGCACTCGGACGCGCCCGACCCGCGGCATCAGCTCTCCCCGCTCCTCGGGGGGGCTGTCGCCGATGTCTGGCATTCCCCTTTCAACCCGTCGTCCCTGCGCACGCAGGGACCCATACGGCGCGGACTCGCTTCTTTCCGCTATGGGAAAGACCTGTTCTTCACTTCTAACGCCGGTGGTTATGGGTCCCTGCGTGCGCAGGGACGACGCGCGGAGGGGCAGTGCTTAATCACGACTATGCGAAGCTGAAATCATCGTATGCGATCGCCCTTCCTGCGTCTTCGTCGCTAGTTTATCCAGAAGTCCCATGCACCGTCCCGAACTGAAGAATTTCCGCCGCATCGTCGTCAAGGTCGGCTCCTCGCTGCTGATCGATTCCGAGGCCGGCGAGGTCAAGACGGCGTGGCTCGCAGCCCTCGCCGCCGACATCGCCGAACTGCATCTGCATGGCCGCGACGTGCTGATCGTGTCGTCCGGCTCGATCGCGCTCGGCCGCAGCCGGCTGAAGCTGGCGCGCGGCCCGCTGAAGCTCGAGGAAAGCCAGGCCGCCGCCGCGGTCGGGCAGATCGCGCTGGCGCGGATCTGGTCCGAGGTGCTCGGCGATCACGGCATCGGCGCCGGGCAGATTCTGGTGACGCTGCAGGACACCGAGGAGCGTCGCCGCTATCTCAACGCCCGTTCCACCATCGGCAAGCTGCTGGAATGGCGCGCGGTGCCGGTGATCAACGAGAACGACACCGTGGCCACCGCGGAGATCCGCTACGGCGACAATGACCGGCTCGCCGCCCGCGTCGCCACCATGACCAGCGCCGATCTGTTGATCCTGCTGTCCGACATCGACGGGCTGTATGACGCGCCGCCCGGCGCCAATCCCGACGCCAAGCTGATCCCGGTGGTGGAGCAGGTCACGGCCGAGATCGAGGCAATGGCCGGCGGCGCGGAATCCGAATTGTCGCGCGGCGGCATGCGCACCAAGATCGAGGCCGCCAAGATCGCCACCACCGGCGGCACCCATATGCTGATCGCCTCCGGCAAGATCGAGCACCCGCTGCGCGCCATCGCCAATGGCGGCGCCTGCACCTGGTTCCTCACCCCGGCCAATCCCGTCACCGCGCGAAAGCGCTGGATCGCGGGTTCGTTGGAGCCGAAGGGCACGCTGACCATCGACGCCGGCGCGGTCAACGCGTTGCGCGCCGGCAAGAGCCTGCTGCCGGCCGGCGTGATCCGGGTCGACGGCCATTTCGCCCGCGGCGACGCCGTGGTGGTGCGCGGCCCCGACACCGACGAGATCGGCCGCGGTCTGGTCGCCTACGACGCCGACGACGCCGACCGCATCAAGGGCCACTCCTCGCCGGACGTGATGACCATGCTCGGCATCACCGGCCGCGCCGAGATGATCCACCGCGACGATCTGGTGATGGGGGTGGTGCCGGGCTGAGCGTTAAGTCCGCTCGGGCGCGGCCATTGCCCGCCTGCTCGCTTTGACCTGCGGCCCCGGACCTCCTATTTTAGCGGCCCACGCAAAGAGTTGCCGATTTTGGGCCCGACATGACCGCCTCCCTGAAAGCCATCGACGGCGCCACCGATCTTGACGCCGGACTTGCCGCAATGCTGACTGCGCTCGGCGCGCAGGCCCGTGCCGCGGCGCGGGCGCTGGCGATTGCGCCGACCGCGCAGAAAAACCAGGCGCTGGCGGCGATGGAACGCGCGGTCCGCGCCCATGCCTCGTCGATTCTTCACGCCAATGCCGAGGACGTCGCCGAGGCCAAAGCGGGTGGCGCAACCGCCGCCTTCGTCGACCGGCTGACGCTGACGCCGGCCCGGATCGCGGCGATGGCCGACGGCATCGGGGTGATCCACGACATCGCCGATCCGGTCGGCCAGGTGACCGAGCGCTGGCAGCGGCCCAACGGCATGACCATCGATCGGGTCCGGGTGCCGCTCGGGGTGATCGCGGTGATCTTCGAAAGCCGGCCCAACGTCGCCGCCGACGCCGGCGTGCTGGCGCTGAAGTCCGGCAATGCGGTGATCCTGCGCGGCGGCTCCGACAGTTTCCGTTCCTGCCGCGCGATCCATGATTGCCTGGTCGAGGGGCTGCGCGAAGCCGAGCTGCCCGAAGCCGCGATCACGCTGGTGCCGGTGCGCGATCGCGCCGCGGTCGGGCTGCTGCTGGCGGGCCTAGGCGGCAATGTCGACGTCATCGTGCCGCGCGGCGGCAAGAGCCTGGTGGCGCGGGTCGAAGCCGAAGCGAGGGTGCCGGTGTTCGCGCATCTCGAGGGCGTCAACCACGTCTACGTCGATGCCGCCGCCGATCTCGACATGGCGAAATCGATCGTGCTGAACGCCAAGATGCGGCGGCCCGGGGTGTGCGGCGCCGCCGAGACCTTGCTGGTCGATCGCGCCGCGTCATCCCATCTCGCGCCGCTGGTCGCGGCGCTGCTCGACGCCGGCTGCGAGGTGCGCGGCGACGAGGCGGTGCAGCGCGTCGACCCCAGGGTCAAGCCGGTCGCCGAAGCCGATTGGGACACCGAATATGAGGCCGCGATCATCTCGGTGAAGCTGGTCGACGGCGTCGACGGTGCGCTCGCCCATATCGCGCAGCACGGCTCGCACCACACCGAAGCCATCGTCACCGCGGACGACCGCGTCGCGGCGAAATTCCTCAACGAGGTCGACGCCGCGATCGTGCTGCACAACGCTTCCACGCAATTCGCCGACGGCGGCGAGTTCGGCTTCGGCGCCGAGATCGGCATCGCCACCGGCAAATTCCACGCCCGCGGCCCGGTCGGCGCCGAGCAACTGACCAGCTTCAAATACCGGGTGCATGGCACCGGACAGATCCGCCCGTGAACCGCACCTCGCGCGCGCGCGGAGCCTGAGGTGCCGCCACGCTCAGTTGCGCCATCCTCGCGGATTCCGCCGCATAGCGACGGCATGCGGATCGGCCTGCTCGGCGGCTCGTTCAACCCGCCGCATCAGGCGCATCGCGACATCAGCCTGCTGGCGCTGAAGCGGCTCAAGCTCGACCGGGTGTGGTGGCTGGTGACGCCGGGCAATCCCCTGAAGGACGTCAGCGCGTTACAGGATCTCACCATCCGCGCCGCCGCGGCGCAGGCGATGGCCAATGATCCGCGCATCGTCGTCAGCTGCCTGGAGAGTTTCATCGGCACCCGCTACACCGTCGACACCATCGATTATCTGCGCCGCCGCTGCGCCCAGGTGCGCTTCGTCTGGATCATGGGGGCCGATAATCTCGGGCAATTTCACCGCTGGCAGGGCTGGCAGCGGATCGCCGCGCAACTGCCCTTCGCGGTGATCGACCGGCCGCCGCAGAGCCTGCGCGCGCTCGCCGCCCCGGCCGCCCGGGCGCTGGCGTCGTCGCGGATTGCCGCCACCGAGGCCGCGCGACTGGCCGATCGCAAGCCGCCGGCCTGGGTGTTTCTCACCGGCATGAAGTCGCCGCTGGCCTCGACCGGCCTGCGGAACCCGGACGGCAGCTGGAAGAAATGACCGCCGCGACAATTGGAATATTGAATAAATAAGCCTATTTGCGTAGAGTAACCCTCGGGCGTCGGGATTCGGCGTTCGCGATACAGTGAAAGGAATGGTCCCTGACCACATCTGTATTGTCAAAGTCGGTTTTACCGAAGACGCGTAAAACATCGGCTCCTGTTCAGACAGACACACCTGTCGCGGTCCTGTTGGCGCGGCCAGACGCCGACGAGACCTTGAAACTGATCCTCTCCCGCCTCGACGATATGAAGGCGGAAGAAACAGTCACCATCGACCTTCGCGGCAAATCCGCCTTTTCTGATTATCTGGTCGTCACCAGCGGGCGCTCCAACCGCCACGTCGGTGCGGTCGCGGAGAATGTGGTCAAGGGCCTGAAGGAAGCCGGCATCAAGAGCCCCCATGTCGAAGGCCTGACCAATTGCGACTGGGTGCTGATCGATTCCGGCGACGTGATCGTGCACGTGTTCCGCCCCGAGGTCCGGGAGTTCTACAATCTGGAGCGATTGTGGACGCAGATCCCGGCGGCGGCGAAAACGCTGTAGCGCCGGCACACCTCATCCGGCCTCGCGCAGCGGGCGGCGTGCCAAGCGCGCGCGACGGTGCTAGTTTGCGCCGATGCGCGTTGTTGTGATTGCGATCGGCCGTCTCAAGCAGGGTCCGGAACGGGAATTGGCCGAGCGTTACCGCGAGCGGTTCGACGATCTCGGCCGCAAGCTCGGCTTTCGCGGCCCGGAGATTCATGAAATCGCCGAAAGCCGCGCCCGCGATGCGACAAGCCGGATCGCCGAGGAGGCCGCCGCGATCACCGCCCTGATCCCGGACAAGGCGCTGCTGGTGACGCTGGACGAGCGCGGCGACAATGTCGACAGCGCCGGCTTTGCCAAAAAGCTCGGCGGCTGGCGCGACCAATCCACCGCGCAGGCGATTTTCGTGATCGGCGGGGCGGACGGACTTTCGCCCGAATTGCGGCGCAAGGCAAAGCTGAGCGTTTCGTTCGGAGCCGCGACCTGGCCGCATCAGATGGTTCGCGTCATGCTCCTGGAGCAACTGTATCGGGCCGCGACAATCCTGTCGGGGCACCCCTATCATCGAGCCTGACGAGAGCGCCGACCCCTTGATGCAGACACCGCGGCCCCACCCGACCCTGGGTCACAGCACGGCTTTGCGCCGTCCGGGCGCGGCTGTGCTGCTGGCCGGCGTGATCGCGGCCGGCGCGTGGCAGGCGCAGGCGCAGAGCGCGGCTCCCCCGGTCGATCTGATCAAGCAGCGCGAGCAGGAGCTGGAAGCCGCGCGCGCCCAGCAAAAGAGCGCCGCGGAATTGCGCGAGAAGCTCAAGGCCGAGATCACCGCGATCGGCGAGGATCGCACCAAGCTCAACGAACAACTGATCGACATCGCCGCGCGGGTCCGCGGCATCGAGACCAGCATCGGCGACGCCGAGGCCAGATTGCGGCCGCTCGACATCCGCGAGCAGCAGATTCGCGGCTCGCTGGAATCCCGCCGCGCCGAAATCGGCGAAGTGCTGGCGGCGCTGCAACGCGCCGGTCGCCGCGCGCCGCCGGCGCTGTTGGTGCGGCCGGAAGACGCGCTGCAATCGCTGCGCACCGCGATGCTGCTCGGCGCCGTGGTGCCGGAGATGCGGGTGCGCGCCGATCGACTGGTCAGCGACCTCGGCGAACTGATCAGCTTGCGCAAGACCATCGCCGCCGAGCGCGACCAGCTCTCCGCCGATCGCGCCAAGCTGACCGAAGATCAATTGCGCCTGGCCTCGCTGGTCGAAGAGCGGCAGAAAAAACAGAGCGCCGCCGAAAAGGACATGGAAGCTGAACGCGCCCGCGCCGTGACACTGTCGCGGCAGGTCGACAGCCTGCAGGACCTGATCGCCAAGATGGAGCAGGACCTCAAGAGCGCGGCGAAGGCCGCGGCCAGCGCCAATCTGCAGGGCGCGCCGACCGCGCTGAACGGCAAGCCGAATATGGCAGCGTTGCGCGATCCCGGCCGGCTCAGCCCGGCGATCTCATTCGCGTCCGCCAAGGGACTTTTTGCGCTTCCGGTTAACGGCACCAAGATTCGCGAGTTCGGCCGCTCCGACGGAGTCGGCGGCGTCGAGAAGGGTATTTCAGTGGCGACGCGCCCCGGCGCCCAGGTCACAACTCCGTGCGATGGCTGGGTTGTGTATTCGGGACCGTTTCGCAGCTACGGACAACTCTTGATCCTGAATGCCGGTGGCGGGTATCATGTGTTGATCGCCGGGATGGAGCGCATTTCGGTTAACATCGGACAGTTTGTGCTCACGGGAGAGCCTGTCGCGACCATGGGATCAACCTCCCGGGTTGCTTCGATCCTCGCGGCGAATGCCAGCCAGCCCGTGCTCTATATCGAGTTCCGTAAGGACGGCACTCCCATCGATTCAGGCCCATGGTGGGCCGCAAGTGAAGGCGAAAAGGTTCGCGGATGATGCGCAAGACTTCGGTAATTCTGCTGAGCGTTGCCACCGGCGCGGCGCTCACATTATTCGTGACCCAACCGCGATCGATCCTGATGGGATCCTCGGCGCGGGCCGCGACCTCCGACACCTATCGCCAGCTCAATCTGTTCGGCGACGTGTTCGAGCGGGTGCGCAGCGACTATGTCGAAAAGCCCGACGACTCCAAGCTGGTCGAATCCGCGATCAGCGGCATGCTGACCGGGCTCGATCCGCATTCCAGCTACATGGATGCCAAGAGCTTCCGCGACATGCAGGTGCAGACCCGCGGCGAGTTCGGCGGCCTCGGCATCGAGGTCACCATGGAAGACGGCCTGATCAAGGTGGTGTCGCCGATCGACGATACCCCGGCGTCGAAGGCCGGCATCATGGCCAATGACATCATCACCAATCTCGACGACGAGGCGGTGCAGGGCCTCACGCTCAACCAGGCGGTCGAGAAGATGCGCGGCCCGGTCAACACCAAGATCCGGCTGAAGATCGTCCGCAAGGGCCAGGACAATCCGATCGACGTCACTTTGGTGCGCGACAACATCCGGGTCCGCTCGGTGCGCGCCCGCGTCGAAGGCGACGACATCGGCTACATCCGCATCACCACCTTCAACGAGCAGACCACCGAAGGCCTGAAGCGCGAGCTCGCCGCGCTCACCACCCAGATCGGCAACGACAAGCTGAAGGGCTGGATTCTCGATTTGCGCAACAACCCGGGCGGCCTTCTGGAAGAAGCCGTGACGGTGTCGGATGCGTTCCTCGATCGCGGCGAAATCGTCTCCACCCGCGGCCGCAACCCCGAGGAAACCCAGCGCCGCGCCGCCCATCCGGGCGACCTCGCCAAGGGCAAGCAGATCATCGTGCTGATCAACGGCGGCTCGGCGTCGGCGTCGGAAATCGTCGCCGGTGCGCTGCAGGATCACAAGCGCGCCACGCTGGTCGGCACCCGCTCGTTCGGCAAGGGTTCGGTGCAGACCATCATCCCGCTCGGCAGCGGCAACGGCGCGCTGCGGCTGACCACGGCGCGCTATTTCACGCCGTCGGGCAAGTCGATCCAGGCCAAGGGTATCACCCCCGACATCGAAGTGCTGCAGGACGTGCCCGACGAGATCAAGTCGCGCACCGACACCAAGGGCGAAGCCTCGCTGCGCGGCCATCTGAAGGCCGAAGGCGACGAAAAGACCGGGTCGCAGTCCTACGTGCCGCCGGAAGCCAAGGACGACAAGGCGCTGAAGATGGCCGCCGACCTGCTGCACGGCGTCAAGGTCAACGCCACCGCGCCGGCCACCGGCGACAAGGCGGCGATCGACAAGCCGGCCGGCAAGGTCGAGAACTGAGACCTCGGCCGCGGGCCTTGCAGGCAGCGGCCGGTCCAGGAGAATTCGAAAGGGCGGCTCACGGGCCGCCCTTTTTGCTGTCCGCGCTGCCCCCAAGGGCCGCCTGCCGGCTTGCCGCAGCGACGCCCGGCGCGGCGCCGGCCGACCCATGGTATTGTCGCCACGGCTGATTCGGGAGGTCCCTTGCCGTGACAACGGACGAACTGAGCGCGCCGCTGGGACAGAAGCGGCCGCGGAAGCGCAAGTTTCGGCTGCCGTTCTCCGGAACTCAGGCGATCGCGACGCTGCTCGGCCTGGCGCTGCTGGCGTTTATCGGCTTTGCGATTTTCAACGACAATCCGCAGGGCGGCGAGCCGCTGGTGCGGATGGCGATCCGTCCGGAGCCGGCCGGCGACAAGCCGGATGCCGACAAAGCCGCCAAGGCGGAATCTCACGACGCCGCGGCCAAGGCCGACAGCCACGACAAGGCCGCCCATGCCGAGCCACCCGGCCAGAAGACCGTCACCATCATCGACGGCTCCAGCGGCGCCCGCCAGCAGGTAATCGTGCCGGGCGACGGCGCCGAGACCGCGGCGGCCGATGTCGCGCCTGCGGCCTCCCCCGGCATCGACCAGAAGCTGTTGGAAAAGACCCGCTACGGCATGATTCCGATGATCGCCGACGGGGTGCGGCCGTTCAACGCCTATGCCAGCGCCAGCGACGCCGACCGCGCCAAGGCGGCGCGGCTGCCCAGCATCGCCATCGTGGTCGGCGGGCTCGGCGTCGGCGCCGCCAAGACCACCGATGCGATCATGAAACTGCCGGCCGCGGTGACGCTGGCGTTCACCCCCTACGGCTCCGATCCGGCCAAGCTGGTGGAGCGCGCCCGGGCCCAGCGCCACGAGGTGCTGCTGCAGATCGCGATGGAGCCGTTCGACTATCCCGACAACGATCCGGGTCCGCAGACGCTGCTGACGACGCTGCCCTCCGAACAGAACATCGACCGGCTGTATTGGCACCTCAGCCGATTCCAGGGCTATGTCGGCATCGCCAATTTCATGGGCGGTCGCTTCGTCACCACCGAGGCGGCGCTGCAGCCGATCGTGCGCGAGGCCGCCAAACGCGGACTGGGTTATCTCGACGACGGCCAGTCGCCGCGCAGCGTCGCGGACTCGCTGGCCGCCGGACAGCCGCTGCCCTTCGCCAAGGCCGACCTCAGCATCGACGCGGTGCCGACCGCGCTGGAGATCGACAAGGCGCTGTACCGGCTGGAAGGCCTGGCCCGCGACAACGGAAATGCCATCGGCATCGCCTCGGCGCTGCCGATCTCGATCGAGCGGATCGCCGCCTGGAGCCGCTCGCTGGAGAGCCGAGGCCTGCTGCTGGTGCCATTGACAACGGCGATGCTGAAATCGAAGTCCGGCCAGGAGGCCGCGCCAGCCGCCCCCGCGGCCGCCGCCGAGTCGTCCGGACACTCGACCAAATCGCATTAGCGCATGATCCCGAAACGTGGATCCGGTTTTCGGAAAAGCTCATGCGCCATGAAAAACGACAGCGGGTTGGCGTCTGCGGGACGCGTCTTCGGCGCGAAAGTTTGGCCGGCGCGGGGTCAGTTCCGAAAGCGGGAACCCGGTTCGGGACCATGCTCTGGATGCGACAAAAGAATCGCCAGATTTGCAGCGCGTTTGATCTCCGTTTCATCGGCATTGCGCGTAAACATGGCGAGGCGACGCAAGCCGTCACGGACCGAATCCTTCGCGGGCTAGCCTTCGCGGGCTAAGCCTTCCTTGGCGGGGCAAACTCGCGACTGCCAAGCCTGCGACTGCAACGACGTTGACCGCAAAGGCGTTGACCGCAAAGCTCGGTTCGAAAGTTTCGAAATTTAAGGCTCCGACCGCAAAGGCTCTGATCGAATGACCCGTTACGATGACCTGCCCTACCGCACCTGCGTCGGCATGATGCTGCTCAACGCGGAGGGGCTGGTGTTTATCGGACGCCGGCTGGGCGGCATCGAGCACGTCGACGAGACTCACGTCTGGCAGATGCCGCAGGGCGGCGTCGATCCCGGCGAAGACCCGTGGACCGCGGCCAAGCGCGAACTCTACGAGGAGACCAGCGTCAGATCGGTGGAGAAACTCGGCGAGGTCGCCGACTGGCTGATCTATGACATCCCGCGCACCGTCGCCGGCCGCAGCTGGAAGGGCCGTTATCGCGGCCAGCGGCAGAAATGGTACGCGGTGCGCTTCACCGGCGACGAGTCCGAGATCGACGTGGTGTCGCCGGGCGGCGGCCACAAGGCGGAATTCATCAGCTGGCGCTGGGAGCCGATGCAGAATCTCCCCGAACTGATCGTGCCGTTCAAGCGTCCGGTCTATGAGCGCGTGGTCAAAGAATTCGCCGCGCTGGCGCACGGCGCCAAGGTCTCGGGCGGCAGCTGAGTGATCTGAGGCAATGGCGACCAAATTTGAAGCCGTCATTCCGGGGCGCGAGCGGCGCAAGCCGCGAGCGAACCCGGAATCTTGCAACATGCCCGGCGCTTGAACCCGCAGCGAGATTCCGGGTTCGCTCGCAAGTGCTCGCGCCCCGGAATGACGGCCTCGTTTTCGGTTGAATGCGCTCGATCGAATTGAACCGGGCTACGACGCCCCCGCGCCGGCCGCTTCATCCGCCGCCGCATCCGGCTCCAGCGCGGCGCGCAGGATGCCGTCGCAATAGGCCTTCAGCACGTGATGAGTGAAGGCGTTGTCGCGCGCCGCCTTGGCCATGCCGTGCAGCCGGTCGCGGTCGGCCAACGCCGTCACCACCGCGCGCTCCAATCCGCCCGGTTCGACGTCGTAATACACCGCATGCACGCCGCCCAGCATCGGCGCGCGGCGCAGGATGGTCGGGTGATTGATCACCGGCACCGACTGCACGATCGCCGCCTCGTAGTGCCGGTAGCAATCCCAGCCCATGCCCTCCGGCGACCACGCCAGCCAGGAATGCGACATCCGCTCCAGGAACGCCTCATAGGGCAGCCGTTCGGTCGGCTGATCGATCCGGTAACCCAGCGCTTTCAGCCGCTCCAGCTCCGGCACGCCGGCGGTGCGCACCGTCGAATTGCCGGTGACCGAGCCGGAGAAGAAGATGTCGTGGGTCTTCTCCGGAAACGCAGCGTCGCGCCAGCGTTCGTCATATTTGAACTGCGGCAGCGAGATCGGCCGCAGCTTATCCATCCGCCGCCGCCATTTCTCGCTGTTGCGATAGCGCAGCGTCGGCAGGTGCGGATGGATGGTGCCGTACAGCACCTGCCATTTGTCGACCGGCAGCTCGCGCTTGAAGAACACCTTGGCCTTGTCGAGCAGGAAAACCGAGTCGGTGCCGATGCCGAACGAATCATCCATGTCGATGGCGACGAGCGGCACCGGCACCTTGGCCCAGCGCAGCACCTCGACGCCGAATTGCCGGGTCAGCGACGCCCACGGATGCAAGGGCGTGTTGAACGGCGCGCGCGCCCAATAGCGCGGATGCCACGGCGAGTAGCGCACCGTATTGGCAATCACCACGTCGTAGCGGCCCTCGGCCGCGGCGCCGAGCTCGCGCAGCACCCGGTCCGGGGTCGAGAAGCCGTCGATCTCGGGAAAATCCTCGGAGCGCTTGGTGGCGCTCCACAACAGCGTGGTCTGCGCCGGATATTGTTTCTTGAAATAGCCGCTGCCGATTTCCAGGATCTGAAGCCGCGCGACGTCGAGCTGCGATTCCGCCCGCTCTGGATTGCCTGACACCACCATTCCATCCCAACACTGCGCCGGCGCCGAGACCGCCGCGCGATCTGCCGCCGAACCGGCCGGCGGAGCGCGGCTGGGGTAGCATGCGGGCCGGCGCCGTTCAATCAAGCCGCCGTCGCGCCACGGCGGCGGACGAGCGCCATCATTTCGGCCGGCTTGATCGGCAGGCTGCTTTGGCGGCGGCGGGCGGCGTTGCGATAACGCAATGCCGCGCGCAGCGATTGCGATCACACTGCCGCCGCGATTGATCGGCGGTGGCGTTTGCGACAGGCGGAGTTGCGGCCGCGAGGTCGGGGCGACGTGACGCGGCGGGAGAACCAACAGCCCATGAGCACCACCATCGAGGCCGGGTCTGCGACGACGAGCGGGCAGCCGCTGTATCGCCGCAACGTCGGCATCGCGCTGTTCGACACGCAAGGCCGGGTGCTGATCGGCCATCGCTACAAGGACGACGGCCCGGAGATCGTGCTGCCGGGGCTGGATTGGCAGATGCCGCAAGGCGGCATCGACGCCGATGAGGAGCCGCGGGTCGCGGTCCGGCGCGAACTATGGGAAGAGACCGGCGTCAGCCACGCCGAATTCCTCGGCGAGACCGATTGGCTGAGCTACGACTTCCCAGCCTATCACGGGCCCAAGCACCGGCTCGGGCATTTTCGCGGTCAGCGGCAGAAATGGTTCGCGCTGCGCTTCACGGGCAGCGACGCCGAGATCGATCCGCTGGCGACCCGCAACGGCCAGCCGCCGGAGTTCGACGCCTGGCGCTGGGAGCGGCTCGATCGCGTCGCCGATCTGGTGGTGCCGTTCCGCCGCGAGGTCTATCTGGCGGTGGCGCGCAGCTTCGCGCGGTTCGTGTGAGATCGCGCTCAGTCGTGTGGCGCGCCCCCACCCCAACCCTCCCCCGCAAGCGGGAGAGGGGGCAGGTCGTGGTCGGGGCGAGGCAGTGCCCAATCAATGAAGGCCTGATGTCGCTGACGATTTTTCCGCTGAGAATTCCCAACCACAATGCAAAGTGAGCCGCTGCATTTCACGAGCGGCAGCAGGCTCCCTCTCCCGCTTGCGGGGGAGGGCTGGGGCGGGGGAATTGCGTTCGAGAGAACTTCAGGACGACGATCCAGCTAACTGACGTCATCCGTGGTGCGAGCCGTCGCGGCTCAGTGCATCGCGGTGGCGGTGAGCTGGCTCTGGATGCTCTTGTAGTGGTCGAGCCGCTCGATAGCGCGGTCGAGCTCGGAGCCCTGCTTGCCGGCCAGCGAGGATTCCATCGAGGAAATCGTCTGCGCAAACTGCGCGATGTCGAGTTCGGCGACCGAGGTGGCGACGTCGGCCAGTACGGTGAGGCCCTTTTCGGAGACTTCGGCGAGACCGCCGAGCACCACGATCTTTTGCTGATTGCCGCCGACAGTAATCGTCAGCAGGCCGGGGCGGATCACCGCGACCACCGGGGCATGACCGGCGAGCACGCCGAAATCGCCCTCGACGCCGGGCACGTCGACCTGGTCGACCTGGCCGGAGAAGGCCAGCTTTTCCGGCGAAACAAGATCGAATTGGAAGGTGGACATCGGAGAAGCCTATCGATTGGAAACGGTGACTGGCGAATAGCGAATAGCGAATGGCGAATAGAACAATGTCTCGCCGATCTTCCCTATTCGCTACTCCCTATTCGCTATTCGCGCGCTATCCTCACGCCGCTTCGGCGGCCAGCTTCTTGCCCTTTTCGACCGCCTCTTCGATGGTGCCGACCATGTAGAAGGCGGCCTCCGGCAGGTGGTCATACTTGCCTTCGCAGATCGCGCGGAAGCCCTTGATGGTGTCGGCGAGGTCGACGAATTTTCCCGGCGAGCCGGTGAAGATTTCGGCGACGAAGAACGGCTGCGACAGGAAGCGCTCGATCTTGCGGGCGCGGGCCACCGCGATCTTGTCCTCTTCCGACAATTCGTCCATGCCGAGAATCGCGATGATGTCCTGCAGCGACTTGTACTTCTGCAGCACCTGCTGGACCATGCGCGCGGTCTGGTAGTGCTCCTCGCCGACGATCAACGGCGACAGCATGCGCGAGGTCGAATCGAGCGGGTCGACCGCGGGATAGATGCCCTTTTCCGAGATCGCGCGGTTCAGCACGGTGGTCGCGTCCAAATGCGCGAAGGAGGTGGCGGGCGCCGGGTCGGTCAAGTCGTCGGCCGGCACGTAGATCGCCTGCACCGAGGTGATCGAGCCCTTATGGGTGGTGGTGATGCGCTCCTGCAGCGCGCCCATGTCGGTGGCGAGCGTCGGCTGATAACCCACCGCGGAGGGGATGCGGCCCAAGAGCGCCGACACTTCCGAACCGGCCTGGGTGAAACGGAAGATGTTGTCGACGAAGAACAGCACGTCCTGGCCCTGGTCGCGGAAATGCTCGGCGACGGTGAGACCGCTCAATGCGACGCGGGCGCGGGCGCCGGGCGGCTCGTTCATCTGGCCGTAAACCAGAGCGCACTTCGAGCCTTCGCCGCCGCCCTTCTTGTTGACGCCGGATTCGATGAACTCGTGATAGAGGTCGTTGCCTTCGCGGGTGCGCTCGCCGACGCCGGCGAACACCGAATAACCGCCGTGGGCTTTCGCAACGTTGTTGATCAGTTCCTGGATCAGCACGGTCTTGCCGACGCCGGCGCCGCCGAACAGGCCGATCTTGCCGCCCTTGGCGTAGGGCGCGAGCAGATCGACGACCTTGATGCCGGTGACCAGAATTTCAGCTTCGGTCGACTGGTCGGTGTAGGTCGGCGCTTCGGCGTGGATCGGGCGAAGGCCTTCGTTGGCGACCGGGCCCTGCTCGTCGACCGGCTCGCCGATCACGTTCATGATGCGGCCGAGCGTGCCGACGCCGACCGGCACCCGGATCGGCGACCCGGTGTCGGTGACTTCCTGGCCGCGCACCAGACCCTCGGTGGTGTCCATCGCGATGGTGCGCACCGTGGACTCGCCGAGATGCTGGGCGACTTCGAGCACCAGACGGTGGTTGCCGTTCTTGGTCTCGACCGCGTTGAGAATCGCGGGCAGATGGCCCTCGAACTGCACGTCGACGACGGCGCCGATGACCTGCGTGATCCGTCCGGTCTGGTTGGCGGGTGTGGCCATGAAAACTATCTCCCTGAAGTCCGAAACTTAAACAACGGTCAGCATGACCGGAATGTGTGGGGTCAGATCGCCTCGGCGCCGGAAATGATCTCGATCAGTTCCTTGGTGATCATGGCCTGGCGGGTGCGGTTGTAGATCAGTGTCTGCTTGCGGATCATGTCGCCGGCGTTGCGCGTGGCGTTGTCCATGGCGCTCATCTGCGCGCCGTAGAACGACGCGTTGTTCTCGAGCAGCGCGCGGAAGATCTGCACCGCGAGATTGCGCGGCAGCAGGCTGGCGAGGATCTCGTCCTCCTCCGGCTCGTATTCATAGGACGGCGCCGGGCCGGCATTGGCGGCCGGAGCCTCCACCACCAGCGGGATGATCTGCTGCGCGGTCGGGATCTGCGAGATCACCGACTTGAAGCGCGAATAGAACAGCGTGCAGACGTCGAACTCGCCGGCGTTGAAGCGCGCCACCACCTTGTTGGCGATGTCCTCGGCATTGACGAAGCCGAGCTGGCGCACCGAGCGCAGCTCGACGGTCTCGACGATCTGGCGGTCGAAGGTGCGGCGCAGCTGCTCGTAGCCTTTGCGGCCGACGCAGAAGAACTTCACTTCCTTGCCCTGGTTCATCAGGCTGAGCGCGCGCTCGCGGGCGAGCCGCACGATCGAGGAGTTGAACGCGCCGGACAGGCCGCGTTCGCCGGTGCAGACCAGCAGCAGATGCACCTGGTCCTTGCCGGTGCCGGCGAGCAGCACCGGGGCGCCGGGCGAGCCGGCCGCGGCGCTGGCGATGTTGGAAATCACCGCATCCATCCGCTCGGCATAGGGCCGAGCGGCTTCGGCGGCCAATTGCGCGCGGCGCAGCTTGGAGGCCGCCACCATCTGCATGGCCTTGGTGATCTTCTGCGTCGCCTTGGTCGAGGCGATGCGGACGCGCATGTCTTTCAGTGACGCCATTCTCAGTTCACCCCGGCGATCCGACCCTTGATCCGACCGCAAATCCCTCGTTGGTCATGCCCGACCTTGCGCCGGGCATCCGTCTCGCAGTGCATGCACGCGCGAAAAGGCGGATGGCCGGGCGGACCCGGCCATCGCGCGATTTAAGCGAATGTCTTGGCGTAGCCTTCGACCACCGACTTCAGCTGGGCGGCGGTCTCGTTGGAGAGGTCGCGGCTGTCGCGGATGGCGTTGAGGATCTCGACGTTCTTGCCGCGCAGCAGCGACAGCAGACCGTCCTCGAAGGCGCGAACCTTGGAGACCGGCAACGGATCGAGATAGCCGTTGACGCCGGCATAGATCACCACGACCTGCTCTTCCATCTTCAGCGGCGAGAACTGCGGCTGCTTCAGGAGTTCGGTGAGCCGCGAACCGCGGTTCAGCAGGCGCTGGGTCGAGGCGTCGAGGTCGGAGCCGAACTGCGCGAACGCCGCCATTTCGCGGTACTGCGCGAGCTCGCCCTTGATCTTGCCGGCGACCTTCTTCATCGCCTTGGTCTGCGCCGAGGAGCCGACCCGCGACACCGACAGGCCGACGTTCACCGCCGGGCGGATGCCCTGGAAGAACAGGTCGGTTTCCAGGAAGATCTGGCCGTCGGTGATCGAGATCACGTTGGTCGGGATGTAGGCCGAGACGTCGTTGGCCTTGGTTTCGATGATCGGCAGCGCGGTCAACGAGCCCGAACCGTGATCCTCGTTGAGCTTGGCCGCGCGCTCGAGCAGGCGGGAATGCAGATAGAACACGTCGCCGGGATAGGCTTCGCGGCCCGGCGGGCGGCGCAGCAGCAGCGACATCTGGCGGTAGGCGACGGCCTGCTTCGACAAGTCGTCATAGATGATGACGGCGTGCATGCCGTTGTCGCGGAAATACTCGCCCATCGTGCAGCCGGTGAACGGCGCGATGTACTGCATCGGCGCCGGGTCCGAGGCGGTGGCGGCGACGACGATGGAATATTCCAACGCGCCCTGCTCTTCGAGCACCTTGACGAACTGCGCCACGGTGGAGCGCTTCTGGCCGATCGCGACATAGACGCAATACAGCTTCTGGCCTTCCGGGGAGCCTTCGACGTTGAGCGGCTTCTGGTTCAGGATGGTGTCGAGCGCGATCGCGGTCTTGCCGGTCTGGCGGTCGCCGATGATCAATTCGCGCTGGCCGCGGCCGACCGGGATCAGCGCGTCGATCGCCTTCAGGCCGGTGGCCATCGGCTCGTTGACCGACTTGCGCGGAATGATGCCGGGCGCCTTGACGTCGACCCGCTTGCGCTCGGTCGACTGGATCGGGCCCTTGCCGTCGATCGGATTGCCGAGCGCGTCGACGACGCGGCCGAGCAGGCCCTTGCCGACCGGGGTGTCGACGATGGCGCGGGTGCGCTTGACGGTCTGGCCTTCCTTGATCTCGCGGTCGGCGCCGAAGATCACGATGCCGACGTTGTCGGTTTCGAGGTTCAGCGCCATGCCGCGGGTGCCGTTCTCGAACTCGACCATTTCACCGGCCTGGACGTTGTCGAGGCCGTAGACGCGGGCGATGCCGTCGCCGACGGACAGCACCTGTCCGACTTCGGTGACTTCAGCTTCCTGGCCGAAGTTCTTGATCTGGTCCTTGAGGATCGCGGAAATTTCCGCGGCGCGGATGTCCATCAGCCTGCCTCTTTCATCGCGTGCTTGATCGAGTTGAGTTTGGTGCGGAGCGAACTGTCCACCATGCGGCTGCCGAGCTTGACCACAAGCCCGCCGATAATCGCCGGATCGACATTCACGTTGAGCGCGACATCCTTGCCCGTCACTGTCTTCAGCGCGGTCTTGAGGGCGTCGAGATTCTTGTCGCTGAGCGGCTCGGCGACGGTGACGTCCGCCGTGGCCTCGCCCTTGAACTTGGCGACCAGCGCGCCATAGGCCCGGATCACGTCGGCGACGGCGAACAGCCGGCGGTTGGCGGTGAGCACTTTGAGGAACTTGACGGTGATGCCGGCAAAGCCGGCCTTGTCGAGCACCGCGGCGAGCGCCTTCGACTGGGTCTCGGACGAGAACACCGGGCTGCGCACCAGTCGGGTCAGCTCCGGGCTGTCCGCCAGCATCGCCTTGAAGCGGTCGAGATCGGTCTTCACCGCGTCGACGAATTTTTCGTCACGCGCGAGCTCAAACAGAGCCGTTGCGTAACGACCTGAGACTCCTGAAACGGATGGATTTTCGGCTGCCACGGGACGCTCTTTTTTGCTGTCAAATTCGCAAGGGAAAAACCGTCGCCACATCCGGCGCCGAGCGATTCAAGCCCTTGAAATTCAAGCGGGACTTCGATTTCCAGCCGATGCGAGAGGGAACCGGCTACGTAAAAATCGCAGCTTTGCTAACATAGCGCGCGCGCAGGTGCAACACGACGCCGCCCGCTGCGGCGTTGTGGCCGCAGGCTCATTACCACCGCGCGATTGGCCGCGCCGCCTGGCGCAGCGCGCGCCGTTCAGGCCCTGCCGGGATCTGGCGCGGGAGCGATCCGGCGCAAAGTTCCAGTCTCCCTCGCATATCTCCATTGCATTTATCCGACTTGACGACCTTTCCGAGTCGGATTCGCCGAGTCGGCCGATTACTTGCCGAGCGGCCGCGACCGTGTCGTGAAAACTTCAAACAACAGTATTCGAAGGCTCCATGCAGTAATGCAGAAGTAAAATATCTGTGAACAATCAGAATTGTTATTATTTGATCGAGATCAACCCCGGGTTCACCGGAACCGAAGGGGGGATTGACCGCCAATCTTCAGCCTCATTACAACGCCACCCGTTCGCCAACGAAACTGGGACGGGGGTTCCACTTGCCATAAATATGGCAATACTCACTTCTGAGGAATTAATATGGTTGCATTGAAAACACCGGCGCTGCGGATCACGACCCGGCCGAAGACGGCCATGGCCATGATCGTCGCCTCTGTCTTTCTCGGAGGGGCGATCACCGAAGCCTCGGCGAAGACCCGGCATCACCATCGTCACCACAGCCATCACGCCGGCCAAAGTTCGTGGCGCGCCGCCAACGCCTCGTTTGCCGAGGGATCTGGCGGCCGCAGTTTTTCCGGCATGGCATCGTATTACGGCAATGAATCCGGCAGCCGCACCGCGTCGGGGCAGCGCATGAATGCCGGCGCGATGACCGCGGCACACCGCTCGCTGCCGTTCGGCACCCGACTGAAAGTCACCCATGGCGAGCGCAGCGTCGTCGTCACCATCAATGACCGCGGCCCGTTCGTGCGCGGCCGGGTGCTCGATCTGTCGACCGGCGCCGCCCGCGCGATCGGACTGACCAGCCGCGGCGTCGGCCGGGTCGTCGCCGAAGTGATGTAATTCCGCGGGCGCCGAACGCCGCCTGGCAAAGGCGGTCGCGCCCCCGGCAGAAGTTTGCGTAAGCGTTGCGTTGCGTGTGCACGGCGAGGACGGTTTCGTCGCCGAAACAAGCCTGCCGTCGCCAATGACGGCAGGCTTTTTGGTTTGTAGTGCGGTGTATTGATGATTTCTCCTCATCAATACATGCAGAATTAAGCTATAGATCGTACCAGAGAATGCGCCGACACTGGCTGACGCGGCGACCTGACCCTGCCGCGCATCGTGGCATCAGCACAGGAGCCGTCATTGAACGGAATTTATCGCCCGATCGGGCAACGCCTGCTGACCTTGGCGGGGCTCTGCATGTTGCAGGTCTTCGCCTCGGCGCAGCCGGCCGCGGCCGCTAACCAGGCCGACATCACCGGCGCCAACAAACAGAAGGTCGAGGCCGCGCTCACCGCGTGGAGCGACGGCACCGGCAACATCACGGATCTGCTGTCGGATGATATCCGCTGGACCATCGTCGGAAATTCCGCAGCCGCCGGGACGTTCGTCGGCAAGAGCGCACTGCTCGAACAGGTGCTGCAGCCGTTTGGCGCCCGGTTCTCGGGCGCGGCGGGCCGGTTTCGGCCGGTCGCGATCAAGGGCATCTACGGCGACGGCGCCACCGTGGTGGCGCTGTTCGACGGCCGCGGCACCACGCTGAACGGCACGCCCTACGCCAACTCCTATGCCTGGATCTTGCGGATGGATGCAGGCCGGGTGGTCGACGCGACGGCGTTCTTCGACAGCATCGCCTTCAACCAGCTTTGGAACGGGGTGACGCCAGCGCCCTGAGTCGGCGGGTGGGCAAAGCGTCGCCTGCCCACCCTGCAAAACTACAAAAAACTCTGCGGGTCGACGTCGACTTCGAGGTTGAGATTGCCGGTGGTCTTCGGCCCCGCCGCCAGCCAGTGCCGCAGATAGCTCGACAGGTCGACGCCGCGCGCCGACTTCACCAAAATCCGGAATCGGTAGCGCCCCTTGATCACCGCGAGCGGCGCTTCCGCCGGCCCCAGCACCTTGATTCGCTCGTCTTGCGGCGCGATCGCCGCGAGCTTTCGCGCATAGCCCTCCGCGGTGGGGCGGTCGCCGGCGGAGACGATCAGGCTGGCGAGCCGGCCGAACGGCGGATAGCCGGTGCGCTCGCGGGCGTCGATCTCGCTTTCATAGAACGCCTCGCGGTCGCAGGCGACCAGCGCCTTCATCACCGGATGTTCGGGCTGGTGGGTCTGCAGATAGCCGACGCCATAGCCCTGATCGCGGCCGGCGCGGCCGATCACCTGGTTGAGCAACTGATAGGTGCGCTCGGCGGCGCGCGGATCGCCGTTGCCGAGCCCGAGATCGGCGTCGACCACGCCGACCAGATTGAGCCGCGGGAAATTGTGTCCCTTGGCCACCAATTGGGTGCCGATGATGATGTCGACGCGGCCCTCGGCGATCTCGGTCAATTCGCTGCGCATCGATTCGATCGAGGTGACGAGGTCGCTCGACAGCACCAGGGTGCGGGCGTTGGGAAACAGGTTCTGCGCCTCCTCCTGCAGCCGCTCGACGCCGGGGCCGACCGCCACCAGCGATTGCTCGGCGCTGCAATGCGGGCACAGCCTGGGCCGCGGCATCGAGAAGCCGCAGTGATGGCACACCAGCCGCTGCCGGAAGCGGTGGTCGACCAGCCAGGCGTCGCAGATGCTGCAGGCGAAGCGGTGGCCGCAGGCCCGGCACAGCGTCAGCGGCGCATAGCCGCGGCGGTTGAGAAACAACAGCGCCTGTTCGCGGCGCTCGATCGCTATGCCGATCTGTTCGGCTAGTCTCGGCGCGATATAGCGGCCGCGCATCGGCCCCTCGCGGCGCAGATCGATGGCCTCGATCTGCGGCATGTGCTGGCCGCCGAACCGCGACGGCAGCGCCACGCGCTGGTAGCGGCCTTTCCGCGCGTTGACCTCGCTTTCCACGGATGGCGTCGCCGAGGCCAGCACGATCGGGATCTTCGCAATACTCGCGCGCACCACCGCCATGTCGCGGGCGTGGTAATGCGCGCCCTCGTCCTGCTTGTAGGCCTGGTCGTGCTCCTCATCGACGATGATCAGCCCCAATTTGGCGTAAGGCAGGAACAGCGCCGAGCGGGCGCCGACCACCACCTGCGCTTCGCCGGCCGCGATCGCCGCCCAGTTGCGGGCGCGGGTGCGCGGGGTGAGCTCGGAGTGCCATTCCAGCGGCCGCACCCCGAAGCGCTGCGCGAAGCGGTCGAGAAACTGCCCGGTCAGCGCGATTTCCGGCATCAGGATCAGGGTCTGCTCGCCGCGACGGATGATTTCGGCGACCGCTTCGAAATACACCTCAGTCTTGCCGGAGCCGGTGACGCCGTCGAGCAGCGCCACCTGGAACGCGCCGCCGGCCGCAAGCCGCCGTAGGCTGTCGGCCGCGGTGGTCTGCTCCGGCGAGAAATCCGGCTGGGCGAAATCCGGATCCGGCACCGGCGGCGCCAGCGCGCGCGCCATCGGCCCGACTTTGAGCGTGCCCTCGTCGATGAGCCCGTCGACCACGCCGGCCGAGCAGCCGGCCTCCTTGAGGGCGTCGGATTTGCCGTGCAGCAGCCCGTCCGACAGAATCTCGATCAGCCGCGCGCGGGCCGGCGTCATCCGCTGCGGCTTTGGCCCGACCAGCCGCACCCCGAGACGGACTCTCTCTGGGCCGAGATGCTCGCCCATCCGCAGCGTCATCCGCAGCACCTGGCCGCGCGGCGACAGCGTGTAATTCGCCACCCAGTCGACCAGTTTGCGCAATTCCTCGCGAAACCGCGGCACCTCGAGCTTGGAGTCGATGTCTTTCAGCCGGTTGTGCAGCCTGGGATCGGGATTTTCGTTCTCCGCCCACACCACCCCGATCACCTCGCGGGCGCCGAGCGGCACGCAGACCACGTCGCCGGGTGCGAGCTCGATCCCGCGCGGCACCCGGTAGGAATAGGCCTGATCCAGCGCAACCGGCAGCAGCACGTCGACCACGCGGGTCGCCGAGGAACTGGAGGAGCGCGTGGAATGATCCATCGGAGACTCGAAGGCCGGAGCAAGGTCGCCCCAACTTAAGGAGTTGCCGGCGATGCGGCCAGCGGCAAGCCGGGTCATGACGGGCGCTGCTTCACCTCCGGGTAACCTTGCGGATGTGATAATCTCACGCAACGGCGCGCCGCGCCTTTCGAGCACTCGATGGCCAAAACTCCCGTCTCCGCCCCTGCGCCGCTGGACTTGCCCGGCGCCGCCGTCGATCTGGTCGCCGAGGCGACGCGGTGGCTCGGCTATCTGCGCAGCGAGCGGCGGCTGTCGCCGAAGACGCTCGAGGCCTACGCCCGCGATCTGCGGCAATGCTTGGCGTTCCTCGCCGAGCATTGGGACGCCCAAGTTTCGATCAAGCGATTCGCGGCGCTGGAGGCCGGCGACATCCGCGCCTTCATGGCGTGCCGCCGCGCCGACGAGATCGGCGGCCGCTCGCTGATGCGGGCGCTGGCGGGGCTGCGCTCGTTCGGCCGGTTTCTGGAACGCGAAGGCAAGGGCAAGGTCGGCGCGCTGGCGGCGATTCGCGCACCGAAGGTCGGCAAGAGCCTGCCGAAGCCGCTGCAGATCGCCGGCGCCAAGCGGCTCGCCGACGCCACCGAGCGCGCCGGGGAAAACCGCGAGCCGTGGATCTGGGCCCGCGACGCCGCGGTGATGGCTCTGTTGTATGGCTCGGGGCTGCGGATCTCCGAAGCGCTCGGCCTGAAGCGCCGCGACGTGCCATTGCCGGGCAAGGGCGACACTCTGATCGTCACCGGCAAGGGCAACAAGACCCGGATGGTGCCGGTATTGCAAAACGTTCTTAGTCTCATTCAGGATTACGTCGCGGTCTGCCCGCATCCGTTGCCACCGCAGGGCCCGATCTTCGTCGGCGCCCGCGGCGGCCCGCTCAGCCCGCGGATCATCCAGCTCACCATGGAGCGGCTGCGCGGCGCGTTGGGCCTGCCCGACAGCGCCACGCCGCACGCGCTGCGGCATTCTTTTGCCACTCACCTGCTCAGCCGCGGCGGCGAATTACGCGCGATCCAGGAATTGCTCGGCCACGCCTCGCTCTCCACCACGCAGATCTATACCGGGATCGATTCCGAGCGATTGTTCGAGGTCTACAAGACCGCGCATCCCAGGGCGTAACTTTAAGGCGTAACTTTAATAAGGATCGTCATTCCGGGGCGCGAACAGCGAAGCTGCGAGCGAACCCGGAATCTTGCCACGTGCATGCACGCCTTCACCCGCGGCGAGATTCCGGGTTCGCT
The DNA here is from genome assembly GCF_036404135.1 of Rhodopseudomonas sp. Taxonomy (GTDB): domain Bacteria; phylum Pseudomonadota; class Alphaproteobacteria; order Rhizobiales; family Xanthobacteraceae; genus Rhodopseudomonas_A. The sequence continues at coordinate 13,146 of NZ_DASWPE010000182.1, read as the reverse complement.
CGACCTACGGCCTCGCGCCCCGGAATGACGAATGGACTATCCGAAAGCTGACTCGCCGACACATCCTCGTCACAACGATCTGCGCCCTTGCGCGCTTTGGACGGTTGGTCAATCGTCGACGCCCGCTGCAATGGAGACGAATCAATGAGCGCGCATGAGAGCATCGAGCACGCCGAGCATGCCGAGCATGCGTCGGGCTCGAACAAGAAAATCGCCTTGCTGATTTCGGTGATCGCGCTGTTCCTGGCGCTGTCGGAGACGCTCGGCAAGGGCGCGCAGACCGAATCGATTTCCAAGAACGTCGAGGCTTCGAATCTCTGGGCGTTCTTCCAAGCCAAGAGCATTCGCCGCACCGTGGTGCAGGCGGTGTCGGAAAACGCCAAGCTCGGGCTCGGCCCGATCGCCGACGAGGCCGCCAAGGCGGCGCTGCAGAAGCAGATCGAGGAATGGCAGAAGACCGCGCAGCGCTACCGCTCCGAGCCGGAGACCGGCGAGGGAAGCGAACAGCTCGCCGAACGCGCCAAGCACGCCGAGCACGAGCGCGACTTGGCGATGGCGCGCTATCACCACTACGAGGTGGCGTCGGCAGCGTTCCAGATCGGCATCGTGCTGGCCTCGGCGACCATCATCACCGGGATGATCATCCTGGCCTGGCTGTCCGGCGCGCTGGCGGTGACCGGGCTCGCCTTCACCGCGATCGGGCTGTTCGCCCCGCACGCCGTGCATTTGATGTGACGCGTCGATCGCTTCAGCATGAGGCATTGAGCCGCGCCGTCGGCGGCCTGCTCCCTCGCCCCGCTTGCGGGGAGAGGGGTGGGGTGAGGGGGCGTCACTGCGAAGTCTGACTCGCTGAGGGGCCCCCTCACCCGACCCCGCTACGCGGGGTCGACCTCTCCCCGCAAGCGGGGAGAGGTGCAGCCCGTCGATCGACTTCGATGCGCCACGAGCGCTAACTATCCGACCGCTTTCTCACACATCTCCAGCACCGCCTTCGCAAACTCGCGCGGCGCTTCCTGCGGCGGATTGTGGCCGACCTTGGCGAGCACCCGGCGTTGGCAGCGGCCGGTGAAATGCGTCGCGTAGTTTTCCGATGAAACGAGCGGGGTGATGCCGTCTTCGGCGCCGTGCAGGATGATGCTCGGCACGGTGATGGCCGGCTGCGCCGCAAGCCGCGCTTCGCTTGCGGCATAGCGCGGATCGCCCGCGGCGTGGCCGGTGCGATGCCGGTAGGAATGGATCACCACCTCGACGAAATCCGGATTGTCGAACGAGGCGACGCTGCGCTGCAGCGTTTCGTCGTCGAACGCCCAGGACGGCGACCACATCGTCCAGAGCTGGCGGGTCAAGTCACGGCGACGCTCGATCAACGCGCGGCGGCCGCGTTCGAGATGGAAGTAGTAGACGTACCACATCCGCGCTTCCTGCGCCGGATCGACCGGCCGCCCCGCGTTCGGCACGTCGTGGATGTTGTAGCCGCCGCAGCTGACCAATCCAACGACGCGCTCCGGCCACAGTGCCGACACCACGCAGGCGGCGCGGCCGCCCCAGTCATAGCCGGCGACCACCGCGCGCTCGATCCGCAGCGCGTCGAGTAATTCAAGCAGATCGTGGCCGAGTGCGGCCTGTTCGCCGGAGCGCAAGGTCTGCGGCGAGCGAAAGCGCGTGCCGCCATAGCCGCGCAGATAGGGCACCAGGGTACGCACGCCGGCGGCGTTGAGCCGCGGCACCACCTCGTCATAGCAGCGCGGATCGTAGGGAAAGCCGTGCAGCAGCAGCGCCGGAATGCCGCCCTCCGGGCCGCTGTGCTCGACGGCAATGTCGAGAATCTCGGTGGAGACTTGCGACAGCTGCGTCAATTCCACCCCCGCTTTACCGCGCGTGGTGCGCGCGGCGGCGCAACCGCCCGATCATCCGCAGTGTGCGCGAACCCCAGCCGTGGCCGTTGCCGCCGAGCGTGCTCGCGATCCTGGCCTTGATCGCCGCGATGGTCGGCGCCACCAGCGCATGCGCCTTGTCGCGCAGCTCGACGACGAAGCGATACACCGCGGCAAACCAGCGCAGCTGCAACAGCTTCGGCTTGGTGACGTCGAAGATGAAGGCGACCATGCCGAGACCGACCACCTGCAGGAACAGGAAAATGCCAAGCCCGGCCATCAGATGACCCTGCGCGATCAGCGCCAGCGCGAACAGCTTCAGCGGATACAAGGGCGCCACCGGCACCAGGAACACCGGCAGCGTCATCGCCGGCGACAGCGTGCTGATCCGCTCGGCCAGCCACGCCTTGAGCTGGCGCAGCGGAATCAGCGCGACGATCCGCGCCACGATCGGCTCGAGGTGATCCCAGCACCAGGCCTCGATCAGGAAGCCGACCGCGAGCAGAAACCACAGGGTTTGCGAAATCCGGCGCATCATCCGCTTTGTCCGTGCTCCGGACCGCGCCGGAACTCGTTCACATATGGATGGCGCGTTTGCCGACCGCAAGCGCGGCTTCCTTGACCGCCTCCGAGCGCGTCGGATGGGCGTGGCAGGTGCGCGCCAGGTCTTCCGCCGAGCCGCCGAACTCCATCAGCACTGCCGCCTCGTGGATCATCTCGCCGGCCTCGCGGCCGACGATATGCACGCCCAGCACGCGGTCGGTCTTGGCATCGGCGAGAATCTTGACGAAGCCGTCGGTGGTCTGGTTGACCTTGGAGCGGCCGTTGGCGGTGAACGGAAACTTGCCGACGCTGTAGGCCACGCCGGCCTGCTTCAATTCTTCCTCGGTCTTGCCGACCGAGGAGACTTCCGGCGTGGTGTAGACCACGCCGGGGATCACCTCGTAGTTCACATGGCCGGCCTTGCCGGCGATGAGTTCGGCGACCGCGACGCCTTCGTCCTCGGCCTTGTGCGCCAGCATCGGACCCGCGACGACGTCGCCGATCGCATAGACGCCTTTGACGCTGGTCGAGAAATGCGCGTCGATCGCGATCCGGCCGCGCTCGTCGAGCTTGATGCTGGCTTCTTCCAGGCCGAGCCCCTTGGTGTAGGGAATCCGCCCGATCGCCACCAGCACCACGTCGGCTTCCAGCGTTTCGGCCTTGCCGCCGGCGGCGGGCTCGATCGTCGCCTGCAGCGTCGCGCCCGACGAATCCACCGCGGTCACCTTGCTGCCGAGCTTGAAGGCAAAGCCCTGCTTTTCCAGGATGCGCTGGAATTGCTTGACCACCTCGCCGTCCATCCCGGGCAGGATGCGATCGAGGAATTCGACCACGGTGACTTCGGCGCCGAGCCGGCGCCACACCGATCCGAGTTCGAGCCCGATCACGCCGGCGCCGATCACCAAGAGCTTGCCCGGTACTTTGCCCAGCGACAGCGCGCCGGTCGAGGACACGATGCGCTTTTCGTCGACGGCGACGCCCTTCAGCGGCGTGTAGGTCGAGCCCGAGGCGATCACGATGGATTTGGCCTCGACGGTCTGCGCCTTGCCGTCGGCGGCCGTCACTTCGACGCGGCCGGTGCCGAGCACTTTGCCGGAGCCGCGCAGCGCCTCGATCTTATTCTTCTTGAGAAGAAATTCGACGCCCTTGACGTTGCCGTCGATGCCCTGCTGCTTGAAGGTCATCATCGCCGGCAGGTCGAGCGTCGGCTTGGAGACGCCGACCCCCATCTTGGCGAAGGAATGCCCGGCCTCTTCGAACATCTCCGAGGCGTACAGTAGCGCCTTAGACGGCATGCAACCGATGTTGAGGCAGGTGCCGCCGAAAGTGTCGCGCTTCTCGACCACGGCCACCTTGAGGCCGAGTTGGGCGGCGCGAATCGCGCAGACATATCCGCCGGGACCGGAGCCGATAACAACGAGATCGTAAGAGGCCATGGAGTGCTTTCTATTCAGCTTGCGAGATGAAGGAGACCTGCCTGTCGCTCGGCGCGTTGCCGCAAGGAGTCCGACCCGAAGTCGATCTCGTCTCCCTGATCGTCGAGCCAGAAGATCTTGTGTCCGTGCTCTTCGAGCTTGACGGCGTCGAAGCGGGCGGGATCGGTGCGGAGAAATGCGAACATCTCGCCCTTGGTCAAAAGCGGCCGCAGGTCGACGACGCCGGCAAAGCCATCGCGCCAGACGATCTTGAGAACCCCGAAAATCACAGGTTCGGCGCTCTGCATTGCGATGATCTCAGTCATCGATTCTCTCCGGCTTGCGCAATTCTTCGACCGCGGTCCAAGCATTCATGAGGCCGATATAGTGCTTATCGGCCCAGAATAACACACGGCGCAGTTTCGCGGGAGGCAACGAGCCGCGCAGCACCCGTCCGGTCCGGATTTCGATCTGAGCGATGAATTCGGCGTATCTGGCGTGGAAATGCGGCGGCGGATGCTCGTCAGGATAGAATTCGATCTTGACTGCGTCGACGATGGCGACCACCGGCATGGCTTGCTCCGCCTCGCGACCCTACCGCCCGCCTGACACGTCGAGAAACGCCGAGGTGACGTAGGACGCCTCCTTGGAGATCAGCCAGACCACCGCATTGGCGATTTCCTCGGCGGTGCCGACCCGCTGCATCGGCACCTGACCGGCCAGCCGGTGGGCGCGGTCGGGCTCGCCGCCGGAGGCGTGAATCTCGGTATCGATCAGCCCGGGCCGGATCGCCGCCACCCTGATGCCTTCGCCGGCGACCTCGTGGCCGAGCCCGATGGTGAAGGAATCGATCGCGCCCTTGGAGGCGGCATAGTCGACATAGGTGTTGGGCGAGCCGAGCCTGGCCGCCACCGACGACAGGTTGACGATCACCCCGCCCTCGCCGCCATGGCGGGTCGACATCCGCTTCACCGCCTCGCGCGCGCACAGCATGCTGCCGGTGACGTTGACCGCCAGCATCCGCTGGATCCGCTCCGCCGACATCTCCTCGACCCGCGCGGTCGGCCCGACGATGCCGGCATTGTTGACCAGCGCGCCGAGCTTGCCGAAGCGGTCGGTCGCCTCGAACAGGCTGACGATGTCGGTTTCGAAGCCGACGTCGCATTGCACTGCGATCGCCCGGCCGTCGCGCGCTGTGATGTTCGCCACCACCTCCTCGGCCGCGGCCTGGTTGCTGGCGTAGCCGATGCAGACCGGGTAGCCGCGCGCAGCGGCAGCAAGCGCGGTGGCGCGGCCGATGCCGCGGCTGCCTCCGGTGACGATGACGACGCGATCCGGCACGGCGGGCTCCCGATGGGCTGAGGCCTGACGGAGCATCCGTCAGGTGAGGACGGCAAGTGCTAGGCGCCAAACAGCCGCGCCAGCATCGCCAGCAGCGCCAGGAGCGACCCAAACCACAGCAGACTGCGGGCGAACGGAAGATGGATCAGATAGGCCGGAACATAGAGCAGGCGCATCGCCAGCCACAGTTCGGCGGCGAGCGCGCCAAGGCCGCCGCTGCGGCCGGTGACGGTGAGCGCCAAGGCCAGCGCCACGAACGCCGGATAGGTCTCCAGCAGGTTGCGGAAGGCGCGCGCGGCGCGGCCGGCGAACACGCTGTTGACGGTGCGTGGCTGGTCGCGCGGCCCGGCCTGGTAGCTGCCGCCGAGCTCCAGCGTGACCGGAACGGAGGCGAGGAACAGTTGCACCAGCAATAGCACCACGCTCAGTCCGAGCACCACGATTTCCGTCGGCAGCGGTGGCATCGGATTCCTTACGGCGCTCACTCGGCAGCGGTACGACTCAGTCGATAGCGATCCGCGAGCTCGGCGACTTTTTGCTCTTCGATGTGGATCCGCGTCGCATCCGGACAGAAGTCGATCTCGTTGCCTGGGTCGTCGAGATTCCATCCGAACGTCTGGCCATGGGGATCGACTGCGACGCGGGCGAATAAGGCTTCGTCGCGCAACCGTGCAAAAGCAGGGCCGTTCGCGATCATCTCAGACAGATCATACTCGCCCGAAAGGCCATCGGTGAATGTGACCCGCAGCACAGGGTAGCGCACGACAGCGACATCAGCGATGCGGTAGTTCACTGATCGATCCTCCCACCGCTATAGCGCAGGGCGCGGACTTCCTGCCAGACATAGGCGACCTGCTCGCGATTGGCCGCCAGCCAGGACTGTACCTCCCGCAATTTCGCCGCTGGAAGCGACCCTTCCAGCACATCCCCGGTCAAGATCGAGATCAGAGCCTCGAACTCGGCGAAACGGGCATGCAGATGCGGCGGCAGGTGGTCCTTCGGATAGATAACGATGCGAACGCCGGCGATCATAGCAATCGTCGGCATCGCTTGCGAATCCTTAAAGATCCAGCACCAGCCGCGCCGGGTCTTCCAGGCTCTCCTTGACCCGCACCAGGAAGGTCACGGCTTCCTTGCCGTCGATCACCCGGTGGTCGTAGCTCAGCGCCAGATACATCATCGGCCGGATCTCGACCTTGCCGCCGATCGCCACCGGGCGTTCCTGGATCTTGTGCATGCCGAGGATGCCGGACTGCGGCGCGTTGAGGATCGGCGTCGACATCAACGAGCCGTAGATGCCGCCATTGGTGATGGTGAAGGTGCCGCCCTGCATCTCGTCGATCTTGAGCTGGCCGTCGCGGGCCCGCCTGCCGAAATCGGCGATGCTCTTTTCGATCTGCGCGATCGATTTGTGGTCGCAGTCGCGCACCACCGGCACCACCAGGCCCTTGTCGGTGCCGACCGCGACGCCGACGTGGTAGTAGTTCTTGTAGATCAGGTCGGTGCCGTCGATCTCGGCATTGGCCGCCGGAATGTCCTTCAGCGCCTGCACGCAGGCGCGCACGAAGAAGCCCATGAAGCCCAGCTTGGAGCCGTGGCGCTTCTCGAACACGTCCTTGTATTGCGCGCGCAGCGCCATGATGTGGCTCATGTCGACCTCGTTGAAGGTCGTCAGCATCGCCGCGGTGTTCTGCACTTCCTTGAGCCGGCGCGCGATGGTCTGGCGCAGCCGCGTCATCTTCACGCGCTCCTCGCGCGCGGCGTCGTCGGCCGGCGACGGCGCGCGAACCTGCACCGCTGCGGCCGGCTGATCGACCGGGGTTGGTGCTGCGGCGGCCTTCTCGATCGCCGCCAGCATGTCGCCCTTGGTGACGCGGCCATCCTTGCCGGAGCCCGGCACGGTGGCGGCGTCGATGCCGTTTTCGGCCGAAAGTCGCCGCACCGAGGGCGCCTGCGGGGTATCGGCCGGCAGCGATTTGGCGGCGGGCGCTGCGGTTGCGGCGGCGGCCGGCACGGCGGCGGGCGGTTGCGCTGCGGCTGCGGGCTTGGCGGCCGCGGCCGCAGCAACGGGCTTCGCCGCGCCGTCGCTGATCTGGCCGAGCAGCGCGCCGACCGCGACGGTCTCGCCGTCCTTGGCGACGATCTCGCCGAGCGTTCCGGCGGACGGCGCCGGCACCTCGATGGTGACCTTGTCGGTTTCCAGTTCGACCAACGGCTCGTCGACCGCGACGGCGTCGCCGGCCTTCTTGAACCAGCGGCCGATGGTCGCCTCGGTCACCGATTCGCCGAGCGTTGGAACGCGAATTTCAGTCATTGGTGCTTCCCTTTCGGCTCGCGGCCGGCTGAAGCCGGCCAGCGGCCTTGTGTCCTCGCGATATTCGGATTCAGATGCTCAGATGCAGGCGCCAGGCGCTGCTAATGCAGCGCCTCTTCCAGCAGGGCCTTGAGTTGCGCCAGATGTTTCGACATCAACCCGGTGGCGGTCGCCGCCGAGGCGGCGCGGCCGGCATAGCGCGGCCGGCGATGCGACGCGCCGATCTGGCTCAGCACCCATTCGATATAGGGCTCGATGAAATGCCAGGCGCCCATGTTGCGCGGCTCTTCCTGGCACCAGACGAATTCGGCGCCCTTGAACCGGGTAAGCTCCTGCACCAGCGCCTTCAGCGGCACCGGATAGAGCTGCTCGATCCGCATCAGATAGACATCGTCGATGCCGCGCTTCTCGCGCTCCTCGTAAAGATCGTAATACACCTTGCCGGAGCACAGCACGACGCGGCGGATCTTGTTGTCCGGCTTCAGTTTGATCTTCTCGTCCGGCAGCACCTCGGCGCTGTCGTAGAGGATGCGGTGGAAGGTGGTATCGGCGCCTAGCTCGTCGAGCGAGGACACCGCGCGCTTGTGGCGCAGCAACGATTTCGGCGTCATCAGGATCAAGGGCTTCCTGATCTCGCGCTTCAACTGGCGGCGCAGCACGTGGAAGAAATTCGCCGGCGTGGTGGCGTGCACCACCTGCATGTTGTCCTCGGCGCACATCTGCAGGAAGCGCTCCAGCCGCGCCGAGGAATGCTCCGGCCCCTGGCCCTCATAGCCGTGCGGCAGCATGCAGACCAGGCCCGACATGCGCAGCCATTTGCGTTCGCCCGAGGAGATGAACTGGTCGAACAGCACCTGGGCGCCGTTGGCGAAATCGCCGAACTGGGCTTCCCAGACCGTCAGCGCGTTCGGCTCGGTTAGCGAATAGCCGTATTCGAAACCGAGCACCGCTTCTTCCGACAGCAGCGAGTTGATCACCTCGTAATGGCCCTGCTCGGGGCCGAGATGATTGAACGGGGTGTAGCGGTTTTCGTCCTCCTGATCGAACAGCACCGAATGGCGCTGCGAGAAGGTGCCGCGTTCGGAGTCCTGGCCGGACAGCCGGACCCGGTGGCCTTCCTGCAACAGCGTGCAGAACGCCAAGGCTTCGCCGGTCGCCCAGTCGATGCCGATTCCGGTGTCGATCGCCCGCGCGCGGTTTTCCAGATAGCGCTGCACGGTGCGGTGCAGCCGGAAGCCGTCCGGCACCTTGGTGATCTTGCGGCCGATGTCCTTGAGCACCGCGACGTCGACGCCGGTGATGCCGCGGCGCGGATCCTCTTCCTGGTCGGCGGTCTTGAAGCCGGCCCATTTGCCGTCGAGCCAGTCGGCCTTGTTCGGCCGATAGCCGGTGCCGGCCTCGAGCTCGGCGTCGAGCCGGGCGCGCCAGTCGGCCTTGGCCTTTTCGATCTCGCCTTCGGTGATCACGCCGTCGGCGACGAGGCGCTTCGAATAGATCTCCAGCGTCGAGGGATGCGCCGCGATCTTGCGGTACATCGCGGGCTGGGTGAATGCCGGCTCGTCGCCCTCATTGTGGCCATGCCTGCGATAGCAGAACATGTCGATCACCACCGGCTTGTGGAATTTCTGCCGGAACTCGACCGCGATCTTGGCGGCGAACACCACCGCTTCCGGATCGTCGCCGTTCACATGGAAGATCGGCGCGTCGATCATCTTGGCGACGTCGGAGGGGTACGGCGAGGAGCGCGAATAGCGCGGATAGGTGGTGAAGCCGATCTGATTGTTGACGATGAAGTGGATCGACCCGCCGGTGCGGTAGCCCTTCAGGTCGCTTAAGCCGAAACATTCCGCGACCACGCCTTGCCCCGCGAACGCCGCGTCGCCATGCATCAACAGCGGCAGCACCGAGATGCGCTCTTCCGGTTCGTCGCCGTGCTGGTCCTGCTTGGCGCGGACCTTGCCGAGCACCACCGGATCGACGATCTCCAGATGCGACGGGTTGGCGGTCAGCGACAGATGCACCTTGTTGTGGTCGAACTCGCGGTCCGACGAGGCGCCGAGGTGGTACTTGACGTCGCCGGAGCCCTCGACCTCGTCGGGGTTGGCGGAGCCGCCCTTGAATTCGTGAAACAGCGCGCGGTGCGGCTTGCCCATCACCTGGGTCAGCACGTTGAGCCGGCCGCGATGCGGCATGCCGAGCACGATCTCGCGGACGCCGAGATTGCCGCCGCGCTTGATGATCTGCTCCAGAGCCGGGATCAGCGATTCGCCGCCGTCGAGGCCGAACCGCTTGGTGCCGGTGAATTTCAGGTCGCAGAACTTCTCGAAGCCTTCGGACTCGATCAGCTTCATCAGGATGGCGCGGCGGCCTTCGCGGGTGAAGCTGATTTCCTTGTCCGGGCCTTCGATGCGTTCCTGGATCCAGCCCTTCTGCGCGCCGTTGGAGATGTGCAGAAATTCCACGCCGAGCGTCTGGCAATAGGTGCGCTCGCAGATCGCCACGATCTCGCGCAGGCTGCCGTATTCCAGCCCGAGCACGTGATCGAGGAAGATCTTGCGGTCGAGGTCGGCTTCGGTGAAGCCGTAGGTGCGAATGTCGAGCTCTTCGTGATCCTTGGCCGGCTCCAGACCGAGCGGGTCGAGCTTGGCGTGGAAATGCCCGCGCATCCGGTAGGCGCGAATCAGCATCAGCGCGCGGACAGAATCGCGGGTGGCTTGGTTGACGTCGACCGGCGCCGCGGCGCCGGCCTTGGGCTGCGGCTTGCCCTGTTGCTTGGCCTGCAGCTTGCTGCCGATCGCCTTTTCGACCTCGACCCAGTTGCCGTCGAGCGCCGAGGTCAGCTCGTCGCGCGGGCTGAGCGGCCAGTCGGCCCTGGCCCAGGACGGACCTTCGGCGTTGCTCTGGATGTCTGCCGGGCGGTCTTTCAGGCTCTTGAAGAATTCCTGCCACTCGGCGTCGACCGACGACGGATCAGACTGGTAGCGGGCATACAGCTCGTCGATGTAACCGGCGTTGGCGCCGTCGAGAAACGACGAAAGGGCAAAAGCGGCATTCGCGTCCTGGCGAGACATGATTCCGTCCTGATATTTCTCGTCGCACCGCAAGTGCGAACGCTGACCCGGGGGCCCGGATCAGCAACATAGTGCACCTTTACCCCCAAAAAAGGGAAATGTAAGCGTCGAAAGAAGCTAGGACTGAATTACGACTTCAACTTTTCGGCAAGCGTCTTGCCGAGCCGCGCTGGCGACGGCGACACCGCAATTCCTGCGGCTTCCATCGCCGCGCATTTCGAGGCGGCGTCGCCCTTGCCGCCGGAGATGATCGCGCCGGCATGACCCATGCGGCGGCCGGGAGGCGCGGTAACGCCGGCGATGAAGCCCACCATCGGCTTCTTGCGGCCGCGCTTGGCCTCGTCGATCAGGAACTGGGCGGCGTCCTCCTCGGCCGAGCCGCCGATCTCGCCGATCATGATGATCGAGGTGGTATTCGCGTCGGCCAGGAACATCTCCAGCACGTCGATGAATTCGGTGCCCTTCACCGGGTCGCCGCCGATCCCGACCGCGGTGGTCTGGCCTAGCCCTTCGCGGGTGGTCTGGAACACCGCCTCATAGGTCAGCGTGCCGGAGCGCGACACGATGCCGACCGAGCCCGGCTGGAAGATGTTGGCCGGCATGATGCCGATCTTGCATTCGCCGGCGGTCATCACGCCCGGGCAGTTCGGCCCGATCAGCCGCGACTTCGAGCCGATCAGCGAGCGCCGCACCCGCACCATGTCGAGCACCGGGATGCCCTCGGTGATGCAGACGATCAGCGGGATCTCGGCGTCGATCGCCTCGCAGATCGCATCGGCCGCGCCCGGCGGCGGCACATAGATCACCGAGGCGTCGGCGCCGGTCTTGTCGACCGCCTCGCGCACGGTGTCGAACACCGGCAGCCCGAGATGGGTGATGCCACCTTTGCCGGGCGAGGTGCCGCCGACCATCTTGGTGCCGTAGGCAATCGCCGCTTCGGAATGGAAGGTGCCGTTCTTGCCGGTGAAGCCCTGGCAGATCACCTTGGTGTTGCTATCGATCAGAACCGACATTTATGCAGCCTCCTTGACGGCCTTGACGATCTTTTGCGCGGCGTCGTCGAGATCGTCGGCCGACAGCACGTTGAGGCCGGATTCCGAGATGATCTTCTTGCCGGCGTCGACATTGGTACCTTCCAGGCGCACCACCAGCGGGACCTTGAGGCCGACATCCTTGACCGCGGCCACCACCCCCTCGGCGATGATGTCGCATTTCATGATGCCGCCGAAGATGTTGATCAGAATGCCCTTCACATTGGGATCGGCGGTGATGATCTTGAACGCCGCGGTGACCTTCTCCTTGTTGGCGCCACCGCCGACGTCGAGGAAGTTCGCCGGCGTCATGCCGTACAGCTTGATGATATCCATGGTGGCCATGGCGAGACCGGCGCCGTTGACCATGCAGCCGATGGTACCGTCGAGGGTGACGTAGTTGAGGTCGTATTTCGACGCCTCGATTTCCTTGGCGTCCTCCTCGGTCTCGTCGCGCAGCGAGGCAATATCGGGATGCCGATACAGCGCGTTGCCGTCGAACGACATCTTGGCGTCGAGGCACTTCAGCTCGCCCTGCTTGGTGACCACCAGGGGGTTGATCTCGAGCATTTCCATGTCCTTGGAAATGAACGCGGCATACAGCTGCGCGACCAGCCCTTCGGCCTGTCTGGCGAGATCGCCGGTCAATCCGAGCGCCTTGGCGACGGTGCGGCCGTGATGGGCCATGATGCCGGTGGCCGGGTCGACCGAGAACGCGATGATCTTTTCCGGGCTGTCGTGGGCGACGTCCTCGATGTTCATGCCGCCTTCGGTGGAGACCACGAACGACACCCGCGAGGTGACGCGGTCGACCAACAGCGACAGGTAGAATTCCTTGTCGATGTCGGAGCCGTCTTCGATGTAGAGCCGGTTGACCTGCTTGCCGGCGGGGCCGGTCTGGATCGTCACCAGCGTCGCGCCGAGCATTTCCTGGGCGTATTGCTTGACCTCGTCGATCGACTTGGCGAGCCGCACCCCGCCCTTGTCGCCGGCGGAGGCCTCCTTGAATTTGCCCTTGCCGCGACCGCCGGCATGGATCTGGCTCTTCACCACCCAGATCGGGCCGCCGAGCTGCTTGGCTGCGACCTCGGCGTCGGCGGCCTTGAGAATCGCGACACCCTTCGACAGCGATACGCCGAACGGCTGCAGCACCGCTTTGGCCTGGTATTCATGAATATTCATTGATTGCCCTCGCCAGAATTCGTCCAGCCGAATGAACCCTAAGTCGTCTCACTGCCGGCCTGATATTCCCTCTCTTATCGCGAGAGGTTGGGGGGAGGGATACGGCTTTAGTCCGCACCCCTCGCCCGACCGGCCTTGCGCGCGCCGCGCTGTTCCGAAGAACCGCCGCGGGCGCCGCCGTCGTCCGAAGTCCAGCCTCAGTGGCCGAGCAGCTCGGGCGCGATCTTCTTGCAGGCCTCGACCAGACCCTGCACCGCGGCGACCGACTTGTCGAACGCCTCGCGATCCTTGCCGGCCAGCTCGATCTCGACGATGCGCTCGACGCCCTTGTCGCCGATCACCACCGGCACGCCGACATACATGTCCTTCACGCCG
>NZ_DASWPE010000181.1:0-11241 GCF_036404135.1 Rhodopseudomonas sp. | reverse complement strand
ATTCCGCTGCCGGCCGAGCGGCGCAAACCCAATGCGGCGCGCAAGCTGCATCTCGACGGGGCGACCGGCAACAATCTCAAGAACGTGTCCGTCGACGTGCCGCTCGGCCTGTTCGTGGCGGTCACCGGGGTGTCGGGCGGCGGGAAGTCAACGCTGATGATCGACACGCTCTACCAGGCGGTGGCGCGGCGGCTGAACGGGGCGCGCGTCGTGCCGGCGCCGCACGAGCACCTGACCGGGCTCGAACTGCTCGACAAGGTGATCGACATCGACCAATCGCCGATCGGGCGGACGCCGCGCTCGAACCCGGCAACCTATACCGGCGCCTTCACGCCGATGCGCGAATGGTTCGCCGGGCTGCCGGAAGCCAAGGCGCGCGGCTATGGGCCGGGGCGTTTCTCGTTCAACGTCAAGGGCGGTCGCTGCGAGGCCTGCCAGGGCGACGGCGTCATCAAGATCGAGATGCACTTCCTGCCCGACGTCTACGTCACCTGCGACGTCTGCAAGGGCAAGCGCTACAACCGCGAGACCCTCGACGTGCTGTTCAAGGGCAAGTCGATCGCCGACGTGCTCGACATGACGGTGGAAGAAGCCGCCGAGTTCTTCAAGGCGGTGCCGCGGGTGCGCGAGACCTTCAAGACGCTGCAGCGCGTCGGGCTCGACTACATCCACGTCGGCCAGCAGGCGACCACGCTCTCCGGCGGCGAAGCGCAGCGCGTCAAATTGGCGAAGGAGCTGAGCAAGCGCGCCACCGGCCGCACGTTGTATATTCTCGACGAGCCGACCACCGGCCTGCACTTCCACGACGTCGCCAAACTGCTCGAAGTGCTGCACGAGCTGGTGTCGCAGGGCAACAGTGTGGTGGTGATCGAGCACAATCTCGAAGTGATCAAGACCGCCGACTGGGTGATCGACTTAGGCCCCGAAGGCGGCGACGGCGGCGGCGAAATCGTCGCCTGGGGCCCGCCGGAAGACATCGTCAAGGCACCGCGCAGCTACACCGGAAAATTCCTGAAGCCGGTGCTGGAAAAGGCCGCGGGCATCGCGAAGAAAAAGCGCAAGACCGGGGAAGCGGCGGAGTAAATACTTTAGTACCAGACACATCGAAGCAGGAAGACTGCATAATCTCTTGCAACCCTCAGACGATTTTGGCTGAATATGGCAACTGAGGGGAAGCCAATGGCCATACTTGATTTTGCGAAGGCGAGAAAAGATATTAATGAAATCATGGAAATCGTTAAATCGGTTCCGGAGTCGCTGCAAGAGAGGTGCTTTGAACTTCTCTTTGAGGCGGCATTTGCCGAGCCGACTGTAGCTACCGCGCCAAAGGAGCAGGCTCAGGACCGGATTGAAGCTCCCGCCGAGAATGATGGGAAAACACCGGATAAGAAGCTGCCCGCCAATATTCTTGCTTTTATTAACCGATATGGTGTGACAAGGGCAGAACTGGACAAGCTATTTATGCTTGATCATGACCCCATGTTACCAGTCTATAAAATTCCATCAGGAAACCTCTCGAAGGCACAGCTCATCAAGGTGATGATGGTGCTTTTGGAGAATGGCCTGCTCGGCAACTCCATCTCCGCTCCATACACTGAGCTACGTGAGAGCGTGAAAGATGATGGATTTTTCGACAGCAACTTCAACAAAGCTTTGAAACGAAATCACGCGCTGTTTCGCGGAGCGATCACGGACGACAGCATCGCTGAGGATGGAGTTGTTGAGTTGACCGGGGAAGGAATGACGAAACTTGCTGAGATCGTCAAAGAGTTAGGGCAGTGAAAGAGAGACTCTTGGCGCTTACTCGGGCTCATCTCACCTCTCTGTCAGATGTTCAAAAGCGCGTTGGAAGATATTCTGGCTCACAAATCCAAGCCGGGAGCTTGCTGGCAAATGTTCAAGGTGTAGCTGCTACGTGGTTTGATTCCGTGAAGCCTGCGCTTGAATCTGCAGGCTTTTCGCTAGCGCTCGTGAACGAGGCATCAAGATATTTCGAACGGCTACTCAGGGCATCTCGGACAAAACCCGGGAAGAATTCTCTCTTGGCTACGTTGAACGATTCGAGGACGTTGTATCTGGACCATATTGTTCATCAAATCGAAATTGGTTCTTTTTCAACCACGACTGGACTTAGCATCACTCCATTTATCGAGGGCCTTCCAAGCGATGAAGGCGAATATCTTGCTGAAGCTCAGCGCTGTCTAACTGCTAATGCTCTCAGGGCGTGCATCGTTTTGGGCTGGTGCGCCACCATAGCTCGAATCCATGCAAAGATTGGAGAGATCGGTTACGACAATTTTAGCAGGGCGACTGAAGAGATGGCGGCGAAGACGACGGGGCGATTTAAGCCGTTCAACAAGAAGCAAATGGTGGCGTCTCTTTCAGAACTGCAGAAGGTATTCGATACAGACCTATTGTGGGTACTTGAATATCTACAGTTGATCGACAATAACCAACATCAGCGGCTCCGGTATTGCTTTGAGTTTCGCAATAACTCCGCCCATCCCGGCCTGGCTCCAATTAAGGGACCGAACCTTTATTCCTTCTATTCTGATATTAGTGAAATCGTGTTGAAAAACAAGAAGTTCGCGTTGAACGATTTAGGCGTTCACGTCCGTAAGGCCGAATTGCAAGGGTAGCAATCGTAGCCCGGACAAGCGAAGCGATATCCGGGACTCATGGCGCAGGTGTCCCGCATTTCGCTTCGCTATGACGGGCTACGCGCCGTCTGCTAACATGGATGCAACAGAAAATGTTTGACGAGGCAAATCGCAATGCGCCGAACTCGGATCGAACTTGTCCATGAAGGCCGCTACGCGGCCGAGGTGACGGTCGAGCGCGGCGAGGAAGGCGTGTGGGCACCCTACTTCTCGCCCGACGATGTGCGCAGGCTCGAAGCGGTGCGGGTCGCGCTGCGCCGCGGCGATGTTGCCGAGGCAGCGAAGTATGGCCGGGTATTCGAGCTGAAGCCGATCTCTATTTGATCAACGCCGAGCGGACATCTCGATGGCTTCTTGGCGTGCGATCGTGGCGACCAAGCGTAGCCCGCATGAGCGCAGCGACATGCGGGGTTCTCCATGACCACGCATGTCCCGCATATCGCTGCGCTCATGCGGGCTACAGATTTCCCGAGGCCGCGATGACCGGGTGATCCGCCTGCTTCGCCGTAAAGGCCAGCACCGCGTCAATGTCGGCGTTTTCCAGATAGAGATAGTCACGCAAAATGTCGTCGCGTGAAGCGTCCGCGGCGAGTTGACCGAGAATATCGGCGACGCTGATCCGCAGGCCGCGAATGCAGGGGCGGCCGTGGAGGACGTCCGGATCGATGGTGATGCGCACGAGCAGGTCCGACATCGAATTCCTTTCCCGAAGCAATAGCATTTATCAGGGCGCTCCGCCCGATAGTCCCGCACTGTACCAAATATGAGACAAGATTTTTCGCGCACAACCTTAAGCTGAACAAAGACTGATTCTCCTGCAGCCCAGAGGACACGCGATGACCAGGATTTTGCGCGGCGGATCCCTTGCCACCCTCGCCTCCCTTGCCACCCTCGCCGCCTTCGCCACGGCCAGTCCTGCCTCCGCAGCCGACGTCGCCGCCGCTCCTTACGCCAAGGCCATCAGCGCGCCGGTCTACGCCTGGAGCGGGCTCTATCTCGGCGGCAATGGCGGCTGGGGCTCGAGCCGCAAATGCTGGGATTTCGTCAATGCGGCGGGCAGTTTCCTCACCTCGGAAGGCTGCCACGACGCTACCGGCGGCACCGCCGGCGGCCAGCTCGGCTATCGCTGGCAGGCCGCCAATCTGGTGTTCGGCGTCGAGGCGCAGGGCAACTGGGCGGATTTCCACGGCAGCAACATCAGCGTCGCCTTCCCGACCGTGGTCAACGCCACAAAGCTCGACTCCTTCGGGCTGTTCACCGGGCAGATCGGCAATGCCTGGGGCAACACCCTGCTCTATTTCAAGGCCGGCGGTGTGGTGACCGCGGATCGCTATACAGGCTATCTCACCTCCACCGGCACCCAGATCAGCGACACCGTCAAGGACAACCGCTGGGGCGCGGTGGTCGGCCTCGGCCTGGAATATGGCTTCGGCGGCGCCTGGTCGGTCGGCGTCGAATACGATCACATGTTCATGCAGGACAAGGTGATCCGATTCACCAATATCGGCACGCTCGCGCCGGCCGGCACCGCCTATGCCAGCGACCGCATCCATCAGGACGTCGATCTGGTAACGGTGCGGCTGAATTATCGCTGGGGCGAACGGATCGTCGCGGCCTATTGATCGGCGGCGCGGCATCCCCGCCGCGCCCCGCGACGCCAGATTGTGTTATCTAAAAATAACACGTTAGAGTTGTATTTTTCCTTTGCTCGTGCTATCAGCCGAACTCGCCGGCTGGCGCGACGCCGCCTCAACAGCGCTCGCCGCCGGTACAACCAGGCTGGGAGGCCACCATGGCGAGCAAAGAGGACGCCGGACGTCGTTTTCCTGAACCCCCTCCGCCGCAACCGACCGGGCGGACATTGGTGCTGTTGCACCGTGGCACCGAAATCCTCAAGGCCCAGAGCCAGATCAAGAATGCGATCGGCGTGGCAGCGTTCGATGCGCGCGAATTCGCCACCTCGACCACGGCGATGAGCGAGGCGCTGAGCGGCGGCTCCGCGGTGATCCTGCCGCGCTTCAGCGTCGCGGTGCTGCCCGAGGTCAGCAGTGCCGCCGCCCGGACGCAACTCAACGCGCTGGCCGCCGCCGGCGAGGTCCGGCAGGTGCGTCCGGAATTCTTCCTGTTCGCGGTCAGCGAGCGGGCGCAGCGCTATCATCAATGGGTGCGCGACGGGCTGGTGCTGCTCGCCGAAGAAGCCGCCTCGGTGGTGGTGGCGTCCGCGGAGTCGCCGACGCTCAGTCTGGTCGCCACTTCGCCGGCGCCGTTCGCCGACACCGATCAATACACCTGGGGTCTGCAGGCGATCGGCGCCGACAAATCCACCTACACCGGGCGCGGCATCCGGGTCGCGGTGCTCGACACCGGCCTCGATCTCGAACATCCGGATTTCAAGGGCCGGGCGATCGTCTCGCGAAGCTTCGTCGGCGGCGATGCGACAGACGTCCACGGCCACGGCACCCATACCGCCGGCACCGTCGCCGGGCCGGCAAAGTCGGCCATCGGCCGGCGCTACGGCGTCGCGCCCGACGTCGAGCTCTATGTCGGCAAGGTGCTCAGCGACAACGGCTCCGGGCGCGAGGGCGATATTCTGAACGGCATGAACTGGGCGATCGAGTCGAAATGCGTGGCGATTTCGATGTCGCTCGGCCGCGCGGTGCAACCCGGCGAGAAGCCCGACCCGCTCTATGAGGAGGTCGGCGCCGCGGCCCTGGCCGAAGGCAGCCTGATCATCGCCGCTGCCGGCAATGAGAGCGCGCGCGACTTCGGCTATATCGCGCCGGTTGGCGCCCCGGCCAATTCGCAGACCGTGCTGTCGGTCGCGGCGGTCGATCCGAAGATGGGGGTGGCGCCGTTCTCCTGCGGCAGCATCAATCCGGACGGCGGCCACGTCGATATTGCGGCGCCCGGCGTCGCGGTGTATTCCGCCGCGCCCCGCCCGCAGCTGTCGAGGATCCTGCAAGGCACCAGCATGGCCTGCCCGCACGTCGCCGGCTTGGCGGCGCTGTTCGCGCAGTCCGATCCGTCGCTGCGCGGCCAGAAGCTATGGGACGCGCTGGTGCACACGGCCCGCAGCCTGGGCAATGAAAGCGACCTCGGCGCCGGGCTTGCCCAGGCGCCGGCCGCGGGGGCCTAGCCCGCGGCGGCGGGGCCCACGCGATACGCTATAGCGTTTTCGCGCGAAGTGGATTTCGGTTCGCGTGAACAGAACGCTTCAAAATAAGAAGCTAGAGCTCCGGTTCTGATTCGATCAGAACCGGAATGGCTCTCGACTGCTGCAACGCCGGAGGCCCTTGGCATGGCAGAGATCGGAATCCTGGTGATGGTCGATAAGGATCGGCGCGCCGACCTCGACGAAGTGGCGAAGTCGCTGGAACAGCGCGGACTGCGCGTCGAGCAGAAGCTGTCGCGCTTTCGCACCATCACCGGGGTCGGCGAGAGTTCCTTGATCGATCAACTGCGGACGGTGGACGGCGTCGAAAGCGTGCGACCGCAACAAGGCGTGCAATTGCCGCCGATGGATGACGACATTCCGCAGTGAGCTACTGTTCCTGGGAGCTGCTGCGGCGCGCCTAACGCCGCACCAGCCGCGAATCCAGGATCGGTTGCCTCGCCTTGCGCCGCCTGATTTGAATCGCCTTCCACCCGCCGCGCGGCTATCCTGCGCCGATGTCCCGCTTCGCCTCTCTCGCGCTTGTCATCGCCCTCGCGTTGCTGCCGGCCGCGGCTGCAGCGGCGCCGGTGAAGAAGCCGCCGCAACGCTGGCACGGCTACGGCTTCCTGCCGGGCTATCATCAGCCGCCGAACAACAGCGTTCCGCCGTTTGCCGACAAAACCCCCGCTTCGCGCATGGCGTTGCGCAAGCGGCGGCCCTGGTACATCGATCCCGTGCCGCAATATTACGGCTACGACGACGAGCTGCATTATGTCGGCCGGCCCGGCTTCTACCGCGGGCGCTACAATGGCGGCAGCTTCGGCCCGTGTTGGACCCGCACGCCGATCGGGCCGATCTGGAATTGTGGCTGAGCGGCCCGCCCGCACGACGGCGCGGGCGCTTCCCCGTAGTCATACCTAGGGCGACGTCGCCACGTCCCGCGCGTTGTGATCGACCGTACCGATGGCCTGATAGCTTGCCGCTATCGCCGCACCCGCCCGCGGCGAGCGCGGCGTCCTCTGCACGCCTCGCCTGTGACACGCCATGCGCCCGGCGCGGCCTGCGCTGCGTTTGAAAATACCGCGTGCTTGCCAACCGGCGCTGGGCTAGACGGCGCGCACCCGCTGGCCGTGCTGATCCGGGCCATCTTGCGCCTTGAAGGCCCCGCTGCGCAGCTTCGAGGCCGTGCTATGAAGAATCTCGTCCTGCCCCGCCCGCTTCCGACCGCCGTGGTGGTCTGTCTGACGCTGGTGATCTGGTTCGCAATCCCGGTTCCGGCCGGCGTCGCACCCAATGCCTGGCATCTGTTCGCATTGTTCGTCGGCACCATCGTCGCGATCATCGGCAAGGCGATGCCGCTCGGCGCGCTGTCGATGATCGCCATCGCGCTGGTGGCGATCACCGGCGTCAGCAACCCCGGCAAGCCTGCGGCGGCATTGACCGACGCGCTGTCCGGCTTCGCCAACCCGCTGATCTGGCTGATCGTCAGCGCGGTGATGGTGGCGCTGGCGGTGACCAAGACCGGGCTCGGCCGCCGCATCGGCTTCTACTTCGTCAAGCTGTTCGGCAGGAAGACGCTCGGCATCGCCTATGGCCTGGTGTTTTCCGAATTGGTGATCGCGCCGGTGACGCCCAGCAACACCGCGCGCGGTGGCGCCATCATCCATCCGATCATGCGCTCGATCGCCGACAGTTACGGGTCGAGCCCCGAACAAGGCACCCAGAACAGCATCGGCCGCTATCTGGCGTTGGTGAACTACAACACCAACCCGATCACCTCGGCGATGTTCATCACCGCCACCGCGCCCAATCCGCTGTGCGTGGCGCTGATTGCCGCGGCGACCGCCGGCGCCATTTCAGTGAGCTGGGGGCAATGGGCGCTGGCGGCGCTGCTGCCGTGCCTGGTGATGCTGCTGGTAATGCCGCTGGTGCTCTATGTGCTGTATCCGCCGCAGATCAAGCACACCCCGGGAGCCAAGGAGATGGCCAGCGCGGAACTGGTCAAGCTCGGGCCGATGCGGCTGCCGGAAGCCATCACGCTCGGCGTGCTGATCATGATGCTGGCGGTGTGGGCCGGCGTGCCGGCCTGGCTGCTCGGCCCGGCGTTCGGCCTCGATCCGACCACCACCGCCTTCATCGGCCTGGCGCTGTTGTTGATCACCGGCGTCTTGGAGTGGGAGGACATCCTCAAGGCCAAGAGCGCCTGGGACACGCTGATCTGGTTCGCAGCGCTGGTGATGATGGCGACCTTCCTCGGCAATCTCGGCCTCACTAAATGGTTCTCGCTGACCATCCAGGGCGGCATCACCCATTTGGGAATGGACTGGAAGGCCTCGGCGGCGATCCTGGTGGTGGTGTATTTCTACGCGCACTACTTTTTCGCCTCGACCACCGCGCATGTCACCGCGATGTTCGCCGCGTTCTTCGCCGCCGGCATCGCGCTCGGCACCCCGCCAATGCTGCTCGGGCTGCTGCTGTCGTTCTCCTCGTCGCTCAACATGTCGCTGACGCATTACGCCACCGGCACCGCGCCGATCATCTTCGGCTCCGGCTACATCACGCTGAACGAATGGTGGATCGCCGGCCTGGTGATGAGCGTGGTCAACCTGTTGATCCTGGTCGGCGTCGGCGGGCTGTGGTGGGGCGTGCTGGGCTATCTCTGATCAAGCCGTTGTGGCGCCGCGGTTCGGCGTCACCTCACCCCGCTGCCCTTGCAGCGCTGGCAGGTCACCACCTTGTCGCCCTTTTTCAGCGTGCCCTTGCCCTCGCAATTCTTGCACTTCTGCTTCTTCTTGATGTTGGGGCCTTTGTCGTTGGCCATGACGGCCTCCTGCTATCTTTGCGGCGCAAGCGACGCGATCCCCGCTCTTAGAGCTATTCCGGTTCTGATAGAATCAGAACCGGAGCCCTAGATTGTTATTTTGACGCGTTTTCTTCACGCGAACCGGGATCCACTTTGCTCGAAAACGCTATAGCACTGTTGCCGTTCACTGCGGCGGGATATCGCGCTGCCGCCCGGTCCAATCCGCGCTATCATGCGCCGGGCCAATCGATTGCGTCATGCTGTCCCCTGCGCCCGGCGCAGGCCACTGCTGCGCGCGAAACCCGACGGCGCACTGCCGCGTTATGACGTGATGCGCGTCACCAGCGATGGCGAGGGCGCAGCCCGCTGACGCGGTCGGCGCAAGACTAATCTGGGGGACAATGCGGGCCCCGGGGTTCACCCGCACTTGAAAAATGCCGCCATCATGCCGATGTGCGTGCTGCGCGAGACACACAGGGGAACGCCGTGAACCAGATCGACATCACCGTCACCGTTCGTGACAACAAGCCGTGCCAACGTTTCGAACTGGACGCGCAGGGCTCGCTGGCCTTTGCGAGCTACCGTCGCGCCGCTGACAAAGTCATCATCACCCACACCGAAACGCCGGCGGCGCTGCGCGGACGCGGCATCGCCTCGCGGCTGGTGAAGGGTGCGCTGGAGTTGATTCGCGCCGAAGGGTTGAAAGTGGTCGCCGGTTGCGGCTTCGTCGCCGATTATCTCGACGCCCATCCGGAATATGCCGACCTCAAAGGCTGAGCTTACGATCGCATCGCAAGCAGCTTTCAGCAGCTATGGGGCGCATAAAAGGCCCACTCATAAAAATAAGGCCCGCACGTTGCGGGCCTTTTTGCTGTTGCACGTCGGCGACCGGCCGTCAGTGCTTGATCTCGGCCGGCAGCTTGCCGCCATTGGCGGCGAGTTTGCTCATCACCTGCTTGTGCAGCCAGATATTCATGGTCGCGGAATCGCTGGTGTCGCCGCTATAGCCGAGTTCCTTGGCCAGCTCCTTGCGCGCGCTGAGGCTGGAATCGATATCCAGCGCCTTCAATAGATCGACGATCGAGGTGCGCCACTCCAACTTCTCGTGCTTGTCGGCGACCGCCTTGTCGAGGATCGGCGCCACCTCGACGCTTTGCGCGGGTGCGCCGGCGCTGGAGCCGCCCGCAGACGGCGCCGTCGCCGGGCCGCCGGCGGTGGTGCCGCCCGGCGCCGCCTCGGCGTGGGTTCCGAAGATCGCGCTGATGATCTTTCCAAAAATGCTCATTGGGTGCTCCAAATGGACGAGTGATCGAGGGAACCGATCGCCCCGCGGCCGATTGACGTTTCAGCCGCGGGTTGCGGACTAACCGACGGGTTACGGCGTTGTTCCCCGCCGCATTGCACGCGGGCGTCATTGCTGAGTGCTGGCGACACGGATGAGCTGCGACACCGCACAGCATGGCATCACCCAGGCGTGAGTAACCGGGCGCTGCGGATCAGCGTTAGGCTCGCTTAACAGGTCGCGGCAAGACCAGGTCTTTGCGCTCGCGTCTGGTCTGCTCGTGATCATCCAGCACGTCGTCGCCGGTTCGAGCGATCCGGTGCGCAGAGGGAGGCACGACCATGGCCACGCCATATGCCGACGAGTTTGCCGACGATCTGCCCTATGCCGACCGCGCGGCCTCCGTGGGAGACGCGCAGCCCGCGGCGCAGCAAGCCCGGCGAGCCTCGCCGCCGGCGATTCGCAAGATCAACCTAGGCGATCTGCACGCTGCGTTGCGGCTCGGCTGGGAGGATTTCAAGGCGGTGCCGAGCCACGCCATCATGCTGTGCGTGATCTATCCGGTGCTCGGCCTGGTGCTGGCGCGCGCTGTGCTGGGCTATTCGGTGCTGCCGCTATTGTTTCCGATGGCCGCCGGCTTTGCGCTAATCGGCCCGTTCGCAGCGCTCGGGCTCTACGAACTCAGCCGCCGCCGCGAGCTCGGCCAGGACGCCTCGGCCTGGCACGCCACAGAGGTGCTGCGCTCGCCCTCGTTCGGCGCCATGCTCGGGCTCGGCGCGCTATTGCTGGCGATCTTCGTCACCTGGATCGCCACCGCCCAGGCAATCTATGTTGCGACCTTCGGCAACGCGCCGGCCGCGGCGATCCCGGATTTCGTCCGTCTGGTGCTGACCACGCGCGACGGCTGGCGGCTGATTCTGATCGGCTGCGGCGCCGGCTTCCTGTTCGCCGTGGTGACGCTGTGCCTCAGCGTGGTGGCGTTCCCGATCATGCTGGACCGCCAAGCCGGCTTCGTCGATGCCATTGCGACCTCGCTGCGCGCGGTGGCGCGCAATCCGCTGCCGATGGCCGCCTGGGGGCTGATCGTCGCGGCCCTGCTGGTGCTGGGGTCGCTGCCGGCCTTCCTCGGCCTCGCGGTGGTGATCCCGCTGCTCGGCCACGCCACCTGGCATCTGTATCGCAAGGTGGTGGAACCGAATCCGTTTCCGCCGGTGATTCCGCCGGCCAACCCGATTCGGCGCTCCGCAGCGGATTTCCCCGCCGCGCTCTTCCAATGGAAACGCGATCCGCGCTGAGCGCGCTGGCGCGGGCGGCAGGATTTCGCGGTTGCGAGAGGCCTGCC
>NZ_DASWPE010000180.1:0-7742 GCF_036404135.1 Rhodopseudomonas sp. | reverse complement strand
CGCCGGCTTCAACTTCCACCTGCTGCTGCGCTGGTTCGAACGGATTTTGCGCGCCCTGCTGTGGATCCTGCTCGGCCGCATCATCAGCCGGACGCAATACGCCTAAATCGGCGCGTGTCCGGGATCTTCACGGACGACTACTTCAGATTCTTACACAGTTTCCCGGCGAAAACCGGGCCTGGCGATCGGTCGCCGCATTCATGCTCTCCTTGCCGCGAGGTTAGCTTCATCAGCTCGCAGACCGTCAAGAAGAGTTCGATAGCAGCCTACCGCCGTAGTTCTTGAAGGTATGGGTCGGCTGCAATCCACAAATCGCTAGGCGTGAGGGTTGCCCGAGCAGAAGATCGAGGAACAGGTCGGCAGCACGTTCGATGTCGTCCACCTTGATCTTGCCGCGAGCTGCAAATCGCTGCAGCAGAATCGGCACACTTCGGACCGCCCGCGGCCAACCTTCCTCATGGGTGAGTTTCGCCAATTCCAGACACTGAGCGGCCTGCGCGGCCAAATTCGCTGCAGTGTCGCGCATTCCGGCCTCAGCACCTGGGCACGCATATGCTGGCTAAGCTCGTGCAGCGTCGTCTCGATATCTTTGGAGTTAACATCATCGGCCTGAACTTCGGCCGCCGCCGACAGCGGGACGGGCCAGTCCTGAATTCTGCCTTTGAGAGCGGCCGCGAATAGATCACGCTTGTCGGAATAGCGGGCGCAGGCGGCTGGCTTGCCCACGCCAGCCGCTCCCGCGACCGCATCGATGGGCGTGCCTTCAAAACCGCGCTCCATGAATAGGCTAGTAGCGACCTCAAGCAGCCGCGCATCACGCCGCAAGGCGTCCTCTCGAGTGGGACGACCACCACACCGCCGGGCACCCACAAAGGCCCCTTCACCATCATTTGTTTCATCATCTAAATTCTCGCTTTACCGCTCGCCATTTCTTAGCTATAAAACAAAACGATCCGGTACCGTTTTTATAAGGCCGCTTCTCACATTAGCTTTGTTGCAGGTGAAAGAAGCAGAGACAAACAAGAAGTACACGCGATCTGGTGTTTGCATACGGCGATGGGTTTCGGAGGCCGCTATCCGAAATTCGGGCACCGTAGAACGGCTGGTCCTGTGGGATTCCCCATCTCCTGCGGCCGGCCGCTCATGTCAATAAAACAGAACTGCCTAATACAGAGGCGCGCACGTGGGAGGACGGACCTGGGTAAGGTTTTGTCCTGCAAATCGTTCATTGACCGTATCCATCAAGCCCTTCGTGTTGGCGACCTTCATCTTAAGCGGGGCTAATCTTCAGCGCCCCTTTTGAACCACTCAAGGACTGTCGAAGCCCTAACCCTTGAGAGGGCGGAACCATGACAAACAAGATGACGAAGAAATTTTCACTTAAGCTCCGGGCCCGAGCGGTCCGGGCGCTCGGAAGCAAGCCAGGGGGCCCGTCGCAGTAGGCAGCACTGAGGCGTTCATCGACGAAGATCGTAGGGCACGTGGGGGCGAGCCGATCTGCGTGCCGATCGCCCGCTCACAGTTGGCGAAGGACGCCCCGGCCCCGGTACCGAAAGCTGCACGAGCGAACTTGAGGAGAGGGTGATCCCGGTGACGTCGGCTAGCTTCATCCTGCGGGATGTGGTTTACACCGTTCCTTCGAGGCTGATCGGCGATCGTCTGCGGGCGGGCATCTTTGACGATCGGCCTCAGTGCTTCCTCGGCGTCACGCCAGTCGTGACGCCGAGGCGCGGTCGCACTATATCGGATAGCCAGGGAGGCGAAGGAGCGCCACGGGCACCTGACGCTTGCGCCCGAAATTCGTGGCAAGCTGCTGGCGATGAGTGCGGCAACGATCGACCGAACGCTCCAGCGAATTCGCGAACAGGCGGGACGACCGCGACGGCGAGCCGCGACAAGCGCGAAAAAACTATAGTGTCCCAACGTCGCCAGTTGCGATGAACTTGATTGGGATCAAAAATGCATGATTAGCTCAGCATTGGTGATCGGGGCGATTGATACGCAATCTGTGAGGTTGGAGGTTGGAATGCACGACGGGACGAAACTGGCGTCGCCAAGCAGCCTGATCTCACGGGCCAACACCGGCAAAATCCGGGGGACCATCGGCGAAGATAAGCCCCTCGCACACTCGCTATTCCACGACACGGACGTGGCGATCACCTGTGCTATCGCGCGCGCAACCTGGGGTCTTTCGCCTGCGGCGATCCTGCTTACGTTGCTGGATTGGGGGATTCACCTCAGTCTTTCCCCTGGCAAGCAGGCGGAACTGGCGCTGCAAGCCGGGGATAATTTGGAGCGGATCACGCTCTATGCCGCGCAGTCCGCCGCCAATCCAGCGACGCCAACGTGCATTGAAGCCCCTGCAGGCGACGCGCGCTTTCATGACGAATCCTGGAAGCAGTTTCCGTTCAATCTCTGGGCGCAGAATTTTCTGATGACCGAGGACTGGTGGCGGCACGCTACCGAAGGCGTCGCCGGGGTGTCGCCGCATCACGAGAGCATCGTCTCGTTCGCGGCGCGGCAGTGGCTCGACATGCTCGCGCCGTCGAACCTGCCCTGGAGCAATCCCGTCGTGGTCAAGGAGATCCAGCGCACCGGCGGCGCCAATCTGGTCGCGGGCTTGCAGAACCTGATCGAGGATGCCAGCCGCCTGGCGCGCAAGCAGCCGCCGGTCGGAACCGAGGCCTTTCGGGTCGGCAAGGAGATCGCGGTGACGCCCGGCAAGGTGGTGTTCCGCAATCACCTGATTGAACTGATCCAGTACGTGCCCGCCACGGCGACGGTGCATCCGGAGCCGGTGCTGATCGTGCCGGCCTGGATCATGAAATACTACATTCTCGATCTGTCGCCGCAGAACTCGCTGATCCGCTATCTGGTGGAACGCGGCCACACCGTGTTCGCGATTTCGTGGCGCAACGTCACCGCCGAGGATCGCGATCTCGGGCTCGAGGATTATCGCCGGCTCGGCATCGTCGCGGCGCTCGACGCCGTCGAGGCGATCGTGGCGCGCCGGCAGGTGCATGCCGCCGGCTACTGCCTCGGCGGCACGCTGCTGGCGCTCGCCGCGGCGGCGATGGCCGAGATCGGCGACGATCGGCTGAAGAGCGTGACCCTGTTCGCGGCGCAGGTCGATTTCACCGAGCCCGGCGAATTGCAGCTCTTCATCGATTCCAGCCAGGTCAACACCCTGGAAGCCTTGATGTCGGAACAGGGAACGCTCGACGCCACCCAGATGGCCGGCGCCTTCCAGTTGCTGAAATCCAACGACCTGATCTGGTCGCACCTGATCCACGACTACCTGATGGGTCAGCGCACGCCGATGAACGACCTGATGGCCTGGAATGCCGACGCGACGCGGATGCCGTACCGGATGCATTCCGAGTATCTGCGCAAATTCTTCCTCGGCAACGACCTGGCGTCGGGCCGCTACGTCATCGACGGCCACCCGATCGCGCTGCAGAACATCCGGGCGCCGATTTTCTCGGTCGGCACCGAACGCGATCATGTCGCGCCGTGGCGGTCGGTCTACAAGATCCACTACCTCTCCGACACCGAGGTGACCTTCGTCTTGACCAATGGCGGGCACAATGCGGGCATCGTCAACGAGCCCGGGCATCCGCACCGCCATTTCCGGATCGCGACCAAAGCTACATCGGACAGCTGCCTCGCCCCCGAAGAGTGGCAGGCGGCGGCGACGGTGCAAGAGGGATCGTGGTGGCCAGCCTGGGAGGACTGGCTCACACGGCATTCCACGCCGCAACAGATCGAGCCGCCGCCGATCGGCGACGCGGCCGCCGGCTATCCGCCGCTGGCCGACGCTCCCGGGAGCTACGTTTTCCAGTCATGAATATCGCAACAACCGGCCCGTGGCTCATCAATCGGGTCTTCGACGAAATTTCCATTGGCGACAGCGCCTCGCTGGTCCGTCTGGTCGATCTCGACGACATCAAGCTGTTCGCGGCGGTGTCCGGCGACGTCAATCCGGCGCATCTCGACGCGCATTATGCCGCGACCGATATCTTCGGCCACGTCGTGATCCACGGCATGTGGACCGCCGCGCTGATCTCGACGCTGCTCGGCACCGAACTGCCCGGGCCGGGGACGATCTATCTCGGCCAGGACCTGCGATTCAAGAAGCCGGTGGCGCCGGGCGACACCATCACCGCGTCGGTGACGGTGCGGGAGAAGCGCCCGGACAAGCGCATCGTGCTGCTCGATACGGTCTGCCTCAACCAGCTCGGCGAGACCGTGCTGCTCGGCACCGCGACGGTGATCGCGCCTGACGAAAAGCTGTCGATGCCGCGGATTCCGGTGCCCGAGGTGGAATTGCGGCGCCATGATCGCTTCGCGAAATTCACCGAGGAGGCGCGCAGCCTGCCGCCGATGACCACCGCGATCGTGCATCCCTGCAGCGCGGAAGCCATCCAATCCGCGGTCGAAGCCCGCGACGAGGGCTTGATCTCGCCACTGCTGGTCGGCCCCGAGCACAAGATCCGCGCCGCCGCGGCGCAGGCTGGGGTTTCGATCGAGGGCATGCCGATCGAAGCGGTCGAGCACAGCCATGCCGCAGCGACCCGCGCCGTGGAGCTGGCTGCGACCGGGCGGGTCGCAGCCATCATGAAGGGCAGCCTGCACAGCGACGAATTGCTCGGCGCGGTGGTCTCCGCGCAGTCCGGCCTGCGCACCGAACGGCGGCTGAGCCACGTCTATGTCGTCGATGTCCCAGCCTATCCGAAGCTGCTGGTCGTCACGGATGCCGCGATCAACATCGCCCCGACGCTCGCGCACAAGCGCGACATCTGCCAGAACGCGATCGATTTCCTGCATGCGCTCGGCGTCGCCGAGCCATTGGTGGCGATCCTCGCCGCGGTCGAAACCATCAACCCGGCGATGACCGCGACGCTCGACGCCGCGGCCTTGACCCTGATGGCGGCGCGCGGGCAGATTACCGGCGCGAAGCTCGACGGGCCGCTGGCGTTCGACAACGCCATCAACGTCGCGGCGGCGCGGATCAAGGAGATCGTCTCGCCGGTGGCAGGGCGGGCCGACATTCTGGTGGTTCCCAACCTCGAAGCGGGCAACATGCTGGCCAAGCAACTGATCTATTTCGCCGGCGCGGACGCCGCCGGGCTGGTGCTCGGCGCAAGGGTGCCGATCATCTTGACCAGCCGTGCGGACTCGTTGCGGATCAGGCTGGCATCGGTGGCATTTGCCAAGATCACCGTCGCGCGCCGCAATAGCGGTCCGGTCCCCACATGACCGGCAGGGTTCTGCTGACCTTCAATCCCGGATCGTCCACCATCAAGCTCGGCCTGTTCGTCAGCGAGGTCGAGGGGCTGCGCCGGCTCGGCGGCGGCATCATCGACCTGCGGCAGAAGCCGCTGGTGCTGCGCATCGTCGAAGCCGGCCGCGCCACCGAAATTCCACTGAAAGCGGCGGTGACCGAGGACATGCACGAGTTGATCGAGGAGACCCTCGACTGGCTGATGCACCATTTCACCCGCAAGGAAGTGGCGGCGGTCGGGCATCGGGTGGTTCACGGCGGCGACCAATTCGCCGGCCCGGTCAAGATCACCGACGCGACGCTGGCTGCGATCGCGGCGCTGGTGCCGCTGGCGCCGTTGCATCAGCCGCAAAGCGTGCAGCTGATCGGGGCGATCCACCATCTGCGCCGCGGCCTGCCGCAATTTGCCTCGTTCGACACCGCGTTCCACCGCACGCAGAGCGACGTGGTGCGCCGCTTCGCGCTGCCGCGCGAACTGTTCGATCGCGGCATCAAGCGCTACGGCTTTCACGGCCTGTCCTACAAATTCATCGCCTCGCAGTTGAAGCGCAAACTGCCGCAACTCGCCGGCGGCCGGTTCGTGGTGGCGCATCTCGGCAGCGGCGCCAGCCTGTGCGCGCTCGACAACGGCGTCAGCCGCGACAGCAGCATGGGGTTTTCGACGCTGGACGGCATTCCGATGGCGACGCGCTGCGGCGCGATCGATCCCGGCGTCCTGATCCACCTGGTCAAGCAGGAAGGCTGGTCGAACGAACGGCTGGAAGAAACGCTGTATCACAAGTCCGGGCTGCTCGGCGTCTCCGGCATCAGCGCCGATACGCGGCTGCTGTTGCAGAACGACGCGCCCGAAGCCCGCGAGGCGCTCGAACTGTTCGCGTTCCGGATCGCGCGGGAAACCCTGGCGCTTGCCAACAGCATGGGCGGGCTCGATGGCTTCGTCTTCACCGCTGGGATCGGCGAGCACCAACCGCCGATCCGCGCCGCGATCAGCCAACGGCTGGGCTGGCTCGGCGCCGCGATCGATCCGGCGGCGAATGCGGCGAACGCGGAGCGGATCGATGCCCCCGGCAGCAAGCTGGCGCTTGTCGTGATACCAACCGACGAAGAGCAGACCATCGCCGAGGAGACCTGGTCCGTCCTCACCGCAAAGGCACATGTTCAATGACGGCACTGATCGATCTTGTAGGCAAACGCGGCCTGGTGGTTGGCATCGCCAACGAGAGCAGCATCGCCTGTGGCTGCGCCCGCGCGTTCCGCGCGGCCGGCGCCGAGCTTGCGATCACCTATCTCAACGCCAAGGCCGAACGCTTCGTCCGGCCGCTCGCCGACCAGCTGCAGGCGTCGATCGTCGCGCCCTGCGACGTCCAGGTCGATGGCGAACTCGAAGCGGTGTTCGGCCAGATCGCGCAGCAATGGGGCCGGCTCGATTTCCTGCTGCATTCGATCGCCTTCGCGCCGCGCGACGATCTGCATGGGCTGCTGGTGAATTGCTCGGCGGCGGGGTTTTCGATCGCGATGGACGTCTCCTGCCATTCCTTCATCCGGATGGCGAAGCTGGCGCTGCCGCTGATGCGCGACGGCGGTAGCTTGCAGACCGTGAGCTTCTACGGCGCCAGCCGCGTCGTCGAGCATTACAACCTGATGGGCCCGGTGAAGGCGGCGCTGGAATCGGTCGTCCGCACCCTGGCGGCCGATCTCGCCGATGCCGGCATTCACGTCCATGCGCTATCGGCGGGGCCGGTGAAGACCCGCGCGGCGTCCGGCATCGATCATTTCGACGAACTGCTCGACCGGGTGCAGGAGCGCACGCCGTCAGGTCAGCTGGTCACGATCGACGAGATCGGCCGGCTGGCGGCGTTTCTCGCCAGCGACGCCGGCAGCCCGCTCACCGGCTCGGTCAGCTATGCTGATCGAGGATTCCACATAACCGCCTGATTGCGAGCCGCGGCCAAGACGCTCGTCACGCCCGCGCTTGCCGCACGGCTGTCCGGTCAATTTTGATGGACAAGGCGCATGGCATTGATCCTTCTGCGGACTACGTGTTTGGCGACGTTCTGGGACGCGAAAAGGAGCAAAGCCATGCAGTACCACAATAGCGTATTTCATGCGGTGCTGAAGCACGTTCCGTGGCAACCGTTCGAGGCGCTTGAAGATCGACATCGCTCCGACGCGCGTGTGCGTCGCTGACGACGAAGAGCCAGTCGACAGCGCTTCGCTGCGGCCAGCTTTCTGGCTGTGGGCTTGCGCGACACGATTATTGGAGATCAACCGTCGGGGGACCCATCCGTCGGAAGCTGGCAAGCGACTAACAAGCTATGTAGTCGTCCGTGAAGATCCCGGACACGCGCCGATTTAGGCGTATTGCGTCCGGCTGATGATGCGGCCGAGCAGGATCCACAGCAGGGCGCGCAAAATCCGTTCGAACCAGCGCAGCAGCAGGTGGAAGTTGAAGCCGGCG
>NZ_DASWPE010000179.1:0-2304 GCF_036404135.1 Rhodopseudomonas sp. | reverse complement strand
TCCGGCGCTACGCCCGGGGTTGGCGGCGCGAGCGGGTCGCCGTGACGGCCGCCGCCCACGTGCCGCTGAGCTTCGATCCGGGCGAGGCCTACCAGTTCGACTGGAGCCACGAGATCGTGCTGATCAACGGCACCACCGTCACGATCAAGGTGGCTCACGTCCGGCTTTGCCACAGCCGGATGCTCTATGTGCGGGCCTACCCGCGCGAAAGCCAAGAGATGGTGTTCGACGCCCATGACAAAGCCTTCGCCTTCTTCGAGGGCACCTGCCGCCGCGGCATCTACGACAATATGAAGACAGCAGTGGAGACGATCCTCGTCGGCAAGGAACGTCACTATAACCGTCGCTTTCAGCAGATGTGTGCTCATTATCTCGTTGATCCCGTCGCCTGCACGCCGGCGTCGGGTTGGGAGAAGGGCCAAGTCGAAAACCAGGTCGGCTTGGTGCGGGAGCGCTTCTTTACGCCTCGCCTGCGCGTGAAGAGCTTCGAGGAGCTGAACGGCTGGCTGCTCGATCAGTGCGTCGCCTATGCCAAGGGCCATCCTCATCCCGAGAACAAGGAAACGACGGTCTGGCAGTCCTTCGAGGTGGAGCGGCCGAGCCTCGTGCCCTACGTCGGCGCCTTCGATGGCTTCCACGCCGTGCCGGTCTCGGTGTCAAAGACCTGCCTGATCCGCTTCGACAACAACCGCTACTCGGTGATGGCGAGCGCCGTCGGCCGCCCTGTTGAGGTGCGGGCCTATGCGGAGCGGATCGAGTTGCGCCAGGGCGGCCATGTCGTGGGCGAGCATGCCCGGCGGTTCGGCCGCAACGAGACGGTGTTCGAGCCTTGGCACTATGTGCCGGTGCTCGCCCGCAAGCCCGGCGCCCTGCGCAACGGGGCTCCATTCAAGGATTGGGTGCTGCCGCCCTCTTTCGAGCGCGTCCGACGCAAGCTCGCCGGCGCCGACGATGGCGATCGCCAGATGGTGGGCCTGCTGACGGCCGCCATGGATGACGGGCTGGATGCCGTCGAAGCTGCCTGCCTGGAGGCGCTCGAGGCCGGCGTCCACTCGGCCGACGTCGTCCTCAACATCCTGGCCCGACGCCGCGAACCCGCGCGCGTCATCACCATCGACACCCCCGACGCGCTGCGCCTGCAGCACGAGCCCGTCGCCGACTGCGCGCGCTACGACACCCTGAGGAGCATCATGTGATGGAACGAACCGAAATCCTGGCCACGATGGTGGACCTGAAGCTCTACGGCATGAAGGCCGGCTACGACGAGATCATCACCACGGCGGTGAAACGCCAATACGAGCCCCAACGCATCGTCGGCGATCTGCTGCAGGCCGAGATCGCCGAGAAACAGGCGCGCTCGATCAAGTATCAGATTACCATCTCGAAGCTACCCCTGGCCAAGGACATCGAGGACTTCCGCTTCGAGGGCACGCCCATCAACGAGATGCTGGTGCGCGATCTCGCCGGCGGCGAGTTCCTCGCCCATCAGCGTAACGCCGTGCTGGTGGGCGGCACTGGCACAGGCAAGACCCACCTCGCCATCGCGATCGCGCGAGCCTGCATCCGCAACGGCGCCCGTGGCCGCTACTTCAACGTCGTCGACCTCGTGAACCGGCTCGAAGCCGAGGGCCGCGCCGGACGCCACGGCCGCATGGCCGACTACCTGTCGCGCATGGACTTCATCGTGCTCGACGAACTCGGCTACCTACCCTTCGCTCAGTCTGGCGGGCAGCTCCTCTTCCATCTCGTCAGCCGCCTCTACGAGCAGACCTCCGTCATGGTGACGACCAACCTGGCCTTCGGCGAATGGCCGAACGTGTTTGGCGATGCCAAGATGACGACCGCACTGCTCGACCGGCTCACCCACCATTGCGAGATCGTCGAGACCGGCAACGAGAGTTGGCGCTTCAAGAACCGCGCCGCGGCCTGAGGGTCACCCCACCGCAGCCGCCCGGCTGCGCAACCCTGACCCGCTTCGCCGGGCGGCCGCTACCGCCTGAGATTGCAGCAAGGGGGTCAATATTGAACGCCGATAAGGGGTCAAATTTCGACGCCGATTGACAAGCCAGGACTTCGCCCTGGTCATCAACCAGGCGCCGGTCAACAAGCAGGCGAGGCTCACAGCGGCGGTCGTCATGAGCATGAGCAGCGAGGGGGTCGTGCTGCCGCTCTCGATCGCCAACCGCGTCGACCACCAGTACGCCTATGCACTCGGGCAGGGCGTCAGCGAATACGGGCCGGACGGCAAAGCCGCGGCGGAGATCGCCGACCTCTGGGCCGGCTGCAGGAAGAGACTAGAGGTGA
>NZ_DASWPE010000178.1:0-6849 GCF_036404135.1 Rhodopseudomonas sp. | reverse complement strand
GGCGGCTGGGACGGCTATCCATCGTCCAAACCTCCCGGCCCCATCACCTTCAAGCACGGCCTCGAACGCTTCTCCGCCATCGCCGCAGGATGGAGCCTCAGAGATGTGTGCATGCCTTAGTGCGTGCGCAGGGACGACCCGTGGCAGATGCAGTGCGCACATCCACGCTGCAAAGATTGCGCCACCTCACTCCCCGTCCCGTTCGCCGCGGTCCTGATAGAACTGCACCATGCCGTCGACCGCGATCTGTTCGTCGACCCAGGGCAGCACCGGCCGGCGCAGCATCGCCAGACAGGCGAAGCTGTCGCTGACGCAGGCCCGCGCCCGCTTGCACGCTTTCATCCGGCAGCGCCGCGCGCCGCGGGAGTGCGCCGCCATGCCGCGGCGTACCGCGCGCAGGCACCGCTCGGCGAGTGGATCGGGCATGGCGGCCTCGGCCTGTTCGGCCAGCCGCTCGGCGCGCATCGCGGCGGTCTCGAAGCGTTTCGGCGGGCGTCTCGTCATGGTCGCTCCTGTGCGTCGCGCTGATGATCGGGGATTGTTGCGGGCATGGCGCCGCGTTCGGCGAAAGCGCCGCTTGGCAAAGTGAGGCTGGCTTTTCTTGCACTCTCTCCCAGCGAGGGAGGCGGAGCGCCGGAAGGCGCGCCTTGTGAGTGGGCCGCGACGCGAACGCCGAAACGTCGGCGAGCAGCGGCGCGGCAACGCCTTTCGACGCTCCGCCGCAGCGATTTTTCGCTCCGGGGCCGTGCTTCCGGGTGCAGGCGCGATGCACTCCGCACCGCCGATCCCGGGCGGTTTCCCGCCGTTCACCTGCACCGCGTCCAGCCAACCAGCAAGTGGCAGACTCTCCTAGTGGAGCCGGACGGCGACCCGAAGCGTCCCGAGTGCGCAGGAAGACGTCCTCCCCGCGCCCGCAGGCGCCGCATCCCGCCCCGCGCCTCGAAGCGTCCTAGGAAACGCCCCTCGATGAGGTGGGATGGCGCGATGATAGCAAGCCGGACCTGGCTGTCAAGGACTTTTTTCCTAACGAACGACACGCACCCTGAACCTCCCGCAATGGCTGCGCGACTAATTCTGGCGGATCAGGTGCAGCGACCTAGCCGGCCCACGTCGTAACCCGCAAGTAACAGCCATCACAGGAGCGATCGATGAGTCAGTCGACACGGGTGGTCTACACACGAGTCCAAGGCAGGCTGCGCGCCAACTTCAATTGGCCGCCGATCTCGCGAAAATCGGCGGTGCTGATCACCGCCGCGGAATGGGGCCCCGGGCCGCCGGATCCCTCGTTGCCGCTGCCCGGACGGCCGCATCTCGGCGAAGCCAATGTCTATGTGACGAATATCGGTCCGCACGGCGATCCCGGCGGTGAAGCCGGCGGCGTCGAATTCTACGTTCATGCGGATTGGCCGTCGCCGATCAAAGTCGTCGTCACCATCACCGTGTTGGGCGATTGCGAGAACCAGGTGGTCGTCGAACTCTGAGCCTCGGCAGACTTGGTAGACTTAGTAGCCTTGGTAGACTTAGTAGCCTTGGTAGCCTTGGTAGACTTAGTAGCCTTGGTAGACTTAGTAGCCTTGGTAGACTTGGCAGGCTTGGCAGGCTTGGCAGAGCATGACGCCGCGGCCTTTCAGCCGCCCCAAGCGTAACCCGGATCGACGTCGTGCGATCCGGGTTGCGACGAGCTGCGCCGCTGCTGTGGCGCGGCAACGCCCGGCGGCCTCGCCGGGGTGGCGCGGCGAAGCGCCGCAGCCGCGCCGCGAAGCGCTACGCGGCCACGCGATCGAGAACCATTCCAGCATCACTTCAATGTCAGATTTTGTCACCGCCAATTCATCGCCGCGACTCACTGCGGCCCCATTGCGCGGCGATGCTCCGCGCCACCACTTCAAGGAGATCGCGCATGACCACTTCCGCTTCGCCGAAATTCGACGCCGATTATGTCGCTACGTTGCGCGAGGTGCTGGACATCGCGGTCGAACAGATCGCGGTCGAGCACCGCACCCCGGCGACCAAGGCCAAGATGGCCGAGACCATCGTGCGCAGCGCCGCCGAAGGCGTCACCGACGCCGGCGACCTGGTGTCGCAAGCGGTCGCCGCCGGCGAAGGCGGCGCGCCGTAGGTTTTCCATGCTGATCAACTGCCGCTACCAATAAGCCCGTCGTCCTGAGGCGCCCGAGCAAAGCGAGGGCCTCGAAGGACGCGGGCGTCGAACACGTCATCCTTCGAGGCTCGCCGCAAATGCGGCTTCGCACCTCAGGATGACGGTTCCATCGACGTTATTTTGCCCGGCCGGGCGAAGAGAGCCGCGCTACTCGCCCCAGGAGGTGAAGGCGTCGGAGAATGCCCGCTCGCCGGGCGAGCCCTTCTCGATCGCGATGATGGCGCGGCGCTGGTTCGAATAGACCAGCGGGATGTCGAACCAGGAGCGCTCCTTCAGGAGCTGCAGGTTGCGGGCGCGGTCGGCGTCGACATTGCTCAAGCCCACCAGGAAGAAGCCGTCGGTGACCTTGACCGCGAGCCCGGCCAAGGGCGTGCCGCGTGCCTGCTCGTTGGACTTCATCAGGATGCCCGGCACGTTGGAGACGCCGCCGCCGGCAAAATCCGCCGGCAGCACGAAGGTCAATTCCGCGGTGTGGCTGGCCGGCAGCGAGGCGTCGGTGTTGCGGCGGAACGACATCGACATCTTGAACTTGCGCTCGGCGATCTCGACGTCGGCGCGCACCGCGATGTCGCCGGGCTTGCCGGCGCTGCCCTTGATCTGCTCGGTGCGCCACACCACCGTGCCGACATATTGCTTGCCCTTCGGATCGGCCGGGTCCTCGTCATACAGCACCACGCGCTGCGCCACCGGCGCCACCTGGTCCATCGACGACGGCTGCCCGACGCGGTCGGCGATCTTCGGCCGGCTCGTGGGTGCCGCGTCCTTCGGCGCTTCGACCACCGCCGGCTGCGAACTCAGCATCGCGCGCAGCGACGACCAGGTCGAAGGTCCCCACAGGAAAGCTGCGCCGACCAGCAGCAGCACCACGCCGATGGCGAACGCGCTCTTGATCGGAAATGCGCCGCCGCCAAGCCGCGGCGGCCGCTGCTTCGGCTCGGCGCGGGGCCGCACCGAACTCTGGTAGCGCGCCGCCTCGTCGGGGGATTCGTCGTAGGAATAAGGCTGCTCCGGATCGCCGCGGTTCTCCATGCTCGGCTCGAGCCGGTCGAACTCCGGCGAGGGCGAGGTGACGTTGGCGTAGGTCTTGCGCGCCTGGCGGTTGGCCTCCGCGGCGGCGCGACCGAGATCGTCGACATCGGCGGTGACGTCGCGGAAACCGCGCATCCCGGCGGTGGCGCTGGGCGGCGGCTCCTGGCGGCGCGGCGGCTGCGGCGATTGCGGCTGCGGCGGCTTTTCGCGGCCGGGCGGCGTATCATAGGCCGCCAGCGGCGAGGGCTGCCCCGGACGCGGCAATTCGACGCGCAGATTGCGCGGCAGCGGCGTTTCCTCGCGGACCGGAGGGCGCGGCGGCGGCGCATCCTGCGGCGGCCCGGCGTCGCCGGGCTTGGCCTCGAAAGGCTTGGCATCAAAAGGCTTGGCATCGCCCGGCCTGGCGTCGGCCGCCTCGCCCGGCTTCGGCGCGGGACGGCTGCCGGCGCGCAGGCCGTCGCCGGGGCGCTGCGGCTCGGCGCGGCCGCGAGCCTTCTGATCGGCGGAGCGCGAGGCATCGCGGGCGCGCTGCGCGGCTTCGGATTCGACCTTGCGCACCGCCTCTTCGAGCGCCAGCCGTTCGCGGGTGATCTCCGACTCGCTGAGCGGTGGCTGCACCCCGCGCAACTGCGCGATCAGCGCCGAGCGGGCCCGTTCATAGAGCGCACGCCGGCTCTCGCCGGGGGCACTGGGGTCCAGGCCGGCGATGGCGCGGGCGATGAGCGGGTAGTAATCAGCCATTTTGACTCAAGTATCTACGCCTTATGGTCGCATCGTATTAAGCTTCGAACGGGTTCTGCACCAGAATAGTATCTTCGCGTTCCGGGCTGGTGGAAAGCAACGCGATGGGGCAACCCACCAGTTCCTCGACCCGCCGGACATATTTGATCGCCTGCGCCGGCAGATCGGCCCAGGAGCGGGCATTGGCGGTCGGTTCCTTCCAGCCCTCGATGGTCTCGTAGATCGGCTCGACCCGGGCCTGCGCGCCCTCGCCGGCCGGCAGATGGTCGATCTCCTTGCCGTCGAGCTTGTAGCCGACGCAGACCTCGATCGAATCGAAGCCGTCGAGAATGTCGAGCTTGGTCAGCGCCAGGCCGTGAATGCCGCAGGTGCGCACGGTCTGGCGCACCAGCACCGCGTCGAACCAGCCGCAGCGCCGCTTGCGCCCGGTGTTGACGCCGAATTCCCGGCCGCGGCGACCGATCTCCTCGCCGATCTCGTTGGTGAGTTCGGTCGGGAACGGGCCCTGGCCGACCCGGGTGGTGTAGGCCTTGCAGATCCCCAGCACATAGCCGACCGCGCTCGGCCCCATCCCGGTGCCGGTGGCGGCCTGCGCCGCCACGGTGTTGGACGAGGTGACGTAGGGATAGGTGCCGTGGTCGACGTCGAGCAGGCAGCCCTGCGCGCCCTCGAACAGGATCCGCTTGCCCTCGCGGCGCTTGATGTCCAATAGCCGCCACACCGTCTCGGTATAGGGCAACAGCTGCGGCGCCAGCGCCAGCAACTCTGTCTGGATGGCGGCGGCGTCGAACTCCGGCAGATTGAAGCCGCGCCGCAGCGCGTTGTGATGCGCCAGCAGCCGGTCGATCTTCGGCGGCAGCGTCGCCGGATCGGCGAGGTCCATCAGCCGGATGGCGCGGCGGCCGACCTTGTCTTCATAGGCCGGACCGATGCCGCGCTGGGTGGTGCCGATCGCGGTGGCTTTGGAGGCGTTTTCGCGCAAGGCGTCGAGCTCGCGGTGCAGCGGCAGGATCAGCGTGACGTTCTCGGCCACCTTGAGGTTGTCCGTGTCGATTGCGACGCCCTGGCCGCGCAGCGCCTCGATCTCCTTGGCGAGGTGCCACGGGTCGAGCACGACGCCGTTGCCGATCACCGACAGCTTTCCGGGCCGCACGATGCCGGAGGGCAGCAGGGCGAGCTTGTAGACCTTGCCGTCGATGACGAGCGTATGGCCGGCATTGTGGCCGCCCTGGAAGCGCACCACGACGTCGGCCTCGGTCGACAGCCAATCGACTATCTTGCCCTTGCCCTCGTCGCCCCACTGGGCGC
Source organism: Rhodopseudomonas sp. (assembly GCF_036404135.1). Lineage (GTDB taxonomy): Bacteria > Pseudomonadota > Alphaproteobacteria > Rhizobiales > Xanthobacteraceae > Rhodopseudomonas_A. The sequence goes on along the minus strand of NZ_DASWPE010000178.1, from coordinate 1,610 downwards.
CGACCACCACGACGTTGGCCATGTTTTCCGCTCGTCTTCCCAACAGCAAACGGCCCCGTGACACCAGCGAAGGTGACCGGGGCCGAGACTTCGCCGAAAGCTATCGGGTCGGGACCGGCGAGTAAAGAGTGCGGGCGGAGCGGGAAGCGGCGCCCGGCATGCAAAGCCCCGTGGCCGCGTGAAAAGGCCCGGATCGCAACGGAAACGCGGTCCCGTCGACCCCGGGGACCGACCGGCATCGCAGTCGCGCTTGAACTCGTGCGAGTCCGCGCGGAACGCCCTATAAGCCCCGGCATGACCAACGCCACGCTGCTCCGCCGCTTTTTCGCCTACTACCGCCCGCACCGCGCGCTCTTTCTTCTCGATTTCGGTTGCGCCATCGTGTCGGGCCTGCTCGAGCTCGGCTTCCCGCTGGCGGTGCGGGCCTTCGTCGACCGACTGCTGCCCGGCCAGGATCTCGGCCTGATTGCCCTCGCCACGGCGGCGCTGCTCGTCGTCTACGGAGCCAACACCGGCCTCCTCGCCATCGTCACCTATTGGGGCCACCGGCTCGGCATCAACATCGAGACCGAGATGCGCCGCCGCGCCTTCGACCACCTGCAGACGCTGTCCTTTCGCTTCTACGACGAGCAGAAGACCGGCCATCTGGTGGCGCGGATCACCAAGGATCTCGAGGAGATCGGCGAAGTCGCCCATCACGGCCCGGAGGATCTGCTCATCGCCGTGATGACCTTCCTCGGCGCCTTCGTGCTGATGGCGGTGATCGACCCCGAACTCGCCCTCATCACGGCCGTCGTGGTGCCACTCACCGCCTGGATCACCAGCCGCTACGGCGGTCGCATGACGCAGAACTGGCGCGACCTCTTCGGCCGGGTCGGCAATTTCAACGCCCGCATCGAGGAGAATGTCGGCGGCATGCGGGTCGTCCAGGCCTTTGCCAACGAGGACCACGAGCGCGCGCTCTTCGCTCGCGCCAATGCCGGCTATCGCGACACCAAGCTCGAAGCCTACCGCGTCATGGCGGCCTCGACCTCGCTGTCCTACCTGTCGATGCGCGTGACCCAGCTCGTCGTCATGGTGGCGGGCGCCTGGTTCGTGCTGCACGGGCGCTTGAGCGAGGGCGGCTTCGTCGGCTTCCTGCTGCTCGTCGGCGTGTTCTTCCGCCCCGTCGACAAGATCAACGCCGTGATCGAGACCTATCCCAAGGGGATCGCGGGCTTCCGCCGCTACCTCGCCCTGCTCGACACCGCACCCGACATCGTCGACCGGCCGGAGGCGCGCCCTGCCCCGGCGCTGCGTGGCGACATCCGCTTCGAGGGCGTCGGCTTCGGCTATGCGCCCGGCCGCCCGGTGCTCGACGGCATCGACCTCGCGATCCGCGCCGGCGAGACGATCGCCTTCGTCGGGCCGTCGGGCGCCGGCAAGACGACGCTCTGCGCCCTGCTGCCGCGCTTCTACGATGTCGACCGGGGCCGCATCACGGTCGACGGCATCGACATCCGCGACCTGACTCTGGCCTCGCTGCGACGCCAGATCGGCATCGTGCAGCAGGACGTGTTCCTCTTCGCCGGCACGGTCCGCGAGAACATCGCCTATGGCCGGCTCGACGC
>NZ_DASWPE010000177.1:0-3719 GCF_036404135.1 Rhodopseudomonas sp. | reverse complement strand
CGGTGCATCTGGAATTCTTCGACAGCGTCGAGGCGATCGCCGACGCCAAGGCGGAGATCTTCACCGGGCTGGAGCCGCACGGCGCGGTGGTGCTGAACCGCGACAATCCGCAATTCGCAAGGCTGCGCCAGCGCGCCAAGTCGCTCAGCATCAGCCGCATCGTGTCGTTCGGCGCCGACGCCAAGGCCGACGCGCGGCTGTTGGACATCGCGCTGCAGGCCGACTGCTCGGCGGTGCGCGCCGCGATCTTTGGCGAGGACGTCACCTACAAGCTCGGCATTCCCGGCCGCCACATGGCGATCAATTCGCTGGCGGTGCTGGCGGCGGCGGAATTGGTCGGCGCCGATCTGGCGCTGGCGGCGCTGACGCTGTCGCAGGTGCAGCCGGCCGCCGGCCGCGGCGTGCGTCGTCCGCTGCAGGTCGCCCATGGCGAGGCCACGCTGATCGACGAGAGCTACAACGCCAATCCGGCGTCGATGGCCGCGGCGCTCAACGTGCTCGGCCAGGCCGCGGTCGGGCCGCACGGCCGCCGCATCGCGGTGCTCGGCGACATGCTCGAACTGGGATCGCGCGGGCCTGAGCTGCATCGCGGCCTCAACGAGGCGATCAAGGCCAACGCCATCGACACGGTGTTCTGCTGCGGAGTGCTGATGCGCCAGCTCTGGGACGCCCTGTCCACCGGAAAGCGAGGCGGCTATGCAGAGGATGCGGCCGCTCTCGAATCACAGGTCATCGCCGCGATCCGCGGCGGCGACGTCATCATGGTCAAGGGCTCGCTCGGCTCGCGCATGAAAACCATCGTCACCGCGCTGGAGCGGCGCTATCCCGGCAATGCCGCGCTCAGCGACGCTGCGGTGTAAGGGCGGCTTTTCATGCTTTATTGGCTGATCGATTTCTCCAGCACGATTCCGGCGTTCAATGTGTTTCGCTACATCACCTTCCGCACCGGCGGCGCGATGGTGACCGGGGCGCTGTTCGTGTTCATGTGCGGGCCGTGGATCATCGACAATCTGCGGCTGCGCCAGGGCAAGGGCCAACCGATCCGCAGCGACGGACCGCAATCGCATCTCAGCAAGAAGGGCACGCCGACCATGGGCGGGCTGATGGTGCTGTCGGGCCTGGTGGTCGGCACCGTGCTGTGGGCCAATCCGCTCAACCCTTATGTCTGGATCGTGCTGGCGGTGACGCTCGGCTTCGGCTTCGTCGGCTTCTATGACGATTACCTGAAGGTGACCAAGCAGAGCCAGAACGGCTTTGCCGGCCGCTCCCGGCTGCTGATCGAAGCGGTGATCGCCGCGGCGGCCTGCTACGCGCTGGTGCGGCTTGGCCGCGATCCGTTGTCGAGCTCGCTGGTGATCCCGTTCTTCAAGGATGTGGCGATCAACCTCGGCTGGTTCTTCGTGGCGTTCGGCGCCTTCATCGTGGTCGGCGCCGGCAACGCGGTCAATCTCACCGACGGCCTCGACGGCCTCGCCATCGTGCCGGTGATGATCGCCGCGGCGAGCTTCGGGCTGATCTCCTATCTCGCCGGCAACGCGGTGTTCGCCGATTATCTGCAGATCAATTACGTCGCCGGCACCGGCGAATTATCCGTGTTATGCGGCGCGCTGCTCGGCGCGGGGCTAGGGTTTCTGTGGTTCAACGCGCCGCCGGCCTCGATCTTCATGGGCGACACCGGCTCCTTGGCGCTCGGTGGCATGCTCGGCTCGATCGCGGTGGCGGTGAAGCACGAGATCGTGCTGGCGGTGATCGGCGGGCTGTTCGTGCTGGAGGCGGTGTCGGTGATAGTGCAGGTGGCCTCGTTCAAGCTGACCGGCAAGCGGGTGTTCAAGATGGCGCCGATCCATCACCATTTCGAACAGAAGGGCTGGACCGAACCGCAGATCGTGATCCGGTTCTGGATCATCGCGGTGATGCTGGCACTGGCCGGCCTGTCGACGCTGAAGCTGCGGTGATGGCAGCGTGTGATTTTGCCGTCATCCTGAGGTGCGAGCACTTGCGAGCCTCGAAGGACGACGGCAATCCAATGGCGCGCATCCTTCGAGGCGCGCCGCAGTTACGGCGCGCACCTCAGGATGACGCGCTCCCTGTTGCGGGAAAGGTTCTTTTGTGACCCCCATTACTTCCTTCGCCGGCAAGACGGTTGCCGTATTCGGACTCGGCGGCTCGGGGCTGGCGAGCTGCCAGGCGCTGCAGGCCGGCGGCGCCGACGTCGTCGCCAGCGACGACAACATCGACCGGCTGGTCGAGGCGGCGCGGGCCGGCTTCATCACCGCCGATCTGCACAGCGTCACCTGGAGCAACATCGCCGCCCTGGTGCTCACCCCCGGCGTGCCGCTGACCCATCCCGTGCCGCACTGGACCGTGCTGGCGGCGCAGGCGGCCTCCGTCGAAGTGATCGGCGACGTCGAACTGTTCTGCCGCGAGCGCCGGCATCTGGCGCCCGACGCGCCGTTCGTCGCCATCACCGGCACCAATGGCAAATCCACCACCACGGCGCTGATCGCGCATCTGCTGCGCGAGGCCGGTTTCGACACCCAGATGGGCGGCAATATCGGCACCGCGATCCTGTCGCTGCAGCCGCCGGCGGCCGGCCGGGTCCACGTCATCGAGATGTCGTCGTATCAGATCGATCTCACACCTTCGCTTGACCCCGCTGTCGGCATCCTGCTCAACGTCACCGAGGATCATCTCGATCGCCACGGCTCGATCGAGCATTACGCCGCGGTGAAGGAGCGGCTGGTCGCCGGCGTGCAGGACGGCGGCACCGCGATCGTCGGCGTCGACGATGATTTCAGCGCCACCGCCGCCGAGCGCGTCGCGCTGGCCGGCAAGACTGTGCTGCGGCTGTCGGTGAAGCGCCCGCTGGCCAATGGCATCGTCGTCGAAAACAACGCGATCTATCGCGTCAACGACGGCGAGCACGAGGCGATCGCGCGGATCGACGGCATCGGCTCGCTGCGCGGGGCGCACAACGCGCAGAACGCCGCGGCCGCGGCCGCCGCGGTGCTGGCACTCGGCGTCGAGCGCGAGGCGCTGCAACGCGGCCTGCGCAGCTTTCCGGGGCTGGCGCATCGCATGGAGCAGGTCGGCCGCCAGGGTGAGACGTTGTTCGTCAACGACTCCAAGGCCACCAATGCCGACGCCGCCGCCAAGGCGCTGTCATCCTACGAAGAGATCTTCTGGATCGCCGGCGGCAAGCCGAAGACCGGCGGCATCGACAGCCTCGCCGGGTTCTTTCCGAAGATCCGCAAGGCGTATCTGATCGGCGTGGCGGCTGAGGAGTTCGCCGCGACGCTGGACGGCAAGGTGGAGTACGAGATCTGCGAGACGCTGGAGGTCGCGGTGCCGCACGCCGCGCGCGACGCCACAGCCTCCGAGCTGGTCGAGCCGGTGGTGCTGCTGTCGCCGGCCTGCGCCTCGTTCGATCAGTTCCGCAATTTCGAAATCCGCGGCGATCGGTTTCGCGAACTGGTCGCCGCGCTGCCGGGCGTCAAGCCGGTGAAGTGAGGCCCGCGCGCAAGCGTGCCATCAGGCGCTGCCGCGCAGCGCCGTCGTTCAGCGCGCGTCGCAAGCATAGCGCCGTCATCCTTGTAACTTAAATTCTGCTGGGCGAGGCGGTAGGCTGTCTCGCGCGGTGGCGGACGAGAGACCGGGTCATCCGAGGGCTTTGAAGCCCGAACCTCAGCTTGGGCCTTCGTCCGTCGTTCCATCGAACC
>NZ_DASWPE010000176.1:0-1973 GCF_036404135.1 Rhodopseudomonas sp. | reverse complement strand
GTTCGTGGCGGTGCTCGGCGCCTCCAACTTCACCTATGCCGAGGCGCGCTGGACGCAGTCGCTGCCGGACTGGATCGGCTGCCACGTCGGCGCGTTCGCCAGTTTTGGCGGCTCGGCACGGCAGATCGTCTGCGATTATGTGTCCAGGAACATAATCGCAGTTCTGTGCCGCTCGTCGTTATGTGGCCGGGCGCGTGAGAGACCGCGGGATTGGGCCGCGTTGCTCCCTTGCCCGGCCACATAATCGTCAGAGGGATGTGAGCCAGTTGAGCAGCGATGGGTCATCGCGCCATACGGCTCTTCGGGGGAACGCCGCCGAAGCGCTCGTCGGCGGAGCGCACGCGGCTAGCGCCGCCTCCTTCATACGGATATTGATCTCGGCATAGCGGTTCGTCGTGTCGAGGCTTACATGGCCGAGCCAGCCGCGGATCACGTTGACCTCGACGCCGGCCTCGAGCAGATGGACCGCGGTGGTGTGGCGCAGCACGTGCGGCGAGACGCGCCGCGGTGTGCCTTCTTGACCGGCCCCAAGGTTTGCCGCGTGCCTCCGGACCAGCTTGTAGATCCCGAACCGGGTCAGCGGCGCGCCATGCCGGGACGTGAAGACAGGGCTGGTCGGCGAGGCGTCGCCGGGTTCCTCGGCAAGCAGCTCGCGGAGCAGGCGCGCGGTCTCCGGCCATAGCGGGCAGGTTCGCCACTTGCCGCCCTTGCCACGCAGATTGACGCGCGGCTGCGGTTCGAGGACGAGATTGCCGGCGGCGAGATCAGCCGCCTCCTGCACGCGCGCACCGGTGTTGTAGAGGAACAATAGAAGTGCTCGGTCGCGTAACGCCGAGCATCCCTCGGTGGGCATGGTGGAGAACAGCGCCTCGATCTCGTCGCGTTCGAGGAACCGTGTACCCGGCGACGGCACCCGCTTCATCGGGATGGCAGCCACGCGCTCGGCCTCGGCCAGCATCTCGGGTGCCTGGCCCGCCACGTAGGCGAAGAAGGTGTGCAGCGCCGCGAGGCGCTGGTTGCGGGTACGAATATGATTGCCTCGCGCGGCTTCGAGGTGACTGAGAAACGCGCGAACCCGATCGGCTGTGAGGTCCTCGATCACGAGCCGGGTGATCTGCCGACGGCGCTGGTCGGCGACGAACCCGAGGAAGAGCCGGAGCGTATCGCGGTAGCTCCTGACCGACGCCGGGCTCAATCCTTTCTCGGCCTTCAGATGCCGCTCGAAGAACCCGTAGACGACGGGGCCCAGGGCGGTCATGGCGCAGCTCCCGTCGAGAGCGGCGCGACGAAACGCGCGAAGCGGTCGCCGGCGGCCTGCAGCAGATCGGCCGTGATGGTTAGGTAGACGGCGGTCGATGCCGGATCGACGTGGCCGAGGAAGGTGGACAGGTGAAGCAACCGGCTCCCCGGGTCGCTACCGTCTCGATACCAGCGCAGCAGGGTGCCGACGGCGAAGCTGTGCCGCAGGTCATGGACGCGCGGCGCCGCGACACCCGCCGGCAGGATCAGGCCAAGGCGCGGAACGATCGCATGGAAGGTCTGGCTGATCGTGCCTGGATGAATCGCCCGTCCCGGGGTGAACGAGAATACTGGTGCGAGCGACTCAAGTGCGCCGATCCGGTGTTCCCGCAGCTCAAGATAGGCCACAAGCCGCGCCGCCATGCACGGACCGAAGGGCACCAGGCGGGACTTGGCAAACTTGGTCTCGCGGATGACGAACAAGCGGCGATCGAGATCGATGTCCGCCCGGGTCAGCCGGGCCACCTCGCCGACGCGCAGCCCGAGGCCAAAGAGCAGCGCGAAGATCGTCGCGTAGGTCGGGCCGCGTAGCGGCGCGTTGTTGGTATCGGCGAGCGCGGTGGCGATCTCGAGCAGCCTACGGGCGTGCGGCAGGTCGAACAGGTAAGGGATACGCTGGGCCGTCTCACGACGGGGCCGCAGCCGCACCGGTGAATGATCGATCGTCTCCTGGA
>NZ_DASWPE010000175.1:0-2936 GCF_036404135.1 Rhodopseudomonas sp. | reverse complement strand
CTGCCGACGCTCGTGGCCAATCACGCCCCCGCCGGCATCGAGGTCTGGCTGCAGTCCGAGAACGGCTTGCTCGGCATCGGCCCGTTTCCGACCGACGCCGAAGTCGACGCGGACCTGATCAACGCTGGCAAGCAGACGGTGACCACGATCCCCGGTTCGTCGATCTTCTCGTCGGCCGATTCGTTCGGGATGATCCGCGGCGGCAAGATCAATCTGGCGATCCTCGGCGCGATGCAGGTCAGCGAGAAGGGCGATCTCGCGAACTGGATGATCCCCGGCAAGATGGTCAAGGGCATGGGCGGCGCGATGGATCTGGTCGCCGGCGTCAAGCGCGTCGTGGTGGTGATGGAGCATTCCGCCAAGGACGGCCCGAAACTGCTGAAGCGCTGCAACCTGCCGCTGACCGGCGAGCGCGTGGTCGACATGGTGGTCACTGATCTTGCCGTGTTCACCATCGACAAGCACGGCCACGATGGCATGGCGCTGATCGAACTCGCCGACGGCGTCACGCTCGATGAGGTCAAAGCCAACACCGAGGCCGAGTACCGGGTGGCGCTGGCCAACGTCTGAGACGGGAGCGCTACGCGGCGCGAGGCGGTGGTCCGCGCGCGTCGTGGCGTCGCCACACCCGCAACGCCGTCATCCTGAGGAGCCAGGCTGAGCTCGCAGAGCGAAGCCGGGCCGCTCGAAGGATGCAACGGGCACAGCGCGGCCGCGGGTTTGGCGGCAAAGCGCCGGAACATTGCCGGGCGACAAAGAGGGGCAGGCCGGTTGCGCGTAGGCATCGGGCAACGGAGCCCGCCATGACGATACGCGATGACCTGCCGGTCGATGAAGTGATGCGGAGCTGGCCCGCGACGATCAAGACCTTCCTCGATTTCAGGATGCACTGCTGTGGCTGCCCGATCGCCGCGTTCCACAGCATGACCGACGCCTGCCGCGAACACGGCGTCGACCGCGCCGCGTTCCGCGCGGCGCTGGAGGCGACGATCGCGGGTTAAGCCTTCGCCGGCGGCTCCGGGCCGCGCGGGTCCTGCTCGGACAACAGCACCAGCCCGTGCGGATCGCGCAACACGATGCGTTGCCGGCCGCTCTCGATTAGGCCGCGGCTTTCCCAGCTGGAGAGCAGCCGGCTCACCGTGTGCAACGTCGAGCCGGTCATCTGCGCAATGTCCTGGCGGCTGATCGGAAAGGCGATCTCGACGCCGTTCTCCACCTTGCGGCCGGCCTGCTTGGCGAGCCGCAGCAGCGCGTGGGCGATGCGCTGTTCGACCTGCTGGGTCGACATCTCGACGACGCGGCTGTGGCTCTCCTGCAGCCTGGTGCCGACGGTGCGCAGCGTATTGGAGGCGAGCTGCGGAAAACGCTCGACCAGCCGCGGCCAGCTCGCCGCCGGCCAGCTCAGCACGATGGAATCCTCGACCGCGGTGGCGGTCGCCGGATAGCGCTGCAACCCGATCGCCATCGCCACGCCGAAGGTCTCGCCGGGGCTGACATAGCGCACCACCACCTGCTCGCCGCCGGCCGTTGTCTTGCTGGCGCGGACGTGACCGTGCAGCAGCACGTAGAACGATTGCGCCTCGTCGCCCTGGCGAAACACCGCGCTGTTCTTGGCAAAGCGCGCCGAGCGCGCGTCGTGCAGCACGGCGTCGAGCTCGCCCGGCGCCAGCCCGGCGAACAACGGCAGATGCGCAACCAATGAACTGTCGACCGTGGGCATGGCGGCTCCTTGGTCTCCAGCCGATTGCGGAAAGCTGCGGCCGGAGCGGGATCGTTGCTCAATACCACACCGCGCAGCCGAGCATAGAGCGCAGCTGCCCTGCGGGGCCGGCAGCGTGTCAGGCGCGCCGTGCCCGCGAGTGGCCTCTGCATGTCAACGGGTCGTCCCTGCGCACGCAGGGACCCATACGGCGCGGAGTCGCAATTTGGCGCCGTGGTTGAGGCCTTTTCTTCATCTCTGAAGCCAGGGGTGATGGGTCCCTGCGTGCGCAGGGACGACCCGCGGAGAGGTGCGTACAATCGCGGCCATGCCATGCGAAGCCGGCATCGTCATATGCGAGCGACCCTCCCCTCCAGGGGAGGGTGATCCTCGCAGCAACCGCCAACTTTCATATGCGATTGCCCTGCCGCAAGCGGGGAGAGGTGAAGGCCGTGCTCGCGCCGATCGTTGGTTCCAGGACGACGCCCGCATGGCCGGGATTCACACGCGCATTGCGAATACGAGTGTGGTGATAACAGCCTCGCCGGCGTCGAGGACAAATCACGCGCGCACTGTTTGTTAGCAGACACCTTCGTTTGCGGTTGCGGCACAATTTGGAATGGGCATTGGACCTAAATCGATTAGTTTCACCATCGATTGAGGGTTTTTACTGATCGATTCCTTGCGCCCTTGCGCGAGCGTTGATCGACACTTGGCTGTGGGGATTTTCATGTCGACTATTAGACGAAGGGCGAAGCCGATCCACTTCATGAAACGACTGGCGCTCGCCACCGCGGCCTTGATTGCAGTCGCCGGCACCGCCGCGGCGGATCCGGTCAGTCCGGCGGGCTGGACGGCGGGTATTGCGCTCGGCGCGCCGCTGCCGGAGGGCGTGTACTTCATTGATACCGCGACCTACTTCGAACGATCGCCGCGGTCGGGATCGACCGCGCCGACGATCGATGCGGGGGTCAACATCCCGGTGATCGCCTGGTCGACGCCGTTCACGATCTTCGGCGGCCGCGTCGAAGTGCTCGGGATCTTCCCCGAACTCACCGTCAGCGTCGATCCGAACGACCCGACCGGCTCGCGCGCGTGGCGCGACTTCTACAATCCCGCCGGCCTGATCGGCGTGGCCTGGGACCTCGGCGGCGGCTTCGGCTTCGGCAATTATGTCGGCGCCTTCGCCCCGGTGGATACCGCGCTCGGCAACACCCTGAACCTCGGCGGCAATTAC
>NZ_DASWPE010000174.1:0-6515 GCF_036404135.1 Rhodopseudomonas sp. | reverse complement strand
GGCCCGTGCGGGCCGTGTTCGGAAATCTTCTATGACCATGGCGAGCACATTGCGGGCGGCCCGCCGGGGTCGCCGGAGGAAGACGGCGACCGCTTCATCGAGATCTGGAATCTGGTGTTCATGCAGTTCGACCAGATCGCGCCGGGGCAGCGCAATCCGCTGCCGAAGCCGTCGATCGATACCGGCATGGGGCTGGAGCGGATCGCCGCGGTGTTGCAGGGCAAGCACGACAATTACGACATCGACCTGTTCACGGCGCTGATCCGCGCCATCGCCGAATTGACCGGCGCCGATCCGAAGGGCGAGCACAAGGCCTCGCTGCGGGTGATCGCCGATCATTTGCGCGCCGCCTCGTTCCTGATCGCCGACGGCGTGCTGCCGTCGAACGAAGGCCGCGGTTATGTGCTGCGAAGGATCATGCGCCGCGCGATGCGCCACGGCCAGTTGCTCGGCGCCACCGAACCGTTGATGTGGCGGCTGGTATGGGCCTTGGTGCGCGAGATGGGCCAGGCCTATCCCGAACTGGTGCGCGCCGAGCCGATGATCGAGGAGACGCTGCGGCTGGAAGAAACCCGGTTCCGCAAGACGCTGGATCGCGGCCTGATCATCCTCGACGAGAAAAGCCACAACCTGAAAAAAGGCGACATGTTCGACGGCGAGACCGCGTTCACGCTGTACGACACCTATGGTTTTCCGCTCGATCTCACCCAGGACGCGCTGCGCAACCGCGGCATCAGCGTCGACATCGCCTCGTTCACCGACGCGATGGACCGCCAGCGCGCGAAAGCGCGGGCCTCGTGGGCGGGGTCGGGCGACACCGCCACCGAAACCGTGTGGTTCTCGTTGCGCGAACAGCTCGGCGCCACCGAGTTCCTCGGCTACGAGACCGAGAGTGCCGAGGGCGTAGTTGCGGCGCTGGTCAAGGATGGTCAGCAGGTCGATCAGCTCAAGGCCGGCGATCATGGCGCGATCGTGCTCAACCAGACGCCGTTCTACGCCGAATCCGGCGGCCAGGTCGGCGATACCGGGGTGATGACCGGCGAGGGCGTGCGCTTCCGCGTCACCGAGACCCAGAAGAAGGCGCACGATCTGTTCGTGCATCTCGGCACGGTCGAACAGGGCACGCTGACGCCGGACACCGCGCTATTGCTCGAGGTCGATCACGCCCGGCGCTCCTCGATCCGTGCCAATCACTCCGCGACTCATCTGTTGCACGAGGCGCTGCGCCAGGTGCTCGGCGATCACATCGCGCAGAAGGGCTCGCTGGTGGCCGAGGATCGCCTGCGCTTCGATTTCGTGCATCAGAAGCCGATCAGCGCCGAGGAATTGCGCCGCGTCGAAGACATCGCCAATGAGGTGGTGCTGGAGAATGACGAAGTCACCACGCGGCTGATGGCGGTCGACGACGCCCGCGAGGCCGGCGCCCGCGCGCTGTTCGGCGAGAAATACGGCGACGAGGTCCGCGTCGTGACCATGGGCAAGGGCGCCCGCCAGCACGGCAGCAACGCGCTCGGCTGGTCGGTCGAATTGTGCGGCGGCACCCATGTGCGGCGCACCGGCGACATCGGGCTGATCTCGATCACCGGCGAAAGCGCGGTGGCCTCCGGGGTGCGCCGGATCGAGGCCTTGACCGGCCGCTACGCGCGGCAGAGCGCCAATGCGGCGATTGACACCGCGAAAGCCACCGCCGCCGAGCTGCGCACGTCGGTCGACGACATGCCGGCGCGGGTCGCGGCCTTGATGGAGGAGCGCAAGAAGCTCGAGCGCGAATTGGCCGAAGCCCGCAAGAAGCTGGCGATGGGCGGCGGCGCCGGCGCCGCGGCCGCCAATGGCGAGGCCGGGGTCCGCGAGGTCGGCGGCGTCAAGCTGTTGGCGCGCGCGGTCGAGGGCATCGAGATCAAGGATCTCAAGAGCCTGGTCGATCAAGGCAAGAAGCAGCTCGGCTCCGGGGTGATCGCGCTGGTCGCCACCAGCGCCGACGGCAAGGGCTCGATCGTGGTCGGCGTGACGCCGGATCTGGTGCCGCGGTTCTCGGCGATCGATCTGGTGCGCAAGGCCTCGGAAGTGCTGGGCGGCAAGGGCGGCGGCGGCAAGCCGGACATGGCGCAGGCCGGCGGACCGGACGGTTCCAAGGCGCAGGCCGCGCTCGACGCCATCGCCGCCGCGATCGGCGGCTGAACTAACAACCCGACCGCCCGTGCCCCGGGCGCGGTGCAGCGCGTAGCGCTGCTCCGCAGAACCGGGACCGTTACGAGTGCTGTCCTGTCCAAGCCGTGCGTGAAACGGTCCCGACTCGCCTCGCAGCGCGTAGCGCTGCTTGCCGTCCGGGACACGCGCCCTCCGAGCCTGACCGAGAAAGCAGCCAGCAAATCAGGGGTTTTTGTCATTGCGAGCCGAGGGCGGTGCGCAGCGCCGGCCGAAAAGCGAAGCAATCCAGGGGCCGCATTGCCTGGCCCTGGATTGCTTCGTCGCAAGAGCTCCTCGCAATGACGCGTTGAATGCCTGATTTCATTGATCGCTTCTTCGGTCAGGCTCTCTGCGCCGCAGCGGACTAATCCGTGGCGCGGCCTTCGCGCAGCGGCTTCTTGCGCAGGTCGCGCTCGTCGTGGATGATCGCGATCACCTTGCCCATCGGCAGGCCGAGCGTCTGCAGCACCGTCGAGGCGATCTCGAAAGAGGCTTCCAGCACTTCGCGCACCACATCGCTGGCGCCGAGCTGGAACAGCCGCACCGCATGCGCGCCGTCGCGCGCCCGCACGATCACCGGGATATCGGCGCGGTCGGCGCGCACCGCCGCCACCGAATTCTCCGCCGCCGCCGGATCGTGCATCGTCACCACCACCGCCGGCGCTTCGGCGAGGCCGCATTTGCGCAGGAAGGCGCGCGAGGTGGCGTCGCCATAGACCAAGTTGCGGCCCATGTCGCGGCCCTTGGCCACCACGTCGGGATCGCGCTCGATGGCGATGAACGGCTTGCCCTGCTTGCTGAGAATGTCGCAGATGATGCGGCCGACCCGGCCGTGACCGATCACGATGGTGCGGCCGGGCTCGATCGGGCCGGGATCGTCGAAGCCGTCGGTGATCGCCGCGGCGCGGCGCGCCTGCACCCCGGCGTGGCGGCCGAGCCGCGCCAGAAACGGCGTCAGCATCATGGTGCCGGACGCCACCAGCAGCATGAATTGCTCGACCGCGGGCTGCAACAGCCCGCTGGAACCGGCCATGCCGAGCACCAGGAAAGCGAATTCGCCGCCGCCGGCGAGCAGCAGCCCGGCTTCCAGCGCCACCGGCCAGGACAGTCTGAACCAGCGCGCCAACAGCGCGATCACCACCGCCTTCAGCAGCGCCATGCCGGCCACCGAGGCGGCCAGCAGCAACGGCGTGCGCGACACTTCGGCAAGGTCGATCCGCATCCCGACCGAGATGAAGAACAGCCCCAGCAGCATGCCCTTGAACGGCTCGATGTCGACTTCGACCTGACGGCGGAACTCGGTTTCCGACAGCAACAGCCCGGCCAGGAAGGCGCCAAGCGCCATCGACAGCCCGGCGAAATGCGTCAGCAGCGAGGTGCCGACCACGATGAACAGGATCGTCGCCATGAACAATTCGCGGCTGTGGGTGCGCGCCACCAGCCGGAACAACGGCCGCAGCAGCAGCCGGCCGACGCCGACGATCACCACGATCGCGCCGGCGGCCTGCAACAGCGCCAGGCCAAGCCCGGCGGACACCGACGACGCGGTGACGGTTCCGCCGCCGCCCTCGGCGACCGCGGCGCCGAACACCACGATCAGGAACAGGATCGGGACCACCGCCAGATCCTGCGCCAGCAGCACGGCGAAGATCGAGCGGCCGGCCACCGTCGCCAGCCGCCGCTGCTCGGCCAGCAATTGCAGCACGATTGCGGTCGAGGACAGCGCCAAGCAGGCGCCGATCACCAGGCTGGCATCGAGCGTGTTGCCGAACGCCAAAGTGACCGCGCCGATCGCCGCGGTGGTCAGCACCACCTGCAGCATGCCGAAGCCGAACACCAGCCGGCGCATCGTCCACAGCCGGTCGAACGACAGTTGCAATCCGATGCTGAACAGCAGAAACGCGACGCCGAGTTCGGCAAGGCGGTCGACCGCGCTCTGCGAGGTGATCGCGATCAGGCCGAGCCAGGACCAGGTTTCGTCGAGCCGGCCGAGGCTGTGTGGGCCGAGCACCAAGCCGGCGACCAGAAAACCGAGCACCGGGCTGATGCGCAGCCGCGCCATCAGCGGGATCACAACCCCCGCGGTGCCCAGAAACACCAAAGCTTCGCGATAAACCCCGAGATCAGTTGCGGCCGCCATGCGGCCTATCAACCATGTCGAGGTGATTCCCGCGAGCGACTGGATCAAATCGGCGGCGCCTGCGGCGATAAATCGCGCCTCGTGTCGCGGATGTGATTAGCGGCCGGTGCTGCGCAGATTGTTCCATCAAATCCGGCCGCGGCGCTGCGGCTATCGGTAGCCCCCCGCAGGGTGGCCACGGGCTGCGATATCCCGCACAACGGCGCCATGGCGCATAACACCCCGCTGATATCGACGATCGTGGTCGGCCTCGTGCTGGCGTTCATTCTCGGGCTTGCGGCGCATCGCGTCCGCATCTCGCCGTTGGTCGGCTATCTCGCCGCCGGCGTGCTGATCGGGCCGTTCACGCCGGGCTATGTCGCCAACCAGAATATCGCCAGCGAACTCGCCGAGATCGGCATCATTCTGTTGATGTTCGGCGTCGGGCTGCATTTCTCGCTGAAGGATCTGTTGTCGGTGAAAGCCATCGCGATCCCCGGCGCGGTGGTGCAGATCGCGGTGGCGACGCTGTTGGGCACCGGGCTCGGCTGGCTGCTGGGCTGGCCGGTCGGCGGCGGCCTGGTGTTCGGGCTGGCGCTGTCGGTGGCCAGCACCGTGGTGCTGCTGCGGGCGTTGCAGGACCGCAGGCTGGTCGACAGCGAGCGCGGCCGGATCGCGATCGGCTGGCTGATCGTCGAGGATCTGGCGATGGTGCTGACCTTGGTGCTGCTGCCGGCGCTGGCCGGGCTGTTGAAGGGCGACGCCGGCCACGGCGCCAGCCTCGCCGCGGTGGCGCTGCCGGTGGCGATCACGCTCGGCAAGGTCGCCGCCTTCGTGGCGTTCATGCTGATCGTCGGCCGCAGGGTGATCCCCTGGCTGTTGCATTACGTGGCGCATACCGGCTCGCGCGAACTGTTTCGATTGGCGGTGTTCGCGATCTCGCTCGGCGTGGCGTTCGGCGCCGCCATGCTGTTCGACGTGTCGTTTGCGCTCGGCGCATTCTTCGCCGGCATGATCCTGTCGGAATCCGAGCTCAGCCAGCGCGCCGCCAACGAAACCCTGCCGCTGCGCGACGCCTTCGCGGTGCTATTCTTCGTCTCGGTCGGCATGCTGGTCGATCCCTCCATCATCGTCCGCGATCCGCTGCCGCTGTTCGCCACGGTGCTGATCATCATGTTCGGAAAGTCGCTGGCGGCGTTCGCGATCGTCCTCGCCTTCGGGCACCCGACCAGGACCGCGCTGACGATCTCGGCGTCGCTGGCGCAGATCGGCGAGTTTTCCTTCATCCTGGTCGGCCTCGGCGTCGCGCTCGGCCTATTGCCGGAGCGTGGCCGCGACCTGGTGCTGGCCGGCGCCATCATCTCGATCATGCTGAACCCGTTGTTCTTCGCGCTGCTCGACCGCTTGGTCTCCGATGCGGATTCCGGCAAATCCCCCGCGCCGCCGGAGGCCGAGCCGCAGCAGGGCGGCCATGTCGTGCTGGTCGGCCACGGCCGGGTCGGCGGTGCGGTCAGCGCGGCGTTGCGCGGCGCCGGCGGCGGCGTCACCATCATCGAGGACGATCCGGACGAGGTGGCACGGTTGCAGCAGCAGGGCTTCACCGCATTGCGCGGCAACGCCGCGGCGTCCGACCTGCTGCAGGCCGCCGATATCGGCCATGCCCGCGGCTTGTTGGTGGCGATCCCGGACGGCTTCGAGGGCGGCCAGATCGTCGCCAAGGCGCGCGCGCTGAACGCCAAGCTCAAGATCATCGCCCGCGCGCATTCCGAGGAGGAGGTCGCGCATCTCACCCACAACGGCGCCGACGTGGTGATCATGGGCGAGGACGAGATCGCCCGCGCCATGGTGGCGCGGATCGGCACGGCGGCGAAGGGGTAAGGCAGTTCCGCAGCGCTCACGGATCCGCTGATGCCGCCTGGCTTCGGTTGCAAGCAAACCGCCCCTCAACACATTCCGCGTCATCCTGAGGCGCCCGAGCGCAGTGAGGGCCTCGAAGGATGGGCCGCGGACGCCGTCCTTGTCGCGTCATCCTTCGAGGCCTCCCGGCAGCGCAAGCGCGCTGCGGGGAGGCGCCTCAGCGACTGTCTTGGTTGTCAAGCGTTTTGCCATGGCTGATTGTCCCGCAGGATTGCGTTGAGGGTGGTGAGGAGCTTTCGGGCGACGGCGATCAGGGCGACCATTTTGGGCTTACCAGCGCTGATCAGGCGCT
>NZ_DASWPE010000173.1:0-39458 GCF_036404135.1 Rhodopseudomonas sp. | reverse complement strand
GTCGATCTGCGCCAGCATGCGACACCCCCGTCAAAATCGAAGTGTCGCAAGACAGATCACACGAATTCCCGATTCTGGAATCCCCCCAGCAACACCCGAGTCAATCCGTCGCACCCAAGATGTGTGCATGCCTTAGTGCGTTCGCAGGGACACCCGTTGCGGCGCGACGCCGGATCGCCTTCGATGCGCCCGGATCGGCCGGATTCAGTCGCCCTGCCACGACCCGAAAGTTGCAATATTCCCCAACATCGCCCGATTTCCCATGAAATCGCCGTAAATCCCCGGCTTTTGCAATCGCGGGCGGACACGCTTAGAACGTCGGCACAGCAACCCAGCAGAAATCGGCAGGAATCGGCATGGATCGGATTCGCATCGTCGGCGGCGCCAAGCTCAACGGCACCATTCCGATCTCCGGCGCCAAGAACGCAGCACTTCCGTTGATGATCGCCGGTCTTCTGACCGACGAGACGCTGATTCTCGACAACGTGCCGCGGCTCGCCGACGTGGCGCAGCTGCAACGCATTCTCGGCAACCACGGCGTCGACATCATGGCCGCCGGCAAGCGCCCCGGCGACCACGAATATCAGGGCCAGACCCTGCACATCTCGGCCAAGGCGATCATCGACACCACCGCGCCCTATGAGCTGGTGTCGAAAATGCGCGCCTCGTTCTGGGTGATCGCGCCGCTGTTGGCGCGGATGCACGAAGCCAAAGTCTCGCTGCCCGGCGGCTGCGCGATCGGCACCCGCCCGGTCGATCTGCTGATCATGGCGCTGGAGCAACTCGGCGCCACGCTCACTATCGACGGCGGTTATGTGATCGCCGCGGCGCCCGGCGGCCTCAAGGGTGCTGCGATCGACTTTCCCAAAGTGACCGTCAGCGGCACCCATGTCGCGCTGATGGCGGCGACGCTGGCCCGCGGCACGACCATCATCAGCAACGCGGCCTGCGAGCCGGAGATCGTCGACGTCGCCGACTGCCTCAACAAGATGGGCGCCAGGATCAGCGGCGCCGGCACCCCACGCATCGTGATCGAAGGCGTGGCCCGATTGCACGGCGCCCGCCACACCGTGCTGCCCGACCGCATCGAGACCGGCACCTATGCGATGGCGGTGGCGATGACCGGCGGCGACGTGCAATTGTCCGGCGCGCGGCCCGAACTGCTGCAATCGGCGCTCGACGTGCTGACGCAGGCCGGCGCCACCATCACCGTCAACAATGACGGCATCCGCGTCACCCGCAACGGCGCCGGCATCAATCCGGTGACCGTCACCACCGCGCCGTTCCCGGGTTTCCCGACCGATCTGCAGGCGCAGCTGATGGCGCTGATGGCCTGCGCCAAGGGCGCCTCGCACATCACCGAGACGATCTTCGAAAACCGCTTCATGCATGTGCAGGAGCTGGCGCGGTTCGGCGCGCGGATCCAGCTTGACGGCGAGACCGCGACCATCGACGGCGTCGAGAAATTGCGCGGCGCCCCGGTGATGGCGACCGATCTGCGCGCCTCGGTGTCGCTGGTGATCGCCGGCCTCGCCGCCGAAGGCGAGACCATGGTGAACCGGATCTATCATCTCGACCGCGGCTTCGAACGGCTCGAGGAAAAGCTCTCCGCCTGCGGCGCCACCATCGAGCGCATCAGCGGATAGGTGCAAGGTGACGCGGTGACCGGGCTGCTCAAGCTGATCGCGCTGGATGCCGACGATCTCGCGGTGATCTCCGCCCATGTCCAGGACGCAAGGATGCACGCCGGCGATATCATCTGGCGGCAGCACGAGAAGCGGCTGGTGCTGGGCTTGAGCCGGCCGGACTGGGATCAGACCCTGGCCGGCGAGACGGTGCCCGGGCGGTTGATCGCGGCGCTGCGGTTCGACCGGGTGCTGGCCTGCAAATCCCGCAACATCGACCTCGACACCCCCGGCGCGATCCTGGAATTGCTCGGCATCGAGTTCTATCCCGGGCGGGCACCGGGCGGCACGGCGCTGTTGATGTTCAGGAACGGCGGCGCGCTGCGGCTCGACCTCGAATGCCTGGAATGCGAACTGACCGACCTTGGTCCCGACGACCTTGGTCCCGACGATCTCGGCCTCAGCGATCCCGACGGCGCCGGACCTTGAGCCGCGGCGCGATCCCGCCATCCGGCCCGTCCTGCGACGCCAATTCTATGCCCTCAAGGGTTGACGGCGATTTGTCGCCGCGCCATTGAGCAGGGGGCCCTTCGGACGAAGACCCCTGCTGGAACCCGCAAATGCCCATTCGCCTCGATCGCCGCAACGCCGATTTCGCTTCCCGATTCAACGCCTTCCTCGCCACCAAGCGGGAGGCGTCGCTGGACATCGAGAACGCCACCCGCGGCATCGTCGATGACGTCGCAAGGCGCGGCGACGCCGCACTGCTGGAGGCCACCGCCAAGTTCGACCGCTTGCCGCTCGAGGCCACAGGCCTCGCGATCTCGCCGGATGAGGTTGCGGCGGCGGTTGCGGCCTGCGACGCCGAGACCATCGATGCCTTGAAGCTGGCGCGCGACCGCATCGACTCGTTTCATCGCCGGCAATTGCCGAAGGACGACCGCTTCACCGACGCGCTTGGCGTCGAACTCGGCTGGCGCTGGAGCGCGATCGAGGCGGTCGGGCTCTATGTGCCCGGCGGCACCGCGTCCTATCCGTCCTCGGTGCTGATGAACGCGGTGCCGGCCAAGGTCGCCGGCGTCGAGCGGCTGGTGATGGTGGTGCCCACCCCGGACGGCAAGCTCAATCCTCTGGTGCTGGCGGCGGCGTCGCTCGGCGGCGTCACCGAGATCTACCGGGTCGGCGGCGCCCAGGCGGTGGCCGCGCTCGCCTACGGCACCGCGACCATTGCGCCGGTGTCGAAGATCGTCGGCCCCGGCAACGCCTATGTCGCCGCCGCTAAGAGGCTGGTGTTCGGCAAGGTCGGCATCGACATGATCGCCGGCCCCTCCGAGGTGGTGATCATCGCCGACGCCACCGGCAATCCGGACTGGATCGCCGCCGACATGCTGGCGCAGGCCGAGCACGACGCCAATGCGCAGTCGATCCTGATCACCGACGACGCCGCGCTCGCCGATGAGGTCGAGCGCGCGGTCGCGGCGCAGCTCACCACGCTGTCGCGGGCCAAGATCGCCAGCGCCTCCTGGACCGATTACGGCGCGGTGATTCTGGTCGGCAATCTCGACGAGGCCGCCGAGATCGCCAATGCGCTGGCCGCCGAGCATCTGGAAATCATGACGCGCGATCCGGAGGCGGTGGCGGGCCGCGTGCGCAATGCCGGGGCGATCTTCCTCGGCGCCCACACCCCGGAGGCGATCGGCGACTACGTCGGCGGCTCCAACCACGTGCTGCCGACCGCGCGCTCGGCGCGGTTCTCTTCCGGGCTCGGCGTGCTTGACTTCATGAAGCGAACCTCGATGCTGAAATGCGGGCCCGATCAGTTGCGTGCGCTGGGTCCGGCGGCAATGACGCTAGGCAAGGCCGAAGGCCTCGATGCCCATGCGCGCTCGGTTGGATTGCGCCTCAATTTGCGATGAGCCAGCAAGAACCAGACGATTCCCGAAATTGCATCGTCGCGGTGACGCTGGACGAGGAATCGATCGGGCGTTCCGGTCCCGACATCGAACACGAGCGCGCGATCGCGATCTACGACCTGGTCGAGAAGAACCTGTTCGCGCCGCAGGGCGCCGTCGAAGGACCGTACACGCTGCATATCGGCATCACCGGCAACCGGCTGATGTTCGACATCCGCCGCGAGGACGGCAGCCCGGTGATGGTGCATCTGTTGTCGCTGACCCCGTTCCGCCGCATCGTGAAGGACTACTTCATGATCTGTGACAGCTATTATCAGGCGATCCGCACCGCCACGCCGGACAAGATCGAGGCCATCGACATGGGCCGCCGTGGCATCCATGACGAGGGCTCGCGCACCTTGCAGGAGCGGCTCGCCGGCAAGGTGCGGATCGATTTCGAGACCGCGCGGCGGCTGTTCACGCTGATCTCCGTGCTGCACTGGAAGGGTTGAGCGATGAACGCCGCGCGCGGGCCTGGGTTCAGCCGGCGCCTGCGCGACGCTCCGTGGTGCTGAGCGATGCCGACGCCGCCGCGGTCCCGCGTTCCGCAAGCCGTGCTGTTCGCCTGCGGCCAGAACAGCGTGCGCTCGCCGATGGCCGAGAGCCTGCTGCGGCAGATCGCGCCGCGCACCATGTATGTGCGCTCCGCCGGGGTGAACAAGCAGGAGCTCGACCCGTTCGCGGTGGCGGCGATGGCCGAACTCGGCCAGGACATTTCCAGGCACAAGCCGGTCACCATCGACGAACTCGACGACTACGAAGGGCTGAATTTCGACCTGATCATCACGCTGTCGCCGGAGGCGCACCACAAGGCGTTGGAATTGACCCGCAGCTACGCCATCGACGTCGAATACTGGCCGACCGCCGACCCCACCGGGCTCGAGGGCAGCCGCGCGCAGCGGCTCGACGCCTACCGCGCGGTGCGCGACAGTTTGCAGCGGCAGATCCGCAAACGGTTCGGCCGCCAAGGCCTGGGGAATGAATAGTTGAGTGCAGCGGGCTACCAGCGGTCGATGCCGTTTCGATCCGGCGGTCCGGCATGTTAGGAACGACGCAGGGACATGGGCAGCCGACCTGTATGATCACACGCCTGGCTATCTCGGGATATCGATCGCTGCGCGACATCCGGCTGGCGCTGGGGCCGCTGAATGTGGTGACCGGCGCCAACGGCAGCGGCAAATCCAGTCTCTATCGCGCGCTGAAGCTGCTGGCCGACATCGCCCAGGGCCGGGTGATTCAATCGCTGGCCGCGGAGGGCGGACTGCAGTCGACGCTGTGGGCCGGCCCGGAAAGCTTCTCCCGCCGGATGCAGGCCGGCACCGAGCCGGTGCAGGGCACCGCCCGCAGCAAGCCGGTCGGGCTGAAACTTGGGTTTTCCGGCAAGGACTACGGCTACGCCATCGATCTTGGCCTGCCGTTGCCGGCCAGTTCGCTGTTCGGCCGCGACCCGGAGATCAAGGCGGAAAGCGTTTGGACCGGCGAGCTGCTCGGCCGCGCCAATGCCTTCGCCGAGCGCCGCGGCCCCCATGTGCGGATCCGCAGCGAGACCGGCGCCTGGCGCGAGGCGCTGCGCAACCTGGCGAGCTTCGACAGCATGATGACCCATGGGGCGGATCCGCACGACGCCATCGAACTGCTGATCCTGCGCGAGCGGATGAAACAATGGCGATTCTACGATCAGCTGCGGACCGACCGCGAGGCGCCGTCGCGCCGGCCGCAGATCGGGACCTACACCCCGGTGCTGGCCGGCGACGGCTCGGATCTGGCCGCGGCGATCCAGACCATCATCGAAATCGGCGATCCGGCCGAACTGGACGCCACGGTGGCGGACGCGTTTCCGAATGCACGCCTGGCTGTCGCCGAACGCGACGGCTATTTCGAATTGCAGATGAAGCAGCACGGCCTTTTGCGGCCGCTGAAAGCCGCGGAACTGTCCGATGGAACCCTGCGTTATCTGCTACTGGTGGCGGCGCTTCTGTCGCCGCGCCCGCCGGAACTGATGGTGCTGAACGAGCCGGAGTCCAGCCTGCATCCGGATCTCTTGATTCCGCTGGCCCGGCTGATCGCTGCCGCCGGCAAACGCTCGCAGGTCATCGTAGTGACCCATGCAGCGGAGCTGGTGGCCGCGCTGCGGCAGGAGGGCGGGCGTCAGCTCTTGCTGGACAAGCAGCTCAGCCAGACCGTGGTGGACGGCGACGATGCGCCGGCCTGGGCTTGGCCGTCGCGCTAGCGCATTCGGTGCGGGCCGTGCAGGCAGCGCCTCGCGCCTGACCGATGAAA
Source organism: Rhodopseudomonas sp. (assembly GCF_036404135.1). Lineage (GTDB taxonomy): Bacteria > Pseudomonadota > Alphaproteobacteria > Rhizobiales > Xanthobacteraceae > Rhodopseudomonas_A. Next base: position 33,601 of record NZ_DASWPE010000173.1, on the reverse strand, counting down.
ACTGCGGCGTTGCACCTGCATGGTTGTCGAAGCCGGATGCATCCGATAGGTTCCGCGCGCAGTCCTCCAGCCCCGAAATCCCCTTATGCTCGGCCGCCCCAAATTCGTTCTCGCCTCCGGTTCGCCGCGGCGCCTCGCCCTGCTCAACCAGGCCGGCATCGAGCCCGATGCGTTGCGCCCGGCCGACATCGACGAGACCCCAACGCGGGGCGAGCTGCCGCGCTCCTGCGCCAATCGCCTCGCCCGCGCCAAGGCCGAGGCGGCGTTGAAATCGGTGCAGCTCGACGACGATCTGCGCGGCGCCTATGTGCTGGCCGCCGACACCGTGGTCGCGGTCGGCCGCCGCATCCTGCCCAAGGCCGAGCTGGTTGACGAGGCCTCGCAATGCCTGCGGTTGCTCTCCGGCCGCAACCACCGGGTCTACACCGCGATCTGCCTGGTGACGCCGAAGGAGAGCTTCCGGCAGCGGCTGATCGAGAGCAAGGTGCGGTTCAAGCGGCTCAACGAGGACGACATCGAGGCCTATGTCGGCTCCGGGGAGTGGCGCGGCAAGGCCGGCGGCTATGCGGTGCAGGGCATCGCCGGCACCTTTGTGGTCAAGATCGTCGGCTCCTATACCAATATCGTCGGGCTGCCGCTGTACGAGACGATCTCGCTGCTCGGCGGTGAGGGCTTCCCGATCCGCTCCGGTTGGCTCAATGCCAGCTGACAAGCCGGCCAACGGCGACAAGCCCGCCGCGCCCGCCAAGCGCTGCCCGATCTGCGGCAAGCCCGCCACCGAGGCGTCGCGGCCGTTTTGCTCGGAGCGCTGCCGCGACGTCGACCTCAACCGTTGGTTGTCGAATTCCTACAGCATTCCGGCCGCCAAGGACGACGACGACGACGCCGATTGAGCGCCGCGGCACGGGCGCGGCTGCCCACGCCGCCCGACCGCGCCCCGCCAAGGCTTGCCGCGCGCCGCCGGCCGGCGTTTTTTGGACGCCGCGGCGGGCTGTTGAAACTCCAGACCTTTTCCCTGCATAAATCGACATCGCCCGGGTGGACAGCGCTGCCCGGCCTGACTATAACCCGGCGCTCCCTGGACGTTCCGGGGCGGCGCCCAGGTAGCTCAGTTGGTAGAGCATGCGACTGAAAATCGCAGTGTCGGTGGTTCGATCCCGCCCCTGGGCACCATTCAAATCAAACAGTTAGACGGTTGAAGCGGGCCCGCCGGGCGAATTTGTCGGCCGCCGGCCGCCGGCCGCCGGCCGCCGGCCAATTGCCGATTGCGTGCCTCGCGCCGCGCTCTCTGCCCTCGCCCCGATCGATCGCTGTCAGCCCGCGCGCCTGCGCACGCGGCAGCGCCTCACCTGCAGGATCATGACCGCCGCTGATTGACTGCGCGCGGAGCTGGCGGCGGCGCGGGCGGTGCCGAAGCATGGGACCGGCGCGTCGCGCTGCCTTGCAATTGCGCAGCCGCTGCTTCTCTTCTGTCCTTGCGCCCGGAGGCGGCGCCCGATTATGTCTATACAAGTCGGATCGCCCATGGTGAGGAGCCGCGCTAAAATATGAGTGACGCCGTTCTTGCCTTCGAGGATATCGGCCAGGATTTTCCCGCGCCGGGCCACAGCGCCGCGATCCGGGTGCTGGACGGCCTCTCCTTCGAGGTCGGCAGCGGCCAATTCGTCGCGGTGATCGGCCCCTCGGGCTGCGGCAAGAGCACCTTGCTGCAGATGGCCGCCGGGTTGCTCAAGCCCACGCGCGGCAGGGTGCGGCACCGGGGCCGCGCCATCGACGCGGTCAATCGCGAGGTCGGCTTCGTGCCGCAGCAGGCGCAATTGTTTCCCTGGAAGACGCTTTCCGAGAACGTCGAACTGCCGCTGCTGTTGCGCGGCGTTGCGCCGGCCGAGCGCCGGCAGCGGGTCGCCGAAGCATTGCAGTCGGTCGGGCTCGGCGGCTTCGAGGACTACTTTCCGAGTCAATTGTCCGGCGGCATGCAGAAGCGCGGCTCGATCGCCCGCACGCTGATCTACCGGCCCGACGTGATCCTGATGGACGAGCCGTTCGGCGCGCTCGACGCGCAGACCCGGATGGTGATGCAGCACGATTTGCAGATGCTGGCGCAGAACGCCGGCGCCACCATCCTGTTCGTCACCCACGACATCACCGAAGCGGTGGTGCTGGCGGACAGCGTGGTGATCATGGGGCAGCGGCCGTCGCATCTGTTGGCGACCATTCCGATCGAGCTGGCGCGGCCGCGCGACGTGTTCGAGCCGTTCCGCAATCCGGGCTATGAGGCGGCCTACGACGCGGTGTGGTCGGTATTCCGCTCGCAGATCGAGATCCGGCACCGCGCCCCCGAGATGGACGCCCGCTCATGAACGACGCCGTCGCTGATCGTCTCGCGTCCGACCAGGCCTCCGCGGCGCCGCCGCTGCGCCGCGAATGGGCGCAGCGGCTGCTGGTGCTGCTGCCGGGCCTCGCGCTGTTGGCGTTCTGGCAATGGGCGTCGGGCCGGCTGATCAAGGAGATCTACATCAGCAAGCCGACCGCGATCATGCTGCGGCTCTACGAATTGTTCGCCTCCGGCGAGATCTATCCGCATCTGTGGACCACCGGCCAGGAGCTGGTGATGGGTTACGGCATCGGCGTCGCCGCCGGCATCGTCGGCGGCTATGCGCTGGGGCGTTCGCCGCGGTTGGCGCGGATCTTCGAGCCCTATGTGATGGCGTTTTACGGCGTGCCGAAGATCGCGCTGGCGCCCTTGTTCATCATCTGGTTCGGCATCGGGGTCGGCTCCAAGGTGGCGCTGGCCTCGATCATGGTGTTCTTTCTGGTGTTCTATAACGTCTATGCCGGGGTGCGCGGCGTCGACCGCGAAGTGGTCAATCTGGCGCTGGTGATGGGGGCCAACCAGCGGCAGCTGACCTATCACGTCTATCTGCCGGCCGCGGCGCCCTATGTGATCCTCGGCATGCGGATGGCGGTGCCCTATGCGGTGATCGGCGTCATCGTTGGCGAGTTCACCTCGTCGATTGAAGGCCTCGGCCTTTTCATCCACGAGGCCTCGGCGACCTATGATCCGGCCGGGGTGTTCGCCGGCATCGTCATCCTGCTGGCCTTCGTGGTCGGCGCCAATGCCGTCACCGGCCGGCTGGAACGGCGGTTGCTGCGCTGGCGCAAACCCTCCGGCCAGGGGCCGAGCGATATCTGATGCCGTTCAAAGTGAGAGGCCCATGATGCGATCGATTGCCAAACTGACTGCCGCGGCGGTGCTGGCCGCGACGCTGTCGCTGCTGCCGCAACTGGCGTCGGCGCAACAGAGCGTGCGGATCGGGCAGGGGGTCTCGACGCTGAGCTTCCTGCCGCTGTGGGCGGCGCGCGCGCTGAATACGTTTGCGCCCGAGGGCCTGAATGCGACTGGGGTGATGATGCCGGGCGGCGATTCCGCGGCACTCGCCGCACTTGATTCCGGCGATATCGATCTCGCGGCGGTCGGCTCCGAGACCGTGCTGCGCGCCGCCGCCAAGGGCCAGCCGTTCGAAATCGTCTACACGCTGATGTCGAAGGTGACGCTGCAACTCGTGGTGTCGCCGGCGTTTCTCGAAGCCGCCAAGGTGACAAAGGACGATCCGTTGCAAAAGCGGCTCGCCGCGCTGAAGGGCGCGGTGGTCGGCGTCGCGGCGATCGGGGGCACCCAGGAGACCGCGGCGCGCTGGCTCGCCGCCAAGGGCGGGCTCGATCCCAAGGCCGATATCAAGGTGGCGCAGGTCGGCAATCCGGTGGCGCTGCAGGCCGCACTCGAGAACAAACGCATCGACGCCTTCGTGCTGTCGCCGCCGGAAGGCTATCTGGCGGCCAAGGCCGGCAGCGGCGTGGTGTTGGTGTCGCTCGGCGACGACTTCCCGCTGCTCGCCGATCAGCCCTATCTGGTACTGGCGGCGAAGCAGCCGATCGACGCCAAGACCGCCGAGCTGATCACCAAGACCGCCCGCGCGCTGCAGGCGGCAAGTGTTGCGCTCACCGACAGGCCGGAGCCCACTGCGCTGGCGATTCAGAAACAGTTCTTCGCCAAGGCCGAGCCAGAGTCGATTGTCGCCGCGATCGCGGCGATGCGTAGCGGGGTGGCCAGCGGCGGTCAGCTCGATACCAAGAGCTTCCAGAACCTGCTGACGTTTTCCAAGGAGGTCGGCAGCAACTTCGGCAAGGAGTTCGACGCCGCGGGCTCCGATAACGATCTGTGGACCAACCGCTTCGTCGACGCCGCCAGAAAGAAGTAGTTCGCTGCGGCGTCAGATTGATCAACGGCATCGGGCGGTCGACCCGTCATTGCGAGGAGCTCTTGCGACGAAGCAATCCAGGGGCTCCACAGGGAGCCCCTGGATTGCTTCGCTCTTCGGTCGGCGCTACGCGCCGCCTTCGGCTCGCAATGACGCCCTCCCGATTTTGCTCGCTCGGTCAGACATTCAGAGCGGAATGACGTTATCTTCGAATCGCCATGCTGTTCGCTCACCCGGCCGGGGTGAACCGCGCGATCAGATTGTAGAGATGGCCGGGATGGGTCAGCCGCACCGCGGTGATCGGCTCGCCGTTGCGCCAGGTTTTGCGTTCGATCACCAGGCAGGCGGTGCCGGGGTCGATCTTCAGATCCGCGGCGTCGGTGCCCTCGGCGTTGCAGGCGATGATGCGATGCTCGGCCTCGGTCCACGGCACCTGGCCGACCAGCCAGCTGTTCGGCGGCGTCACGGAAAAATCCTGCTGCAAGGCGGCCGGCACCGCCTGCGGGTTGATCAGCCGGTCCTCGATCGCGAACGGCTCGCCGTCGGCCTCGTGCCGGCAGCGCAGCGCCAGCACGACGTCGCGGGCGCCGAGCGCGAGCCGGGCCTTGTCGTGCGCGGTGGCGATCCGTTTGGTCAGCTTGAGCAGCTTGAAGCCGTAGCGTTCGCCGCGCTTCTCGACCTCGGCCTTGAGGTCGGGAATCTGCAGGATCGCGGATTGCGCGCGCGGCCGCGACACGAAGCTGCCGGCGCGGCGGCGGCGCACCACGAGGCCCGCCGCGGCCAGCGCGGACAGCACCTTGTTCACGGTCATCCGCGAGCAGGCATAGGATTCCATCAGCTCGTGCTCGAACGGCACGCGGTAGCCCGGCGGCCACTCGCCGGACAGGATCCGGGTTTCGAGATCGGTGCGGATGCGCTGATACAGCGCCACCGTCCCGGCCGGCTTTTGCTCGATGCTCATGCCGCCAACAATCGCTCCAGGGTGTTTTTGAATCGCCGCGCCACCGCGTCGCGGTCGTGATGCCGGCCGCCGCTGACCAGCTTGCGGCCGGCGGCCCAGACGCAGTCGACCGGCGTCTGTTGCCCTGCAAAAATCCAGCCGTCGAGGATCGCGTCGCCGCCGCGGCCGGCCAGCGCGATATGGCCGGCATCGAGGCTGATCAGATCGGCCGGCGCGGCTTCCTGCAGGCCGGCGCTGGCGAGGCCGAGCGCCTGCGCGCCGCCTTGCAGCGCGGCGTCGAACAGCGCGCGGCCGGTGGAAGCTTGTCCGTGCGCCATGACGTTGCGGGTGCGCTGCGCGAGCCGCTGGCCGTATTCCAGCAGCCGCAATTCATCGGCAAGCCCGATCTGCACGTTGGAATCCGAGCCGATGCCGTAGCGGCCCCCGGCGCCGAGCAGGCGCGGCGCGTCGAAAATGCCGTCGCCGAGATTGGCCTCGGTGATCGGACACAGCCCGACCACCGCGCCGCTCGCCGCTGTGCGCGCCAACTCGTCAGCCGAAGCGTGGGTGGCATGGACCAGGCACCAGCGGCGGTCGACCGGCGCGTGGTCGAGCAGCCATTGCAGCGGCCGTTGCCCGTGAAACGCCAGGCATTCTTCAACTTCCAGAACCTGCTCGGCGACATGGATGTGAATCGGTGCATCGCCGGCGAGCGCCAGCACGGCGGCGAGTTCGTCCGCGCTCACCGCGCGCAGCGAATGCGGCGCCACCCCGACCACGGCGCCCGGCACTGCGGCCACCGCGCGGCGGCTCGCCTCGAGCAGCCGCGCAAATCCGTCGATGCTATTGACGAAGCGGCGCTGCGCCGGGCTCGGATCGCGGCCGCCGAAACCGGCATGGGCGTAGAACACCGGCAGCAGCGTCAGGCCGATGCCGGTCGCCTGCGCGGACGCCGCGATCCGCTCCGCCAGTTCGGCGATGTTGTCGTAAGCCGCGCCGGATATGTCGTGATGGATGTAGTGGAATTCGCCGACCCGGGTGAAGCCCTTCTCCAGCATCTCGACATAGGCCTGCGCCGCCACCGCTTCGATATCGTCCGGGCTGATGCGGCCGACGAAGCGATACATCAGCTCGCGCCAGCTCCAGAAACTGTCGGTCGACGCGCTTCTGACTTCGGCAAGCCCCGCCATGCCGCGCTGAAAGGCGTGGCTGTGCAGATTGCAGATCCCCGGCAGGCCGATGCGGTGCCGCTCGTCGCCGGGCTGCGGCGCGGCGCCGCTCTCGATGAAGGCGAAGCGACCGGCCTCGATCAGCAGCCGGACGTTTTTCGCCCAGCCCTGCGGCAGCAGCGCATCCTCAAAGAATAATCCGGACACCCAGGCCTCCGATGCTCGCCGTGGACTGGACAGACGACGGCTCCTCAAATATGTATAGACAAATGGATCGCCTGCCAAGCGCCTCGCATCTGGGATCGCCGTCATGAGTGTCGTGGATCGGATCTGGCACCGCTGCCGCCTGGCGACGCTGGCGCCGTCGCGCGAAGGCCTCGGCCTGATCGAACACGGGCTGATCGCCAGCCGCGACGGCCGCATCGTCTATGCCGGCGCCGCCGCCGAGGCGCCGGCGGCTCTTGAGGCGCGCGAGCGGATCGACTGCGGCGGGCGCTGGATCACGCCGGGCCTGATCGATTGCCACACCCATCTGGTCTATGGCGGCAACCGCGCCGATGAATTCGAGCGGCGGCTCGCCGGCGCCAGCTATGAAGAGATCGCCCGCGCCGGCGGCGGCATCGTAGCAACGGTGAACGCGACGCGGCAAGCCGACACCGCGGCGCTGGTCGCCGCCGCACTGCCGCGGCTCGACGCATTGATCGCCGAAGGCGTCACCACGCTCGAGATCAAATCCGGCTACGGCCTCGAGCTTGCCACCGAGCGGCGGCAGTTGCAGGCCGCGCGCCGTCTCGCGGATCACCGCGCGGTGACGGTGCGCACCAGCTTTCTCGGCGCGCATGCGGTGGCGCCGGAGATGTCCGGCGACAAGGACCGCTACATCGACGCGGTGTGCGAGACCATGCTGCCGGCGATCGCAGCCGACGGCCTCGCCGACGCGGTCGACGCGTTCTGCGAGGACATCGCGTTCTCGCCCGAGCAGGTGGCGCGGGTATTTGCCAAGGCCCGCGCGCTCGGTCTGCCGGTGCGGCTGCACGCCGATCAACTGTCGAACCTGCACGGCGCGGCGCTGGCCGCACGCTTCGGCGCGCTGTCGGCCGACCATCTGGAATACGCCGACGACGACGGCGTCGCCGCGATGGCGCGCGCCGGCACCGTGGCTGTGCTGTTGCCCGGCGCGTTCTATTTCATCCGCGAAACCCAAACCCCGCCGATCGCCGCGATGCGCCGCCACGGCGTGGGAATCGCGCTCGCCACCGACAACAATCCCGGCACCTCGCCGCTGACCTCGCTGCTGTTGACCATGAACATGGGCGCCACGCTGTTCCGGCTCACCGTCGACGAATGCATCGCCGCGGTGACGCGCGAAGCGGCGCGCGCGCTCGGGCTGTTCGCAGAGATCGGCAGCCTCGAAGCCGGCAAATCCTGCGATCTCGCGATCTGGGACATCGAGCGCCCCGCCGAGCTGGTCTATCGCATCGGCTTCAATCCGCTGCATGCGCGGGTTTGGCGCGGCATCCCCGACGCCGCCGCGCCGTCACGCAACTAACCGCCGCCAAGGACCAAGCCTCATGACCCGCATCGACAACGCCCGTCTCATCCGCGCCGCGCGCGGCCCTGAGCTTTCCGCCAAATCCTGGCTGACCGAGGCGCCGCTGCGGATGCTGATGAACAATCTCGATCCCGAGGTCGCCGAGCGGCCGAACGAACTCGTGGTCTATGGCGGCATCGGCCGCGCCGCGCGCGACTGGGAGAGCTTCGACCGGATCGTTGCGACGTTGCGGCGTCTCGACGGCGACGAAACCCTGCTGGTGCAATCCGGCAAGCCGGTCGGTGTGTTCAAGACCCATGCCGACGCGCCGCGGGTGCTGATTGCCAATTCCAATCTGGTGCCGCATTGGGCGACCTGGGAGCATTTTTCCGAGCTCGATCGCAAGGGCCTGATGATGTACGGCCAGATGACCGCGGGGTCGTGGATCTATATCGGCAGCCAGGGCATCATCCAGGGCACCTACGAGACCTTCGTCGAGATCGGCCGCCAGCATTTCGGCGGCAACCTCAAAGGCAAATGGATTCTCACCGGCGGGCTCGGCGGCATGGGCGGCGCGCAGCCGCTGGCCGCGGTGATGGCCGGCGCGTCGTGTCTTGCCGTCGAATGCCAGCCGTCGCGGATCGAGATGCGGCTACGCACCCGCTATCTGGATCGCCAGGCTGCTAATCTCGACGAAGCGCTGGAGATGATGGCGCGAGCTTCGCGCGACGGCCAACCCGTCTCGGTGGGGCTGCTCGGCAACGCCGCCGAGGTGTTTCCCGAACTGGTGCGGCGCGGCGTGCGGCCGGACATCGTCACCGACCAGACCTCGGCGCATGATCCGGTGAACGGCTATCTGCCGAAAGGTTGGAGCCTTTCCGAATGGCAATCGCGGCGCGAGAGCGACCCGGCGGCGGTGGCCAAAGCCGCCAAGCAATCGATGGCCGAACACGTCCGCGCCATGCTGGCGTTTCACCGGCTCGGCATTCCGGTGGTCGATTACGGCAACAACATTCGCCAGATGGCGCTCGACGAAGGCGTCACCGACGCGTTCGATTTCCCCGGCTTCGTGCCGGGCTACATCCGGCCGCTGTTCTGCCGCGGCATCGGGCCGTTCCGCTGGGCGGCGTTGTCCGGCGATCCCGAGGACATCTATCGCACCGACGCCAAGGTCAAGGAGCTGTTGCCGGACAACGCCGCGCTGCATCACTGGCTCGACATGGCGCGCGAGCGCATCGCGTTCCAGGGACTGCCGGCGCGGATTTGCTGGGTCGGGCTCGGCGACCGCCATCGGCTTGGGCTGGCCTTCAATGAGATGGTGGCGCGCGGCGAAGTGAAAGCGCCGATCGTGGTCGGCCGCGATCATCTGGATTCCGGCTCGGTCGCTTCGCCGAACCGCGAAACCGAATCGATGAAGGACGGCTCCGACGCGGTGTCGGACTGGCCGCTGCTCAACGCGCTGCTGAATTGCGCGAGCGGCGCCACCTGGGTATCGCTGCATCACGGCGGCGGCGTCGGCATGGGTTACTCGCAGCACGCCGGCATGGTGATCGTCTGCGACGGCACGCCGCAAGCGGCAACGCGCATCGGCCGGGTGCTGTGGAACGATCCGGCGACCGGGGTGATGCGTCACGCCGACGCCGGCTATGATCTGGCGATCGACTGCGCGCGGGAAAAGCAGCTCGACCTGCCGAGCCTGCGCTGAGGCGCGGCCCTTGCGGATCATCCGGGCGAGCAGTTGCAAGAGCATGCCGTGGAAAAACGGCGGCGGCTCGACCACCGAAATCGCCGCGTCGCCGCGGGGCGCCTCGCTGGAGACGTTCGACTGGCGGATCAGCATGGCGCGGGTGGCGTCGGACGGTCCGTTCTCCAGCTTTCCCGGCGTCGATCGCACGCTGGCGATTGTGCAGGGCCACGGACTTGAACTAATCGTCGGCGGCGCGCCGCCGTTGACGCTGACGCAGGAGACTGCGCCGGTCGCGTTTGCCGGCGACGTTGCGACGCAGGCGAAGCTGATCGACGGCGAGACCACCGACCTCAACGTGATGACCCGGCGCGGACGCTGGCAGCATCGGCTGCTGCGCTGTGCGGAAGCGACGCGCTGCGAGTTCGAAGATTGCGACATCGCGGTGGTGGTGGCGTTGCGGGGCCGCATCGAGGTCATAACCGGCAGCGCGCGCGAGACGCTGGCGCCGCGCGACGCCGCGCTGTTGCAGCGTGACCCGGATTTCGGCGTGCAGATTGTGCCGGCCGAAGCGAGCGCGTGCTATCTGGTGCTGCTGCGCCCTGCCGCGCTACCAGGATGACCTAAAATCGGCACCGTCAGCCGCGTCATTGCGAGCGAAGCGAAGCAATCCAGAGGCAACCTGCGAGGACTGGATTGCTTCGTCGCAAGAACTCCTCGCAATGACGGAACTGGCGATCCGTGCCACCGAGAGTCATCCCGCGCCAGCAGGCATCTCTAGCCCGGCTGCGCATAGCCCGCGGCGTCAGCCTCGGCGGCCCAGGCCGTAATCACATCGTAGTCCGTGACATGCACCGGCGCGAAGCCTTGCAGGCACAGCTTTTCGCGCAAAGCTGCGCAGCTGGCGTCATCGCCGAAGGTCAGTAGTGCCGACCGCAGCGCCTCGACGACGTCAGCCGGACATTGTGGGCTCGCCACCAGAAAGGGAATCGGCGCCGCGTCGGTGCTGGCGACGATCCTGATCTGTGAGGCGAACTCCGGCTGATGCCGCAGCATCAGATCGAGCGCATAGCCATCGAGCGGCCCGACGTCGATATCGCCGGCCAGCACCGCCTCGATCACCCGCTGCGGCGTCACCAGCGGCCCGATGCTTTCGCGATAAAGCTGGCCGCGCGAACGCCAATACGGCAGCAGATGGTGGCGCAGTGCGTTGTAGCCGGAATGCGAGTCCGCCACGGTGTAGCCGAGCCGGCTGCCGAAGGTGTCTTCCAGCGATTGATAGTTTGACTCCGCCCGCACGACCAAGCGCGTCTGGTACAGCGGCCGCCCGGGAACGGGCGCATTCAGCAGCAGCGGTGCGGCGACCGGCTGCGGCTTCGGCGCGGCGCGCGTGAACGGCAAGCCGCACATGAAGCCGTAGCCGAGGTCGGGCCGCGACCACAGCTCCGACAGCGGCGCCGGAAAGGCGTGATCGATGACTTGCAGATCGACGTTGCTTGTCGCCGCCAGCCAGCCGAACAGCTCGCGCCACGCCGCCGCCGCCGCTTGATCGACCGCGTACATCCGCGCATTGGCGATCCAGGGCATCGTTCCCGTGCTAAGCGTCAGCGGCGTACTCATCATGATCTCAATATAGCGCGGCGTCCAAGTTCGTCATTGCGAGGAGCCCTTGCGACGAAGCAATCCAGGGTCACGCCTGCAGCCCCTGGATTGCTTCGCTGTTCGGACGTCGCTGCGCGCCGTCCTCGGCTCGCAATGACGGCACGGCCATTGTGCGAAGCGTTCACGCGAAGCGCAGCCGCTGGCCGAGGCCGAGCCGCTTGGATTTTTCCAGCATGGCGTGACCGAGCGCGATGTCCGACAGCGACAGTCCGCGATGCCAGAACAGATTGGTCTCGTCCTCGCTCTGCCGCCCGGGCTTCAGCCCGGCGACGATCTGTCCCAACTCGGCATGCAGCGTCGTCTCCGACAATTTGCCGGCCTCGACATGGGCGCGCAGGCTGCCGAACTTGCCGCCCTTGCACTGCCCCCAGTCGTCGACCACCATCTTGCTCATGATGTCGGTGAGCGACAATTCGACCGCGCTCATCGTGCCGTAGGGCACCACCAGCGCGCCTTGCTTGATCCACGCGGTCTTCAGCATCGGCGTGGGCTGGTCGAGCCGCGAGGCCTCGACCACGATGTCGGCGCCTTCGACGCAAGCCTGCCAGTCGGACGTCGCGATCACCGGCTTGCCAAGATCCGCGCTCAGCCGTGTGGCAAAGGCGTCGCGGCTCTCCGGGCGGCGCGAATGCACCCGGATCTCGTCGAAATCGAACAGGTGATCGAGCAGCCGCACGTTCCAATAGGCGGTGCCGCGCGCGCCGACATGGCCGAGGATCTTCGAATTCTTGCGCGCCAGATGCTTGGCACCGATCGCGGTCACCGCGCCGGTGCGCATGTCGGTGATGCCGCCGGCATCGAGGATCGCCTTCGGCGCGCCGGTGCGCGGATCGAACAGCGCCAGCATCGCCAGCTCCGAGGGAAAGCCGAGTTTGTAATTGTCGACGAAGTCGCCGACGATCTTGACGCCTGCGGAATCGATCGGCGGCTTGATGGCGCCGCGCAGCACGTTGAAATGCCCGTTCGCCACGCCGGGCTCGAGATGCATGCGCGGCTCGATCACGGTTTCGCCGCGGCCCTGGCTGAGCAGCCCGCCTTCCACCGCCGCAAGAATCTCGTCGTCGGTGATCTTCAGCTCTTCGATGTCGAGGCGATTGAGAAAGTCGATATAGATCGGGGGCAAGAGGCTTCTCCTTGTTGCCGCGCTTTGCGCTCGGCTGGTTCGGCTAGGCAAGACGGCCAGGCGCCGCAACGCGTCTGTTAGTTCGAAGGCGTCACCCCGCGAGCAGGCGGCGGCAGGCCTCGACGAACACCCGCGCGCCGGTGACGATGTCGGCGTCGCTGGTGTCCTCTGTCCAGTGGTGGCTGACGCCGCCGATCGACGGCACGAACAGCATGCCGGCCGGCATGATCCGGGCCAGCACCTGGGCGTCGTGGCCGGCGCCGCTCGGCATCCGCAGCGAACGGCCGCCGGCGAGCTCAGCGCTCGCCGCCTCGATGGCGCGGTGAAACATCGGGTCCATACGCGCGGGCGCGCCGGTGCGGACGCGCTCCACAACGACGCGGCATGGGCCTTGCGCGCTGGCGTCATCCGCCATGCCGTGCAGCAGCGCCTCCAGCCGTTCGATCACCGCCGGATCGTCGTCGCGAATCTGAAACAGCATTTCGGCTTCGCCCGGGATGATGCTCGGCGCGCCGGGCTCTAGCCTAATGCGTCCGGTGGTCCACACCGTGCGCGGGCCGGAGATTGCGGGGAAACGCTGATCGATCGCGACGCAGAATTTCGCAAGCGCCAGCCCGGCGTCCTTGCGCACCGCCATCCGCGTGGTGCCGGCGTGGTTCTGTTCGCCGACAAACGCGATACGATATTGCCAGATGCCGACGATCGACGTCACCACGCCGATCGCAAGCCCGCCGCTTTCCAGCGTGTCGCCCTGTTCGATATGGGCCTCGAGATAGCCGATGTGGCGGCCGGGTTCGGCGGTGATACGCGGCCGGCCTTCAAGACCGGCGTCGCGCAACGCCTCGCGCATCGGCCGGCCATTGCTGCGGTCGCGCGCGGCGTCGAGTTCGGCCTCGCTGACGTCGCCGATATAGGAGCGGCTGCCGAGCAATGATCCGAAATGGCCTTCCTCGTCGCACCATGACGCAACCTCGACGGCGCCTGGGATGCCCGGATCGCGGTTGATGACGCGCGCGGCTTCCAGCGCGTAGATCACCCCGAGCGGCCCGTCGAGCCAGCCGGCGTAGTTCTGGCTTTCCAGATGCGAGCCGGCGAGTAGCTTCAAGCCTGGCTTAGCGCTGGTGCCGAATACGTTGCCGATGCCGTCGATCGTGGCGCGGAGCCCGGCGTCGGGAAGTTTTTCCGCGAGCCAATGCAGCGAGGCGAGATGCGGCGCCGAGAAGGTCGGCTTGTGCACCCCGGTCTTATAGGCGCCGAAACAGCGCAGCGCAGTGAGATCGGCGAGCACGCGGGCGCCGTCGACGGGTGAAGCATGGTCAGACATCGGCGGCGACCTTCAGGGCTTCGGCGCGGATTTCTTCGACCAGGCGTTCTTTCAGCCTGACGAATTCCGGCGTGGTTTTGATCTTGTAGGAGCGCGGGTGCGGCAGATCGACGGCGATCTCGGCCTTGATGCGGCCGGGCCGCGAAGGTGGTCGCGAGGAGGGCAAGTTGACGCATGGCGGGGTCCCTTCCTGGCTGATGCGTGGCGGCCGCTCCATGGTGTGACGTCACAGGTTTGCCGCAACAAATTTCTGCATAAAATGTGCCGGCTCCGGGCCGCGTTGCAGGCTGCAAAGCGCTATATGTATAGACATAACGAAGGGGCCGTCAAGCCGCGGCGGCTCGACCACAATATGATCGAGCCGGTTGCAGGAATCCGCTATTGCTCGGCGAGCCGGATCCGGGCGGAATGCGCCGACGGCGGGATGTGGACGGGCGATGAGTGATCAGGCGATGGTCGTTTCGCCCGGCGCGGTCAGCCTCGATGACCTCGCGCGGGTGCTCGATGGCGCGGCGGTGCAGCTCGATCCGGCGTTCTGGCCGCGCGTTGAAGCGGCCGCGGATCTCGTCGCGCGGGCCGCCACCGCGGACGCCGCGGTCTACGGCATCAACACCGGCTTCGGCAAACTGGCGTCGAGCCGCATTCCGCTCGAGCAGACCGCGGCGCTGCAGCGCAATCTGATCGTCTCGCATTGCTGCGGGGTCGGGCCGCCGATGCCCGAGCCGGTGCTGCGGTTGATGATGGCGCTGAAGATCATTTCCCTGGGGCGCGGCGCCTCCGGCGTGCGCCGCGCGGTGATCGAGCAATTGCAGGCGATGCTGGCGCGCGGGATCTGTCCGCGGGTGCCGCAGCGGGGCTCGGTGGGCGCCTCCGGCGATCTGGCGCCGCTGGCGCATATGACCGCGGTGATGATCGGCGAGGGCCAGGCTATGCGCGGCGGCGCGGTCATCTCCGGCCGCGCGGCACTGGACGCGGCGGGTCTTGCGCCATTGACGCTTGGGCCGAAGGAAGGCCTGGCGCTGATCAACGGCACGCAGTTTTCCACCGCCTATGCGATCTCCGGATTGCTGCGCGCGCACCGGCTGGCCTGCGCCGGTCTCGTCACCGGCGCGCTGTCGGCCGATGCGGCGATGGCCTCGACGACGCCGTATCGACCGGAGATCCAGCTCTTGCGCGGCCATGCCGGGCAGATCGCCGCCGGCGCGACGCTGACGGCGTTGCTACAAGGCAGCGCGATCCGCGATTCGCATCTCGACGGCGACGCCCGCGTGCAGGATCCGTATTGTCTGCGCTGCCAGCCGCAGGTCGCCGGCGCGGCCTTCGATCTGCTGACCCAGGCCGCGCGCACGCTGATCATCGAGGCCAACGCCGTGACCGACAATCCGCTGGTGCTGGTCGACAGCGGCGAGATCGTCTCCGGCGGCAACTTCCACGCCGAGCCGGTGGCCTTCGCGGCCGATCAGATCGCTCTTGCGATTGCAGAACTCGGCGCGATCAGCGAGCGGCGCATCGCCACGCTGGTCGATCCGGCGCTGAATTTCGGCCTGCCGCCGTTTCTCGCCTCCGCGCCCGGGCTTCATTCCGGCTTCATGAGCGCGGAAGTGACGGCAGCGGCGCTGCATGCCGAGAACAAGCAGCGCGCGGCACCTTGCTCGACCGACTCGACGCCGACCAGCGCCAACCAGGAAGATCATGTCTCGATGGCGGCGCATGCGGCGCGCAGGCTGTCGGAGATGGCGGATAATCTCGCCGGCATTCTCGGCATCGAGCTGCTGGTGGCGGCGCAAGGCGTTGGGCTGCGCGCGCCACATGCGACCAGTCCGGCGCTTGCAGCGGTGATCGACGCGTTGCGCGCTCGGGTGCCGGCGCTCGCTGGCGATCGCTACATGGCCCTCGATATCGCCGAGGCCACCGCGCTGGTGGCAAGCGGCGCGTTGCCGGCCGCGGCCGTCGCGGTACTGCGGCACGATCCGTTTCCGACCTTGCCTTGATCGGTCGCGCATCCCGATCGCTGCCGCCCGATCCCGCGTGCAATGCAGCGAACAATATTGAGACCGATTGGTAAGTCGTAAGAACCGCCGGTATCGCCGCAGTCGCCGGGCCATTTCACAACAACCGCTCGAACGATCCCGTCGCACAGCAGCCTTGCGATCGGGTGGCCAGCGCCGTTCCGCGACCCCAAGCAGCACCAGCAGAGTGCCGCAGCAACGACAAGACTTCACCGGGAGGAGATCACGTGATCAGGACCGCACTCATACTTACGGCATTCTGCGCCAGTACCGCGCTGACCGCGCCGGCGTTCGCCGCCGATCCAATCAAGATCGGCGTGGTCACGCCGCTGTCCGGCACCTACACGCCGATCGGCCAGCAGGTGCGCTGGGGGCTCGAGCTCGCCGCCAGCGAGGTCAACGCCGCCGGCGGCATCATGGGCCGCCAGGTGCAACTGATCTTCGAGGACGAGGAAGCCAACCCCTCGGTCGCGGTGCAGAAGGCGGAGAAGCTGTTCGACGTGCAGAAGGTGGATTTTCTCACCGGCACGGTGAACTCCGGCTCGACGCTGGCGGTCGGCCAGACCGCGGAGCGCGCCGGCAAGCTGATCGCCACCACGGTGTCGTTCGCGGATTCCATCACCACCGACAAATGTTCGCCCAATGTGTTTCGGGTCAACGCCCGCGCCAGCCAGCAATCCACCGCGCTGGCGGCCTGGGTGATCAAGCAGAAACCCAAAGCCAAAGTGTATTTCCTCGGCCCCGACTACGAGATGGGCCGCTCCACCGTGGCGACCTTCAAGAAGACCGTCGAGGCGCTCGGCGCCACGCCGGCCGGCGAGGTGTTCGCGCCGCTCGACAGCAAGGATTTCACGCAATATTTCGGGCAATTGCGCCAGGCCCGGCCGGAGGTGCTCTACACCTCGGTCGCCGGCAACGACACCGTGCGGCTTTTGACCCAGATGCAGGATTTCGGCCTCTTGCAGAACCTGTTGGTGGTCGGCGCCTCCGGCACCGTGACCTCGCAGAACATCGCGGCGATCGGCGCCGCCGCCGAGGGCTTCGGCACCGGCGTCGGCTATTCGACGCAAATCGACACGCCGG
The DNA here is from genome assembly GCF_036404135.1 of Rhodopseudomonas sp. Lineage (GTDB taxonomy): Bacteria > Pseudomonadota > Alphaproteobacteria > Rhizobiales > Xanthobacteraceae > Rhodopseudomonas_A. The sequence goes on along the minus strand of NZ_DASWPE010000173.1, from coordinate 16,817 downwards.
AGAACAAGACCTTCGTCGCGGCGTTTAAGGCCGCCACCAAGTCCGACCCCGACCTCTACGGCGCCGACAGCTATGGCCTCGTCTATTTCTACAAGGCCGCGGTCGAAAAGGCGCAATCCACCGAGACCGACAAGGTGCGCGCGGCGATGCGCGGCCTGGAATGGAACACGCCGCAGGGCAAGAAGACCATGCGCGCCGGCGATCACCAGGCGATCCAGCCGATGTATGTGGTGCGGGTCAACGGCGGCCAGTTCAAGATCGTCGGCAATGTCAGCGGCGAAGAGGCCATCGGCCCCGATAGCTGCGAGCGGTTTTGAGCGTGGTGATGCGCGATCCATGGGCCGGCGTCGGCGTGCGATCTCGACCTGGTGACGGCCGATGACGGCGCTGCTCGACTACGTCCAGTTCGTGCTGGCGCCGCAGATGATCACCGGGCTGTCGCTCGGGGTCGCCGTGGTGCTGGTGGCGCTCGGGCTGACCATCATCTTCGGCTTGCTCGACGTCATCAACATGGCGCATGGCGAGTTCTACGCGCTCGGCGCCTATCTGGCGCTGGCGCTCGGCGCCTCTGGCCTGAGCTTCTGGCTGCTGATCGTAATCGTGCCGCTGCTGATGATGCCGATCGGCTATGTGGTGGAACGCGGGCTGATCCAGCGGGTGTTCAACATGCCGGATCGCCACGTCACCACGTTGCTGTTGACCTTCGGGCTCGGCCTCGTGCTCGAGGAGGGGCTGAAAGTGGTGTTCGGCTCGACCACGCAGCGGCCGGCGACGCCGATCCCCGGCGCCATCGAGGTGATGGGCGTGATCCTGCCGACCTATCGGATGTTCCTGATCGTGCTCGGCATCGCGATCGTGGTCGCGGTGGCGGTCGTGGTCAACAAGACAAGGTTCGGCGCCATGGTGCGCGCCGCTGCCTACGACCGCAATATGGCGGCGTCGCTCGGCGTGCCGGTGGAGCGGGTGTTCGCGGGCACCTTTGCTTTTGGGGTGGCGCTCGCCGGGCTCGCCGGCGTGCTGCTGGCGCCGATCTATTCGGTGTTTCCGACCATGGGCCGCGACTTCATCTTCCTCGCCTTCACCGTGGTGATCGTCGGCGGCATGGGCTCGATCGCTGGCGCCGTCGTCGCCGGCCTGGTGATCACCCAGGTGCAGGCGCTGTCCAGTCTGGTGGTGTCGCCGGTGTGGAGCGATCCGATCGTGTTCAGCATCATGGTGCTGGTGCTGGTGATCCGGCCGCAAGGACTGTTCGGGCGGCTCGGTCATGGTTGATATCAACGTGGACGATGCCAAGGTGGCCGCCGTGCCGGCGCGGGTGATCGACCGGCTGGGGCTTTCGATGCGGGCGAGCCACGTGCTGGTCGCGCTGTTCGTGGTGGCGGCGTTGGTGTTCGCCGCGGTCGGGGTGATGCAGGACGATCGGTTCTTTCTGCGGCTCGGCACCGAGGCGCTGATCTTCGCCGGCCTCGCGCTGTCGGTGGATATCCTGCTCGGCTACACCGGGCTGTTGTCGCTCGGCCAGGCACTGTATTTCGGGCTTGGCGCCTACGTCTCTGCGGTGGTGCTGAAACAGGTGCCGTCATTCTGGGCGGCGATGGCCGCGGCGCTGGTGGTCTCGCTGGTGATCGGCTTCATCGCCGGGCTGATTGCCAACCGGGTCCGCGGCGTGTATTTCGCGCTCGTCACCTTCGGGCTGGCGCAGGTCGCCGCCCGCGCGGTGTACAACACCCGCTCGCTCGGCGCCTCCGACGGCTTGATCGGCGTGCCGGTGGTCCCGATCGACCTCGGCGTCTTCACCGTGATGTCGAATTCGCCGGCCGGCTTCTTCCTGTTCACGCTGGCCTTCGTCGTCGGGCTGTACGCGGTCTGCGCCTATCTGCTGGACACGCCGTTCGGCCGGGTGCTGTTGGCGCTGCGCGCCAATGAGCGCCGGGTGCCGTCGCTCGGCTATTCGACGCGCAACCTGCGGCTGTCGGCCTATGTGCTCGCGGCGGTGATCGCGTCGTTGTCCGGCGCGCTGTATCCGATGCTGCGCGGCTTCGTCTCGCCGGAACTGCTGTTCTTCACCACCTCGGGCAACGCGGTGATCACCGTGGTGATCGGCGGCGTCGGCACGCTGGCCGGCGCGCTGTATGGCGGCGTCATCCTCACCGTGCTGAAATCGGTGATCGGCTCGTTGACCCAACACCATCTGATCGTGATCGGGCTGTTGTTCATGGCCACCGTGATCTTCCTGCCGAAGGGTGTCATGGGGCTGGTGCGGCCGCTGATCGAGCGGGCGCTGCGCGGAGCCGGGCGATGAGCGTGGTGCTGGAAGTCCGCGGGCTCGGCGTCCGCTTCGGCGGCATCCGCGCCGTCGACGGCGTCTCGTTCGACGCCGAGCAGAACGCCATCACCACCATCATCGGCCCCAACGGCGCCGGCAAATCCACGCTGTTCAATCTGATCAGCGGCATGATCCGGCCGAGCTCCGGCAAGGTCATGCTGCGCGGCGTTAATCTGACCGGGCGGCCGCCCTACCAGATGCAGCGCGCCGGGATGGGGCGTTCGTTCCAGATCACCAATTTGTTCTTTGAACTCACGGTGTTTGAGAATCTGCGGCTGGCGGCGCAGCGGCTTGAAACCACCGGCCGCTTTCTGCTGCCGGTCTCCCGCAGCGGGCGGGCGTTGGCGCGGGTGCATGAACTGGTCGAGCGCTTTGCGCTGGCGCCGAAAGCCGGCGAACTCGCCGGCGCGTTGTCGCATGGCGAACAGCGCCGGCTCGAAATTGCGGTGGCGCTTGCCACCGAACCCAGCATCCTGTTGCTCGACGAGCCGACCCAGGGCATGAGCCATGCCGACACCGCGGACACCGCCGCCTTGATCCGCGATCTGGCGCGCGACGTCACCATTCTCCTCATCGAGCACGACATCGGCGTGGTGATGGACATCTCCAACCACATCGTGGTGATGCATCAGGGCCGCAAGCTCGCCGAGGGCGCGCCGGCCGTGGTGCGCGCCGATCCCGCGGTGATGGCCGCCTATTTCGGGCACGCGTGATGTTGAAGATCGAGCAACTGCAAGTGCATTACGGGCTGTCGCACATCATTCAGGGTGTAACGATGCAGGCGCAACCCGGCGAGGTGATCGGGATTTTCGGCCGCAACGGCGTCGGCAAGACCACGCTGATGAAGGCGGTGGCCGGCTGGGTCGGTGCCTCCGGCGGCGCCATTACGCTGCACGGCGAGCGGCTCGACGGCTTGACCGCGGACAAGGTCTGCCATCAAGGCGTCGGCTTCGTGCCGGAAGACCGCCGGATCTTTCCCGGCCTCAGCGTCGAGGAAAACCTCAAGCTCGGGCTGATGCAGCGCAGGGGCCGCAGCCGCGCCGAGCAGAACCGCGAGATCGAGCTGATCTACGAGCGGATGCCGCGGCTCGCCGAACGCCGCCGGCAGGCCGGCACCACACTGTCCGGCGGCGAGCAGCAGATGCTGGCGATGGCGCGGGTCATGGTCGGGCGGCCGCGGCTGGCCTTGATCGACGAGCCCAGCGAAGGCCTGGCGCCGATGATCGCCGCCGACATCTTCGCGATCATCGCGGAAATGAAGGCGGCCGGCACCATCATCCTGTTGGTGGAGCAGAACGTCGACGGCGCGCTCGGCGTCGCCGACCGCTTCTATGCGCTGGAGCGCGGCGCGGTGGTGCTGACCGGCAATGCCAAGGACGCCGCCGACCGCGCCCGGTTGATGGACGTCATCGCGGTGCTGTGATCACCAGCCGCGACGCCTGGTTCGCCGCTGCCAGAAGATCCGCGGAGATGATGTCCATCACCGCGGTCATCGCCGCGGAGACCACGCGGCGCGGGTGGGTGGCCCAGGCCACGGTTCGAGCGATCGCCGGTTTCTTCAGCCGATGCGCCTGCAAGCGCCCGGCGGCCAACGCGGCGTGCAGCGCGATGCCGGGCAGCACGGTGACGAGGTCGGTGGTCGCCACCACCTCGCAGATCGCCGACAACGTATCGATCTCCAGCCGCGGCTTCAGCGTGAAGTCGGCCTCGGCCGCGGCGGCGTCGAGAATCCGGCGCAAGCCGTGGCGCCGCGACGGGATCACGATGTCCATGCCCTTCAGCCGCGCATAGGGCACGATCGCCGGCAGCGCCAGCGCGCTGCCGGGGCGCCGCGCCAGCATCATCTGTTCGTCGAGAATATGGTGCGCGGTGAGCGGCGATTTGCCGGGCGGCATGTTGACGATGGCGATGTCGAGCTGGCCGGCGGCGACCCAGTCCAGCAACATCTCGGTATAGCCCTCGCAGACCAGAAGCTGGATCTCCGGATAGCGCGCCGCGATCTTCGCCGAGGAGGTGGCGAGCGTGCTCTGCGCCGCCGAGGTGATCATGCCGATCGAGACCCGGCCGGAGATCTTGCCGTCGAGCCGCGCCATTTCCTCGCGGGCGTGGTCGATGGTCTGCATGATCGAGCCGGCGAGCCTGGCCAGGGTTTCGCCCGCCGCGGTCAGCGTGACGCCCTGCGCCTGACGATAGAACAATTGCTTGCCGACGGATTTTTCCAGCTTGGCGATCTGCATGCTGAGCGCCGGCTGCACGATGTTGAGCTGCCGCGCCGCGCGGGTGACGTTGCCCTCCTGCGCCAGGCAGAGGAAATACTGCATCTGCTTGAAATCCATGGCCCAGCCCTCCGGTCGCGGGGAACCATATCATCACTTTTGATGATCGAGAAAATCAAAATCTATTATTTGCAGTGATCGGCGGCGGCGCGTAGCCTTGCCGGCCTGACCCCGCGTTCGCGCAACGAAACCCGGGGCATAAGGGATTTGGGTGGAAACCATGATGCAGTCTTCGCGGCGACGCCTGATCGTCGGCATTTCCGGCGCCTCGGGCGTGATCTACGGCGTGCGGCTGTTGCAGCTGCTGCGCAACGCCGGGGTCGAAACCCATCTGGTGATGTCGAAAACCGCGGAAATCACCTTCGCCTATGAGACCAGGCTGAAGATCGCCGAGGTCAAGGCGCTGGCGCACACCCATCACCCGATCGACGACATGGCGGCTGCGATCGCCTCCGGCTCGTTCCGCACCATGGGGATGATCGTGGCGCCGTGCTCGATGCGCTCGATGTCGGAGATCGCCTCGGGCGTCACCACCACGCTGCTGACGCGGGCCGCCGACGTCACGCTGAAGGAACGCCGCCGCCTGGTCTTGATGGTGCGCGAGACGCCGCTGCACACTGGGCATCTGCGCACCATGACCGCGCTGTCGGAAATCGGCGCGATCATCGCGCCGCCGGTGCCGGCGTTCTACGCCAAGCCGGACGGGCTCGACGACATGGTCGACCACACCGTGGGGCGAGTGCTCGATCTTTACGACATCGACGTCGGCGTGGCGCCGCGCTGGGGCGAAGACCCTGCGCTGCAACGTCGCCGCGCCGCGACCGAGCAGCCGAACTGACCACGTTGCCAGAGGAAACGATGACCAAGACAAGCAGCCTGCACGCCCTCGCCGGGCACAACGCCACGCCGGATCTGCGCAGCTGGCTGCGCCAGCTCGAAGCCAGCGGCCGGCTCGCGGTGGCCCGCGCCGGCATCGCGCTGAGCGACGAACTCGCCGCGGTGGCGAAGACGTTGGAGCGCGACAGCGCGGTGCTGTTTCCGCAGCCCGGCCAGCATGCAATCCCGGTGGTCGCCAACATCTTCGCCGACCGCAGCTGGGTCGCCGATTCGCTCGGCGTCCCGACTGATCAGTTGCTGACGCGGTTTCAGGACGCGGTGCGGCATCCGCTGCCCTGGGTCGAGGTCGAGGAGGCTGCGGCGCAACAGGTGATCCACCGCGACGTCGATCTCTTAAAGCAACTGCCGATCCCCAAGCACAATGAGCATGACAGCGGGCCCTACATCACCGCGGCGCTATTGATCGCGCGCAATCCGCTGACCGGCATCCAGAACGTCTCGATCCATCGCTGCCAGGTCAGCGGGCCGGACCGCATCGGCGTGCTGCTGCTGCCGCGCCACACCCAGCATTACTTCAAGATGGCGGAAGCGGCCGGCCAGCCGCTGGAGATCGCGCTGGTGATCGGCGTACATCCGGCCTGCATCCTGGCGTCGCAGGCGATCGCCGCGGTCGACGAAGACGAGATGGAAATCGCCGGTGCGCTCTTGGGCCATCCGATCGAGATGGTGAAGTGTCGCACCAATCAGGTGCGGGTGCCGGCGCACGCCGAAATCGTGATCGAGGGCCGCATCCTGCCGAAAGTTCGCGAGCCGGAAGGCCCGTTCGGCGAATTCCCGCAATATTACGGACCGCGCGCCGACCGCGAGGTGATCCAGGTCGACGCCATCACCCATCGCGCCAGCCCGATTTTCCACACCATCGTCGGCGGCGGCATGGAGCACTTGGTGCTTGGCGAAATCCCCCGCGAGGCGACGCTGCTGGAGCATCTGCAGCGCAGCTTTTCCAGCGTGCGGGATGTACGCTTAACGCGGGGCGGGGTGTGCCGCTATCACCTCGTGGTCAAGATCGACAAGACCAACAATGGCGAGCCGAAGAACATCATCATGGGCGCGTTCGGCGGGCATTACGATCTCAAGCAGGTGGTGATCGTCGATATGGACGTCGACATCGACGATCCGCACGAGATCGAATGGGCGATCGCGACCAGGTTCCAAGCCGATCGCGACCTCGTGGTGGTGTCCGGCGCGCAGGGCTCCAAGCTCGATCCCTCCAGCGACGCCGGCATCAGCGCCAAGATGGGCCTCGACGCCACCAAGCCGTTGGAAGCCGAACCGATGGTGTTCAAGCGAATTCACGTTCATGGTCTGGAAGACGTCGATCTGTCGCGCGTGCTGCAGAGCGACCCGAAGGCGGCGCTGGCGCGGATCATCTGACGCCGACGCATAATGCAACGCCGGCACAAGCCGGGAGTCTTTTTGGGAGGCGACGCATGAAGCGACGAGCTGCGCTAGTGACGATGGCAGGGGTCTGCGCCTTTCTGGCCGGCGGGGGCGGGCTGCACGCCGAGAACGCAACGACCCTCAAGGTCGGCGTCAACAAGGTGATCAGCGACGTGGTGTTCTACATCGCGCAACAACGCGGCTTCTTCACCGAGCAGAACTTGAAGGTCGAACTGATCCCGTTCGATTCCGGGCCGCGGATGATCGCACCGCTCGCCGCGGGGCAGATCGACATCGGCGCCGGGGCCTCCTCGGCCGGGCTGTTCAACGCGGTCGGCCGCGGCATAGGCGTCAAGATCGTCGCCGACAAGGGCTCCACCGCCGCCGCTTATGACTACATGCCGCTGCTGCTGCGCAAGGATCTAATCGATTCCGGCAAGGTGAAAAGCTTGGCCGATCTCAAGGGGCTGAAGCTCGCCGCGGCGGGGCCGGGCTCGGCCACCAACGCCAAGCTCGCGGTCGCGCTCGGCAAGGGCGGCCTGACCTACAAGGACGCCGACAACGTCAATATGAGCTATCCGCAGCAAGTGGTGGCGCTGTCGTCGAAAGCCATCGACGGCGCGATCACCACCGAGCCGTCGGCGAGCCAGGCGATCGACAGCGGCGTCGCGGTGCGGTTCTCCGATCCCTCGCTGTATCCGGGCCAGCAGGTTGCGATCCTGCTGTATGGCGACGATCTGTTGACCAAGCGCCGCGACGTCGGCCAGCGCTTCATGAACGCCTACGTCAAGGCATCGCGAGTCTACAACGACGCCACCCGCAAGGGGCTGTTCAATGGTCCTGGCTCGGAGCAGCTGATCGATCTGATCATCAAGACCACCGGGCTCACCAATCGCAAGTTGTTCGAGACCATGGTGCCGAACGGCATCTCGCCGGACGGCGCCATCAATATGACGAGCCTCGCCGACGATCTGAAGTTTTTCGTGGCGCAGGGCCAGGTCGAAAAGCCGGTGGTGGTCGGCGACGTCGTCGACATGTCGTTCGCGGCCAACGCGGTCAAGCAACTCGGGCCTTACCAGCCGAACTGAGACAACGGAGACAGCATGGCGGCGATTCAAATCGTTCACGATCGCGCGGCGGCGGCGCCGCGGCCGACCCAGATCTCGCTGTCCGGGGTGCGGAAATATTTCGGCACCTCGGGCTTCGTGGCGCTTGACGGCATCACCGTGGATATTCTGCAGGGCCAGTTCTTCGTCATCGTCGGCCCCTCCGGCTGCGGCAAGACCACTTTGCTGCGGATTCTCGCCGGGCTCGATCACGAAAGCGAAGGCCGCGTCGACGTCCGCCAGGTCGATCCCGCGCGGCCGAGCAATTCGATGATCTTCCAGGGCGACTCACTGTTTCCCTGGATGACGGTGTTCGACAACGCCGCCTATGGGCTGCGGATGCGCAAGGTCGCCGAGCCGGAGGTCGCCGACAGCGTGCGGGTCTGGCTGGAGCGGATCGGGCTGTGGCGGTTCCGCGACCGCTATCCGCATCAATTGTCCGGCGGCATGAAGCAGCGGGTGTCGATCGTCCGCGCCTTTGCCAATGATCCGGAAATCTTGCTGATGGACGAGCCGTTCTCCGCGCTCGACGAACAGAACAAGCTGTTGCTGCATGAGGAATTGCTGCGGATCTGGGAAGCCACCCGCAAGACCGTGGTGTTCATCACCCACAGCGTCGACGAGGCGGTGACGCTCGGCGACCGCATCATGGTGATGACCGCCAATCCCGGCCGCGCCAAGGCGCTGATCGACGTGCCGTTCGAACGGCCGCGCAACGTGCTGGAGCTGCGCCACAAGCCGGCCTATGGCGAACTGGTCTACGACATCTGGGAACAGTTGCGCGAGGAGGTCAATCGCGCGCGGCAGTTGGAGGGCAGCGCATCATGAACCACGGGTTGAAAGGTTATGAGCGCGCGATCGGCATTCTGACGCCGCTCCTGCTGTTGCTGTTGTGGGAGGCGGCCGGCCGGTTCCAGCTGATCGACGTCCGATTCTTTCCGCCGCCGTCCAGCATCGTGCATCAGATCGGCGTGTTGCTGGCCTCCGGCGAACTCGTGCATAATACGCTGGCGAGCCTGCGGCGGCTGGCGCTCGGCATGCTGCTCGGCGGCGTGCCGGCGCTGCTGCTGGGCCTGGCGATGGGGATTTCGCGGCCGCTGCGGGCGGCGATCGATCCGTTGATTTCCGCGACTTACCCGATTCCGAAAAGCGCGATCCTGCCCTTGGTGCTGTTGATCTTCGGGCTCGGCGAATTTTCCAAGGTGGTGATGGTGGCGCTCGGCGCGTTCTATCCGATCGTCATCAACACCATGGTCGGCGTCGTCAATCTGGATCGGATCTATCTCGACGTCGGGCACAATTTCCGCGCCAGCCGCTGGCAGGTGTTCCGCACCATCGCGCTGCCTGGAGCCCTGCCGTCGATCATGGCCGGGATCAAGCTCGCCGCCGGCATGGGGCTGATCCTGATCGCGATCTCGGAGATGGTGGCCTCCGACGACGGCATCGGTTTCATGATCTGGAACGCCTGGCAGGTGCTGACCGTTGACACCATGTATGTGGGCCTGTTGGTGATCGCGATCCTCGGCTTCGTGTTCTCGATCGTGCTTGACGAGATCGAACGCCGATTGATCCCCTGGAAGACCAACGCCTGAGCGGAGGTTGCATGTCGACTGCGTTGCGTATCGCCCATGGCGAATTCGGCCGTGTCGCGCTATTGGACATGGATTGTTCGCTGGTGCGGCACGCCCATCCGCATTGCCATGTGCTGCTGAAGGTCGAAGGCGCCGACACCCAGTTCGTGGTCGGCGATCAGGTCTATCCTTTGACCGACAATGGCGCGGTGCTGGTCAATGGCTGGCAGCCGCACGCCTATGTGCACGATCCGAACCGGCCCTGCACCTTGATCCTGGCGCTCTATGTCGAGCCGCAATGGCTGAAGCGGTTCCGTCCGGGCTGGGCGGCCAGCGGCGCGCCGGGATTCTTCAGCCAGCCCTCCGGCGAAATCTCGCCGCGGATTCGCAACCTCAGCATGGCGCTCGCCGCCGAGATGATGTCGCGGCCGGACAGCGTCTTAGCGCACGAGACGCTGCTGTCCGATCTGATGGTGGCGGTGATCGAGCGCTTCACGCCGTGGCGCAGTTTCCCGAGCTCGATTCGCGAGATGGCGGTGACCGGACGCGACTGGCGCATTCGCCGGGCGATCGACGCGATGCGCGCCGAGGCCGGCCGCGCGCCGAACATCGACAAATTCGCCAAGGCCGCCGGGCTGTCGCGCGCGCATTTTTTCCGACTGTTCGAGAATTCCGAGGGTATGCCGCCGAAGGTCTATCTCAACGTGGTGCGGATGGAACATGCGGTGCAAGCGGTGCTGCATCAAGATGCGCCGTTCGGTGAAATCGGCGAGACCCTGGGCTTCGCCGAGCCGGCGCATTTCACCCGGTTCTTCCGCAACCATTCCGGCGTCGGCCCGCGCGAATTCCGCAACGTGTCGCGGCTGGCGAGCTGACGCCGCGTGGCGGTCGTTCGAATGAGACGGTTTGGTAATTGCCGAGCACGACCGGCATGGCCCGGTCCGCCGATCTGCTGACAAGGTTGCTCACGCGCGGATCACACGCGCGACCGGGAGCACGAGTTCAGGATGGCGCAACCCGCCGAAGCGGCAATCGAGCTCGACGTCAACCGGCCTTGGGTCGGCCGCTCGATCGAGCGCGTCGAGGACGCAGCCCTGCTCACCGGGCGCGGCCGCTACATCGACGATCTCGGCACCCGGCCGGGCACGCTCTATGCGGCGATCCTGCGCTCGCCGCACGCCCATGCCGACATCGTCGCGATCCGCACCGCGGCCGCGCGGCAGCTCGCCGGCGTCGTCGCGGTGCTGACCGGCGACGACATCACCGCGCTGACCTCGAGCCTCGTGGTCGGCGTCAAGGCGCCGGTGCAATGCTGGCCGATCGCGGTCGACCGGGTGCGCTATGTCGGCGAGGCGGTGGCGTTGGTGATCGCGCAGGACCGTTATCTCGCCGAAGACGGCGTCGACCTGATCGAGGTCGACTACCAGGTGCGCGCGGCGGTGATCGATCCGCTCATCGCGCTGTCGGCGGACGCTCCGGTGCTGCATGACGGCTTTGCCGGCAATGTCGCCAGCGATCGCAGCTTTCGTTACGGCGACCCCGAGCGCGCCTTCGCCGAGGCGCCGCACCGCATCTCCGTCGCGATCAACTATCCGCGCAATTCCTGCACCCCGATCGAGACCTATGGCGTGGTCGCCGACTACGATGCGGCAGAAGATGCCTACGACGTGCTGGCGAATTTCCAGGGGCCGTTCAGCATCCACGCGGTGATCTCGCGCGCGCTGAAGGTGCCCGGCAATCGGCTGCGGCTGCGTACCCCGCCGGATTCCGGCGGCAGCTTCGGCATCAAGCAGGGAATCTTTCCATACATCGTGCTGATCGCCGCGGCGTCGCGGGTGGTCGGCCGGCCGGTGAAATGGATCGAGGACCGGCTGGAACATCTCACCGCCTCGGTATCGGCGACCAACCGCTCAACCACGCTCGCCGCGGCGGTCGCCGCCGACGGCAAGATTCTGGCGCTCGACTGGGATCAGGTCGAGGATTGCGGCGCTCACTTACGCGCGCCGGAGCCGGCGACGCTGTACCGGATGCACGGCAATCTCACCGGCGCCTATGCGATCGAGCACGTCGCGGTGCGCAACCGCGTCGTCGTCACCAACAAGACCCCGACCGGCTTGAACCGCGGCTTCGGCGGCCCGCAAATGTATTTCGCGCTGGAGCGGCTCGTGCAACGCATCGCGGTCGAGCTAAGCCTCGATCCGCTCGGCGTGATCAAGCGCAATCTGGTGCCGGCGGGCTCGTTTCCGTATCGCACCGCGACCGGGGCGCTACTGGATTCCGGCGACTATCAGCAGGCGATCGCGCGTGGCGTCGAAGGCGGCAAGCTCGAAGAGTTGAAATCGCGGCGCGACGCGGCACGGGCGCAAGGCCGGCGCTACGGCATCGGCTATGCCGCGGTGGTCGAGCCCAGCGTCTCCAACATGGGCTACATCACCACGGTGCTGACCGCGGCGGAGCGCCGCAAGGCGGGGCCGAAGAACGGCGCGCAGGCGACAGCCACCGTGGCGCTCGATCCGGTCGGCGGCATCACCGTGCACGTCGCCTCGGTGCCGCAGGGCCAGGGCCATCGCACCGTGCTGTCGCAGGTGGTCGCCGACGTGTTCGGCGTCAAGCCTGCCGATGTCCGCGTCAACACCGAGATCGACACCGCGAAGGATGCCTGGTCGATCGCGTCCGGCAACTACGCCAGTCGTTTTGCCGCCGCGGTCGCCGGCACCGCGAAACTCGCTGCCGGACGCCTCGCGGAGCGGCTGGCGCGGGTCGCGGCGAGCCAGTTGAATATCGAGGTCGCCGACGTGGTGTTTCGCGGCGGCCGGGTCGGCTCGAAGTCCAACCCGGACAACAGCATCGCGTTTACGCGGCTCGCCGCGCTGAGCCATTGGTCGCCGGGCTCATTGCCGGACGATATCGGCAACACCTTGCGCGAGACGGTGTTCTGGACACCGACGGAATTGGCGGCGCCGGACGATGCCGACCGGGTGAATTCCTCGCTGTGCCACGGCTTCATCTTCGACTTCTGCGGCGTCGAGATCGATCCGGTGACGCTGGAGACGAAGATTGATCGCTACGTCACCATGCATGATTGCGGCACCATCCTGCATCCCGGCATGGTCGACGGCCAGATCCGCGGCGGCTTCGCCCAGGCGATTGGCGCAGCACTCTACGAGGAATATGCCTACGCGGCGGACGGCAGTTTCCTCACCGGCACGCTCGCTGATTACTTGCTGCCGACCACGATGGAAGTGCCGGATCCGATGATCCTGCATATGGAGACGCCGTCGCCGTTCACTCCGCTCGGCGCCAAGGGCGTCGGCGAGGGCAATTGCATGTCGACGCCGGTGTGCATCGCCAATGCGGTGGCCGACGCGCTCGGCATTACGGACATCACGCTGCCGCTGGTGCCGGCGCGGCTGGCGCAGATTTTACGCGGCGATGAGCGTGGCGCGCCCGCGGGCGGCCGCGCGGCCGCGGCGCCGCGGGCCGGCGGCAACGACCGCAAGCTGCGCGGCGAGGGCCGCGCGTCTGTCGGCGCGCCGCCCGAGCAAGTCTGGGCGATGCTGCTCGATCCCGACACGCTGAAGCGGGTGATCCCGGGCTGCGAGCGCGTCGAGAAAATCTCCGATACCTATTTCCGCGCCGAGGTGACGCTCGGCATCGGCCCCGTCACCGGGCGCTATCGCGCCGACGTCAAATTGTCGGATCTCGATCCGCCGCGCGCGGTGACGCTCGGCGGCAGCGCCGAGGGCGCGCTCGGCTTCGGCGGCGGCGAGGGCCGCATCACGCTTGCGGCCGATGCCGCCGGCGGCACCACGATGACTTACGTCTACGAGGCGGCGATCGGCGGCAAGGTCGCCTCGATCGGCGGCCGGCTGCTCGACGGCGCAACGCGCGTGATCATCGGAAAGTTTTTCACCGCCCTCGCCGCGACCGCCGGCGGCCAGCTGGTGCCGCGCGATTCCTGGTTGACGCGGCTGCTGCGGCTCGTCGGGTGGTCGCGATGAAGCCGGCAGCGTTCGACTATGTCCGGGCCGAGACGGTCGGCGAGGCGCTCGAGGTGCTGGCGCAGCACGGCGGCGATGCCCGCATCATCGCCGGCGGCCAGTCGCTGATGGCGATGCTCAACATGCGCCTCGCCCGCCCGAAAGTGCTGATCGACATCATGCGGCTGCGCGAATTGGATTCGATCACGCACAGGTCCGGTCGCGTCACGATCGGCGCCGGGGTGCGGCAGGCGGCGCTGCTGGCCTGGCCGGAGCTTGCCACAAGTTTGCCATTGATCGCAAAGGCGCTGCCGTGGACCGGCCACGCTCAGACCCGCAGCCGCGGCACGGTGTGCGGCTCGCTGGCGCATGCCGATCCCAGCGCCGAATTGCCGCTGGCGCTGACAGCGCTCGGCGGCGAAGTCCATCTGCGCAGCGCCGGCAAGCAGCGCAAGGTCGCGGCGCGCGAGTTCTTTGCCGGCATGATGGCGACCGCGCGCGCCGACGACGAATTGATCGAGGCGGTGTCGTTTCCAGCCGGCAACGCGCGCTGCGCGTTCCGCGAAGTGGCGCGCCGGCACGGCGATTTCGCCATCGTCGCCTGCGCCGCGGTCGTCACCCAGGACGGCGTGCGCTTCGCGGTCGGCGGCGTCGCCGACGTGCCGACCGCGCGCGACTGGCCGCGGCTCGAGGGTAGCGCGCTCGACGACGCGCTGAACGGCTTTGCCCACGAGCTCGATGCCCGCGACGACGTCCACGCCACCGCGCGCTATCGTCGCGATCTGGTGCGGTTGATGGGCCGCGATCTGCTGCGCGAGGTGCTGCAATGAGCCGCTTGTCGTCCTCGCAGCGCCACCTGGTGCGCTTCACGCTGAACGGCAAGCCGGTGCAGGGCGAGGCCGAACCGCGGCTGCTGCTCACCGATTTCCTGCGCCAGAGCATCGGCGCCACCGGCACTCATGTCGGCTGTGAGCACGGCGTCTGCGGCGCCTGCACCATCACGGTCGACGGCCAGCTCACCCGCGCCTGCCTGACGCTGGCGGTGCAGATCGACGGCTGCGATCTCAAGACCGTCGAGGGCCTGGCGCCGGCGCCGGATCGCTTGGGCGTGTTGCAGGCGGCGTTTCGCCGCAACCACGCTTTGCAATGCGGCTTCTGCACCGCCGGCATCCTGATGTCGCTCGATCACTTCCTGCGGCACCATCCGACGCCGAGCGAGGCCGAAATCCGCGACCTGTTGAGCGGCCATCTGTGCCGCTGCACCGGCTACACGCCGATCGTCACGGCCGCGCTCGAAGCGGCCCGCGAACTTGCGGCGCAATCCAGGAGCGAACGCACCGATGCTTGATCTCGGAAGCAGTTTTGTCGCCAGCGTCGCGCGCGATCCCGACGCCACCGCCATCGTCGACGGCGACGTCCGGCTGAGCTACCGGCAATGGTACGGCAAGATCTCGTCGCTGGTCGCAGCGTTCGACCGCATCGGGCTGAAGCCCGGCGATCACCTCGTCACCGCGCTGCAGAACCGCTGGGAAGCCGCGACGATTCATTGGGCCTGCCAGTTCGCCGGCATCGTCATCACCCCGGTGAATTGGCGCGCCAAGGCCGACGAACTGGATTTCTGCATCGAGAATTCGGAATCCTGCGCGGTGGTCTATCAGGACGTCAGCGCTGAGGCGGTGGCGCAGTCGAAGCTGGCGCCGGGGCTGCGCCGGGTCGGGCTCGACGACGAGGCCGCCGACGACAAATTCTTCAGCTTCAAGGACATGGTCGCGCGCGAGGCACCCGACGCAAACCCGCGGGTCAGCGCCGAGGCCTGGTCGATCATGCTCTACACCTCGGGCACTACCTCGAAGCCGAAGGGCGTGCCGCGACGGCATCGCGCCGAGCGCGCTGCGGCGGTCGCCCATGTCGCGCAGAATCTCTACGGCCGCGGCGAGCGCACGCTCGGCGTGATGCCGCTCTATCACACCATGGGGGTGCGCTCGCTATTGGCGATGTCGCTGATCGGCGGCACCTTCGTCTGCCTGCCGCGTTACGATCCGCCCCAGGCCTTGAAGCTGATCGCGGCGGAAAACATCAGCACCCTCTATCTGGTGCCGACGCTGTATCACGACCTGGTGTATCACCCGGATTTCGCCGGAAGCGACGTCTCCAGCGTACGCAAGCTCGGCTTCGCCGGCGCGTCGATGACCGACGGGCTGTTGAAGAAGCTCGACCAGGCGTTTCGCCCCGAGCTGTTCGTCAATCATTACGGCAGCTCGGAGATCTACACCTTCGCGATCGATCAGAACGCGGTCGCCAAGCCGGGCTCCGCCGGCCGCGCCGGCATCAATCAGCATATCAGGGTGGTGCGGTTGAATGCCACTTCGGTGGCGGATGTCGCCGCGATCGACGAAGAGGGCGAGATCATCGCGCATCTTTCCAGCGACGAAGCTTTCGAAGGCTATTGGCGACGCCCGGAGGCCGATGCCAAGGCGCTGCGCGAGGGCTGGTACTTCACCGGCGACACCGGCTTCATCGATGCCGACGGCGACCTTTTCGTCACAGGACGAGTTGACGACATGATCATCACCGGCGGCGAGAACGTTTCTCCGGTCGAAGTGGAAAGCTGCCTGTCGCTGCACGACGCGGTCGCCGAGGTCGCGGTGGTCGGATTGCCGGACGAGCGCTGGGGCAAGATCGTCGCGGCGTTCGTCAAGCGCGGCGCGCCGGTCAGCGCGCGCGAACTGGAGCAGTTCTGCCAGGCGTCGGGTTTGGCGAATTTCAAGCGTCCGCGGCGCATCGTGTTCGTGGATGAACTACCGAAATCGCCGGTCGGCAAACTGCTGCGCCGGCTGCTGGTTGCCGGTGACTACGATCCGGAACGCGCGCCGCCCGGCGCCGCCTGAACTCAAGATCCCAACAGAAGGACATCTCCAATGCCGTCATCCTACGCCTTCACCGATCCCCGCCTCGGCAAGCTCGACGGCTTTCACGTCGAGATCGACGAAGCCCATCAGCGCGCCGATATCATTCTCGACCGGCCGCCCTACAACGTCGTCAGCATGCCGCAGCGCGATCAGTTGCGGCTGGTGTTTGAAACCCTCGACGAGGACGATCGCGTTCGCGTCATCGTGCTGCGCTCGGTCGGCGAGCATTTTTCCAGCGGCGGCAATATCGGCGGCTTCATGGAGGCCTCGCCCGAGCACGTCTCGAAACTGGCCTGGAACATCGCAGCACCCGCGCGCTGCGCCAAGCCGGTGATCGTCGCCAATCGCGGCTATTGCTTCGGCGTCGGTTTT
>NZ_DASWPE010000172.1:0-1939 GCF_036404135.1 Rhodopseudomonas sp. | reverse complement strand
ACCTGCGGGTTTCTAGGCTTGCCGCGGCTGGAAGCGCTAGCGCACGCCGCCGAGACGCTGATGGGCAAATTCCGCGACGGCATGCCGGTGACCGGCGAAGCGGTGACGCTGATCCTTTTGACCATCGACCGCATTAAAGAGATTCTGGGCGGGCTGGAGGCCACCGAGGCGGAGCCCGAGGGCGTCGATCAGGATCTGATCGGCGAACTGGAAGTGTTGTCGCAACGCCCGATGACGCCGGCCGAGGCCGCGCCCGAACGGGCCGCGCCGGTTGCTGAAGTCGCCGCGCCGCTGGCCGAGGGCACGCTGGTGCCGCAGGTGCTGGAGCGCGCGCTGCGCCCCGGCGAAGTCTCGCTCGACGAATTGGAGCGGGCGTTTCGCGAGACCGAAGTCGCGGTCGAGATCCCGGTGGCCCAAGAACAGCCGGCCGCGCATCAGCCCATCGAACATCATCCCGCCGCGCATCATCCCGTCGAGCATCAGCCCGCCGCGGCCGAGGCCAAGCCGGCGAAGCCCGCCCGCAAGAAGACCGCGGTGGAATTGGACCCGCAGCTGCACGAGACCGACAAGATCGCCAACCAGTCGATCCGGGTCAATGTCGACACCCTCGAACATCTGATGACCATGGTCTCCGAGCTGGTGCTGACCCGCAATCAGCTCCTGGAGATCAGCCGCCGCCACGAGGACACCGAGTTCAAGGTGCCGTTGCAGCGGCTCTCCACCGTCACCGCCGAATTGCAGGACGGCGTGATGAAGACAAGGATGCAGCCGATCGGTAATGCCTGGCAGAAGCTGCCGCGCATCGTGCGCGATCTCGCCTCCGAACTCGGCAAGCAGATCGAACTGGAGATGCACGGCGCCGACACCGAGCTCGACCGCCAGGTGCTCGACCTGATCAAGGACCCGTTGACGCATATGGTGCGCAACTCCGCCGATCATGGTCTCGAGACCCCGGCCGATCGCGCCGCCGCCGGCAAGCCCGAGCAGGGCACCATCAGGCTGTCGGCGTATCATGAGGGCGGCCACATCGTGCTGTCGATCGCCGACAATGGCCGCGGCCTCGACACCGCGCGGATCAAGGCCAAGGTGATCTCCAACGGGCTCGCCTCGGAAGCCGACGTCGAGAAGATGTCGGAGAGCCAGATCCACAAATTCATCTTCGCGCCGGGCTTCTCCACCGCGGCCGCGGTGACCAGCGTGTCCGGCCGCGGCGTCGGCATGGACGTGGTGCGCACCAACATCGATCAGATCGGCGGCACCATCGACATCAAGTCGGTGGCTGGCGAAGGGTCCAGCGTCACCATCAAGATTCCGCTGACGCTCGCGATTGTCTCGGCGTTGATCGTCGAGGCGGGTGGCGATCGCTTCGCCATTCCGCAACTCGCTGTGGTCGAACTGGTGCGCGCACGCGCCAATTCCGAACACCGCATCGAGCGGATCAAGGACACGCCGGTGCTCCGGTTGCGCAACAAGCTGTTGCCGCTGATGCATCTCAAGAAATTGTTGCAGATCGACGACGGCACCAACAGCGATCCGGAAAACGGCTTCATCGTGGTGACGCAGGTCGGTAACCAGACCTTCGGCATCGTCGTCGACGGCGTGTTCCATACCGAGGAAATCGTCGTCAAGCCGATGTCCACCAAGCTGCGCCACATCGGCATGTTCTCCGGCAACACCATCCTCGGTGATGGAGCGGTGATCATGATCGTCGATCCGAACGGCATTGCGCAGGAGCTCGGTGCTTCCGGTTCGAACCAGCTCGAAATCGCTGACGAGAACGCGGCGATGCGTGCCATGACTTCCGAACAGTTGACCTCGCTGCTGGTGTTCCGTGCCGGATCGGCCCAGCCGAAGGCCGTGCCGCTTGGTCTTGTGACGCGCCTCGAGGAAGTCGGTATCGACAAGATCGAAATGTCGAACGGCCGCTACATGGTTCAGT
>NZ_DASWPE010000171.1:0-20201 GCF_036404135.1 Rhodopseudomonas sp. | reverse complement strand
ACGAAGCAATCCAGGGCCACGCTTGAAGCCCCTGGATTGCTTCGCATCGAAGTCGGCGCTGCGCGCTGCCCTCGGCTCGCAATGACAAAAACCCCTGATTTTGCTCGCTGCTTTTTCGGTCAGACACTCAGGATGACGGCGCGTCGTGCGCTTTTCGCAGTCAGAAATTCCGCAGGCTGGCCAACAACGCGACGCCAAACAGCGCGGCGGCGCCGACCACCACGCCGAGCACGAAGCTCAAGGCGGCGCTGCGGCGCGGCTTGGCGGGCTCGGCCGCCGCTGGCGCTGCGGCCGTCGACGGCGGCACCGACAAGGCCTGCTCGCGCTCGATCAGCCGGCGCGCGACGTAGTCGGTCACCGCGTCGACGATGCGCGCCGGCTCGTGGGATTCAGCCAGCACGATGCGGCCGAAGCGAGTGTCCTGCACGAAACGGTACATCCGCTTGTCGCGGCCCATCACCACATGGGCGACCACGTCGATCCACAGCCGCGGATTGTCGCCGCGGCTGATGCCACGGTCGAACAGATCGACGTCGGCCGGCACCTCGGCGAACAGCGCATCCAGCGCTTCGTCGAGGATTTCGAGTCGGGCGATTTCGGCGTCGCGCAGATCGACCACCACGCCGGTGCGGTCGGCGGCCTCGATCCGGGCCTTGCGCAGCGCGTCGCGCAGCCGGGTCGGTCTGGGCTCGTTCAATTTGCTGCCGGTATTATACGCGTCCGACATAGGCGGCTGCCTTACCGACAGAGGAGCTTTGGACGCGTTAACCTAGCAGTAACCCCGATCGACGGAAAGGCGCTTTATTCTCAACCAGTTGCGGCGGCAAAGCGGGGTTCGGCTGCTGCCTTCGCCGGGGCGTCGACGCGGCACCTGAGCGCCAACGCCAACGGCCCCACCCGATCGCTCGGATGAGGCCGCAGCCCTTGGACGCCTTCTTAGCTGTTGATCGGTTAAGCGGCGGGCACGCGGCTCGGCTCTTCCACGATGGAGAACCGCACCCCGGCCTTATGCCGGTTCTCTTCCGAGACCTCACGCCAGGCATCTTCGGCCTCCTTCCGGGTTTTGAACGGCCCTTTGACCTGGGCCGAGCCTTCCACCAGCTTGTGGAAGTTCATCGAGCCGAATTCACCGCCAATCACCCAAAAGTTGCTGCCTGACATGATGGTCTCCTGCTTTATCGTTAGCCGAACTGGTTCATCGTATTATGCGCGCCACCGGCCTTCAGAGCGGCTTGGCCTGCGAAGTATTCCTTGTGATCGTCGCCGATGTCCGAGCCGGCCATATTCTGATGCTTCACGCAGGCGATGCCCTGGCGGATCTCCTGACGCTGCACGTTCTTAACATAACCCAGCATGCCCTGCTCGCCGAAATACTCGCGGGCGAGATTATCGGTCGACAGCGCCGCGGTATGATAGGTCGGCAAGGTGATCAGATGATGGAAGATGCCGGCCCGCTTGGCTGATTCCGCTTGGAAGGTGCGGATCAACTCGTCGGCCTCGATCCCGAGCGGGGTGTTGTCGTACTCCGCCTTCATCAGCTCGGCGCGATTGTACTGGCTGACGTCCTTGCCGGCCTTGCTCCACTCATCATAGACCTGCCAACGGAAGTTGAGCGTCCAGTTGAACGACGGCGAATTGTTATAGGCCAGCTTGGCGTTCGGGATCACTTCGCGAACCCGATCGACCATCGAGGCGATCTGCGCGATGTTCGGCTTCTCGGTCTCGATCCACAACAGGTCGGCGCCGTTCTGCAGCGAGGTGATGCAGTCGAGCACGCAGCGGTCCGCCCCGGTGCCTTCGCGGAACTGGTACAGATTGCTGGGCAGCCGCTTCGGGCGCAGCAGCTTGCCGTTGCGGTTGATGATGACGTCGCCGTTGCGGGCGTTGTCGGCGGTGATTTCCTCGCAATCCAGGAAGCTGTTGTACTGGTCGCCGAGATCACCCGGCTTGTGGCTGACCGCGATCTGCTGGGTCAGGCCGGCGCCGAGCGAATCGGTGCGGGTGACGATCACGCCATCTTCGACGCCGAGCTCGAGGAAGGCGTGGCGGCAGGCGCGGATCTTGGCCAGGAACACCTCGTGCGGCACCGTGACCTTGCCGTCCTGGTGACCGCACTGCTTTTCGTCGGAGACCTGGTTTTCGATCTGCAGCGCGCAGGCGCCGGCCTCGATCATCTTCTTGGCCAACAGATAGGTCGCTTCCGCATTGCCGAAGCCGGCGTCGATGTCGGCGATCACCGGCACGACGTGGGTCTGGAAATTGTCGATCTTCTTGATCAGCGCGGTTTCCTTGGCCTTGTCGCCGGCCTTGCGGGCGGCATCGAGCTGGCGGAAGATGTCGTTGAGTTCGCGGGAATCCGCCTGCCGCAGGAAGGTGTAGAGTTCTTCGATCAGCGCCGGCACCGAGGTCTTCTCGTGCATCGACTGGTCGGGCAGCGGCCCGAATTCGGAGCGCAGCGCCGCGATCATCCAGCCGGACAGATACAGATAGGTGCGGTCGGTGCCGCCGAAATGCTTCTTCACCGAGATCAGCTTCTGCTGCGCGATGAAGCCGTGCCAGCAGCCCAGCGACTGGGTGTATTTGGTGCTGTCGGCGTCATAGGCCGCCATGTCGGCGCGCATCAGCGCCGCGGTGTAGCGGGCGACGTCGAGGCCGGTCTTGAAGCGGTTCTGCAGGCGCATCCGGGCCACCGCCTCGGCCTTGACGCCATTCCACGTGTCCTTGTCCTTCAGCAGGGCTTCGGCCGCTGCGATTTCGCTCTGATAGGAGGCCGGCTTCTGGATGGCCAAATCGCTGAGCCCACGTGGCTGGAAATTCATGTTTCTGATCCCTTCGGTGACGACACATTCGCAGCGGTATTTTGATTGCGTCGACATTGCGCTGCGAAACTGGCGCTAGCTAAACGCGAAGCTCGCGCAATCGTACAGGCCTCTTGCGAGCGAATGGTGATGTCATGTAACATGAATACATGTAACGACTGTAATTTTGTAATTTTTGTCACGAGGGAAGGACCGCGACAATGGCCGGAGACTCCGGAAAGAAGCTGTTCGTCGGCCCCCGGTTCCGCCGGATCCGCCAGCAGCTCGGCCTGTCGCAGACCCAGATGGCCGAGGGGCTTGGAATTTCTCCGAGCTATATCAACCTGATAGAGCGCAATCAGCGGCCGGTGACGGCGCAGATCCTGCTCCGGCTGGCGGAGACCTATGACCTCGACCTGCGGGATCTGGCGACCGCCGACGAGGACCGCTTCTTTGCCGAGTTGAACGAGATTTTCTCCGATCCCTTGTTTCGGCAGATCGATCTGCCGAAGCAGGAGCTGCGCGATCTGGCCGAATTGTGCCCCGGCGTGACACATTCGTTACAACGGCTGTACGCCGCCTACACCGAGGCGCGGCGCGGCGAGACGCTGGCGGCGCAGATGGCCGACCGCGAGGAAGGCACCCGCTTCGAGGCCAACCCGATCGAGCGGGTGCGCGACCTGATCGAGGCCAACCGCAATTTTTTTCCCGAAATCGAGCAGGCCGCGGAAAACCTGCGCGACGAACTCAACGTGCCGGCGCAGGACCTGTTCGTGTCCCTGAGCGAACGGCTGCGCGAACAGCATTCCATCGTCACCAGGATCATGCCGGTGGAGGTGATGCGCGAAACGCTGCGCCGCTTCGACCGCCACCGCCGGCAATTGCTGATCTCCGAACTGATCGACGGCCCCGGCCGCGCCTTCCAGATCGCATTCCAGATCGGCATCACCGAATTCGGCAAGACCTTCGACGCCATCGTCAACCGCGCCGGCGCGGTCGACGATACCGCGCGCCGGCTGTACCGCATCACGCTTGCCAACTACTTCGCCGCCGCGGTGATGATGCCCTACGGCGCCTTCCACGCCGCCGCCGAGACCTTGAACTACGACGTCCACGTGCTGGCGCAGCGCTTCAACGCCGGCTTCGAACAGGTCTGCCACCGGCTGACCACGCTGCAGCGCCCCAACGCCCGCGGCGTGCCGTTCTTCCTGCTGCGGGTCGACAACGCCGGCAACGTCTCCAAGCGGTTTTCGTCGGGCACCTTCCCGTTCTCGAAATTCGGCGGCACCTGCCCGTTGTGGAACGTGCACTCCACCTTCGACACCCCGGACCGGCTGTTGAAACAGGTGATCGAACTGCCCGACGGCAGCCGCTACTTCTCGATCGCCCAGATGGTGCGCCGCCCGGTGATGCCGCATCCGCAGCCGCAGCCGCGCTTCGCCATCGGGCTCGGCTGCGAAATCCGCCACGCGCCGAAGCTGGTCTATGCCGCCGGCATGGATCTCGACAAGGAGGAAGGCACCCCGATCGGGGTGAACTGCCGGCTGTGCGAGCGCGAGCATTGCAGCCAGCGCGCCGAGCCGCCGATCACGCGAAGCCTGATCCTGGATGAGAACACGCGGCGAGCGTCGAGCTTTGCGTTTTCCAATGCGCGGGAGTTGTGAGGTCGCGCCTCGGAGACGCAAGCATTGATGATCGCGTCCCACTTCCGATCGGCCTGGCCACGCCACGCAGCGTCATCCTGAGGCGCGCGCTGCCGGCGCGCTTGCGCCGCGCAGCGAGGCTCGAAGGATAGCAGCGGGCTCGCGGCGCCCCCACGCGTCCGAGCCGCATCCTTCGAGGCCCTCGCATTGCTCGGCCGCCTCAGGATGACGACTCAGAGAAGTCGAGATGACGCCTCAGGGGATTTGTCGGGCTTTGCGTTCGGCAACGCGCGGGAGTTATAGTCGCGAAGTTCGGGGCATCGCCGGGGGCGGCTCATGTTCAAATGGTGGAATAATCTCAAGCTTGCTCATATGCATCGACTGATCAGCCAGAATTTTTCGGCGATCGAGGTTGCAATGGCCTATTACGCCGGCAAGCAGGACGAGGCGGCCTTCAAGCGTCTTGAGGCGCTCTACCTAAAGAATTTGCGCATCGCGAACGTGTTCTACGAGAAGCATGATCTTTCTTCCGAGGATCATCAGGAACTCACTGAATTACACGCGCAGATGCGAGAGCTCTTTCAGAGGATCTATCCCGGGAAGAGTTTCGACAGAACCTTCGTGCCGAACTGGACAATCGATTCCGAGATCAAGGATTGACGATACGATGAAGCTCTTAGCACCCTTGGCCGCACTCTCGATCGCGTCGCTCGCCTCTCCCGCTTTCGCCGCATCGGGCGCCACCTGCCATGGCGGCCAGAGCTTCGAGCCATTCTTGGCCGCGCTGAAACAGCAGGCCGCCGCCGACGGCGTCTCGCCGCGGGCGATCGCAGCGGCCGCGCCCGGCCTGGTCTATGACCAGGGCATCGTCAACCGCGACCGCGGGCAGCGGGTGTTCGGCCAGGTGTTCACCGAGTTCGCCGGGCGGATGGCGGCGAACTACCGGATGCAGCAGGGCCAGGCCAAGATCAAAGCTCATGCTGCGGCCTTCGCCCGCGCTGAGAAGGAATATGGCGTGCCGCCTTCGGTAATCGCGGCGTTCTGGGGGCTGGAGAGCGATTTCGGCGCCAATATGGGCACGCTGCCGACGCTGCGCTCGCTGGTGTCGCTGGCCTATGATTGCCGCCGCGCCAAGATGTTCGAGGCCGAGACCATCGCCGCCTTGAAGATCATCGACCGCGGCGATCTCGCGCCCTCCGAGATGATCGGCTCCTGGGCCGGCGAACTCGGCCAGACACAGTTTCTGCCGACGCATTATGTCAACTACGCGGTCGATTACGACGGCGACGGCCGCCGCGACATGCTGCACAGCCCAGCCGACGTGATCGGCTCGACCGCCAACTACATCGCCAACGGCTTGAAATGGCGGCGCGGCGAGCCGTGGCTACAGGAGGTGCGGGTCTCCGGCAATGTCCCGTCTGACTTTCCTTGGGACCAGGCCGACCTGACGATCCAGCATCCGCGCGCGCAGTGGGCGCAGTGGGGCGTCGCGTTCGCCGACGGACGACCGCTGCCCAACGACAATATGCCGGCATCGCTGCTGCTGCCGATGGGCCGCAATGGCCCGGCGTTCCTCGCCTATGCCAATTTCGCCGCTTACACCGAGTGGAATAATTCGCTGATCTATTCCACCACCGCGGGCTATCTGGCGACACGGATCGCCGGTGCTGCGCCGATGCGGCGCCCCGCCGCGCCCGTCGTGCAATTGCCGTTCAACGAGTTACGCGAACTCCAGCAATTGCTGGTGCGCGCCGGCTTCAATGTTGGCAAGGTCGACGGCGTGATGGGCCAGCAGAGCCGCAGCGCGGTGAAGGCGATGCAGATCAAATACGGCCTGCCGGCGGATTCCTGGCCGACCGCCGAGCTGTTGTCGCGGATGCGCGGCGGCCCGCGACCGAATGTCTCGCAGCAGAATTAGACCAACACCTTGAGGCGCGCGGGACCACGCTCCCTCTCCCATGGGGAGAGGTGAAGGCCGCGCGTGGAGCGCGCTCGCGACAATAAACAACCTCGCCACGCGTCGTCCCTGCGTGCGCAGAGACGACGCGTTGAGGCGCAACAGGCCGATCGCAGATCTGCATTGGCGGAGACCTCGCCGCAGACTTTAGCGACCGCCGCCCCTTCCCTCCCCCCGGCAAAATCTCTAGGCTCCGGCCAACAAAAAATACCGGAGGGAAAACACGTGCGCCCGATTTCGCTTGTCGCCGCCGCAACATTGGCGCTGACCGCCGCCGCCCAGGCCGACGATCTCAAGATCGCGCTGATCTACGGCAAGACCGGGCCGCTGGAAGCCTACGCCAAGCAGACCGAGGCCGGACTGCGGCTCGGCTTCGAATACGCCACCAAGGGCACGATGACGGTGGACGGCCGCAACATCGTGATCATCACCAAGGACGACCAGTCTAAGCCGGATCTTTCCAAGGCAGCGCTCGCCGAAGCCTATCAGGACGACGGCGCCGATATCGCGATCGGCTCGACCTCGTCGGCCGCGGCGCTCGCCGATCTGCCGGTTGCCGAAGAGAACAAGAAGATCCTGATCGTCGAGCCCGCGGTCGCCGACCAGATCACCGGCGAGAAGTGGAATCGCTACATCTTCCGCACCGGGCGTAACTCGTCGCAGGACGCGATCTCCAACGCGGTGGCGATCGGCAAGCCCGGCGTCACCGTGGCGACGCTCGGTCAGGACTACGCGTTCGGCCGCGACGGCGTCGCCGCCTTCAAGGCCGCGCTGGCGAAAACCGGCGCGACGCTGGCCGCGGAGGAATACGTCCCGACCACCACCACCGATTTCACCGCGGCCGGCCAGCGATTGTTCGACGCGCTGAAAGACAAGCCGGGCAAAAAGATCATCTGGGTGATCTGGGCTGGCGGCGGCGATCCCCTGACCAAGCTGCAGGATATGGACCCGAAGCGCTACGGCATCGAGATCTCCACCGGAGGCAACATTCTGCCGGCGCTCGCCGCCTACAAACGGCTCCCCGGCATGGAGGGCGCGACCTATTACTACTACGAGATCCCGAAGAACCCGGTGAACGACTGGCTGGTCGCCGAGCACAAGAAGCGTTTCAACGCGCCGCCGGATTTCTTCACCGCCGGCGGATTCGCCGCAGCGATGGCGACGGTGGCGGCGGTCGCGAAGGCCAACTCCACCGACACAGAGAAGCTGATCGCCGCGATGGAAGGGCTGGAATTCGACACCCCCAAGGGCAAGATGCTGTTCCGCAAGGAGGACCACCAGGCGCTGCAGAGCATGTATCACTTCAGGGTTAAGGTCGATCCGGACCTGGCCTGGGCGGTCAACGAGCCGATCCGCGAGATCAAGATCGAGGACATGGACGTACCGATCCGCAACAAACGGTGACGACTTCTCCCTCTCCCCGCTTGCGGGGAGAGGTGAAGGCGCCCGCTGCACGCACCCTGAGTCCCGATGACCGCGCTGGAAACCCAATCGCTGACCATTCGTTTCGGCGGCCATGTCGCCGTCGACAAGGTGAGCTGCACGTTTCGTCCCGGTGAACTCACCGCCATCGTCGGTCCCAACGGCGCCGGCAAGACCACTTACTTCAACCTGATCTCCGGGCAATTGCGCCCGAGCGGCGGCCGCATCCTGTTCGAGGGCCAAGACATCACCCGGCTCAGCGCGCCGCTGCGCACCCGCGCCGGGCTCGGCCGCGCCTTCCAATTGACCAATCTGTTTCCGACGCTGAGCGTCGAGGAAAACGTCCGGCTTGCGGTGCAGGCGCAAAGCGGCACGCATTACGACATGCTGCGGCCATGGCGGACGCGGCATGGTCTGATCGAACGCACCGACGCCATCCTCGACAGCGTCGCGCTCGGCCATCGCCGCAACGTGGCCGCCACGGTGCTGTCTCATGGCGACCAGCGCAAGCTGGAAGTGGCGCTGATGATGGCGCTACAGCCGAAAGTGTTGATGTTCGACGAACCCACCGCCGGCATGAGCATCGACGAGGTGCCGGTGGTGCTCGACCTGATCGCGCGGCTGAAGGCCGATCCGAACAAGATCATCCTGCTGGTCGAGCACAAGATGGACGTGGTGCGCTCGCTCGCCGACCGCATCATCGTGTTGCACAACGGCCAATTGGTCGCCGACGGCAAGCCCGCCGAGGTGATCGCCTCGCCGATCGTACAGCAGGCCTATCTCGGCATCGCGCCGCCGCGGAGCGCAGCATGATGGCGCCTATGGAGAGCGATTTGTCGCTGGCCACCCTCCCCGCAAGGGCAGCGCACTCGCATATGAAAGTATGCGGTTGCTGCGAGGATCACCCTCCCCTGGAGGGGGAGGGTCGCTCGCGCAGCGAGCGGGGTGGGGTGGCGAAGAGGTCATCCGCCGTGCGCGCAGCTCACCCCACCCCGGCGGGCAGCGCGCTTTGCGCGCTACCCGCCGACCCTCCCCCTCCAGGGGAGGGTGAAGAGAGCACCGATGCAATAGCTGGCGACAATCCATATGCAACTGCCCTCCCCGCAAGGGGGAGGGGAGATTGCGCGGCGAGCGCTGAACTAAACAAGGTCGCCACAACGCGAGCCAGAGATTGGCCGACAGTAGTCCCGCGCATGAAAACGAGCGCGGCATGACTGACCTGCTCACACTGTCCGGCGTGCACACCCATATCGGCCGCTATCACATCCTGCACGGCGTCGACTTTGCGATCGCCGAAGGCAAGACCACCATGCTGCTCGGCCGCAACGGTGCCGGCAAGACCACCACGCTGCGCACCATCATGGGGCTGTGGCCGGCCTCCGCGGGCGCCATCACCCTCGCTGGCCGGCGCATCGAGCAGCTCGCCACGCCCGACATCGCCCGGCTCGGCGTCGGCTACGTGCCGGAAAGCATGGCGGTGTTCTCCGATCTCACGGTGAAGGAAAATCTCGTGCTCGCGGCCCGCGATGGCGCCCCGGACACTGCACGGCTGGAATGGATCTTCGGCTTCTTCCCGGCGCTGCGTAAATTCTGGCTGTCGCGCGCCGGCCGCCTGTCCGGCGGGCAGAAACAGATGCTGTCGATCGCCCGCGCCATCGTCGAGCCGCGGCAACTCTTGCTGATCGACGAGCCGACCAAGGGGCTGGCGCCGGCGATCATCGGCTCCTTGATCGAGTGCTTCGCCGAGCTGAAGCGCCGCGGCGCCACCATCCTCTTGGTCGAGCAGAATTTCCATGCCGCGCGCGAGATCGGCGACGCGGTGCTGGTGATGGACAACGGCGCCATCGTGCATCGTGGCGGCATGGCGGCGCTGGCGGCTGATAACGCCTTGCAGGAACATCTGCTCGGCTTGAGCTTGGAGGCACGCCAATGAGTTCGATCCTATCCACGTCATTGCGAGCGAAGCGAAGCAATCCAGGGCTCCGTGCACCGCGCCCCTGGATTGCTTCGTCGCTTCGCTCCTCGCAGTGACGCTGATGTCCAGCGTGACTGAACAATCCGCCAGCGATGCGCTGCCGAAGCCGCCGCGCGATGTTCTGCCGCTGCTGCTGCCGGTGCTGCTGGCCCTCGCGATGCTGCCCCTGATCGGCTCCGGCTCGACCTGGATCACGCTGACGGTGGCGGCGCTCGCCATGGGCATGATGATCTTCATCATAGCCTCGGGGCTGACGCTGGTGTTCGGGCTGATGGATGTGCTGAATTTCGGCCACGGCGCCTTCATCGCGGTCGGCGCCTATGTCGCGACCCTGGTGCTGTTGCCGCTGTCGGCGTGGGTGCAGGCCGACTCACTCCTGCTCAACCTCGCGGTGCTGACGCCCGCGGCGCTCGCGGCGATGGCGGTGTCGGGCGCGCTCGGCCTCGTGGTGGAGCGCGTGCTGATCCTGCCGGTCTACGGCCAGCATCTGAAGCAGATCCTGATGACCACCGGCGGCTTGATCGTCGCCGAGCAGGCGCTCTACGCGCTGTGGGGGCCGCAGATCATTCCGCTGCCGCTGCCGACCGCGTTGCGCGGCTCGTTCATCATCGGCGACGTCGCGATCGCGAAATATCGCCTGCTGGCGATGGGCGTCGGGCTGGTAGTGTTCGCCGGCATTCAATTGGTGCTGACCCGCAGCAAGATCGGCCTCCTGATCCGCGCCGGCGTCGAGAATCGCGAGATGGTCGAAGCGCTCGGCTATCACATCAAGCGGCTGTTCCTCGGCGTGTTCATGGTCGGTTCGGCGCTGGCCGGATTGGGCGGCGTGATGTGGGCGCTGTATCGCGAGCAGGTGCACGCCTCGATGGGCAACGACCTCACCGTCTTGGTGTTCATCGTGGTGATCATCGGCGGGCTCGGCTCGATCGGCGGCTGCTTCATCGGCGCGCTCTTGGTGGCGATGGTCGCCAATTACGGCGGCTTCCTGCTGCCGAAACTGGCGCTGGTGTCGAACATCCTGTTGATGGTCGCGATCCTGATGTGGCGGCCGCGCGGGCTCTACGCGGTGACAAGCCGATGAGGATTGGCCGATGATGCTGCTGTCGGGCGATCCGCCGCGTAGCCGGCTGCTCAGCGCGCTGCTGATCGCCATCGTCGCGGCGCTGGCGCTGGCGCCGGTGCTGTTTCCCGACGCCAAACCGCTCAACGTCGCCAGCAAGATCTGCATTTTCGCGGCACTGGTTGCGTCCTACGACCTGCTGCTCGGCTACACCGGCACGGTGTCGTTCGCCCACACCATGTTCTACGGCATCGGCTCCTACGCGATCGCGATTGCGCTCTACACGCTGGGGCCGAGCTGGGGCGCGATCGCCATCGGCCTCGCGATCGGCCTGCCGCTCGCCGCATTGCTGGCGCTCGCCATTGGGCTGTTTTCGCTGCGGGTCGAGGCGATCTTTTTCGCGATGATCACGCTGGCGGTGGCCTCGGCGTTTCTGGTGCTGGCGTCTCAATTGTCGTGGCTGACCGGCGGCGAGGACGGCCGCAGCTTCCAATTGCCGGACTTGCTGCGCCCCGACACCGTGTTCGCAAAAAACCTGTTCGGCGTCGCGATCAC
Source organism: Rhodopseudomonas sp. (assembly GCF_036404135.1). Classification (GTDB taxonomy): domain Bacteria; phylum Pseudomonadota; class Alphaproteobacteria; order Rhizobiales; family Xanthobacteraceae; genus Rhodopseudomonas_A. Next base: position 8,791 of record NZ_DASWPE010000171.1, on the reverse strand, counting down.
CGGCCGCACCCTGACCTACTACATCATCTTCGCCGGCTGCGTGGCGATGATCTTAGGCCTATTGCGGGTGGTGAATTCGCCGTTCGGCCGGGTCTTGCAGGCGGTGCGCGAGAACAGATTCCGCGCCGAGGCGCTGGGCTATCGCACGGTGTTTCATCTGACTTACGCCAATTGCATCGCCGCGCTGGTCGCCGCCTCGGCCGGCGCATTGAACGCGATGTGGCTACGCTATGCCGGGCCGGACACCTCGCTGTCGTTTTCGATCATGCTGGACATTCTCTTGATGGTGGTGATCGGCGGCATGGGCACGATCTACGGGGCAATCATCGGCGCTACCATCTTCATCCTGGCGCAGAATTATCTGCAAGCCTTGATGGGGCTCGCCGCCAACGCCGCCGCCGACGCCGGGCTGCCGCTATTGCCGGGGCTGCTGCATCCTGACCGCTGGCTGCTGTGGCTGGGGTATTGTTCATCGCCAGCGTGTATTTTTTCCCCACCGGCATCGTCGGCCGGCTGCGGCACCCCTCGCGCCGCCACGGCGCGCGACAAAAATCTTCTCGTTCGCGCGGCGTCAGCGGTTGATTTTACCTGCCCAGTTCCCAGATTCATGCAGCAGCATCTTTCTTGCCCTCCACGCTGCTCCCTCTCCTAGAAAACGAGCATCACATGTCCTTTTACGATTTCGCCGTGCCGGCCTATCTGCAAATGCTTGGCAGCCTGTCCGCCAGCCTGAAAAAGGCCGCGGCCTATGCCGCCGCCAAGAAGATCGAGCCGGCGACGCTGCTCGGCACGAGGCTGTTTCCGGACATGCTGCCGCTGACCCGGCAGGTGCAGCTCGCCTGCGACTTCGCCGCCAAAGGCGCCGCCCGCCTGTCCGGCAGCGAGGTGCCGGTGACGCCGGATACCGAGACCAGCTTCGACGAATTGCAGCAGCGGATCGCCAAGACCGTGGCTTACCTGCAGGGCTTCAAGCCGGCGCAATTCGACAGCGCCGCGACCCGCGACATCACTTTCCCCAGCGGCCCCGCCAAGACCACCACCCTCACCGGCCAGCAGTTTCTCAGCAACTTTTCGCTGCCGAACTTTTACTTCCACGTCTCCACCGCGCATGGCATCCTGCGGATGAGCGGCGTCGAGGTCGGCAAGCACGATTTCCTCGGCGTCAACTGATCGGCGAGAGGTCTTCAACGGCGGCTTTCGACCACCACCGCGGTGGTCGAAAGCAGCTTATGCTGAATCGTCTGTGACCGCGCATCAGGCATTCCAATTTATCATGCAGACGCATCTATTTTAGGCGAGGTCCTTGCCTTTCGCGCCGCACATACACAGTTCCAGGCCATTGCAATCGTCCAGGACCCCCTCCCCCATGAGCACTCCGACCAAATTGTTCGAGTCCTACAAACTCGGCCCGCTCACGCTGTCCAACCGCACCGTGATGGCGCCTTTGACCCGCAACCGCGCCCTCGCCGGCTTCGTGCCCAATCCTCTGGCGGTCGAATATTACGGCCAGCGCGCCAGCGCCGGGCTGCTGATCACCGAGGCCAGCCAGATTTCGCAGCAGGGCCAGGGCTATCAGGACACCCCCGGAATCTATTCCAAGGAGCAGGTCGCCGGTTGGCGCAACGTCACCGACGAGGTGCATAAGCGCGGCGGCAAGATCTTCATCCAGCTCTGGCACGTCGGCCGCATCTCGCATGTCGATCTGCAGCCGAACCGCGGCGCGCCGGTGGCGCCCTCGGCGATCCGCGCCAACGCCAAGACCTTCGTCGGCGGCACGTTTGCCGACGTCTCCGAGCCCCGCGCGCTCGAGCTTTCCGAACTTCCCGGCATCGTCGAGGATTATCGCAAGGCCGCCGCCAACGCCATCGCCGCCGGCTTCGATGGCGTGGAGATTCACGGCGCCAACGGCTATCTCTTGGACCAGTTCGCGCGCGACGGCACCAACAAGCGGACCGACAATTATGGCGGCTCGATCGAGAACCGCGCCCGGCTGATGCTCGAGGTCGCCGCCGCGGTGGTCAGGGAGATCGGCGCCGAGCGAACCGGCATCCGCATCTCCCCGGTGACGCCGTCCAACGACGCCTCGGATTCCAATCCGCAGCCATTGTTCGAGTACATCGTCGATCAGCTCAGCGCGCTGAAGCTGGTCTATGTTCACGTCGTCGAAGGCGCCACCGGCGGCCCGCGCGACGTCGCGCCGTTCGACTACGCGTCGTTACGCAAGCGCTTCCACGGCACCTACATCGCCAACAACGGCTACGATCTGGCGCTCGCCAACCAGGTGCTGGCGGCCAACGCGGCCGACCTGATCGCGTTCGGCAAGGCGTTCATCGCCAATCCGGATCTGGTCGAGCGGCTGAAGGCCGGCGGGCCGTTCAACGAACCCGACAAGGACACTTTCTACGGCGGCGGCGCCAAGGGCTACACCGACTATCCGGTGCTGGGCGAAAAGCTGCAGGCGGCGCAGTAAGCGACGCACCAACCACGTCATTGCGAGCCGAGGACGGCGCGCAGTGCCGGCCGAGAAGCGAAGCAATCCAGCGGCTTCTTGTGCAGCCCTGGATTGCTTCGTCGCAACAGCTCCTGGCAATGACGTGGAGCCGCTGCACAAACGATAAAGGCCGGGATCGCTCCCGGCCTTTTTCGTTGCGATTGCGCTCGCCGCATCGGCAGCGCGCCCCCTCGCCCCGCTTGCGGGGAGAGGGTTGGGGTGAGGGAGCGCAGAGATCTGCCGAGACGCCCCCTCACCCGGATCGCTCGCTGCGCTCGCAATCCGACCTCTCCCCGCACGCGGGGAGAGGTGACGCAGTGCTTGCGGCCCGGCGCTCCGCAACGATGAGCCTGTGCCAGCAAGCCAGCGCCTCGTAACAAACAAAGGCCGGGATCGCTCCCGGCCTTTCGCTTTGCCGCCTGACGCGCCGACTTGTGCGTCGACGCACTTACTTGCGTGTCGTCCGCCTACCGCGCGTCGGCGCGCTTCGGCGGCGAGGCCGGCCACGACTTGATCAGCGTGTCGTAGTCCACCGTCTCGCCCTTCGGCTTCTCGTTGGCGAGCTTGCGTTGCGGCGCGATATTGCCGTCCTTTTCCGACTTGGCGTACCAATATTCGGCGCTCTGCTTCGGATTGAGCTTCGGCCCGCAATCGCCCTGCACCTTGGATTTCTCCAGCCGCTCCAGCACCGAATCCTGCGCCGCCGCCAGCGAATCCATCGCCGCCTGCGCGGTCTTGGCGCCGGACGCCGCGTCGCCGATGTTCTGCCACCACAATTGCGCCAGCTTCGGATAGTCCGGGATGTTGTTGCCGGTCGGGGTCCACTGCACGCGCGCCGGCGAGCGGTAGAACTCGATCAGCCCGCCGAGTTTCGGCGCGCGCTCGGTGAACGACTTGTCCCAGATGTCGGATTCGCGGATGAAGGTCAGCCCGACATGGCTTTTCTTCAGGCTCACCGTCTTGGAGATGATGAACTGCAGATACAGCCAGGCCGCCTTGCGGCGATCCGGCGGCGTCGACTTCAACAGCGTCACCGAGCCGGCATCCTGATAGCCGAGCTTCATGCCGTCCTTCCAATAGGCTCCATGCGGCGACGGCGCCATCCGCCACTTCGGCGTGCCGTCGGCATTGGTCACCGGGCCGGGCTTCACCATGTCGGCGGTGAAGGCGGTGTACCAGAAGATCTGCTGGGCGACGTTGCCTTGCGCCGGCACCGGACCGGACTCCGAGAAGGTCATGCCCTGGGCCTACGGCGGCGCATACTTTTTCAGCCAGTCGAGATATTTCACGATCGAATACACCGCCGCGGGGCCGTTGGTGTCGCCGCCGCGCTCGATCGACGAGCCGACCGGCCGGCAGCCTTCCATGCGGACGCCCCATTCGTCGACCGGCAGGCCGTTGGGAATGCCGCGATCGCCATTGCCGGCCATCGACAGCCAGGCGTCGGTGAAGCGCCAGCCCAGCGACGGATCCTTCTTGCCATAGTCCATGTGGCCATAGACCTTGACGCCATTGACCTCCTTGATGTCGTTGGTGAAGAATTCGGCGATGTCCTCATAGGCCGACCAGTTCACCGGCACGCCGAGGTCGTAGCCGTACTTGGCCTTGAACTTCGACTTGTAGTCCGGATTGGTGAACCAGTCGTAGCGGAACCAATACAGGTTGGCGAACTGCTGGTCCGGCAGCTGATACAATTTTCCGTCCGGCGCGGTGGTGAACGACTTGCCGATGAAGTCGGCGACGTCGAGCATCGGATCGCTGACGTCCTTACCCTCGCCGGTCATGTAGTCCGACAGCGCCACGGTCTGGCCGTAGCGGAAATGCGTGCCGATCAGATCGGAATCGTTGATCCAGCCGTCATAGACGTTCTTGCCGGACTGCATCTGGGTCTGCAGCTTCTCCACCACGTCGCCTTCCTGGATCACGTCGTGCTTGATCTTGATCCCGGTGATTTCGGTGAAGGCCTTGGCGAGCGTGCGCGCCTCATATTCATGCGTGGTCAGCGTTTCCGAGACCACGTTGATCTCCAGGCCTTTGAACGGCTCCGCCGCCTTGGCGAACCATTGCAGCTCCTTGAGCTGATCCTCCTTCGACAGCGTCGAGGGCTGGAATTCCTCATCGATCCATTTCTGCGCGATGACGTCGTCGGCGCGCGCCGGCGAAGCCACTTGCACCGCGATCAGCGCCGCGGCGCTCGCCATGCCGAGAAAGAATGAGCGCATCGAGCGACGGCGCTGTCCGAGTGAGTGTCGCATCTGTTCCTCCGTTGCGTCGTTCATTCAGGTCCGGGTTGATCCCGGATCTGCTGGTGGTCGCCGCTTACACCTTGCGAAAGATCGCAACGGCGAACAGCAGCGAAAGCCCGGTGGCGAGCCACAGGCTCGAAATTTCAACCCCGTCGGCGTCGATCGGCAGCGTCAGCAAGGGATCGCTGCCGACAAAGCCGATCCACGCCAAGTGAATCACCGCCGCCGAAATCAGCGACAGAAACAGCCGGTCGCCGCGGGTGGTCGGAATGCGCAAGATGCCGACCCGTTCGGCCTCCGGATAGGCCAGCGCCAGCCAGGTCATCACCGCGAGCGTGCCGGCGAGCAGCGCGAAGAAGATCGCGGTCGGCGCGGTCCAGGCCATCCAGGCGATGTTGTCCATGATGTCACACCCGCCCCAAGGCAAAGCCGCGCGCGATGTAATTGCGGACGAACCAGATCACCAACGCGCCGGGGATGATGGTGAGCACGCCGGCCGCGGCCAGCAGCCCCCAGTCCATCCCGGCCGCAGACACCGTGCGGGTCATCACCGCGGAGATCGGCTTGGCGTTGACCGAGGTCAGGGTGCGCGCCAACAACAGTTCGATCCAGGAAAACATGAAGCAGAAGAACGCCGCGACGCCGATGCCCGAGGCGATCAGCGGCATCATGATCTTGACGAAGAATCTCGGAAACGAATAGCCGTCCAGGAAAGCCGTCTCGTCGATCTCGCGCGGCACGCTGGAGACGAAGCCTTCGAGAATCCACACCGCCAGCGGCACGTTGAACAGGCAATGCGCCAGCGCCACCGCCCACGGCGTATCGAACAGCCCGATCGCCGAATACAGGTTGAAGAACGGCAGCGCGTAGACCGCCGGCGGCGCCATCCGGTTCGACAACAGCCAGAAGAACAGATGCTTGTCGCCGAGAAAGCGGTAGCGCGAGAACGCGTAGGCGGCAGGCAGCGCGAAGGAGATCGAGATCAGCGTGTTGAGCACGACGTATTGCAGCGAATGAATATAGCCGGAATACCAGCTCTCGTCGGTGAAGATCCGGATGTAATTGGCCAGCGTCGGCTGGTGCGGCCACAGCGTCATGGTCGAGACGATCTCGCCATTGGTCTTGAAGCTCATATTGACCAGCCAGTAGATCGGCAGCAGCAGGAAGATCAAGAACAGCGCCAGGATCAGCCGACGGCCGGGGATCGAATGCATCGTGCGTTCGCCGTGCATCATGCGGCCTCCGGGGTGATGTCGCGGTCGGAGCCGGCATGGGTCATCACGGTGTAGAACACCCAGCACACGATGATGATGATCAGGTTGTAGACGATCGACAGCGCCGCGGCCTTGCCGAGATCGAACTGGCCGAGCGCGATCTTGACGAGCTCGATCGAGACGAAGGTGGTGGAATTGCCGGGTCCTCCGCCAGTCACCACAAAGGGTTCGGTGTAGATCATGAAACTGTCCATGAAGCGCAGCAGCACGGCGATCAACAGCACGCGGTGCATCTTCGGCAATTGGATCGCGGTGAACACCGCCCAGCGCGAGGCGCCGTCGATCTGCGCCGCCTGATAATAGGCGTCGGGGATCGATTTCAGCCCGGCGTAGCACAATAGCGCCACCAGGCTGGTCCAGTGCCAGACGTCCATCACCACCACCGTGGCCCAGGCGTCGAACGCGTTGGAGACGTAGTTGTAGTCGATACCGAGCCCGTTCAGCGTGTAGCCGAGCAATCCGATGTCGGGCCGGCCGAAGATCTGCCAGATGGTGCCGACCACGTTCCACGGGATCAACAGCGGCAGCGCCATGATCACCAGGCATAGCGCCACGCTCCAGCCGCGGCGCGGCATCGCCAGCGCCACCACAATGCCGAGCGGCACCTCGATGACGAGGATCACTGCCGAGAACGCCAGGTTGCGGGCCAGCGAGGCGAAGAAACGCCCGCCGAGATCGCTTGATGGATCGAGCAGCTCCTTGAACCAGCCGACCCCGTTCCAGAAGAACTGATTGTTGCCGAAGGTGTCCTGCACCGAGTAGTTCACCACCGTCATCAGCGGCAGGATAGCCGAGAACGCCACGATGGCGAACACCGGCAGCACCAGGAACCAGGCCTTCTGATTGACGGTCTTGTCCATCAGGCCACCTTCTCCAACGCCCGGCCTTCGACGAGGCGACTATCGGCATAGACCAAGATCCGCGACGGCTCGAACACCAGTCCGACCTGCGCGCCCGGCTCCGACAACCCCGGCGGCATCCGCGCCGCGAACTTCACATCGCCGACCCGGAGCCTGGCGAACCGCACCCGGCCGAGATCGTCGATCCGCTCGATGTTGGCTGCAAGCAGCCCCGGCGCCAGCGGCGCGACGTGAACGAATTCCGGGCGCACGCCGATTTCGATTTTCGCGCCGGCCGGCAGATGATCATAGCTGCGGCCGAGCGGGATGACGTGGCCGGCGATCTTGGCCTCGCGGCCGCGCACTTGCGCCGGCACCACGTTCATGCCGGGCGAGCCGATGAAATAGCCGACGAAAGTGTGCGCGGGTCTTTCAAACAATTCCTCCGGCGTGCCGCTTTGCACCACGAGGCCGTCATGCATCACCACCACGGTGTCGGCGAACGTCAGCGCCTCGGTCTGATCGTGGGTGACGTAGATCATCGTCAGATCCAGCGCGCGGTGCAGCGCCTTCAATTTCGAGCGCAGCTCCCATTTCAGGTGCGGGTCGATCACGGTGAGCGGCTCGTCGAACAGGATCGCGGAAACATCGGCGCGTACCAGGCCGCGGCCGAGCGAGATCTTCTGCTTGGCGTCGGCGGTGAGCCGCGTCGCCTTGCGTTTGAGATGCGGGGTGAGGTCGAGCAGGTCGGCGATCTCGGCGACGCGTTTGTCGATCTCGGGCTTCGGCACGCCGCGGTTCTTCAGCGGAAACGCCAGGTTCTGCCCCACCGTCATGGTGTCGTAGATCACCGGAAACTGGAACACCTGGGCGATGTTGCGCGCTTGCGTCGATCGTTGCGTGATATCGACGCCGTCGAACAGGATCTGGCCGCGCGACGGCGTGACGATGCCGGAAATCAGATTGAGCAGCGTGGTCTTGCCGCAGCCGGAAGGGCCGAGCAGCGCATAGGCGCCGCCCTGCCGCCAGGTCATCGACACCGGCTTCAGCGCATAGGCCTCCGGCGGCAGATCGCTGCCGACGAGGTAGCTGTGCGCAAGATCGACCAGGTCAATGCGGGCCATCGCTGCGCCTCACATCGCCGGGGGTGCTGTGACCAGGCGGTCGGCGGCGTCGAACACTAACAGATTGGCCGGATCGAGCACGGCGTCGAGCCGCTGCCCGGGCAGGAAGTCGTGCACGCCCTGCAGCACCGCGACCCAATTGGCGTCGCCGCGCTTGAGATGCACGAAACTCTCCGAGCCGGTGATTTCGGTCACCGAAACCGTTGTGGCAAAGCCGTGGCGGTCGGCGTGGCCGGCGGCGACTTCGAGCTGATGGGCGCGAAAGCCGACCCGGTAGGCGCCGTCGCCGAGCCCGGCGAATAGCCCGGTCGCGGGCCCCGTGCCGCCGCCGGCGTAATCGATGGCGCCGTTCTTCTTCTCGACATTGACGAGATTGAGCGGCGGATCGGAGAACACCTGCGCGACGCGCAAGGTTTCGGGGCGGCGATAGACCTGCGCGGTGACGCCGTTCTGCAGCGCCTGGCCCTCCCACATGCAGACGGTGTTGCCGCCGAGCAGCAGCGCTTCCGACGGTTCGGTGGTGGCGTAGACGAAGATCGCGCCCGACGCCTCAAAAATGCGCGGCAGGTCGACGCGCAATTCCTCGCGCAGCTTGTAGTCGAGATTGGCCAAGGGCTCGTCGAGCAGCACCAGGTCGGCGCCCTTCACCAGCGCCCGCGCCATCGCGGTGCGCTGCTGCTGGCCGCCGGAGAGTTGCAGCGGGGTGCGCTTCAGATACGGCTCGAGCTTCATCAGCTTCGCCGCCTCCTGCACCCGCTGCTCGATCTCGGCCGGCTTGCGGCGGGCCACCCGCATCGGCGAGGCGATATTCTCGTAA
>NZ_DASWPE010000170.1:0-20221 GCF_036404135.1 Rhodopseudomonas sp. | reverse complement strand
ATCCTCTGTGTTGGTTATTACCAATTCTGTCAATCGTAATACTTCGCCCTCGGGTTCGAGCGCGTCCGCGGCTGCTTTCCGCGTCAGGTGCAGGTCGTAGACGGCGGTCGCGCCGAAGCGGTGCGGTGCGTGCGGATCGATGCGGCGCTTGTCGAAGGCCAGCACGCGCGTGCCAAGGCCAAAGGCTTCGGTGATGTCGTGCGTGACCATCAGCACGGTGAGCGCATGTTGACGCCACAGCCCAAGAATCAGGCGGTGCATGTCCTGCCGGATGCCGGGATCGAGCGCGCCGAACGGCTCGTCGAGCAGCAAAATCTTCGGCCCGCGCATGATCGCCTGCGCCAGCGCCAGGCGCTGCTGCATGCCGCCCGAGAGCGCCGCCGGATATTTGTCCTCGTGGCCCTTGAGGCCAACTTCGGCGAGCAGCGCCATCGCCTCGTCGGAGGCGGCGCGCTTCGCCGCGCCGAACAGCCGGCCCAGCCATTTCGAATGCTGCAATTCGCGGCCGAGCAGCACGTTCTGCAGCACGGTGAGATGCGGAAACACCGAATAGCGCTGGAACACCACGCCGCGATCGGCATTCGGCTCGGGCGACAGCGGCACCCCGTCGATCAGGATGTGGCCGCGGGTCGGGCGTTCCTCGCCGAGCAGCATGCGCAGAAAGGTTGTCTTGCCGCAGCCGGAGGGGCCGACCAGCGCCAGGAAGGCGCGCGGTGCCACCTCGAGCGTGATGCGCTCCAGCACGATATGCGCGTCGTATTCCTTCCAGACGTCGTCGAAGCGGATCGCGCTCATTCCGCCCTCACCGACGCGAACCAGGGGAACGCCTTGCGCTGGATCAGCCGCAGCGCATAGTCCATCAGGAAGGCCAACAGCGTGATCCAGATCACGTAGGGAATGATGATGTCCATCGCGAGATAGCGCCGCACCAGGAAGATCCGATAGCCGAGCCCGGAGTCGGAAGCGATCGCCTCGGCGGCGATCAGGAACAGCCAGGCCGGGCCGAGCTGCAATCGCAAGGAATCGATCAGCCGCGGCAGGATCTGCGGCAGCACCACGCGCAGCGCGATCTGCCAGCTCGAGGCGCCGAGCGTCTGCGCCTTGATCAATTGTTCGCGCGGCAATTCCAGCACCCGCATCGACAGATCGCGGATCATCGCCGGCAGCGTGCCGATCACGATCAGCGCGATCTTGGAATTCTCGCCGAGCCCCATCACGATGAACAGGATCGGCAACAGCGCCAACGGCGGCACCATCGAGGTCACCGAGACAAACGAGCCCAGCATCGCATTGGCCGCCGGCAACAGCCCGATCACGATGCCGAACACGAGCGCCGCCGAAACCGAGATCGCCAGCGCCGACAAGAGCCGGCCGAGGCTCGCCAAGGTATCGGCGAGCATCAGATAGCTGCCGGTGCGGGCGTCGAGCTGGAACGCCATCTGCTTGACCGCCTGCGCCATCGTCGACAGCGCAGGCAGCAATTTGTCGTTGGGATTGTCCGCCAGCCGCGCCTCGGAGCCCAGCACATAGCCGATCGCCACCAGCACGAACGGCAGCGCGGCCATGTAGATGGCCAGTTGCCGGCTCGGTCTGAGGTTGATCAGGCGCATCGCCGTGCTCCTTAGTCTCAGCCGCGGCGACGCTTAGAGCTTGCCCTTGGCGGCGAGGTCCATGTAACTGGCGTCGAAGCGCAGCTTCACATTGGCCTTGTCGCCGAGCACGGTCTTGTCGCCGAGCTCGATGCCGACGGCGTCGGCCGACTTCGCGCCCTTGCCGAGCAATTCCTTCTCGAACAGGAATTTGCGCACCCGGTCCATGGTCTTGCCGACCGTGGCGCTCTTGGTGAAAGCTTCGGCGTCGGTCGGCTTGTCGAACAATTTGGTCGAGGCGAGCTGGCTGTCAAAGCCGGCAAGATCAGTGCCCGACGCCTTCGCCATCGCTTCCTTCGCCGCCTTGCCGTCGGCGCCGGCCGCCTGCATCTTGGCGATGGTCTCGTACCAGATCCCGACCAGCGCCTTGGCGAAGTCCGGATTGTCCTTCACCACTTGGGTGTTGGCGACCATCAGGTCCATGATCTCGCCGGGGATCTGCGAGGAATCGAACACCTTCTTGGCGTCGGGCGCGGTGAGGATTTCGGCGACGATCGGATTCCAGGTCACCACCGCGGTGACCTCGGGGGTCTTGTAGGCAGCGGCGAGGTCGGCGTCGGAGGTGTTGACGACCTTGATGTCTTTTTCGGCGAGCTTCTTGCTCTCCAGCGCCCGCGCCAAGAGATAGTGCGACACCGAGAACTCGACCAGATTGACCTTCTGGCCCTTGATCGCAGCGAGGTCGGACTTGCCCTTCAGGATCACCGCGTCGTTGCCGTTGGAGAAGTCGCCCATCACCAGCGCGGTGGTGTCGACGCCGCCGGCGGCGGGGATCGACAGCGCGTCCATATTGGTGATGGTCACCGCGTCATAGGAGCCGGCGGTGTATTGGTTGATCGATTCGACGTAATCGTTGAACTGCTTGACCTCGATGGTGATGCCGTATTTGTCGGCCCATTTCTTGACGATGCCGGTGTCGGCGGCATAGCCCCACGGCATCCAGCCGACATAGATCGACCAGGCGACCTTGAAATCCTTCTTCGGCGCGGCGTCGGCCGAGCTCACGGCGACGGCGATCATCGCGGAAGCCAGCGCCATGTTACGGAGAATGGAGGTGAGTTTGTTCATTGCGATCCCTCTTGTAAAAAATACAAAAAGGGAATGGCGATAGACCATCGCTTCGCCAATCCCTTGGCCAACGAGGTCTCCCGGGCTTTTGTCCCGCCGTGTCCTGCGAGGATGTCTCCCCCGCAAGCGGCCGCTCTCGGACCAGCACCCTGCATCTCGGCACGGCCGGAACCCTAGCAACCAACTCCAGCTGCATAATGCAGGAGCCGTGCCAGGGTGGCAACCGTTGAAATGAAACTGCTTTCCGGGCGAGGCCGGGCGGCCCCGCCGATCCGCGAGGCCGCCCCGGCACGCATCTGCTCAACATTTGCGCAGGCGCGGGTGCCGTATTAACAGACGGATGCCGTTGTTGTGGCGCGGCGCGGCAAGGGGACCTACAACGGCTCGACCCGGCTGACCCGATGACGATCCGCGCCGGCCGGCGGAATGGATCGCTGAAGCAAACGGACCACCATGGCCAAGACCAATGCCAGTATCGCCAAGAAGGCGCGCGCCAAAGCCGAGGCGGATTTTGCCACCTGGCTGATGATGGCCAAGCTTGGCAGCTTCGAAGATCTGCCGGCCAACGCCCAGGAATTCCTCTCGCGCTATCGCGCGCGGTTCGGCGAGATGAGCGAAGCCAAATCCAAGACCGTCGCGGTCAGCGAAATCTACCTGACCTATTACAAGGAGATGGGCGGCACCGGCAGCGCGCCCGAGCCGGAGCCGCGCCCGGTGCTGAAATCGGCCAGCGACGACAACGTCGTCAAGTTTCAGAAACCGCGCAAACCCGAGAAGCCCGCCAAAGCCGCGGGCGCCCGCCCGGGGAAGCGGCCGATCCCGGCGCTATTGATTTTCGCCGGCATGGTGGCGCTGATCGCCGCCTACAAATTCCTGGTCGGATAGCTCGCGCGGATCGCGTCGCGCGCCGCGATTGTTGCGAAGACTTCGCAGCGTCACGGCTGCGACGTCGCGCCTCATGATCCCGGTCGGCGCGGTTGCGTGGATCGCTTGCACTGCCAAACCCGTGCATCTAATTTGCCGCGCAACTGTTTCCGCAACGATCCCGCGAGAGCTTTGCAATGACCGACCAGAAGCTGGAATTCGTCGACGGCCAACTCAAGGCGCTGTTCAACATCATCGTGCTGCTCATCAACAGCCACCCCGATCCGGCCGCGCTGAAGACCGACGTGGTCGAGGACGAGGTCGACGAGGCCACCCTGGTCGATGGCCAGCTTCCCGCCGAGGCCTTCCTCGACGGCATGAACGACGTCAATCAGAAATTGCTGACAGCGATCGACGCCGCGATCGCGCGCCACAGCGCCACGGCGGCCGTGAAGTAACAGCGCGGGCTCGCGCCAGCCGTTCAGCGTTGCATGCAACCACGGACTTCACCTCTCCCGCTTGCGGCGCGCATCGCATCCCACGATTCAAATCGCCCGGTATCGCGGTTGCGCACTGCCTTCCCGCGCGTCGTCCCTGCGCACGCAGGGACCCATACGGCGCGGAGTTGCTATTTGAGTGAGGGGTGAGGCTTTCTTCACCTCAGACGGCAGGGGTGATGGGTCCCTGCGTGCGCAGGGACGACCCGCGGAGACGCCGCGCCACCGCCCCGCTTTCGCCTGGCGAAGTTTAGAGCGAACCTAAATTGCAGCTGTAGCAAAACCCCGGGCGATGCGGTTACAACACCGCAGCGGCCGCTGATTACCGCTCGGATGTTTCCATCTGTGACAAGTGCCATGTGCGGAAGCTTTGTTGGACCTCACGGATCGGTTGATGAGCGACGGGCGACGGATTGCGGATCACAAGAAGCGTCGCGCGTTTTTCCTCAGGCATCTCTATCAATGGCACTGGATCAGCTCGGGGCTGTGCCTGATCGGCATGCTGCTGTTCGCCGCAACCGGCATCACGCTGAATCACGCCGGCCAGATCGAAGCCGCGCCGAGCGTGGTCATGCATGACGGGCAACTGCCGCCACCCTTGCAGGACGCCTTGAAGTCCCAACCGGCCGCGGCGAAGGCGCCGTTGCCCGCCGAGATCGACGCCTGGTTGCGGCGTGAGATGGGCGTCAGCGTCACTGCACGCGACACCGAATGGTCGGCGAAAGACGTCTATGTGGCGCTGCCGCGGCCCGGCGGCGACGCCTGGCTCAGCATCGAACGCGACAGCGGCGCGGTGTCCTACGAAGTCACCGATCGCGGCTGGATCGCCTATCTCAACGATCTGCACAAGGGCCGCCACACCGGCCGTTCGTGGAGCTGGTTCCTCGACCTGTTCGCCGCCGCAGCGATGATCTTCTGCCTGACCGGGCTATTGCTGCTGCAACTGCACGCCGGCAAACGCCCGGCGACCTGGCCGGTGGTCGGGCTCGGCTTGGTGATTCCGCTGCTCGTCGCCGTCCTGTTCATTCACCGCTGAGGTTCTTTGATGCGCTTTCTGATCACCGCCGCGCTCACCGCCCTCGCCGCCGGCCCCGCCGCCGCCGGCGAAGCCAGTATCAGCATCGAGATCCCGCGGCTTGCCGTCAGCGAGTATCACAAACCTTACGTGGCGTTCTGGGTCGAGACTGCCGACGGCAGCAAGGCGACCACGCTGGCAGTGTGGTACGACGCCAAGCAGCGCGACAACGAGGGCAACAAGTATCTGAAGGACATCCGGCAATGGTGGCGCCGCGTTGGCCGCGAACTGACGCTGCCGGCCGATGGATTGAGCAGCCCGACCCGTGGCCCCGGCACCCACCAGATCGTGTTTGACGCAAGCGCCAAGCCGCTCGGCGAGTTGCCGCCCGGCAGCTATCAGCTCGTGGTCGAAGCCGCGCGCGAAGTCGGCGGCCGCGAATTGCTGCGGGTGCCGTTCCAATGGCCGCCGCAAGCGCCGCTCTCCGCCGACGTCAAAGGCAGCGACGAAATTACCGCGGTGACGCTGAAGCTGACGCCGTGATCGCTTCGAGACGAGAAAGGATTTTCGCGATGACCAAGTTTATCAAACTGGCGCTGCTCGCTTCCGCGATGACCCTGTTGTCGGCGGGCGCGCAGGCGCATCGCACCTGGCTGTTGCCGTCGGCCACCGTGCTGTCCGGCAAGGATGCCTGGGTGACGGTGGACGCCGCGGTCTCTAACGACCTGTTCTATTTTGAGCACCATCCGCTGTCGCTCGACAATCTCGCGGTACTGGCGCCGGACGGCAACAGCGTCACCCCCGAGAACATCGCCAAGGGCAAATTTCGCTCCAGCTTCGACCTCAAGCTGGAGCAGCAAGGCACCTACAAGATCAGCGTGCTGAACCAGGGCGTGTTCGCCAACTACAAGCTGGGGGGCGAGACCAAGCGCTGGCGCGGCAAGCCGGAGCAGATCGAGAGCGAAATTCCCGCCGCCGCCACCGACCTGAAGATCTCCGAGATGCAGGGCCGCATCGAGGCCTTCGTCACCTCGGGCAAGCCGAGCGACGCGACGCTGAAGCCCAGCGGCGTCGGCCTTGAATTAGTTCCGGTGACGCATCCCAACAATCTGGTCGCCGGCGAGAAGGCCACGTTCCGGCTGGTGCTCGACGGCCAGCCCGCCTCAGGCGTTGCGGTGGAGCTGGTGCCGGGCGGCATCCGCTATCGCGACAAGCTCAACGAAATGAAACTCACCACCGACGAAGCCGGCTCGTTCAGCGTCACCTGGCCCGGCCCCGGGATGTACTGGATCAACGCCGCCACGCAGGACGACAAGAGCAAGATCAAGAACGCCACCCGCCGCGCCAGCTACAGCGCGACGCTGGAGGTGCTGCCGCAATAGTCGCGTGACACCTGTCGCGCCGCGGGTGGCGATTCCGCTGACGCTGTCGGCGCCGCGCAGCCTGCCTGCGGACGGCCGGCTGCTGCGGCTTGGCGGCGCCACCATGGGCACCAGCTGGTCGGTGCGATGCATCGCCGCGCCAACGAACGAACCGCTGCTGCATCGCGCGATCACAGCCGAGCTCGACCGCGTGGTGATGCAGATGAGCCCGTGGCAACCCGGCTCCGACATCGACCGCTTCAACCGCGGGGCGATCGGCCCGTGGCAGACGCTGCCGAAAGAGTTCGCCGCGGTGATGGCCTGCGCGCTGCGCATCGCCGATGAGACCGGCGGCGCTTACGATCCGTGCATGGGCGCGTCGGTCGATCTGTGGGGCTTTGGCCCCGGCGGGCGAGGCGCGGCGCCGCCGTCGCGCGAAGCGATCGAGCGGGCGAAGCAGGCCAGCGGGGCGCGGCATCTTGACTTCGACGCGACGCAACGCCGGGCGCGGCGCAACGCGCCGCTGCGGCTCGACCTCTGCGGCATCGCCAAGGGCTTTGCCGTCGATCAGGTGATACGTGCGCTACGCCGCCGCGGCGTCGACCATACGCTGGTCGAGATCGGCGGCGAATTGGCCGGCTGCGGCGTCAAGCCGGACCGCATGCCGTGGTGGGTGGCGATCAACCGCCCCGTGGGCGAGCAACTCAGCACCGCGCCGCTCTTGGTGGCGCTGCACGGCATGGCGATCGCCACCTCGGGCTGCGAGCGCGGCTACGCGCAGCACGGCCGTCATTTCTCGCACAGCATCGATCCGCGCAGCGGCGCGCCGATCGACAACGCCATGGTCAGCGCCAGCGTGCTGCACGCCTCGTGCATGGAGGCCGACGCCTACGCCACCGCGCTGATGGTGCTGGGGCCCCAGGCTGGGCCAGCTTTCGCCGCGCAACGCCGTCTCGCCGCGGCGCTGCTGTTCAGATCGCCCGACGGCGCACTGGTGGAAAACATCTCGCCGACGCTGCAGGCGATGCTGGACTAAGCCTCACACCTCGGCCCATTGCCGCAGAAGGTTGTGATACAGCGAGGTCAGCGACACCACCGAGGGGTGATCGGGGTGATCGGCGTTCAGCCGGATGATCGACATGTCGAGATCGAACATCATCGCGCGGCGGGTGACGTCGCCGATCATGCTCTGGGTCCAGAAGAACGACGCGATCCGCGAGCCGCGCGTCACCTTGGTGACGTGGTGCAGGCTGGTGCCGGGATAGACCACCATGTCGCCTGCCGGCAGTTTCACCGCGTGGCTGCCATAGGTGTCCTCGACCACCAATTCGCCGCCGTCATAGTCGTCGGGCGAGGATAGGAACAGCGTCGATGACACGTCGGTACGCACGCGGATGGACGTGCCGGGAATGGTGCGGATCGCGTTGTCGACATGCGAGCCGAAATTCATCTCGCCCTCGGCGTCGTAGCGGTTGAACAAGGGCGGAAAGATCGTCTTCGGCAGCACCGCCGACATGAACAACGGATGCCGCGACAGCGCCCGCAGCACCAGATCGCCGAGTTCGCGCGCCGCGTCGGTGTGCTCCGGCAATTGCAGATTGCGTTTGACCTGCGCCGACTGGTGGCCGGCGGTAACGCGACCGTCGACCCAACAGGCTTGCGCCATCACCTCGCGGCAATGCCGCACCTCGTCCTGCGAGAGCACTTCGGGAATATGAACCAGCACGCGATAGTCTCTCCTTGAATCGGCAACGACGCCCGGCACCACAAACCACAGCCCGCCCCAACCCCAGCGTCATGGTGAGGAGCGCGCCCGCTTGGGGCGCGCGTCTTGAACCATGGGCCCCACATCCGTCATCCTTCGAGACGCCCGGCTTCGTTGCGCTTTGCCGGGCTCCTCAGGATGACGGATCAGAAGTGTTAGAACGACGCCCGCGCCGACACCGAGACGTAGCGCCCGGCGCCCGGCACCGCGTAGCCCGCACCCGCCGCCGTGTCGTAGTAATATTTGTCGGTCAGGTTGTAGACGTTGAGCTGCAACGTCAAATTGCGATCGACCTTGTAGGCGGCCATCGCGTCGAACCGCCAGTAATCCGGGATCCGCGCGTCATTGGCGACGCTGGAAAACCGCGAGTCGACGTAGAACGCGCCGCCGCCGATGGTCCATTGCGAGTCAAGATCGTAGGTGGTGAACACCGAGAACGAGTTCTTCGGCGTCATCGCCAGTTCGTGACCGATATTGGCGGTGGTCAGCGAGTCCAGCAGCGTCGATTTCAGATAGGCGTAGCCGCCGGACACGCTCCAGGCGTCGGTCAATTTGCCGCTGGCGCCGATCTCGAAGCCCTCGACCTGCGAGTTGCCGATCGCGACGTAATTCGGCGCCGCCGTGGTGCCCTGGTTCTCGTAATCGTTGTTCTTCTTGATGCGGAACAGCGCGGCGTTGACGTTGAGCTTGTTGTTCAACAGATCGGCCTTGGCGCCGATTTCGTCGACCTCGGATTCCACCGGATCGAGCGTCTGCTGGCCGCTGGCGATGGTGGTGAATTCCGCCGGGGGATTGGCCGAGGTGCCGCGCATGTAGTACAGGCTGGAATTCGCCGTCGGATGCAGCACGATACCGGCCCGATAGCTGACGAAGCTGTTGTCGGACGACAGATCGGTCGGCGCCGAGATCGCCGAGCCGTTGAGCAGCGTTCCGCTGCTGACCACGGCGCCGCTGCCGCGGTTGTAGGTGTAGGCTTGGTTGCTGGCCTGGAAATTGTCGAAGCGCACGCCGCCCAACAGTTCCAGCCATTCCGTCACCTTCATCTGATCCTGCAGATAGACGCCGACGGTGTCGGATTTGGAGACCGTCGCCGTGGTCCGCGGATCGAGCACGCCGGTCACGTAAGGGTCCGGCGCCGCCACGTTGATGCGGTAGGAATCACCGAACACGGTGCGATACTGTTCGCGATTTTCATGACTGACCTCGACCCCGCCCAGAACGTTGTGCTCGAGCAGGCCGGTGGCGAATTTGGCGTTGAGGTCGCTGACGTTGCTGATCAGCTCGTTGTTGGTCTGGTTCTGGAAGTGGTTGGTGTTGGCGATCCAGATATTGTTCAGCGCGGTGGCGGTGGTCAGCGGCGAACCCGTGGTGGCGAGCCGGGTGCCGCCGACCGGCGAGTCCCACAGGTTCGAGGTCCCGGTGCCAAGCCCGGAGAGCTGCACCGGGCGGGTGCGATTGAAGCGCTCGACGTTGGAATAGCCGGTGGTGTTTGTGAATTTCAGGCCCGGCACGAAGTCGTGCTCGAGCTTGTTGGTCAGGATATGCGCCTCGGTGCGCTCGACGTCGTCCTGGCCGGGCGTCAGCACACCGAAATAGGTGTTGCGCGACACCGGCGCCGGCTGCCGATAGCTGGTGCCGAAATACGAGCCCGGCAACATCGGAATGCCGCGGTCGGCGATGTTGTCGTCGTTCTGATAGACGTAGCTCAACGTGTCCTTGGTGTTGTCGGTGATCTGCCAGGCCACCGAGGGCGCGAAGCCGTAGCGCTTGGTGTGCACGTTGTCGCGATCGGCGACGTCGGTGTCGTAGCCGAGCATCGAAAGCCGCGCGGTGACGTCGCCATAGGTCTTGTTGAAGTCGGTCATCACCCGGCCGCCGGCGGCGCTGTTGCCGGTCGCCTCGACGACGTAGAAGTCGCGATTCTGCGGGGTCTTCGACACGATATTGATGACGCCGCCGGTGGAGCCGCGGCCGAACAGGAATGACGACGGCCCCTTATAAACCTCGACGCGATCGAAGCTGAAGGCGTCGCGGGTGTACCAGCCGGGGTCGCGGATGCCGTCGCGATAGAAATCGTTGCGCGCGGTGTAGCCGCGGATGGTGACGTTGTCGCCCTGCACGCCGCCTTCGCCGGCGGTGAAGGTGATGCCAGGCACGTTGCGCAGCGCGTCCTGCACCGAGGTGGTGCGCTGGTCCTGCATCAACTGCTGCGAGACCACGTTGACGGTCTGCGGCGTCGAGAGCAGCGGCGCCGGAAACCGCGAGATCCCGGCCTGCGCCGGGGTGTGATAGCCGGCCACGCCGGCGCCGTCGCCGACCACCGGATGCACCACCGCATCGTTCGGCGCGGTAGCCACCGCCGGCGCGGTGCGCGCCGGCGCGCGGCGCGTCGCCTGTCGCTTGGCCTGCTGTCGCTTCGGCGCGGTGACGCGCACCTGCGGAAGATCATCGCCGCTCGACACCGGCTGGGCATCGGCGGAGTCCGGCATCAGCATCACCGATGCGATGCCGATCGTGGTCTTGCTCCAGGCCAGCTTGGAAGGGCCGCGTGACAGCACGCCGCTGAATGGTCTGACACCCGCCTGCCCGAGCGATACGATGCTCATCAGCCTGAACTCCCCCACGTTATGATGATCTGCCCCGGGCCTGCTAACCACGCGAGTTAGGCTGCGCCCGATTTTGTCTTAGCTTTGCGACTACGTCGCTGCAACGGATCAAAACGGTCAAACGCGCGGGTTTATAGATGTTCTAGTGTTGCTGCGTTCGCCTTGCGTATTCGCTACTAAGCGGGCGAAGCACAGAGCGTCATCATTCAGCGCAGCGTCGCACGCAAGCGAAGCGATCCGGGGGCAACTCGGTTGTTCCTCGATTGCTTGATCGCAACAGCTCCTCGCAGTGACAGACTCATAAGCCCGATCGCGTTGACTGTATGATGAGGAGTGCATGATGCGAGCGAGGCGGCTGCGCGGCACGCCTCAAGGCGATGTCTGAAGTACGCCGCGGTCGCGCCGATCAAAGCTAGAAAGATTCCAAATCGGCATTTTAGCGATTCTAAAATCACACGCGGCTTGTTTCTTTCAATCGCGAAGCGGTAGCGATAGACCACCTGAGGCGGGGCTGACGCCTTCAGCGCGGTGAATGGCGCGGTCGTCGGTCAGCACAACAACAAAAGAAATCATCGGATGATACTGGGTTCTCTTCGCGGATGCGCGGCACGATCGAGCGATCGCGCCGGTTGGTCCCTGGTGGCGCTGCTGTTGGCGGCGACGCTCAGTCTCCCACCGAGCCTTGCGATGGCGCAGGCGCCGAACCCGCCGCAGGCCGTCTCCGACTCCGCATCGATGCCGCCGGCCACCGAACTGGCGCAGGCCTCGGATCTCGCGGTGCTGCCGCACGAATTGACGCCGATCGGCATGTTCATGGCCGCGGATTCGATCGTCAAAATGGTGATGATCGGCCTGGCGCTGGCCTCGGTGCTGACCTGGTCGGTGTGGCTGACCAAGACCATCGAGCTCGCCACCGCGCGCCGCCGCTTAGGCCGCGATCTGTCCATCGTCGAGGCCTCGCAGACGCTGCGCGAAGCCTGCGCCAAGCTGCAGGACGCCGACAGCGACATCGCGGTGCTGGCGCGCGCCGCGGCCGGCGAGTTGCAACGCTCGCAGGACACCGCCAATCATGACGGCATCAAGGAACGCGTCGGCTCGCTGTTCAGCCGCGTCGAGGCGGGCGCGGCGCGGCGGATGACCCGCGGCACCGGCATTCTGGCGACGATCGGCTCGATCGGCCCGTTCGTCGGGCTGTTCGGCACCGTCTGGGGCATCATGAACGCCTTCATCGGCATTTCGAAATCGCAGACCACGAATCTCGCCGTGGTGGCGCCGGGCATCGCCGAGGCGCTGCTCGCCACCGCGCTCGGCCTGGTCGCCGCGATCCCGGCGGTGGTGATCTACAACCTGTTCGCGCGCTCGATCATGGGTTACCGCGGCCTCTTGAATGACGGCTCGGCGGAGTTGATGCGCATGGTGAGCCGCGATCTCGACCGCGTCTCCTATATGCCGCGCCGCCACGCCGCCGAATAGACCGGAGAGAAGTGCGTGGCCGGACAACTCCAGACCGCATCCGCCGACGACGAGATGCAGCAGCTTAGCGAAATCAACGTCACGCCGTTTATCGACGTCATCTTGGTGCTGCTGATCATCTTCATGATCGCGGCGCCGCTCGCCACCGTCGACGTCGCGGTCGATCTGCCGGCCTCGACGATGAAGCGGCAGCCGCGGCCGGAGAAGCCGATCTTCGTCACCATGAAGGCGGATCACTCCTTGGCGGTCGGCGAAAACCCGTTGTCGCGCGACAGCATCGCCGCCTCGCTCGATCGGCTGACATCGTCGGATCGCAGCAAGCGATTGTTCGTGCGCGCCGACAAGACCGTCCCTTATGGCGACGTGATGACGCTGATGAACGATCTGCGCAGCGCCGGTTATCTCAAGATCGCGCTGGTCGGGCTGGAAAGCGCGCCATGAGCGTGGCCTCCTATCGCGGCGTCAGCCGCAAGGATTTTGCGCGCTGGGGCATCTGCTTCGTGGTAACGCTGAGCCTGCACGGCGCGGTTGCCGCTGCATTGCTGGCGAAGCCGCCGGCGGAAGGCGACACCCAGGATTCCGTCACCGCGATCGACGTCGACTTCACCACCGAATCCTTCAAGGACTCGCAAGCGCGCGACGTCGCGCCCGGCGAGGAGCAGATGCAGACCGACGCGGCACCGCCGCCGATGGAGAAGGCCGAGCTGAAGCCCGAGGACAAGGCCGAGCCGGTCAAGGACCCGCAGCCGACCCCCGACCAGCCAATGGCGACGCCGCCTTTACCTGCGGTGGCCGAGCCGGATGTCGCGCTCAACACCGCGGCGCCGCCGGAGAAGAAAGAAGAAGCGAAGAAGGACGACGCGGAAAAGACCCCGAACGCTACGCCGCCGGTGGTCGCGGCCTCCGCCACCACCGCGCCGACCGCGTCGGCGGCGCGCACCGCGATGCTGGTGAGCTGGAAGCGGCAATTGGCGCTGCATCTGCAACGCAACAAGCGCTATCCACCGGATGCCCAGGCGCGGCGCGAAAGCGGCGTCGCCAAGGTGGCGTTCGTGGTCGATCGCCAGGGCCATGTGATGTCGAGTTCGATCGTCAAGGGCAGCGGCTCCGACGCGCTCGACCGCGAGACGCTGGCGCTGTTGCAGCGCGCGCAGCCGTTGCCGGTGCCGCCCGCCGACGTCGGCGGCACGCAATTCGCCTTCTCAGTGCCGATCCTGTTCCAGTTGAAATGATGCTGCGACGGCTCGGCGCCGCGTTCGGCTCGCGCGCCGCGCGCCGGCTGGCGCGCTACCACACCTTGGCCGAGCGGATCATCGCGCTCGCCCCGCAGCACGCGCCGCTGTCGGATGCAGCCTTGCGCGAGCGCGCGCAACAGCTCCGCGCCCGCGCGGCTGCCGGTGCGTCGCTCGACGAGTTCACCATCCCGATGTTCGCGCTGGTGCGCGAGGCGGCGCGGCGCACGCTGGCGCAGACTCATGTGCCGGCGCAACTGATCGGCGCGCTGGCGCTGCGCGACGGAGCCATCGCCGAAATGCAGACCGGCGAGGGCAAGACGCTCGCCGCCACCCTGGTTTGCGCGCTGCAGGCGCTGCCGGGTCGCGGCGTCCATGTCGCGGTGCCGAACGATTATCTCGCCGCCCGCGACGCGCAATGGATGCGTCCCGTTTACGAAGCGCTCGGCTTCAGCGTCGGGCTGATCACCCAGCACAGCGACGACGACGCGCGCCGCGCCGCTTACGCCTGCGACATCAGCTACGGCATGGCCAGCGAGTTCGGGCTGGACTATCTGCGCGACAATCTGAAATTTTCCGCGGCCGAGACGGTGCAGCGCGGCCATGCCTTTGCGCTGGTCGACGAGGCCGACGCGGTATTGATCGACGACGCCGGCGTGCCACTGTCGCTGTACGGGCCGCTCGGCGATCAATCCGACTATTATCGGCTGATCGACCGCATCGTCGCCGCGTTGCAGCCGGCGCATGTGGAGCTCGACGAGCGCCGCCGCGTCGCGCTGACCGATCTTGGCTACGACGCGGTGGAGCGCGCCTTGCGCCAGGCCGGGCTGTTGCAGGCCGCGGCCACGCTGCACGAGATCGAAGCGATTTCGCTGCTGCATCACGTGGTGCAGGCGCTGCGCGCCCATGTGCTGCTGAAGCGCGACCGCGACTACATCGTGCAGGACCATGAGGTGGTGATCGTCGATCAGGGCAGCGGCCGGATGCTGCCGGGGCGGCGCTATGACGAGGGGCTGCACCAGGCGCTGGAGGCCAAGGAAGGCCGCCCGATCGGCGAAGAAACCCGCAACCTGGCGTCGATGACGTTCCAGACCTTCTTCCGCCGCTACGACCGGCTTTGCGGCATGACCGGCACCGCCGGCAGCGACGCCGAGGAATATCGCGCGATCTACGGCCTGGAGGTGATCGCGATCCCGACCGACCGGCCGATGATCCGGCGCGACGAGACGATGCTGCATCGGACCGGGGCCGACAAGCTGCGCGCCATTCTGGCTGCGGTGGACGCCGCCCACGCCCGCGGCCAGCCGGTGCTGGTCGGCACCCCGTCGATCGAGCACTGCGAGGCGATGGCGGCGTATTTCACAAGCAACGGCTGGAGCCAGGGCGACGCCGTCTCAGCAAAGTCCTTCACCGTGCTGACCGCGCGCCACCACGCCGACGAGGCCCGCATCATCGCCAGCGCCGGCCGGCCCGGCGCGGTGACGATCGCCACCGCGATGGCCGGGCGCGGCACCGACATCCGGCTCGGCGGCGTGCCGCAGGATGACGCGCTGCGCGCCCGCGCCCTCGCCGCCGGCGGGCTGTTGGTGATCGGCACTGAACATCATTCGCATCGCCGCCGCGACGCGCAATGGCGCGGCCGCGCCGGCCGCCAGGGCGATCCCGGCCGCACCGTATTTCATGCCGCGCTGGACGATGATCTGCTGCGGCTGCCGCACGGCGATCTGCCCAGCGATCCCGCGCTGGCGCAGCGCCGGATTGCGCTCGCCCAGCAGCGCCAGGAGGCGCGCGGCTTCGATCAGCGCCTCGCGCTGTTGCGGTTCGACGAGGTGATCACCACGCAGCGCGAGACGCTGTACGCGCAGCGCCGCGCGATCCGCGACGAGCCGGCGCCGCTGGCGCTGGTCGCGCAGTTTCGCGACGACACCATCGACGACCTGATGGCGCGCTTCGCGCCCGCCTCCGCCAAGTGGGACACGGCCGGCCTCGACGCCGCGGTGCGCGCGATCCTCACTTTGGCGGTGCCGATCGCGCAGCCCTCGAAGGCGCGCGCGGCGCAGGCCGGCGCGTTGCGCGCCACGCTGCAGGCCACCGCGGCGGAGTGGATGCAGCGCAAGATCGACGCGCTCGGCGAAGCCGCGCTCGGCGAGATCCTGCGCCGGGTGATGCTGGCGCTGCTCGACCAATTATGGGCCGAACAATGCGAGCGGCTGGAGCACCTGAAGCGGCGGATCGGCGACCGCCGGCTGCCGCCGCACAAACTGATCGCCGAATTCGGCATCGAGGCGTTCGCGCTGTTCGAATTGCTTGGCCGCGAATTCCGCCATGAGGTCACCGCGCATGCGATGCGGCTCGGGGTCTGATCCATCGGCGGTATCGTTGGCCGGCGGCGCCGGCTTGGCGGCTGCGGGAACCAAACTGTTCCACGCCGCTTATTTTCGAGTTCCCCGAGCATGGCGAGCGTTCCGATGACCAACCTCCCGCATGACAACGACAAGCTGCCCCCCCGCGACGCCGAGCTGCCGCAAGATCCGATCCAAGATCCGATCCAAGACCCGATCCCGGCACCGCCCGCAGCCGAATTGCCGCGGGATCCCGCCGAGCTGCCGCCCGACCCCGCCGAACTGCCGCCGGGCGCCGAATTTTCGCCAGATCCGCTGGCGCCGCCGCAACCGACCCCGGCTCCCGAGATCGCCGCGCCGACGAGCTGGCGATCCTCGGTGCTCGGCTTCGTGCTGCAGGAATGGCAATATCTGCTGATGCTGGTGCTGGTGCTGCTCGGCATCGCCTATACCGGGCTGTCGGACGCGCCGATCCGCGGCTATTGGATGGTGCTGACCCCGGTGGTCGGCGCGATCTGCATCGCCGCCGGCTGGGGCGACGCCACCAGCCGGCACGACCGGGTGCGGCTGATCTGGACTCAGGCGCTGCATTGGGTGGCGGTGCTGCTAGCGATGGAATTGGTCTATGTCTCCGACGTCACCCGGATGATGACCGCGGAGGCCAGCGCGCTGTCGGTGCTTACGGTGCTGGCGCTCGGCACCTTCACCGCCGGCGTCCATCTGAAGGCCTGGAAGATCGGCCTGGTCGGCGTGCTGCTGGGGCTGGCGGTGCCCGGCATCGCCTTTCTGGAGCGCTCGGCGATGTTCGTGCTGCTGATCCTGCTGGTCGCCGCCGCCGTGGTGGCGCCGTTGTGGTGGACGGTGTCGCGGTGGAATCCGTCGCGCCGTGCGCCGCTGACGTCCGACGCAGAGCCGCTGTAGCAGGCCGTTCAGCGCGTCATTGCGAGGAGCTCTTGCGACGAAGCAATCCAGGGCCAAGCACGCAGCCCCTGGATTGCTTCGCTGTTCGGCCGGCGCTGCGCCGCCCTCGGCTCGCAATGACGAGGACCGCGGCGCGGCTTGACCGTCCCGCCGCCGGATGTGCTATGCGAGCCAGTCTGTTTCGATCGAAAGACTGGACATGAAGATCGCCGTCCCCACCAAAGACTGGGCCACCGTCAGCGGCCATGCCGGACAGTCGACCTGCTGGCTGGTGTATGATCTCGCCGATCACCACGCCGGCCAAGCACTGCCGGCGCCCGCCCGCGTCGAATTGACCAAAGAGCAGCTGCCGCATTATTTCAAGGACGACGGCCCGCATCCGCTCGACGGCGTCGAGATCATGCTGGCGGGCAGCGCCGGCGACGGCTTCATCCGCCACATGAAGAAGCGCGGCGCCGACGTGCTGCTGACCGGCGAAACCGATCCGGTGACGGCGATCAACCGCCTGATCGCCGGCGAAGCCTTGCCCGATCAGCGCTTCGACATCACCACCACGCTGTGCCGCCTGCGCGACCTGTTCTCGCGGCATTGAACCTCGCCGCCAAGGCGATGCAAAGAGGTGTCCGGCAACGGCTTTCGGGGATGCTTCGCCACGCCGTTGCGTTCGTCGAGCGCCCCAAGCACGACTTCGATTCTTGCGGGTGAACGCTTCAACGCGTCGTCCCTGCGAACGCAGGGACCCATAGGGCGCGGAGTCGCTGCTCGGCATCGCGGCCGCTGCTACGCGCTCTTACCAAGGCCAGGGGTGATGGGTCCCTGCGTTCGCAGGGACGACGGGGGGAGAGGTCCGCGAGAGCGGCAAGCGAACCCGGAATCTTGCCGCAAGGGCAAGTGTACAACCCGACGTATCAGCGGCTGTTGCCAGATTCCGGGTTCGCTCGGGCTAACGCCCTCGCGCCCCGGAATGACAGCTTGTTATTTTGCCGGCGCACCAACCCACCAATTTCCAGGGGCGCACCGACCCACCAATTTCCAGGACGCACCGATCCACCAATTTCAGTGGCACGATCCACCAAATTGCCGATGCGCCGACCTACCGACAGGTGTCGCGCCACACTACAACCTAATCCGGCGCGCGCAGCCTGTAGCCAATGCCGGTTTCGGTGAACAGGAATTGCGGCCGCTCCGGATCGGGTTCGATCTTCTGCCGCAACTGCCGGACATAGACCCGCAGATATTGCGCGTCGGTGAGTTCGTCCCACAATTCCTTCAACAGGAAGCGATGAGTCAGCACCTTGCCGGCGTGCTGCACCAAGACCCGCAGCAGCTCGTATTCCTTCGGCGATAGCTTCACGTCCTTGTCGCCGACCTTGACGATGCGGCGCACCAGATCGACCGCGAGCGAGCCAGCGTGAAACACTGGGCGTTCGCCCTGCACCTGCAATTGATGGCGCAATGCAGCGCGCAGCCGCGCCAGCAATTCGTCCATGCCGAACGGCTTGGTGAGATAATCGTCGGCGCCGAGATCGAGCGCCTGCACCTTGCCGGCCTCGTCGCCGCGGCTCGACAGCACCACGATCGGCACGTGATCGTTGCGGGCGCGGATGATGCGCAGCAATTCGTGGCCCTGGATGTCCGGCAGGCCGAGGTCGAGAATGATCAGCGCCGGCCCGTGCGCCAATTGCTCCAGCGCGACCTTGCCGTTGCTGGCTTCCAGGATGTCGTAGCCCTGGGTGCCGAGCCCCATCCGCAGCAATTTGCGGATCGGCGGCTCGTCGTCGATCACCAGCACCTTGATCGGAACGCCGGTCATGCCGCGGTGTCCAATGCGGCGCTGGCCGGCGGCACCGGCAACCGGATGCTGAGCACCGCGCCGCTGCGATCGCCGCGGTTGGCCGCGGTCATGCTGCCCTGCATCGCCTCGACGAAGCCGCGCGAGATCGCCAACCCAAGCCCGGTGCCAGCGCGCACCTGATCGGCCTTGCGCACCCGATAGAATTTGTCGAACACCGTCTCCAGATCCTCCGGCGGAATGCCCTCGCCTTCGTCGAGCACCTGCAGCAGCACCGCGTCGCCGTCGCGCGCCGCCCTGACCGTGATCGTCGTGCCATCGGGGGCGTATTTGGCGGCGTTGTCGAGCAGATTGAAGATCGCCTGCTCGAACAGCACGGCGTCGATCTGCAGCATCGGCAGATCGGCGGCAATGGCGAGCGTCACCTTGTGATGCGCGAGAATCGTCGCGGCGCGGCGCAGCGCGCTGCCGACCACCTCGCCGAGATCGTGCAGCGCCGCGTTCGGCACCACCGCGCCGGCCTCCAGCCTGGTCATGTCCAACAGATTGGCGATGAAGCGGTTGAGCCGTTCGGATTCCTCGACGATGCTGCCGAGCAGATCGGCGCGCTCGGCGTCGGACAATTTCGGCGCGAGGTCGCGCAGCGTCGAGGCGGCGCCGAGCACGGCGGCGAGCGGCGTCTTCAGGTCGTGCGAGATCGAAGTCAACAGCGCCTGGCGCAGCCGATCGGATTCCGCCGAGCGCTTGACCCGGTCCATGTCCTCGACCAGCTGCACCCGTTCGATCGCCAGCGCGCCCTGATCGACCAGCGCGTCGAGCAGCCGGCGCTGATCCGGCGTCAGCAGCGGCCCGCTGCGGTCGTCGTCGATGCCGATCACGCCGATCGGGCCGCGGCCAGTGCGCATCGGCAGGAACAGCCGCTTGGCGCCGGGCAGCGTATCGGAGCCGCGCCCGGCCGGCCGATCATTGGCCCACGCCCAGTTCGCCGCGGCGAGGTCGGCGTCGTCGAGCTGGTCCTCCGGCGGATAGCCGGTCTTCACCACGATGCGGCCGTCCTCCGGCAACAGCAGCACCACCCGCACATGCAGCATCAGCGCCGCCTGATAGGCGGTGGCCCACAGCACGTCGTCGAGCGTCGCGGTGCCGGCGAGCTTGCGGCTGAAGGCGTAGAGCGATTCCGTGGTGCGCACCCGGCCGATCGCCGACACCGCCTGGCTGCGCACCCGGCCGGCGAGGTTGGAGACCAACAGCGCGATCAGCATGAAGAAGAAGAACGCGGCGATATTGGTCGGCTCGGCGATGGTGAAGGTGTAGAGCGGCGGCAGGAAGAAGAAGTTGTAGGCGAGCGAGGCCGCGACCACGGCGGCGAGCGAGGGCCAGAGCCCGAAGCGCACCGCGACGGCGACCACCGCGGTGAGCAGGACGAGGTCGGCGTTCTCGACCCAGACGAAGGGCTGCAGCACCAGCCCGGTGCTGAGCGCCGCCGCAACGGCGAGCAGCGCCACGGCATAGGGGAGCGGCGCGACGGAGGGGACGACGGGCGCCGTGCGCACGGTCTTGCGCGGCACCGGCTCGGCCTCGGCCGCCTCGCCGGCGACGACGTGGATGCTGATGGCGCCCGAATGGCGCACGAGGT
>NZ_DASWPE010000169.1:0-29087 GCF_036404135.1 Rhodopseudomonas sp. | reverse complement strand
TCGCTCCAGCTCGAACTCGCAAGCTTGGCGCCGAGGCTCTTGGCCAGCACCGTAGCGATCGCGCCGGCGAGCTTGTCGCGGTTGACCCGCTCACCGTCGCGCCACTCCGCCGCGCTAAAACGGATCGCGCGATCCATGTCGACAAGGCCGCTGGTCCAGCCGGCCGCGACCACGCCGGGCGAGGCCTTGGCCTTGGCGATCAGGCCGGCGGCGCGATCCGGATCGACGCTGAGATTGATGATCTGCTCGCCGGCGCGCAGCGCGTCGCAGGACACCGTCAGGCCCGCCAGCCCGACCTCGACGTTCTGCCCCTTCAGCGCTTTCAGGAAATCGGTCGCCGCCTCGAGCTTGATCCGGATCCCGACGGCTTCCGGCGAGACCTCGGTGAAATCCTTCGGCGCCACCGCGATGCTCTCGTCGGTGGATTGGTTCTCCTGGAATTCCTTCTCGCTGAGATCGGTATTGTCGGCCGAGGCGATCTCGCTGACGGCCGAACCGATGCTGACGCTGCCCTTGAATTCGAAGGTCTCGCCGGTCGGCTTGCGGATCAGCTTGACGGTCACCGGCGACTTGTCGCCGAGGCTCTGGGTGGTGCCGCTCAGGGTCTGGCCGTTGACGGTGAGATTGGCGACGAAGCGGTCCTTGCGGTCGCTGGTCTTGTCGGCGGGATAGCAGACGTCGAGCACCGCCGAGGTCACCGCCTTGCCCTGCCGGGCCTCCTTCAGCACGACGTCGGCATTGCCGTCCATGAATCCGTCGATCGAGGTGAAATAGCGGGTTTCAGTGGTGGGCGCGGCCGGCTTCGGCGCCGCCTTGGTCTGCGCCAGCGCAACCCCGGAGGGCGCCAGCAGAATCGTCAAACAGAGAGCGAACGCGCGCATTTGCAGATCCTCGCCAGCCACATCCTGAAGTTCCGGGGTTTCCAGTCCGAATGAATCAGAACCAAGGCTCTCCCTAACAAATCCGCAGCCAAAGCGCCAAAAAAGAAGGCCGCCCCGGGGGACGGCCTTCGATTTCGACTCCGTGGTGCCGCGGGCGTCGGCTCAGAAGCCCATGCCGCCCATCCCACCCATGCCGCCGCCGCCGCCCGGCATTGCCGGGGCCGGCTCGCGCGGCAGTTCCGCCACCATGGCTTCGGTGGTGACCAGCAGGGCCGCCACCGAGGACGCGTCCTGCAGTGCGGTGCGCACCACCTTGGCGGGATCGACGATGCCCTTGGCGAGCATGTCGACATATTCCTGGCTCTGGGCGTCGAAGCCGAAGGTCTCCGACTTGTTCTCGAGGATCTTGCCGACCACGATCGAGCCTTCGACGCCGGCGTTCTCGGCGATCTGCCGGATCGGAGCTTCCAGCGCCTTCAGCACGATGTTGATGCCGGCCTGGACGTCGGCATTGTCGTTGTTGATGCGGCCGACCGCCTTCTTGGCGCGCAGCAAGGCGACGCCGCCGCCGGTGACGATGCCTTCCTGCACCGCGGCGCGGGTGGCGTTCAGCGCGTCCTCGACGCGGTCCTTCTTCTCCTTGACCTCGACCTCGGTGGCGCCGCCGACGCGGATCACCGCGACGCCGCCGGCCAGCTTGGCGAGCCGTTCCTGCAGCTTCTCGCGATCGTAGTCAGAGGTGGTTTCCTCGACCTGCGCCTTGATCTGGGCGACGCGGGTCTCGATGTCCTTCTTCTTGCCGGCGCCGGAGACGATGGTGGTGTTCTCCTTGTCGATCACTACCTTCTTGGCGCGGCCGAGCATCGCCAGCGTGACGCTTTCCAGCTTCATGCCGAGATCGTCGGAGATCACCTGACCGCCGGTCAGCACCGCGAGGTCTTCCAGCATCGCCTTGCGGCGATCGCCGAAGCCCGGCGCCTTGACGGCGGCGACCTTGAGCCCGCCGCGCAGCCGGTTCACCACCAAAGTGGCGAGGGCTTCGCCCTCGACGTCCTCGGCGATGATCAGAAGCGGCTTGCCGGACTGCACCACGGCTTCCAGCACCGGCAGCATCGCCTGCAGGCCGGACAGCTTCTTCTCGTGCAGCAGCACGTAGACGTCTTCCAGCTCGGCGCTCATCTTCTCGGCATTGGTGATGAAGTAGGGCGACAGATAGCCGCGATCGAACTTCATGCCTTCGACGATGTCGACTTCGGTGGTCAGCGACTTGTTCTCTTCGACGGTGATGACGCCTTCGTTGCCGACCTTCTGCATCGCCTGGGCGATCATCTTGCCGATCGCGGTGTCGCCGTTCGAGGAGATGGTGCCGACTTGGGCGATCTCGGCCGAGGAGGCCACCGGCTTGGCGCGCTTGACGAGGTCCTTGATCACCGCGGCGACGGCGATCTCGATGCCGCGCTTGAGGTCCATCGGGTTCATGCCGGCGGCGACCGACTTGGCGCCTTCGCGCACGATCGCCTGCGCCAGCACGGTGGCGGTGGTGGTGCCGTCGCCGGCGAGGTCATTGGTCTTGGAGGCGACCTCGCGCAGCATCTGCGCGCCCATGTTCTCGAACTTGTCCTCGAGCTCGATCTCCTTGGCCACGGTGACGCCGTCCTTGGTGATGCGGGCGGCGCCGAACGAGCGCTCGATCAAGACGTTGCGGCCCTTCGGGCCCAAGGTCACCTTGACCGCGTTGGCGAGAATGTCGACGCCGCGCAGCATGCGATCGCGCGCGTCTCCGGAAAACTTGACGTCTTTGGCTGCCATTTGAATATCTGCTCCAAAATGAAAAGGTCGTCATCCTGAGGTGCGAGCCCTCTTGGCCGAGCCTCGAAGGATGACGATGGTGTCGTTCAGCCGTTCATCCTTTGAGGCCTCGCGGAGTTTATCAGCGGGCCGGCGAAAGCCGGACCCGTTGGCTCGGCACCTTAGGATGACGGCTGATCAGCGCGCTCAGGAGAGCACGCCCATGATGTCGGACTCTTTCATGATCAACAGCTCTTCGCCGTCGAGCTTGATCTCGGTGCCGCTCCACTTGCCGAACAGCACGCGGTCGCCGGTCTTGATGTCGACCGGGATCAGCTTGCCGGCTTCGTCGCGGCCACCGGGGCCGACGGCGACCACCTGGCCCTCCTGCGGCTTTTCCTTGGCGCTGTCCGGGATGATGATGCCGCCCTTGGTCTTGGACTCGGCATCGATGCGCTTGACCACGACGCGGTCATGCAGGGGGCGGAAATTGGTCTTGGCCATGGGGCTTCCTTTAAGGCTTGCTTTTGACAAACTCGACTGAGAACGAATGCCGCTCAGTGGATCGGGTGCCATCGACGATCCGACCGGCCGGTCCGCATTTCTCTTAGCAATCGGGCTGCAAGAGTGCTAATTGCGTCCCGGGAATATGGCTTGAGGCCGATCCTGTCAAGCAACCGCTTAAGACCTTGGTGAGGTCGGTGTAGGATGTTCGAAGCGCCTCGGGCGGGGGCGTCGTTTCAACATACCGCATTGCTCCGCCAGGAGTTTTGCGCTTGTCTGCGACCGCGGGGCGGGCAGATGGGTTTTCGTCGGGGATAACAATGGTCATTAAAGGCAACGCACGCGCGATTTTCAATCTGGGAGCCGCATCGATTCTGGCGGTCTCGCTGGCCGCGTGCGGCTCGTTCGGCGGCTTCGGGTCGTCGGAACAGACGGTCGCCGAGCCGCCGCCGGCGCCGGAAATGCCGGCCAGCATCCGCGCCGACGAGATCGTCGGCCGCTGGGGGCTCGCCTCCTACATGAATCCGAACGACCGCTCGCGCACCGAGAACGCCGCGCGCGGCCAATGCAAGAACCCCTATGTGATCGGCGCCGGGGCCTCCGGCGGGGTGATCATGCATCTGGCCGACCAGGCGACGCCGCAGGAACTGCGGCTGAAGGGCTCGCCGAGCGGCAAGAACTATATCGGCCCGGCCGGCCCGGCCGGCGGCGATCAGGATCGCGAGATCGTCTCGTTCGACGGCCGGGTGCTGGTGACCCGCTTCATCGATAAGGATGCCGCCACCCGCTACGGCAACATGGTCTATGTGCGCTGCGCGCCGCGCGCGTAGCCTGCGCCTTCGGGCATTTTCAAAGCCTGCTCGAAAGCGGCGAGCAAAATCTCGGTTTCTGTCATTGCGAGCCGAGGACGGCGCATAGCGCCGGCCGAAAAGCGAAGCAATCCAGCGGCCGCACATGGAGCCCCTGGATTGCTTCGTCGCAAGAGCTCCTCGCAATGACGGGTTGAGCGTCTGATTTCCTTGTTGGCTGCGCTCGCCTGCGCCGCCGATCGGGCCGCCGTCGTCGCCCGGCGTCAGCGCTGCGGATCAATCGAACAACGCGTCGATGTCGTCCTGCGAGGCGTGGCCTTCGTCGTCGAGCTTCGGACCGTTGAGCAGCTTGTCGTCGCCTTCGCGGGTGTCGACGATCGGCGGCGCGTGCGCCTTGATGGCGTCGACGCCGCCCCAGATGTCCATCATCGCGGTGATGTGATTCTCGATGAACTTCATCGTGGTCATCACCTTGCTGATGCGCTGGCCGGTGAGATCCTGGAAGTTGCAGGCTTCGAAGATCGAGATCACCCGCTCCTGGATTTCCTCGCTGATCAGTTTCTGCTGGTCCGGCGAGTTGACCTTGGTCAGCGCGCTGGCGGCCTGGTCGATCGCCTCGGCGGCTTCCAGGATCAGCTGGGTGGCTTCTTCGGTGCCGCCGACCACGGCGCCGAGTTCGCCGTTGACCTTGGCCATTTCATCGCCGTCGAAGCTCTTGCCGTGCAGCACCGCGATCTCGCGCTTGGTGCGGCTGATGGCGTCGTGGATCAGATCCAGTTCGATCTTCAGCTTCTCGCACTGCTCGATCTGCGCGCGGTAGCTCTGCAACAGCGCGTTGGCTTCGGCGATCTGCCGGTCGTTGGAGGCCGACAATTCGGTGGTGACGATGTTGGTGGCGCCATTCGGATTCGGCATCGCCATCTGCTCCCGGATCGCACGCAGCTCGCTCATGATCTCACTGTGCTTGGGAGCGTGCTCGCTCTCGACGAACGGCTCAGGCGCAGCGCCCAAACTGGTTTCTTCAATGCGGAAGCGCTTGCGCTGAACGGCCATTGGATTGTCTCACCCTCATTCAATATCTCGTTGTTAGCGTGATCTGTTTAACGACGCGTTCACGGCCGCGGCAGCGCCGCGAAAGCGCGGCTGGTAACTCACCGCAGCATGAGACCATGGCGCATGGCGCATGGCGCATCGCGATCGCGCATCGCGCTCGCGGGCTGCGCGATACCGACGGTTAACCATGCCGGCCGGCGTTCATCGAAAATAAACGCTGTCGCAAGGAACGCGGCGATCGGCCGACGTGGTGAATCCAAACCGCGGTTCTGTTTACCAAAGCGATGCGTTTTTGTTTCTAACTGATCGCGTTCACGCAAAGCGCTCTTGCGGCGCGGTCCCGACGAAACAGTGCAGAGTACGTCGATGTTGAAAAGAACCACTCTCGCCTTGCTCACCGGCGCGTCTTGTCTCGGCGCAGGATTCCTTGGCGCCGGCTCCTCCCCCGCCGCGGCGATCGAAATCGAAATGCCCGGCGCGCAGCCCTCGGTGATCTATGCCGACCCGCCTTCGTCGCCGCCGATGCGGATGGCGTCGGCGCAACGCTCGCGGATGGGCGGCGGCTTCATCGAATTCCTGTTCAGCGACGGCCCGGCGCAGCCCGGTTACGGCGAGCCGGCGCCGCGCTATCAGGCGCAGCCGGACTACTACGAACCGCAGCAGCGCGTGTTGCTGCCGGCGCAGCCGCAGCAGAGCCTGCGGCCGGAGGACGAAGCGGTCGATCCGCAGCAGCAGCCGTTCGATCCGAAATACGAAAAGCAACTGGTCGATTATCGCGGCAGGGAGACCCCCGGCACCATCGTCATCGACACCCCGAACAAGTTCCTGTTCCTGGTGCAGGGCGACGGCAAGGCGCTGCGCTACGGCATCGGCGTCGGCCGGCCCGGCTTCACCTGGAGCGGCGTCAAGCAGATCTCGGCGAAGAAGGAATGGCCGGACTGGACGCCGCCGGCGGAAATGCTGGCGCGCCGGCCGGATCTGCCGCGCCACATGGAAGGCGGCCCGCAGAATCCGCTCGGTGCCCGCGCAATGTATCTCGGCTCCTCGCTGTATCGCATTCACGGCTCCAACGAGCCGTGGACGATCGGCACCAACGTCTCCTCGGGCTGCATCCGGATGCGCAACGAGGACGTCATCGATCTCTACGGCCGGGTCAATGTCGGCGCCCGGGTGATCGTGATCTAGACACTCTTCGAGTTGGATTGATGCGCTTCAAGAGTCCCAAGCCGTCATTCCGGGGCGCGAGCAGCGTCAGCTG
The DNA here is from genome assembly GCF_036404135.1 of Rhodopseudomonas sp. Classification (GTDB taxonomy): domain Bacteria; phylum Pseudomonadota; class Alphaproteobacteria; order Rhizobiales; family Xanthobacteraceae; genus Rhodopseudomonas_A. The sequence goes on along the minus strand of NZ_DASWPE010000169.1, from coordinate 22,794 downwards.
CGAGTGAGCCCGGAATCTCGCGACGCGTAGCGGCCTATCGGCGCCCGCGGCAGATTCCGGGTTCGCTCGTTCTTGCGAACTCGCAATCCGGAATGACGACGGCATTTGGGTTGGAGGCTGCAGTCCCAATCGAAAATGATCTCACTCGCTCCTAGCAAAGCGGCCGCCCTTTCGAGGCGGCCGTTGTCGTTATTGGGAGGTGGCGAAGTTTAAGGCGACGCCGGCTGGCTAAAGCTCACGCGTAGTCGCTGTCGCCGCCGTCGTCGAAATCGTCGGAGTCCATGTCCATGTCGTCATGGTCGGTGTCGTCGTTCGACGCCTGATCGAACAGGCCCTGCTGGGACGAATTGTCGTCGGCGCGGTGGCCCGATGAGCCGATGTCGTTGAGCCCGGCGTCGCGGGCGAGATCGCCGCCGGATTGATCGCTGCTCCACGGGCTGCGGGTCTCGCCGCCGCCGGCCGAAGCATCGCCGAAGCTCTGATGGCCGGCGCCGCCGCCCATCATGCCGCGAATGCTGGACAGCAGCATCGAGCCGCCGACCACGCCGGCGGCCGCTGCCGCCGCGGTGCCGAGGAACGAGCCTCCGCCGCCGCCGAACGCCGGCTGCTGTTGCGGCGCGCCATAGCCGGGCTGGCCATAGGGCTGCGCCGGCTGGCCATAGGGCTCGCGATTAAATCCGCCGGCCTGCGGCAGCACCTGCCCGGTGTTCCAGGCCGGCCGGCTCGCTGGCTGCGGCGGCGGCACGTTGGGCACCGAGCCGCGCGGCTGTTCGCTGCCGAACAGCGCGTCGCGCATCGAATCGAGGAAGCCGCCGGGGCGCTGCGGCTCGGGCGCGGCGCCGCCTTCCAATTCCTGAATCCGCGCATCGGCGCGCTTCAGCGCTTCGTCCTGCACCAGCACGGTCTGCACCAGCGCATAGACCGCGTTGGGGGCGCGGCGCAGCCCCTGCGCAATTGCGTCGGCGGCACCCGGATCGCGCGGCGCGCCTTCGACGCGGGCGAGCCGATCAAACAAATCGTCGACCAACTGGCGTTCTTGCGGTGTCATGATGTTCTCCACGGCAACCTATCACCCCACTCGCAGGCGCGGATCGCGTCCTTGCGGCGGGTGCCGGAGATGTAAGCGGCGTTTATGTCGCAATAAGTGTCGCGGCGGATTAAATTTCTGTATGCGACAAACTGACCGGCCCGGCCGGCGGCGCGGCGACGCGCTGCAGCGTGACCTGCTGCGCCTCGATCAGCTCGACGAAGGCGTCGCTGTGCAGGAAGGCGCGCTCCCGCTCGCGCTGATCGGTCAAGGGATCGAGCGCGATCAGGGTGTCGTCGACATAGCCGGGATGGCACATCACCAGGCCCCGGTCCGGCAGGCCGTCGAGAAAGCCGCGCATCAGGCCGGCGAAATCGCTCTGCTTCAGGAAGTCATAGGCGCCGGCAAATCCCGGATTGAAGGCCAGCGCGGCGCGCGACGCGCGGGCGCGGAACGGCGAACTCAGCACGTCGAGCAATAGTGCCTTCGGCATCGCGACGCGCTGCGACAAGGGCTGCATCCGGCCGCATTGCCGGACCCAGGCGGCCGGCGCGGCCTCCGCCACCGCTTCCAGGAAGGCGTCGCGGATCTGCGGAAACAGCTGAACGTGCTGGTGGCCGTCGACATAATCTGGGGCGCGGCCGAACAAATTGCCGAACGCGGCGAGCTGCGCGGCAAGCTCGGTGCGGAAGAAGCCGCGGTCGAGCCGGCGCAGCATGCTCTGCTGCAACAGCTGCGCCAATGGCAGGAATAGCCCGCCCTCCAGCGGCCGGAACTGCAAGGTCAGCGGCGAGAACGGCGCGGTCAGCGTGGCGTGCAGCCCGATCGCGCAATCCGGATTGTCGGCGACCACGGCTTTGAGCGCGTCGACTTCGTCGCGGCCGATCGCAGGCCCCACCACCATCACCGAAGTGGCGTTGATGCGGCGCGCGGCGATCAGTTCGCGGATCGCGCGGTTGACTCCGGGGCTGAGGCCGTAATCGTCGGCGCACAGCCAGATTCGGCGCGGCGCGGCGGCCGTCATTCGGCGGCGGTCCGTTCGCCGCCGCTCGTGGTGGTGTCGGCGCGCTTGACGCTGTGTTCGGCGACGAAATAGATCGGCCGCGCCTTCAGCTCGGAGAGGATCTTGCCGATGTACTCGCCGACGATGCCGATCATGATTAGCTGCACGCCGCCGATCGTCATCAGCCCGACCACCAGCGACGGATAGCCCGGCACCGACTTGCCGCTGACCATGGTCTCCCACAGGATCGACAGCCCGAACAGGAAGGCCACGAAGGCGAGCAAAAGGCCGAGCAGGCTGGCGATGCGCAGCGGCGCCACCGAGAACGAGGTCAGGCCCTCGATCGACAGGCCCACAAGCCGCGCGGCGTTGAACGAGGTGATGCCGTGGGCGCGCGGCTCCGGCTCGTAGTCGACGCGGATCTGGCGGAAGCCGATCCAGCTCGCCAGCCCCTTGAAGAAGCGGTTGCGCTCCGGCAATTGCCGCAACGCCGCGGCGGCGCGCGGCGACAGCAGCCGGAAGTCGCCGGCGTCCTCCGGGATCTTCTGCCGGGCGCCCCAATTGATCAGCATGTAGAAGCCGCGCACCGCGGTGCGGCGCAGCCAGGATTCGTTGTCGCGATGCGCCTTGGCGGTGTAGACGACGTCGTAGCCGTCGACGATCCAGTGCTGCACCAATTGTTCGACCAGCGCCGGCGGATGCTGGCCGTCGCCGTCCATGAACAGCACCGCACCAGGAATCTTGTCGTTGAGCCCGGCATGGTCGAGCCCGGCCATCAAGGCTGCTTCCTTGCCGAAATTGCGCGACAGCGACACCACCTGGACGTCGAGCGTCGGCGCGGCGAGGCCGCGCGCCACGCTGAGCGTGGCGTCGGCGCTGCCGTCGTCGACATAGATCACTTCGCAGCCAAGCCCGTAGCGTTGCCGCAGCGTGGCGGCGAGCGCCACCAGCCGCTCGTGCAGCTGCGGCAGGCCGGCGGCCTCGTTGTAGAGCGGCACCACCAGCGACAGCTTTTGCGCTGCGGCGCCGTGGCCGGTGCTGAGGGCGGACAGGTCAGAACCAAGAATCATCGATCGGTTTCCAAGCGCGCAGTCGGTGCCGCGAACATATGGCACTTGTGGCGCGCTGTCGCCACGGGCGGCGGCGGGCCCGCGGCGGATTATTGCCGCAGAAAACCCTCGAGCTTGGCGAACAGCGGGTTCTCGCGGTCGAGCACGTAGTCCAGCGAGGCGATCGACACGGTGTCGGCGCCGTGGTCGCGCAGGAAGCTGCCGAGCGCGTAGAGCTGCGCCGGCGGGCAGTGCAGCGTGATCATGCCCGACGAGGTCGGGCCGCCGAACGGCGACACCACGCCGAAGCGGTTGTGCGCCTCGGTCAGCAGTGCTGCATCGCAACCGGCGAAGCGGGTGCGGACTTCCTTGTATTTGTTGGCGCGGGCGCGCGCCGCGATGCGGTCGAGGATCACACGCGCGGTCTCCAGCGCCTCGGCCGACCAGTCGGCGGCGCGCGACGCCACCAGATTGGCCTGGCTGCGCAGGATCACGCCGTCGTCGAGCACCTTCAGCCCGTTGGCGACCAGCGTGGCGCCGCTCGAGGTGATGTCGACGATCATCTCGGCGGTGCCGACCGCGGGCGCGCCCTCGGTGGCGCCGGCACTCTCGACGATGCGATAGTCGACCACGCCATGCGCGGCGAAGAAATTCCGCGTCAGGTTGATGTATTTGGTGGCGACCCGCATCCTGCGATTGTGCTGGGCGCGAAACCCGGTGGTGACGTCGTCGAGGTCGGCCATGGTGCGGACGTCGATCCAGGCCTGCGGCACCGCGACCACCACGTTGGCGCCGCCGAAGCCGAGCCCCTCGATCAGCGCCACCTTCTTATCGGCATCGGCGATGCTCTCGCGGATCAGGTCCTCGCCGGTGATGCCGAGATGCACCGTGCCGCGGGCGAGCTGGGCGGCGATCTCGCTGGCCGAGAGATAGGCGATCTCGACATTGTCGAGCCCCGCGATGGTGCCGCGATAATCGCGGGCGCCGCCGAGCTTGGAGAGCGTGAGGCCGGCGCGGGCGAAGAACGCTTCGGCGTTTTCCTGCAGCCGGCCCTTCGACGGAACGGCGAGAACGAAGGTCGTCATGACGCGCTCCCGGCGCTGCGAGTGGGCTTGGCGAGTTCGGTGAGCGCTTCGATCCACACCGAGAAGCCGACCGCGGGGATCGGCTCGGCGGCGCCGAGCTGCGACAACAGCCCGTCGTAGCGGCCGCCGGCGACCAGCGGCTCGTCGCCATTGTCCTTGCGGTGCACTTCGAATTCGAAGCCGGTGTAGTAGTCGACGCCGCGGCCGAACGAGGTGGAGAAGCGCGTCGCTGACAGATCAATCCCCCGCGCGGCCATGAAGCCGATCCTGGCTTCGAACTCGTCGATCGCCGCAACGATGTCGAGCTTGGCGTCGGTGGCGAGCGCCCGCAATTGCAACAGCGCGTCGCCCGGGCTGCCCGAGATGGCGAGGAAGCGCTTGATCTTGTCGAGTGCGTCGCGCGGCAGCGCGCCGCCTTTCAGGGTCGATTGTTCGAGGAAGCGGTCGGCGATTTCCGACACCGAGCGGCCGCCGACATTGCTGGCCCCCGCAATCGACATCAGGTCGGTGACCAGCGCCAGCGCCGCCTTGCGGTCGGAGCCGGCGAGCGCGGCCAGCACGCCCTCATATTCGTTGCGCGGGGTGGCGGTCGACAGCGTGAGGCGTTCCAGATCCTGCGCCAGGTCGGATTTGCGGTTGAAGTCCTTGATCAGCCGCCGCCGCCACACCGGGTAGAGGTCGAGCGCGTCGATCAGCGCGGTGAACAGCGCGACGTCGCCGGTGCGGATGTCGACCTCGGTGACGCCGAACGCCGCGGTGGCTTCGAGCCCGAGCGCCAGCATTTCGGCGTCGGCGGCGGCGCGGTCGAGCCGGCCGAAGGACTCGATGCCGGCCTGCAGGAACTCGCTGCGCCCGCCGCCGCGCTGCCGGAACACCGGCCCGAGATAGCAGAACCCGGTGGCCCGGCCGGCGCTCTTTGAGGCCAGATACTCCCGCGCCACCGGAATGGTGAGGTCGGGCCGCAGGCACAGCTCCTCGCCGGAGGCGTCGGTGGTGAGGTAGAGGCTCTTGCGGATGTCCTCGCCGGACAGGTCGAGGAACGGCTCCGCCGGCTGCAGGATCGCCGGCTCGGCCTTGGCGTAGCCGGCCTGCCCGAACGACAGCAGCAGGGCGTCCGCCCATCCGGCGGACACGGTCGCAGGAGCGGCGGTGTTGGTCATCTTGAAGTCTCGGCTGGGGTTTTTATGAAGTCGGCGCAGCCCTTAGCATGCTGTTGCGACAGTTTCGACCGTCGAATGGGCTATGGCTTAACGGGCCTGAATGCAACCACAGCGTGTTCAGGCGCCGCGCCAATCGCCGAGCACGGTCTGCACCAGGGTCAGCGCCGCCACTGCCGCGGTGTCGGCGCGCATGATTCGCGGCCCGAGCGCCAGCCGCAGGATGGTCGGCTGGCGCAGCAGCAGCGCGCGTTCCTCCTCAGCAAAGCCGCCCTCCGGGCCGATCACCACGTCGATGCCGGCGGAGGCTCGGTCGCGGCTGGCTGCGAGCGCCGCCACCGGATCGGCCACCTCGGCGGCCTCGTCGCAGAACACCAACAGGCGTTCCGTGTTGCGGGTCGCCAGATAGCGCTCGAGCTTCAACGGCTCTTCGACCGCGGCCAGCGAGAGGATGCCGCATTGCTCGGCGGCCTCGATGACGTTGGCGCGCATCCGCTCGGTGTTCACCCGGGTCACCTGGGTGAAGCGGGTCAACACCGGTTGCAGCGCGCAGGCGCCCATCTCGATCGCCTTCTGCACCATGTAGTCGAGCCGGGCGTGCTTCAGCGGCGCGAACACGTAAGCGACGTCGGGCAGGGTATCCTGTGCGCGGGCCCGCGACAGGATGTCGAGCCGGTCGACCCGCTTGCCGGCGCCGATCATCGCCTGCCATTCGCCGTCGCGGCCGTTGAACACCAGCACCGCGGCGCCGGGGCCGAGCCGCAGCACGTTGCCGAGGTAGTTGCCCTGCTCGCGGGTCAGTGCGACCTGCAGGCCGGCGGAGAGGTCGGCGTCGACATAGAGCCGCGGGCTGCGGAATTCGATCTGGGGCATGGACGGTCCGTCGGACGGGGATGCGGGCCGCTGTTGAAGCGCAGCGGCTCGCCGCGATCAACCGGAATCGCGCAGCGGCTCGGTGGCGTCGAAGCGCAGGCGCCAGCCGCCGGGCTCGCGGCGCAGCCGAAGCTGGCGGTGCGTCACCAGATAGACCACCGCGACGAGAGCTGCGGCGAAGCCCGCGGCGGCGCCGACGCCCACCGCCCAGCGCGCGCCGAACGTATCGGCGACCCAGCCGACGATCGGCGCGCCGATCGGGGTGCCGCCCAAGGCCAGCGCCAGCAGGATCGCCACCACCCGGCCGCGCATCGCAGGCTCCGTCGACAATTGCACGGTGCTGTTGGCGGTGGTGGTGAAGGTCTGCGACGCCATCCCGACCACGATCAGCGCCACGCCGAACAGCCAGAACTGCGGCGCGATCGCCGCCAGCGCCAGGCCGACGCCGAACACCGCGGCGCCGGTCAGCAACAGCCCGATGCCCGGTTTGTCGCGCCGCGCCGCCAACAGCGCGCCGCCGACCGAGCCGATCGCCATCATCGAGCTCAACAGGCCGAACTGGCCGGCGCCGGCGTGAAACACCGTGACCGACATCGTGGAAATGTAGATCGCGAAATTGGCGCCGAAGGTGCCGATCAGGAAGAACATCACCAGCACGACGATCAGATCGCTGCGGCGCCAGATGTAGCGAAAGCCGTCACTGAAGCCGGTGCGGCCGCGCGCCGCCTTGTCGCCGCGATGCAACTGGTCGCGGCGCAGCAGGCTGAGCGAGCCGAGCACCGCGACGAAGGAGGCGGCGTTGATCAGGAACACAAAGCCGGTGCCGACGCCTGCGATCAGCACGCCGGCGAGCGCCGGGCCGATCAGCCGGGCGGCGTTGAACGAGGTGGAATTCAGCGCCACCGCGTTGGACAGGTCGGCCTCGCCGACCAGTTCGGAGACGAAGGTCTGCCGCGCGGTGGAATCGAACGCGGTGACGCAGCCCTGCAGGAACGCGAACACATAGACCTGCCATAGCTGCACCGCGCCGCTGATGGTCAGAAGGCCGAGCCCGAGCGCCAACAGCCCCATCGCCGCCTGGGTGGCGAGCAATAGCTTGCGGCGGTCGAAATGGTCGGAGGCATAGCCGCTCAGCGGCAGCAACAACAGCAGCGGGCCGAACTGCAGCGCCATCACGATGCCGACCGCGGTGGCGTTGTTCGGCGTCAGTTCGGTCAGCACCAGCCAGTCCTGTGCGGTGCGCTGCATCCAGGTGCCGACATTGGACACGATCGCGCCCGACGCCCAGACCCGGTAGTTGAAGCCGCGCAGCGAGCGGAAGGTGCCTTTCACCGCGTCGCTCATGCGGCGGGCGGGGGCGGCGAATTGCCGCCGTTGAACCGGCCGAACCAGTGCGCCAGCGGCACGCCGATCAACAACCCGCCGATCGCCGCTGCGGCGGCGTGCGCGGGCGCGCGCAGATCGAAGTCGCCGACCTGGACCAGCAGCAGGTAGCCGAGCGCGAGATTGAGACTTCCCCACAGCAGGTTGACGGTCGAGGATGACAGCCCCTCGCCGCGGGGTCTGGCGAACGGGGTCTGGAACGGGCGGCCCATCAGGCCGCTGACCAGATGCGGAACGGCGTTGGTGAGAAACACGCCGCCGAACAGGTAGCTGATCTCGTGCCCCCAGTTCATGATGCCGCTCCGCCGTCGAGCAGCGCGATGATCTGCGCGGTGGTGCCGGTTTCGCCCAAGCGTGGAAAGATCCGCGCGAGGCTGTTGGCATGCGCCTCGGGCCGCAGGTCGGTCATCGCGTCGACGGCGAGCGTGACGTTGAAGCCGAGTTCATAGGCCTGCCGCGCCGTGGTCTCGACGCCGATGCTGGTGGAGACGCCGGCGATCACCAGCTGGGTGACGCCTTGCGCCTTGAGATAGTCGTGCAGATCGGTGGCGGTGAAGGCGCCCCAGCTATGCTTGGTGACGATATGGTCGCTCGGCTGCCGGTTCAGCTCCGGCACCAGATCGGTCCAGCCCGCAGGGATGTCGCCGAGCCGGCGCGCCTGCTCGGCGCGGCCGGGCGCGCCGCCGGCGACATTGACCAGCACCACCGGGCGGCGGTGACGGCGGAACGCCTCGGCCAGTGCCGCGGCGCGCTGCACGATCGGCGCGGTGGGTTCGGCGGTCGGCATCGCCACGATGCCGTTCTGCAGGTCGATCACCACCAGGGCGGTTTTGGGGTCGAGCAAGGTGAGGGCCATCAATTGTCCTTCTGTGGGTTGGTGGTGCGGCGCGGATTTCGCCCGGTCATGACGACCCCAGCCGTTTCAGCAGCGCGACCGCGGCGGCGAGCTGGCCGATTTCCTCGGCCGATAGCTTGGTCTGGATCTCCCGCAGCAGCCAATCTTCGCGGACGGCGCGGCCGGCCTTGATCAGATCGCGGCAGCTTTCGGTCAGCGACAGGATGGTCTGCCGGCCGTCCCTGGGGTCCGGCGCGCCGCTGACCAGCCCGGCCGCTTCCAGCACCGCCACGGTGGCGCCCATCGATTGCGGCCGCATGCCCTCGGCGCGGGCCAGCGCGGTGACGGTGGCCGGCCCCTCGCGGTCGAGGTGTCCAAGCACCGCCACCTGCGACCAGGTCAGCTCGCCGAGATAGGCCTGTTCGCGCAGCCGGCGTTTCAAGCGGCCGATCACCACCCGCAGCTCGTGGACCAGGGCCAGGGCGTCAGCGCCGTCGTCGGGGGTCAAGCTCATTTGGCAACTCTAGTCGATGCGAAGATAAACTACAAAGGCTTCCTTCACACATTATCGCGAGCGCCGCGCTGCCGCCCCATTCGGCGGGTTGTTAAGGCCATCCAGGAATCGTAAAAGGTCTTGATCGCGTTCCGCATCGCGTCGTGTAGGCCGTGCCCGCCGTGAGTTTTCTTGAGTTCTTCTTGAGTTTTGGGGCTCAGGCGCAGGGACTAATTCTGGGGGCCATTCGAACTTTGCCGGAGGAGCCGTCTTGATCGTCCGACGTTTCATCGTGCCGCTGAGCGTGGCCGGCTGTGTGTTGCAGGCTGCGTCGGCGCTGGCGCAGGGCGCCTTTCCGGCGCCGCTGCCGGGCCAGTCTGCGACCACCGCTTCGCCCTTCCCCCCGGTGAACGGGAGCGCTCCCGCCGCCTCGGTCGGGGCGCCGAGCGCGTTTTCCACCGGGGCGCCGCCGGTGTCCGGCGGCTTTTCGGCGCCGCAGCCGCAGGCCGGGCCGCCCGGCGGCGAGGATTGCATGAAGCGGTTCGTGCCGTTGCGCGAGGACGCCGAGAAGCGCGGCAAGGCAATTCAGGCCGCCGGCCAGCGCCACGCGCCGCCCGACGAAGCCTGCAAGCTGATCGGCAATTTCTCGCAGGCCGAGGTCAAGATGATCAAATTCATCGAGGCCAACAGCCAGAAATGCGGCATCCCGGCGCAGATCGCCGACCAGCTCAAGAACGGCCACAAGCGCACCGAGCAGATGCAGACCAAGGTCTGCGCGGTGGCGCAACAGCAGCAACAGCGCGGGCCCGCCGGCCCCAGCCTCAGCGACGTGCTGGGCTCCTCGACCGCGGTTCCGGAAGCCACCACCGCCAAGCGCAGCGGCGGCTCGACCTTCGACACCCTCAACGGCAACGTGCTGGCGCGGTGAGTGACGCAACATGACCACGGCGGCAGCACGGGTTGCGGATGCGACCGGCAATTGGGTCGATAGCTGGGCGCCGCTGTGGACGCGGCCCTATCTGCGGCTGGCGCGGTTCGACCGGCCGATCGGCTCCTGGCTGCTGCTGCTGCCGTGCTGGTGGTCGGCGGCGCTGGCCGCCGGCGTCGCCCACGACGTCAGCCGGCTGCCGTGGTTTGCGCTGCTGTTCTTCATCGGCGCGTTCGCGATGCGCGGCGCCGGCTGCACCTGGAACGACATCACCGACCGCGATCTCGACGACAAGGTCGAGCGCACGCGGTCGCGGCCGATCCCGGCCGGGCAGGTCACCGCCAGGCAGGCCGCGGTGTTCATGGTGGCGCAGTCGCTGGTCGGGCTGTTGGTGCTGGTGCAGTTCAACGGCTTTGCGATTCTGACCGGCATCGCCTCCTTGATCATCGTCGCCGCCTATCCGTTCATGAAACGGATCACCTATTGGCCGCAGCTGGTGCTCGGGTTGGCGTTCTCCTGGGGCGCCTTGATGGGCTTTGCGGTGACGCTCGGCCGGATCGATCCGGCGGCGCTGTTTCTTTATGCCGGCGCGATCGTCTGGGTGATCGGCTACGACACCATGTATGCGCATCAGGACGCCGAGGACGATCTGATGATCGGCATCAAGTCCACCGCGCTGTTGTTCGGCGACCGCACCCATCTGGCGTTGAGCGTGCTCTACAGCCTCGCGGTGGCGCTGATCGGCATCGCGTTGGCGCTATGCGAGGTGCGCTGGCCGGCCTGGCTCGGGCTCGCCGGCTTCGCCGCGCATCTGGCGCAGCAGGTGGTGCGGCTGCGCATCAAGGACTCGCCGTTGTGCCTCAAGCTGTTCAAATCCAACCGCGACGCCGGGCTGTTGCTCGCCGCCGGGCTGTTGCTCGACGCGGTGTTGCGGGCGGGCTGAGCGACGCCGGTGCTGCGGGCGAGCTGAGCGACGCCAGTGCTGGCGCTCACGCCGCTCTGCGACTGTGAAGCGCGGCGCGCTCCCAACCAACGCTGTCATTCAACCAACGCTGTCATTCCGGGGCGCGAGAGCGCCAGCTCGAGCGAACCCGGAATCTTGCTACGTGTGCAGAGTCCATCCCGTGTCGCGAGATTCCGGGTTCGCGCGCCGCTGACGCGGCGCTCGCCCCGGAATGACGGATGAACGCATGAGTGAGCGGGCCACGCCGACGCACCTGCGGCGCTGACTCGTTTGCGACCCTGAATCGTCTGCGAGCTTGCTCACCCGCGACCAAATCAATCCCTGGCGATGATTTCGCGTTCGCCCTGGTAGTTGCCGGCGGCGTTGAGCAGATCGCCGGCTTTGCGGCGGATTAGGAATCTCGGCCGCCGATCCTTGATCACGTTGTGGCGGCGGCGGCGCTGCGCCGGCTCCCGGGTGTTGTCTTCCGGCAATTGCGGCAGCGCGAAGATCTCGCTCCACAGCGAAGCCGCGGCCTCGATCTCCTCGGCGTCGGCGCCGACGCTGAGCGGAATCGACAGCGACGGATCGCGATGCAGCAGCACCAGCATCCGGCCATGATCAGTGGTCCGCGCCGCGACGCCGAGAAAATCACAGACCCGGACGTTGACCGCCATCCGCATGCCGCCGACTTCGCGGCGCAAGATGACGCGTTCGCGGTGCAATTCGATTTGCCGGATGCCGCCGTCGGCGCGGATGTCCTGCGCGTCGAACCGGAGCGGCAGTGAGAGGGGGTCGAGCCGCAGGCTGCGGCTCGACCCGGCGGGAGTGCTCCCGCTTGTTGCTGTTTGACGCCTCACGATTTTATCTCCCCGCCGGAATTATGCTCCCGGTCGATGTGTGAGAGACTGCCTGAGCGAGGTCCCGAATCGCTTAAAAAGCCTGGTTAATCGAATCCGACCGGGGCTCCATCGCCGCGCATGATTGACAGACCCTTGGCCGACATGATTGACGAGACCTTGCGGCAGCCCGGACAATGCCCGCGAAATCCGCCGCGGATCGCGGCATCGGCGCTTGAAGTTGGCGTCAAACGCGCACATCTGACAGGTCAGCCGATCTCCCTCCCAGCAGCAGGATTCCGTTCGTGAACGCTTCATCAGATACGCATTCCGCAACGCCACGGACCGAGCCGTCCGGCTCCTCGGAGCTGTTCGATCAGTCGGCGCTCGGCGAACTGGCGCAGCGGCTGGTGGACGCGGCCAAGCGCGCCGGCGCCGACGCCGCCGACGCGGTGGCGGTGCGCAGCGTGGCGCAGTCGGTCGAAGTCCGCGACGGCCGCGTCGAGGAATCCGAGCGCTCGGAAAGCGACGACGTCGGCTTGCGCGTGTTGGTCGGGCAGCGCCAGGCGGTGGTGTCGACCAACGACATCCACGGCGACAATGTCGCGCAACTCGCCGAACGCGCGGTGGCGATGGCGCGCGTCGCCCCCGACGACAAATATGTCGGGCTGGCCGATCCGGCGCGGCTGGCGCGGCAGTTTCCCGATCTCGATCTGCTCGACCGCAACGTGCCCTCCACCGCCGAACTGGAGCGCCGCGCGCTGACGGCGGAGGCCGCAGCGCTGGCGGTGAAGGGCGTCAACAAATCCGGCGGCGCGTCGGCGTCGTCGGGCATCGGCGGCATGGTGCTGGTGACCTCGAGCGGCTTTCACGGCTCCTATCTGCGCTCCAGCCACGGCGTGTCGATGACCGCGATCGTCGGCGACGGCACCACCATGGAGCGCGACTACGATTTCAGCTCGGCGCCGCATGCCGCCGATCTCGACAGCCCGGACCAGGTCGGCCGCAGCGCCGGCGAACGCGCGGTGGCGCGCGCCAATCCGCGCAAGGTCGCGACCTGCAAGGTGCCGGTGGTGTTCGATCCACGGGTCGCCGGCTCGCTGATCAGTCATTTGATCAACGCGGCGAACGGCGCCTCGATCGCCCGCAAAACCTCGTTCCTGAAGGACCGGCTCGGCGAGCGGTTGTTCGACAACGACATCAACATCATCGACGATCCGCTGCGCAAGCGCGGGCTGCGCTCGCAGACTTTCGACGCCGAGGGCGTCGCGGTTGAGCGCCGCGCCATCGTCGAGGACGGCGTGCTGACCACCTGGCTGTTGGATTCCGCGACCGCGCGCGAGCTCGGCCTCGCCACCACCGGCCACGCCCATCGCGGGGTGTCGTCGTCGCCGTCGCCCGGCCCCTACAATCTGCATCTGGAGGGCGGCACGGTGACGCCGGCCGAGCTGATCTCCGATATCAAGGACGGCTTCTATGTCACCGATCTGATCGGCTCCGGCGTCAACGGCGTCACCGGCGACTACAGCCGCGGCGCCGCCGGGTTCTGGATCGAGAACGGCGAACGCAGCTACGCGGTCAGCGAAGTCACCATCGCCGGCCATCTGTTGGAGATCTACAAGCATCTTTCCGCGGCCAACGACTTGGAATTCCGCTACGGCACCAACGCGCCGACGCTGCGCATCGAGGGGCTGACGATTGCCGGACGCTAGCAGCGAGATCGCGCAGCGCAATCTGTCACGCGATATCGCGTTGCTGAGCGACACCGTGCGCGAGGCCGGCGCGCTTGGGCTGTCGATGTTTCGCACCGAATTGCGCACCTGGACCAAGGGCGCGTCCTCGCCGGTGTCGGAGGCCGACATCGCGGTCAACGACCTGATTCGCGCGCGCTTGCTGGCGGTGACGCCGGATTACGGCTGGCTGTCGGAAGAAAGCGCCGACGATTCGTCGCGGCTCGGCAAGGATCTGGTGTGGATCATCGATCCGATCGACGGCACCCGCGGCTACCTCGCCGGCCGCGAGGACTGGTGCGTCTCAGCCGCCCTGGTGGCCGGCAGCGCGCCGCTGCTGGCCGCGGTGTTCGCGCCCGCCACCGGCGAATTCTTCTTCGCCGCGCGCGGCCGGGGCGCCACGCTGAACGGCGCCGTGCTCAGCGCCGCCGCCGGCATTGCGCTCGACATCTCGCGGATCGCGGGACCGAAGCCGCTGGTCGAGGGCCTCGGTCTGGCGTCCTCCACCGCCGCGCCGTATCCGCGAATCGGCTCATTGGCGCTGCGGCTGTGCCGGGTCGCCGACCGGCGGCTCGACGCTGCGTTTGCGGGTGGGCAGAGCCGCGATTGGGACCTTGCGGCGGCGGATTTGATCGTGCACGAAGCCAATGGTAGGCTGACCACGCTTGCGGGAGATGCGATCGTCTACAATCGCCCGGAGGTGACGCATGGAGTGCTGGTGGCTGCGGGGCGCGATCGCCATGCACATATCGTCGAACGTTTCCAGAACAGATCGGTCTAGCGTTCGCGATCTCCGTCTGCCGGCGGTAGGGAAAACATAAATGCCAGACAACGAGCAGTTGCTTCACCTCGTCCTCGGGGGCGAGTTGACCAACCTTGAAGGCAACACCTTCAATGATCTCAGCCAGGTGGAAATCGTCGGCGTGTTTCCGAACTACGCGACCGCCTATGCGGCGTGGAAGGCCAAGGCGCAGCAGACCGTCGACAACGCGCATATGCGCTATTTCGTCGTGCACCTGCACCGGCTGCTCGATCCGGGTCAAGACTCCAAGCCAGCACGTTGACCATGCGCCGTCGTCGCTTGCCGCGTTCCCTGCGGGACGCCTCCGTTTGCCGTTCGCCGCGCGGGATGTCGCGGTCCGCGCTGCGCCTGGGCGCGATCGAGGCGCCCCATGGCTAGCCGGCTGCCGCTGACGCTGCGCGTCTATCAGAAACTGTCGGCCGCCGTGACGCCGCTGTCGCGACTGCTGATGGCCCGCCGGCTGCGCCAGGGCAAGGAGGATTCCGCCAGGGTCCACGAGCGCCGCGGCCTCAGCAAACTGGAGCGGCCGCACGGGCCGCTGGTCTGGATCCACGGCGCCAGCGTCGGCGAAGTGCTGGCCGGCGCCGCGCTGATCGAGCGGCTGCGCGGGCTGAACATCCGCATTCTGCTGACCTCGGGCACCGTGACCTCGGCGGCGGTGGTGGCGCGGCGGTTTCCCGACGACATCATCCACCAGTTCATTCCCTACGACGCGCCGCGCTATGTCGCGCGGTTTCTCGATCACTGGCAGCCCAGCCTGGCGCTGTTCATCGAGTCCGACCTGTGGCCGAATCTGATCCTGGCCGGCGCCGCGCGACGGCTGCCGATGCTGCTGATCAACGGCCGGATGTCGCACCGCTCGTTTCCGCGCTGGCAACGCGCCTCGGCGACCATCGCGGCCCTGCTCGGCCGCTTCGACATCTGCATGGCGCAGTCCACCGTCGACGCCGAACGCTTCGCCGCGCTCGGCAGCCGCCGCGTTGTCACCACCGGCAATCTCAAGCTCGACGTGCAGCCGCCGCCGGCCGACCAGGCCAGGCTGGAGCGACTCGTCGCTGCGACCCGCGGCCGGCCGGTCATCGTGGCGTCCTCGACGCATAATGGCGAAGAGGCGCTGTTGCTCGACGTCCATCGCGCGGTGGCAAAAGTCTTTCCGGATCTTTTGACGGTGATCGTGCCGCGGCATCCGGATCGCGGCGAAAGCGTCGCCTGCATGGTCGCCGCCGCGGAATTGAAGGTCGCATTGCGCTCGCGCGACGAATTGCCGGAGCCGGCCACCGCGATCTACGTCGCCGATACGATCGGCGAACTCGGGCTGTTCTATCGGCTGGCGCCGGTGGTGTTCATGGGCGGCTCGCTGGTCGAGCATGGCGGGCAGAATCCGATCGAGGCGATCAAGCTCGGCGCCTCGATCCTGCACGGCCCCTACGTCGCCAATTTCACCGACGTCTATCAGGCGCTCGACGGCGGAGGCGGCGCGATCCGGGTCGACGATGGCGAGGCGCTGGCGCGGCAATTCGTCCGGCTGCTCGGCGACGCGCAGGCGCGGCAAGGCGCGGTGGCGGCGGCGACGGCCGTGGTCGGCGAGCTCGGCGGTGCGCTGGAGCGCACGCTCGGCGTGCTCGAGCCCTATCTGATGCAATTGCGGATCGAAAAGGGCGCCGCCGATGCGTGAGCCGGGCTTCTGGTACCGGCCGCCGTCGTTGCTCTCCATCCTGCTGCGGCCGCTTGGCGCGCTGTACGGCGCGGTAGCGGCGCATCGCATGGCGCAACCGGGCACGGCGGTGGGCGTGCCGGTGCTGTGCATCGGCAATTTTCACGGCGGCGGCGCCGGCAAGACCCCGACCACGCTGGCGCTGGCGCGGCTGCTGCGCGAACTCGACGAACGCCCGGTGGTGCTGAGCCGCGGCTATGGCGGCAAGCTCCACGGGCCGGTCAGCGTCGAGCCCGGCCGGCACAGCGCCGCCGAGGTCGGCGACGAGCCGCTGATGATGGCGCGCGAGGTGGCGGTGGTGGTGGCGCGCGATCGCGTCGCCGGCGCGGCGCTGGCGCGGGCGCGCGGCGCCAGCGTGATCCTGATGGATGACGGATTCCAGAACCCGGCGGTCGCCAAGGACGCGGCGCTGATCGTGATCGACAGCATGCGCGGCCTCGGCAATGGCTGCGTGATGCCGGCCGGGCCGCTGCGCGCGCCGCTTTCGCCGCAACTGGCGCGCACCGACGCGCTGATCGTCGTCGGCGATGGCGGCGCGGCCGATCCGGTCGCCGCCGCGGTGAAGGCGCAGGGCGGCTTGCCGCTGCGGGCGCGGTTTGCCCCCGCCGAGGCGTCGCTGGCGGCGTTGCGCGACAAGAAAGTGCTGGCCTTTGCCGGGATCGGCGATCCGGCGCGGTTCTTTGCAACGCTGCGCACAGCCGGCATCGACGTCGCCGCCGAGCGGGTGTTCGCCGATCATCATCCGTTCTCGGCGCAGGATCTGGCCGGCTTGAGCGAGCACGCCCGCCGCGACGGCCTTAACCTGGTGAGCACCGAGAAGGATCTGGCGCGGCTGCAGGGCGATCCGGCTGCTGCCGGCTTTGCGGCATCGGTGGTGCCGTTCGCGGTGACGCTGCAGGTCGACGATGCCAAGGCGCTGCGCGGCTTCGTGATCGCGCGGCTCGCGCAGGCCCGCGAAACCCAGCGCCGCTCCGGGCGGCGCTGACGCCTCAGGCTTTCAGCGCGGCGGGATAATGCCGTTGCAGCACGGCGGCCGGCGAGGCGTAGGCCTCTTTCAGGTCGACGCTCCAATATTTCAGCTCGTCGAGCGGAATCTGTACCCCGGTCACGGCGCATTTCACATAGGTGCCGGGTGAGGTGACGCGGAAGTCGCCGTCAAGATACTGCACCTGGGCTTCGCCAAGGCCCGAGGGGCCAAATTTATTCAGCACGTCCGGTCTCCTCGTTTCGGGTATTGTATCATAAATGTGATGCTGCGGCGCAATTTCAAACCACCGAGTTGTGATGAATTCCGCGTTCCCCGCCGGCTGGCGTCGCGATCAAATAGGGCAGACACTTGCGCCTGCAACCCGGTTCGAAAGCTGCCCGACCATGACCCGCGCGCGCTGCCTTCGCAACTCCGGTCCCGGCATGGGCGGACCGCGGCGCCGTGCCGGTTCGCGCGCGGCGCTGCTGGCGCTCGCCGCGATGCTGTGCTGCGGCGGTCCCGCCGAAGCCGGCGCGCCGGCGCCGCAAGCCGTCGACATGCCGCGCAGCGAGGGCGTGCTGCACGCGCTGCTCTACAAGCCGGGCGGCGACGGGCCGTTTCCGACCGTGATCGCGTTGCACGGCTGCGGCGGCTTGTCGGCCGGCGGCGCCGAACCGCTGCGCCCGCGCTATGCCGAATGGGTCGATCAATTGCTGAAGGCCGGCACCGCGGTGCTGTTGCCGGACAGCTACGGC
The DNA here is from genome assembly GCF_036404135.1 of Rhodopseudomonas sp. GTDB lineage: Bacteria > Pseudomonadota > Alphaproteobacteria > Rhizobiales > Xanthobacteraceae > Rhodopseudomonas_A. The sequence continues at coordinate 5,211 of NZ_DASWPE010000169.1, read as the reverse complement.
TCGCGCGAACTTGGTCCGCAATGCCGGCTCAAGGAACGCCGGGTGCAGGCGCGCCGCGAGCGGGTCGCCGACATCGCCACCGCGCGGCAATGGCTGTTGCAGCAGCCCTGGGTGACGCGGCCGCGCATCAGTCTTTTGGGCTGGGCCAACGGCGCCAGCGCCTTATTGTGGGCGGTGCGGCCGCAATCGGCGTTTGGCGGCGGCGAGCCGGATTTCCGCTCCGCGGTGGCGCTCTATCCGGACTGCCGGCTGTCGTCGGGACTGGGCTGGAGCGCCCGGGTGCCGACGCTGCTATTGATCGGCGGTAGCGACGATGTCAGTTCGCCGGCGGCCTGTCGGCAGATGATCGAGGGCGCCCGCGGTCGCAGCGCGCTGGCCAGCATCGTGGTCTATCCCGGCGCCGCGCACGGCTTCGACCGGCTCAACGTGCCGCTGCACGACACTGACGACAGCGACAGCGCCGACGAGCCGGACCACGGCCATGTCGGCTCCGATCCCACCGCGCGCGCCGACGCGCAAAAACGCGTCGCCGGCTGGCTCGGGCGATAGCGCATCTGCGTTTGTCTGGCACGATGCGCCTGCGCAACAATTGTGTGGCACGAGGCCTCGTCAACAATCAGCCGTCATTCCAAGTTCTCTCGCGGCTCACGCCGCTCCCGCCCCGGAATGACAGCCTGAAATTTCAGCGCGCCGTCTATCGCGTTTTCGAGCGAAGCGGATCCCGGTTCGCGTGAAAAAAACGCGTCAGAGTAACAATCTACTACGAAACGTCATTCAAGAGTGCCGCGCCGCCTGGTCGACGTCGCGTGGCGCCGCCGGGTCTGGCACGCTCGCATCGGCCTCGCTCGGCGCTTCGTCGCGGCCATCTTCCATATTGTCGATCGCCAGCAGCAATGACGACACCCGGTGCGCCGAGGAGCGCCAGTCGGCCAGCCGCTGATAGTTGTCGACCAGCCAGTTGATCGCGCCCTGCACGGTGACGAAGGCGGCGGCGCTCTGCGTCACCTCGCCGAGCGTCATCGCGCCGCTGGCATATTTCGGCACGCACAGAATATAGGCCGCGATCGGCGCGAACAGGAAGTTGGCCTGCGATACCAGCGTGGTGCTGGCCAATTGCCAGCACAGCTCGCGCCAGGTCGCCAGCACCTTGCCGAGCCGCTGCAGCAGCGTCGCCTTGGCGGCCAGCGCCATGCCCGGGGTCTCGGCGTGGTCGCCGCGCAGGATTTCCGCGGCGGCGCGGAATTCCGCCTCGGCCTGGTTCTTGGTTTCGATCACGCCCGGCATCCGCCGCCCCAGCAGCAGCATCAGGCTGGTCATCAGCGTCGAATACAACACCACGCCGAGCACCAGATAGCCGTGGATTTCGTGATGGTGGCCGAACAGCTGAAACTCGATGCTGCCGCCGACCGTCCACAGCACGCCGAAGAAGGTGGTCGCGGTCAGCCCCGAGGAGATGAAGGCGAGGCTGAGATCGACCGGCGCATCGGTGGCGACGCGGACATCTTCGGCGATGCGGTATTCCGGATTTTCCGCGCCGTCGATGCCGTCGGCGATTGCGCCGTCATGCCGCTTCGCGGCCCAGGATTCCAGGATGTCGCGGGTCATCGCCTCGCGCCAGGTGCGCTGCGTGGTCATGCGGCCCCACACCGAGGTGGCGGCCAGCACGACGGAGGCCGCGGCGAGCGGAAAGAACAGTTCGGCTTGCGCCCACATCGCGTAGCCGTCGCGGCGCTCCAGCGCGTCGAAGAAATTCCTGTTCCACAGGTTGAGCGAGACCTGCACCAGCAATTGCAGCAGCACCACGCCGAGCAGCAAGACGCCGAGCCCGATCACGGACCATCGTCCGCCGAACCAGAAGCGTCGGGACAATTGCCAGAACAGCACCAGACGGCGGCCGTTCGAGCCGGTGGTTGGAAACAGGCTCATCGCAAGTTCGACTCAAAGAGGGGCCGCGATTCGGCGTTCGCCCCACACTAGAGCAGGATGGCGCTTCTTCGAATCGTCATCGGGCTGCAGCGTTTCGATGGCGCATGATGTTCTTGCAAAAACCGGCGGCCACACTTTTCAGGATCATGCTCCAAGGCTCCGTTGCAAAGCTGAAGGCAGTTTCCCGCCACCCTAAATGTCCTGCCGTGCGCTGTGAACCGCACCGTCCGTCTAATCGCACGCCGCCGCCTGCGCCGCCGCGCCAGCGCCGCGGCGCCACGAAAAGCCCTGCATTGCAAAGGCGTTGCGCGCTGGGCCGCGGGTGTTCGGCAGATCCGCCCGGTAATCGCACGAGGCCTCAATTTAATTTTCGCGTAACGCTGCCTTGGTCTACTCGCCCTGAACAAGGAGATCATCGATGCAGACGCTCGAGACGACAGACCTCAAGGAAGCCCGACGCTGCCGCATCGCGCAATTCAGCGGACGCAGCGCGACGTTGAGCCTCGGCGGCAAGTCGGTCACCGGGTTGGTGCGCGCGGTGCGCGAGGACAAATCCAGCGCGGTGCCGCGCTGGCTGGTCACCATCGTCGCCGACAAGCCGAGGACCAGCACCAAGCCGACCATCATCCGGCCGGACTCGATCGAGCATCGGGCGCGCGCCTAAACGCCCGCGCTGCTCACGGCCTCGCGCGGCGCGCAGCGGCGGCCAGTCCTGATCGCGGACGATCTGTCTTGCAACCGCCGCCCGGCGATGCTCCGCCGCATCCTCAGTCCACCGACAGCCCGGCCGGCGGCACCAGATACGAGGCGTTGTTGCCGAGCGTCAGCCGGGCCTTGGCGAGTTCGGCGCGCGCCACCACGCGCAGATGCACTTCGTCCGGCCCGTCGAGAAACCGCATCGCCCGTCCCCAGGTCCACAGATAGGACAACGGCGTATCCGGCGTCAGCCCCATCGCGCCGAACACCTGCATGGCGCGGTCGACCACCCGAGTCTGCAGCCGCGCCGCCACCACCTTGATCGCCGACACATCGATCCGCGCCGCGGCGTTGCCGGCGCGGTCCATGCGGTGCGCCGCCTGCAGCACCAATAGCCGGGCCTGGTCGATCTCCAGCCGGGATTCCGCGATCCAGTCCTGCAGATTGCCGAATTCGGAAAGGTGTTTGCCGAACGCCTTGCGCTCCAGCGCGCGCTCGCACATCAGTTCGAGCGCCAGTTCGCATTGTCCGATGGTGCGCATGCAATGATGCACCCGGCCGGGGCCGAGCCGGTCCTGCGCCAGCTTGAAGCCCTTGCCTTCGGCGCCCAGCAGGTGGCTCACCGGCACCCGGACGTCGCGAAACAGCAATTCGCAATGCCCCTCCGGCGCATGGTAGTGCATGATCGGGATGTTGCGCAGGATGCGGAGGCCCGGCGCGTCCATCGGCACCAGCACCATGGAATGCCGCTCGGTCGAGCCCGGGTCGAGCTGGTCGCCGGTGACGCCCATCACGATCGCGACTTTGCAGTTCGGATGCAGCGCGCCGGTGATGAACCATTTGCGGCCGTTGATGACGTAGTGATCGCCGTCGCGGCGGATCGTGGTCTGGATGTTGCGGGCGTCGGAGGAGGCGGTGTCCGGCTCGCTCATCGCAAAGCAGGAGCGGATCTCGCCGAGCAACAACGGCGCCAGCCATTGCGCGCGCTGCTGCGGCGTACCGAACAGCTGCAGCAATTCCATGTTGCCGGTGTCCGGCGCGCTGCAGTTGAACACCTCCGGCGCCCAGTGATTGCGCCCCATGATCTCGGCGAGCGGTGCGTAGTCCAGATTGCTCAGCCGCTGCCCGGGATCGTCGGGGCCAAGCCCCGGCAGAAACAGATTCCACAGATCCTCGGAGAACGCCCGCGATTTCAGCCGCTCGATCAGCCTGAGCGGGTAGCGCCCGGCGGCGACCTCGCGGTGCCATTGGTGATTGGCCGGCTCGACGTGGAAACGCATGAAGTCGGCAAGCTGCGCCCGCAGCCGCTCGACCTTGTCGCTGAACTCGAAATCCATCCCGCGGGGTCCGTTGCGATCGGGCGAGGCGCCCGATCAGTTGCGCTTCAAGCCGAGGATGTATTGCACGATTTCATCGGCGTCGCTCGATTCGATGATGAAATTCGGCATCGAGGGATGGTTGGAGCGCAGAAACACCTTCAGCGACAGCGCGGTGGTCGAGGGCAGGTTGGCGATGGCGCGAAAGCTCGGCGCGTGGTGGCGCCCGGTGCGCACCGCATCGGGCTCGATGGCGTGGCATTCGTTGCACCAGGCCGCGGCCAGCCGCTGGCCCTTGCTGGCCTCCGGCAACACCTTGCCGGACGCCTGATGCATCCGCAGCAGCAAGGGCGCGACCGCGATCAGGACCGCGGTCGCCAGCAGGCGGATCCAGGCCGCGCGCGCCATCGCCGCCGGATCAGGGGAGTGCTGCGACCGGCGGCGCGGCGCCATGGGTGTCCTGCTCCAGCGCCACCAGCGTCACCGCGTTGCCGCAATAGGATTCGTAGTGCTGTTTCAAGGTGCCGTCGGCGATATCGTGGTCGCACGCGCTCTTGTGCTTGCACAAGGCGCAGACCCGTTCCAGATCGCGCAACACCAGGGGTTGGGCGCGGGCGAGCGCGTCTTCGTCGATGCCGAGCGCCTTCAACAGATAGGGCAGTTCGTCGATCTTGTGCGGTCCCTGGCGGACCAGTTCGTCGAGATCGGAGGTGGTCACCCCGAGATCGTGCGCGATGCGGCCGAATTCGGCGGCGTCGAACTGACACATCTCGCTGATTTCCTGGCGGTGCTTGAGCCAATCGCCAAACATCTCGATCAGTTTGTCGACGAATGGATATGGCTTGGTATGGGCAGGCATCGCGCCCTCCGGCGTTGGCTGAATGACGCCGGTATCATGGCCCAGCCGGGGTGTTGCCACATTGCGATAGATCAAGCGCGCCGTTGCCGATAGCGCTGCGATTCCAATCGCTTGTCATCCTCCGGAATAGTCCGGAGGGGTGGTCGCGAGCAGTCGTGTGCAGAATCCGGATTCGTCGTCGCCTCCACCCACTGCCGTTATCCTTGAGTAACGCAGCGAAGTCGGGCGTCTCGAAGGATGGACCGCGCGGTCGGAGCTCGCCGCATCGTGCGCTGCCGCATCCTTCGAGGCCCTCGCTTCGCTCGGTCGCCTCAGGATGACGACTCAACGAATGGTGCGCCTCAGCGACTGTCTTGGTTGTCAAGCGTTTTGCCATGGCTGATTGTCCCGCAGGATTGCGTTGAGGGTGGTGAG
>NZ_DASWPE010000168.1:0-58865 GCF_036404135.1 Rhodopseudomonas sp. | reverse complement strand
CAGACCGCGTCTCCGGCGAACTTGACATAGGCCATGCCGGGCAGGCCGGTCTTGACCTGCTGGATGTATTTGCGGAGCAGCTCGGGCGCGATGCGCGCCTTGATGCGGAACATCAGCTTCTGCCGCTCCTGTGCGGTCTCGACCGTCTTCGGCGTGAACTGGGCGACATCCGACACCATCGAGATCGAGGCGGGAATGACGTAGCGCGGCGCGGCGTCGAGCACGATGCGCGCCTCCGCGCCGAAGGCGACGCGCCCCGCCTGCTCGGTCGGCAGGAAGAAGGTCATGTAGACATCGCCGAGATCGACGAGGTTCAGCACGCGCCCTCCGGCCGCCACGACCTCGCCGGGCTGGGCGACACGGTATTGCACGCGCCCGTCGCGCGGTGCCTTGAGTTCGCTGTCGGCGAGATCGGCATCCAGCCGCTCGATCGTCGCCTGCGCCGCGACCACGCTCGCCTCGGCCGCAACGACCGCCGATGTCGCGGCGCCGATCGCGGCCATGCTGGCGGCAAGCTGGGCCTTGGCGGCGCCGACGGCGGCCCTCGCGCCCTCGGCGCGGGCCCGGTCATCGTCGCGAACCTGCTCGGAGGCATTGCCGCGATCGGCGAGTTGCTCGGTTCGGACGAGACGCTTCTGGGCCGCGTCGTATTCGGCCTCGCGCTGGGCGACGACCGCCGAGGCGGCCTCCCTCTCGGCCTCGCGCTGCGTTACCTGGCTCTTTGCCGTATCGATGCCGATGACAGCGCGCCGCAATTGCGCGTCCGCCTCGCGCCGCTGGGCCTGGAGCTGGTCCGTATCCATCCGGGCGATGATCTGGCCGGCCGTGACGAAATCGCCCTCGTTGACCATAATCTCCCGGATACGGCCGGCGCTGCGCGCGGCGATGTCGATCTCGACTGCCTCGATCCGGCCATTGCCGCCAGCGATGCCCTCGGGCAGATCGCCGGGTTTGAAGCGCTGCCAGCCGACATAGGCCACGCCCGCCACGATAAGGGCGGCCAATCCGACCAGCCAGCCGCGCTTCATACCCATCATCTCACGTCATCCTCTTGCCGGCCGCCGCATGCGCGGCGACACAGATCTTCAGGTCTCGCTCGTCGGCAGGAAGGCGCCGCGCAGCTTCGCGAAGGCCGCCTGCGCATCCCGTCCGGCCTCGCTCCAGGCATCCTGGACGAAACGCGTCTGCACAGACGCGACATCCGAGATCTGCTTACAGCGCGACAGCTCGCCGACGAAATCGGCCTGCCGGCGCATCAGCGCCTCCGTCTGCGCGAGGACGCCGGACATAAGTTCTCCGAACGCGGCCGGCCTGTCCGTCCACCACGCGAAGACGGCCTCGGCGGAGGGCATCGCCCCTGTACCGGGCGCGGCATCGGGAGCAGGTTGAGCGACGGTTTTGTCCACAGCCATGGCGGGAGCCCTTCCATCTGTTGCACGCCCCTGAGCAGCAGGGCGAGAGGCAGGTGAACCCGGAGCCGAGCGTCACGCATTGATTCATGTCAACGATTGTTGATAAAATTACCGTATTGTCCCTGCATCCACGCGGCAAGACGAATTCTCGGATTTCATGGCGATCGAGACGACCATCCGGCGCTCCGGCCTGCGCACGCGGCAGCGCATCCTCGATGCCGCGATGCTGCGTTTCTCACAGCATTCCTACGAAGAGACGACATTGCGCGAGATCGCGGCGGATGTCGGCGTCGATGTCGCGCTCGTGCATCGCAGCTTCGGTTCCAAGGAAGAGCTGTTCACCGCCGTCCTCGAGCTGTCCTTCGACGACGGCTTGCGGGAGGCCATGGCCGCGCCGGACCTCGGCGCGGCACTGACGCGGCATTTCTTCACGCATCGACGCGATTCGAGCCTGCGGGTGGTCGATCCTCTCCATATCGCGATCCGTTCCCTCGGCAGCGAGCGGACCCAGCCGATCCTGCAGCGTTTCGTGCAGCAGATTTTCATCGCCCCCCTGACGGAGAGGCTCGGTGCAGGTGGCGAGCAGCGGGCGGCGCTCATCGTCTCCGCCTTCGCCGGCCTCGCCATTCTTCGCGACGTGCTGGAGGTCAAGGGACTGCGCGACGACGGCCGGAACACGATCCAGCTCCTGCTCGAGCAAATCGTGACGACCTGCATCGCCGCGCCAGGCGGCACGATCCCGCATGACGAAAGCGGCCTGCCCGAACCGGGCTGACATCACCGCCAGCGGCAGGGCGGACGCTGAAACGTGGAAAGGCGCGACATGACACCCGAAAGGACGGCGATCCCCTCGGCCGGCACGGATTCCGACGCCCTCGGGCTGGAGGCCTTCGGTTCGATCGACCGGATGCGCGAGGCGCTGACGGCGCAGTTCAGCGGCGGGCTTTCGCCATCGGCGCTGGCTCTCGCCTATTTCGACTGGTCGCTGCATCTGGCAAGCGCTCCGGGCAAGCGCGCCGAACTGGCCTACAAGGCCGGGCGCAAGCTGAACCGTCTCGCGGCCCATTGCGCCGCAGCGCTGACGGCCCCCGACACCGCGCCCTGCATCGAGCCCCTGCCCGGCGATACCCGTTTCAGCGCGGAGGCTTGGCGCCGACCGCCCTTCAGCTTCTGGTCGCAGGGCTTTCTGCTCAGTCAGCAATGGTGGCACAACGTCACCCATGAGGTGCCCGGCGTCAGCCCGCATCACGAGGAGGTCGTCTCCTTCGTCGCCCGGCAGATGCTCGACATGGTCTCGCCGTCGAACCTGCCCTTCACCAATCCCGAGGTGATCGAGAAGACCCTCGAAACCGGGGGAGCCAATCTCGTCCAGGGCGTCCGCAACTGGGTGGAAGACTGCAACCGCATGATGACCGGCCAGCCGGCCGCCGGAACCGAGGATTTCGTCGCCGGCCGCGACGTCGCGGTCACGCCCGGCAAGGTCGTCTACCGCAACCACCTGATCGAGCTGATCCAGTACGCGCCCACCACCGAGACGGTCCATGCCGAGCCGATCCTGATCGTGCCGGCCTGGATCATGAAATACTATATTCTCGACCTCTCGCCGCACAACTCGCTGGTGAAATTCCTGGTCGACGCCGGCTTCACCGTGTTCATGATCTCGTGGCGCAATCCCGAACCGCGCGACCGCGACATCAGTTTCGACGATTATCGCCGGCTCGGCGTCGACGCCGCGGTTGCAGAAGTCGCCCGGATCGTGCCGGCAGTGGGAATCCATGCGGTGGGGTATTGCCTCGGCGGCACCTTGCTGGCGATCGCCGCCGCCGCGATGGCCCGCGACGGCGTCAACCGATTGACCTCGATCACCTTGCTGGCGGCGCAAACCGATTTCACCGAGGCCGGCGAGCTGACGCTGTTCATCAACGAAAGCCAGGTGGCGTTTCTCGAGGACATGATGTGGGACCGCGGCGTGCTCGACACCACGCAGATGGCGGGCGCGTTCCAGATCCTGCGCTCCAACGATCTGATCTGGTCGCGGGTGGTGCACGACTATCTGATCGGCGAGCGCGCCCCGCCGAGCGATCTGATGGCGTGGAACGCGGACGCGACGCGGCTGCCGTATCGGATGCATTCGGAATATCTGCGCAAGCTGTTCCTCAACAACGATCTCGCCGGCGGCCGCTATGCGGTCGACGGCCGGCCGGTGTCGCTGTCGGACATCCACACTCCGATGTTCGTGGTCGGTACGCTGCGCGATCACGTCGCGCCCTGGAGATCCACGCATAAGATTCATTTTCTTGCCGACGCCGAGATCACCTATCTCCTGACCAGCGGCGGCCACAATGCCGGCATCGTCGCGCCGCCCGCCGACCATGGTCGTTCCTACCAGGTGCTGACCAAGCCGGCCGACGCGCGCTATATCGGCCCCGACGATTGGCTGAGACTGGCGCCGCATGTCGACGGTTCGTGGTGGACGGAGTGGGTGCGCTGGCTCGGCGCGCGATCCGGCGACATGGTCGCGCCGCCGCCGCTCGGCGGCCGCGGCGCCGATAATTTGGCGTTGCCTGACGCGCCCGGCAGCTACGTGCTGCAGCGCTGAGTTTGCAGCTATCGCTCGGTGATCGAGCGCACGGCGCCATCGCCGCCCAGCGCCACGGTTGCGCGTTGCCGCGTCTGTTCCGGCGTGCCCGCGGCGTCGACCAGCGTCCAGTCGATGACGCCGGCATCAAAGGCCTGCTGCGCCGCGGCGATCTCGGCGGTGGCATCCGAGGCGTCGCCGACCCTGCGGCTGACGCGGTCGATCCGGGTCGCCAGATCGGCGGTCAGAAACAGGCCGTCGAACCGCACTTGCGCGCGTGCGGCGACTGCGGCGATGGCATGGCGTTCGTCCTCGCGCGCAAATACCGCATCGACCATCGCCGAATGGCCTTGCGCGACAATGCGCGCGGCGCGTGTTGCCAGCGTTGCATAGACCTCGGCGGTGACCTCGGGACGATAGGCCTCGGGCGGCAGTCGGTCGGTGTCCTTGACCTTGAAAAGCTGTTTGCGCGTCACGTCGGAGCGCAGCACGATCGCGCCGGGCAAGGGGGCGATGGCGCCAGCGAGGTCGCGCGCCAGCAGCGATTTGCCGGTGCCGGACAGGCCGCCGATCGCGATCAGCCGCGGCGGCGGCGGCGCGATCAGCCGGCGAGCCAGCGCGAAATAGCGCTCCGCGCTGCGTCGGATCTCCGCGCCTTGCGCCTGATCCCGCGCCGGCCGCGACAGCATTACATTGGCGCGGATCGCGGCGCGCATCGACATCAGCAAGGGCAGTGCCGACAGCGCGTCGAGATGGTCGTCCGACGTGCTGGCGAGATAGCGGTTGAGCACGACGCAGGCGGCGCCCGCGCGGTCATAGTCGATGAAATCCATCATCACGAAAGCGAGGTCGTAGAGCACATCGGTCGAGGCGATCGAGGGGTCGAATTCGATGGCGTCGAACAGTACCGGCTTGCCCTCGATTACTACGATGTTGGCCAGATGCAGGTCGCCATGGCAGCGCCGCACGTGGCCCTGCTCGCCGCGGCGAACGAGCAGGGGTTGCAGCCGCGCAAACGCGGCGCGGCTTAAGGCATCGAGCGCGTCGATCTGCGCGGCGTCGAAGCCGCCGGCGCGGAACGCCTTGCCGTTGCCGGCGATGATCCGCGATATGGAATCGATCCAGGGCGCGGTTGCGGCGAGCGGCGCCGCCGCGTGCGAAGCGGCGATCACGTCGGCGATGTCGCGCAATAGCGCCGGCCGCGGCGCGCCATGGCGCGCCAGATGATCGACGGTCTGTTGCTCGTCGAACCGCGTCATCTCGACCGCCCATTCCACCACCCGGCCGCCGCCATCGATCTCGAACCGGCCGTCGTCGCGCTGCGTAATCGGAACGACGCCGCGATAGATCTGCGGCGCGAACATCCGGTTGACCGTCACTTCCTCGTCGCAAGCGGCTTTGCGCTTCGCCAGGGTCGAATAGTCGAGATAGGGAAACCGCACCGCGCGCTTGATTTTCAGCGCCCGGTCACCCGCCAGAAACACCGCGGCGCCGTGCGTATTGATGACCTGCACCGCTTCATCGCCATGGCTTGCCGGATTCGCCAGGAAGGTGAAGATTTGCTGTTGCAGATCGTCGGATGCACAAGAAATTACCATGGATCGGTACATTTACGGGCAGTGTAAAGCGAACTTCACAACGGGAACAACTACCGCAAGCTGTGTAGATCAGCAGCGACGAGCGACTATAGCTCAATCGACGCGGTAGTTTGACTTTGATCAATTCAAATCCGCAAGGCTGCGGTGTAGTGGACAGGGCGGGCGCGCCGCGACAGCGTGGCACGCTTGATTCTGCTGTTCCATGTGATCGGCGAGAATCCGACGTGACGCACAGATCGATTGGACAGGACTTGTACAGATTTCTCGAAGCGAATGTGGCCGGTTATATGACGCGCGCGGTGAAGGCCGTGAAGCGCGATATGACCATGCGCGAATTGCAGGAACTGTTCAATCGCGACGATTACAACGCCTATCCGGTCGAAGAGGACGGCGAGGTGATCGGGCTGGTGACCAAGTACGATTTTCTGAAGTGTTTCGCCTTCGCGCCCATTCACATGGTGCCGCACTATGACGAATTGATGAATCGCACCGTCGGCGACGTGATGACGCCGGATTTCATCTATGTGCACCCGGAGATCAAGCTGACGCGGGTGCTGCAATTGATGATCGACCATCAGACCAGAAGCATCCCGGTGGTGGACAACGACCGCAAGCTGATGGGCATCATCTCGCGCGAAGACATCATGCACGCGCTGTCGGACTGCACGCGGCATTGACGCCGGCATTGCGCCCGCTCGCGAGGCATCACCGCAGGTTGTGAGCGCTGCGCCGATCCGTCGCGCCGGATCGATTTTGGTGCGGCAAGGCTCGACTTCACGCCCGCGAGATGTTGGTATATCGATCGCAAGCAGGACTCGGTTGCTCGGCAACGCCGGCTTGACGTGGTGTTTCCGCCTGCAGCGTCGGTGCCGAGGTCAGATGTCGAACTATCGGTTGAGCAGCCTGCTGTCGCCCCGTTCGGTGGCGCTGGTTGGGGCCAGTCCGCGGCCGAATTCGCTCGGCCGCGCGATCCTGAACAATATTAGTGCGGCGCAATTCCACGGCCCGCTCGGCATCGTCAATCCTCGCTATTCGGAGATCGGCGGCGCCGCGACCAAGCGCAAGCTGGCCGAGCTGGGGTTTGTTCCCGATCTGGTCATCATCACCGCGCCGGCGAGAACCGTGCCGGCGATCGTCGCCGAGGCGGGGCAGCTTGGCGCCGCCGGCGCGGTGATCATCAGCACCGGGCTCGGCCGCGGCGCGGGTTCGTTCGCCGAGGCGGCCGAGCGCGCCGCGCGCGCCCACGGGCTGCGGCTGATCGGCCCGAACTGCCTCGGCGTGATGCTGCCCGCCGTGCATCTCAACGCCAGCTTCGCCGCGCACATGCCGCGCGCCGGGCATCTGGCGCTGATCTCGCAGTCCGGCGCGATCGCCGCCGGCATGGTGGACTGGGCGGCGGAGAAATCCATCGGCTTTTCCGGCATCGTCTCGATCGGCGATCAGCTCGACGTCGACATCGCCGACCTGCTCGATCATTTCGCGCTCGACACCCAGACCCGGGCGATTCTGCTCTACATCGAGGCGGTGCGCGACGCCCGCAAGTTCATGTCGGCGGCGCGCGCCGCGGCGCGGATCAAGCCGGTGGTGGTGGTGAAATCCGGGCGCATGGCGCAGGGCGCCAAGGCCGCGGCGACCCATACCGGCGCGTTGGCGGGCGCCGACGCGGTCTACGATGCCGCGTTCCGCCGCGCCGGCGCGCTGCGGGTGTTCGATCTGCGCGAACTGTTCGACTGCGCCGAGACGCTGGGACGGATCGCCGCGCCGCGCGGCAAGCGGCTCGCCATCGTCACCAATGGCGGCGGCATCGGCGTGCTGGCGGTCGACCGGCTGGTCGAACTCGGCGGCATTTCGGCCGCGCTCTCGCCCGCGACCAAGAAGACGCTCGATGCCGCGCTGCCCGACACCTGGTCGGGAGCGAGCCCGATCGACCTCGTCGGCGACGCCGATGCCGCGCGCTACACCGTGGCGCTCGAGGCGCTGCTGGCCGATCCCGACAATGACGCCATCCTGGTGATGAACGTGCAGACCTCGATCACCGGCACCAGCGATATTTCCAGCACGGTGGCGCGGATCGTCAGCGAGCATCGCGCCGCGCAGGCGCCGCCGAAGCCGGTGCTGGCGGTCTGGGTCGGCGCCGAGGACGGCGTGACGCGGATGTTCGACGCCGCCGGGATTCCGAACTATCCGACCGAAGACGACGCGGTGCGCGGCTTCATGCATCTGGTGCAGCATCGCGAGGCGGTCGCCGCGCTGTCGGAAGTCCCGCCGAGCCTGCCGAAGGATTTCGCGCCCGACGTCGCGGCCGCGCGCCGCATCGTCGAAACGGCGGTTGCCGAGGGCCGGCTGTGGCTCGATCCGGTCGAGGTCAAGGCGCTGTTCGACGCCTACCAGATCCCGATGCTGCCGGTGCTGGCGGCGGCCGACGCCGAGCAGGCGGCAAGCCAGGCGTCGGCGTTGCTGGCGCAGGGCTTGACCGTGGTGGTCAAGATCCTGTCCCGCGACATCACCCACAAATCCGACGTCGGCGGCGTGGTGCTCAATCTCACCTCGGCGGACGCGGTCCGCGCCGCCGCCACGGAGATCATGGCGCGCGCCCGGATGCTGCGGCCGCAGGCGCGGATCGCCGGGGTGATCGTGCAGCCGATGATGGTGCGGCCGAAGGCGCGCGAGCTGATCCTCGGCATTGCCGCCGATCCGACCTTCGGGCCGGTGATCGTGTTCGGCCATGGCGGCGTCGGCGTCGAGGTGATCGACGACAAGGCGCTGTCGCTGCCGCCGCTCGACCTCAAGCTGGCGCATGATCTGATCGGGCGGACGCGGATCGCGCGGCTGCTGCGCAGCTACCGCGATGTCGCAGCCGCCAGGACCGACGAGATCGCGCTGACGCTGGTCAAGCTGTCGCAGATGGCCGCGGATCTGCCGCAGATCCACGAATTGGATATCAACCCGTTGCTGGCCGATGAGCATGGCGTGGTGGCGCTCGACGCCCGGGTGGCGATCGGTCCCGAAGTCAGGCAGTTCGCCGGCCCCGGCAACGCGCATTTCGCGGTGCGGCCGTATCCGGCGCAATGGCAGCGGCATCTGCTGGTCAAGGACGGCTGGCGGGTCTATGTGCGGCCGATCCGACCCGACGACGAAGCGGCGCTGCAGGGCTTCCTGAAACAGATCAGCCGGCAGGACCTGCGGCTGCGGTTCTTCGCCGCGATGAAGGAGTTCAGCCATCCGTTCATCGCCCGGCTGACCCAGCTCGACTACGCCCGCGCCATGGCGTTCGTGGCCATCGACGAGGCCAGCGAGGAATTGATCGGCGTGGTCCGGCTGCATTCGGACTCGATCTATGAGAACGGCGAATTCGCCATCCTGCTGCGCTCCGATCTCAAGGGCAAAGGGCTGGGCTGGGCCTTGATGCAATTGATCATCGACTACGCGCACGCCGAAGGCCTCAAACAGGTCTCCGGCAAGGTGCTACGCGAAAACGTCGTGATGCTGGCGATGTGTCGCGCGCTCGGCTTCGCGGTCCATACCGATCCCGACGACAGCGACCTGTGCGACGTCAAGCTGGCGCTGAAGAAACCGTGACCGTTGTGCGGCCTACAGATGCGTCACCGAGACCACGCGGAAGGTGTGCATCTTGCCACCGTCGTTGATCGAGACGTATTCGTCCTGCACGAAGCACTCGTCCTGGAAGTGGTAGCCGGTTTCGTCGGGCCGGGTATCGCCGGTGACGTCGTATTGAAACGCCCAGGATCCGCCGGGGCGATGCACCAGATGACCGCGACGATCGTCTTCGTCGGGGCGGAAGCGCGCCACCCGGCAGGCGTCGCGATGCTTCTTCCATTGCTCCGGATCGATCCGGCCATTGTCGTCGAGCGGCGCGATCACAATATAGGCGATGTCGGCTTCGCCTTCCGGATGCCCGGGCTCGCGGGCCAGCTCCAGCCTGATTTGACGGAAAGTCGAGGGCAGTGAGGAATTCAGGATAGCCGTGGGCGGGGCCTTGGTCATATCAGAATCCAATCTCTATCGTCTGTCTCGTCCCTGTGCGGCCAATCGACCGGGTTCGCATTGGACTGCGATTCAACGTAAGCTTATGAGAAGTGAGCACCGCGCTGATTGATTTGCATCAACCCGGTCCGGCGACGACCTTGCCTTTGAGGGGACAACGCGCTTGAGTTCACAACCGCTGCTCGACACGATCAGCAAGGACGATGGTTTGTTGCTGCGTCCGGGCGGCTCATGGACCGCGGTCAATGCCGCGGCGTTGGAGCAGTTGTTCGATGGCATTGCGCCGCGATTGCGCGAGGCCAAGGCGCTGACCATCGACCTTGCCGAGCTGCATGAAATCGACACGCTCGGCGCCTGGCTGCTGGAAAAGATCGCCCGGCGGGCGGCGCAGGCCGGACCGCCGGCCAGTCTGGTCGGTGTCGCCGACCGCTACGCCGGACTGATCGATCAGGTCCGCCAGGTCAATCGCCGCAAGCCATCGGGCGGCGCGCGGCAGAACCCGATCCTGGCGCGGCTGGAAGATATTGGCCGCGCCACATGGGGCGCGCGGCAAGACCTGTTCGCCTTCCTGCAGATGCTGGGCGCGCTGGCCAACGCGCTGCTCGGCGTGCTGCGCCGGCCGCGCTCGCTGCGGCTGACCTCGCTGGTCTATCAGATCTACCGCGTCGGCTGGCAGGCGATCCCGATCATCGGGCTGATCACCTTTTTGATCGGCGCCATCATCGCCCAGCAAGGCATCTTTCACTTCCGCAAGTTCGGCGCGGAGTCCTACGTCGTCGACATGGTCGGCATTCTGGTATTGCGCGAACTCGGCGTGCTGATCGTCGCCATCATGGTCGCCGGGCGCTCTGGCAGCGCCTATACCGCCGAGCTCGGCTCGATGAAAATGCGTGAGGAAATCGACGCGCTGTCGACCATGGACCTCGACCCGGTCGAGGTGCTGATCCTGCCGCGGGTGATCGCGCTGATCATCGCGCTGCCGATCCTGGCCTTTCTGGGCGCGATGGCGGCGCTGTATGGCGGCGGGTTGGTGGCGTGGTTCTATGGCGGGATGAGCCCGACCATCTTCATCGCGCGACTGCATGAAGCGGTCTCGATCACCCATTTCGAGGTCGGCATCATCAAGGCGCCGTTCATGGCGCTGGTGATCGGCATCGTCGCCTGCAGCGAAGGCCTGCGGGTCAAGGGCAGCGCGGAATCGCTCGGCCGGCAGACCACCACATCGGTAGTGAAGTCGATCTTCTGCGTGATCGTGCTCGACGGGCTGTTCGCCGTGTTCTTCGCCTCGATCGGAATGTAGCGATGGACGCCATGGCCGAGCAATTTGCGATCCGTGTGCACGAGCTTGTCGTCGGCTTCGGCGATCAGGTGGTGATCGATCATCTGTCGCTGGATGTCCGTCGCGGCGAGATCCTCGGCCTGGTCGGCGCCTCCGGCGGCGGCAAATCGGTACTGATGCGCACCATCATCGGGCTGATCCCGAAACGCAGCGGCGAAATCGACGTGATGGGCCGCGAGGCCGAAGCCATGCTCGGCGGCCGGCGCCGCAGCGCCTCGGCCTGGGGCATTCTGTTTCAGCAGGGCGCGCTGTTCTCCTCGCTGACGGCGCGGCAGAACGTGCAGTTTCCGCTGCGCGAAAATCTCACGATTTCTGAAACGCTGATGGATGAGATCGCCACCGCCAAGCTGGAGATGGTGGGGCTCGCGCCCGACGACTGGGACAAGTTTCCGGCGCAACTGTCCGGCGGCATGACCAAGCGGGTGGCCTTGGCGCGGGCGCTGGCGCTCGATCCCGGCATCGTGTTTCTCGACGAGCCGACCTCGGGTCTCGACCCGATCGCCGCCGGCGACTTCGACGTGCTGATCCAGACCCTGCAGAAAACCCTCAAGCTCACCGTGTTCATGGTGACGCATGACCTCGCCAGCCTCAACACGGTGTGCGACCGCGTCGCCGCGCTGGCCGACGGCAAGATCGTCGCCATCGGCCAGATGCGTGAATTGCTGAATTCCGACCATCCGTGGGTGAGGGCCTATTTCCACGGCAAACGCTCGCGCATGCTGCGACCAACAGAGGACTAGGCATCATGGAAACCCGTGCGCCTTTCATTATCGTCGGCGCCTTCGTGCTGGCGGCGATCGCCGCGGTGTTCGGCTTCGTGTTCTGGCTGCACAACACCAGCGGCCTCGGCGCGCGGACCAGCTATCATGTGCAGTTCAACGGCTCGGTGCCGGGCCTGTTGGTCGGCGCCGCGGTGCTGTTCAACGGCATCCGCGTCGGCGAGGTCACTGAACTGGCGCTGGCGCCGGACAATCCGCGTCAGGTCAATGCCACGATCGGCGTCGATGCCGCAACGCCGGTCCGCGCCGATACCAAGGTCGGGCTGGATTTCCAGGGCCTGACCGGCGTGCCGGTGATCGCGCTGGAAGGCGGCACGCAACTGGCCTCGTCTGGCACGGTGCCGACGCTGATCGCCGATCCCGGCGCCGGCCAGAGCATGACGCAGGCCGCGCGCGATGCGCTGCGCAAGGTCGATACCGTCTTGACCGAGAATGCTGAGCCGCTGAAGGCGACGATCGCCGATATCCGCACCTTCGCCGAAACACTGGCGCGCAACGCCAGCAAGATCGACGGCATCATGGCGGGGGTCGAGCGCATGACCGGCGCCGACAAGCCGGTGGTGACCAAGGTGGTGTACGACCTTCGCGCCCCGACCGATTTTCCGCCGCCCGGCAAGCCCGCCAAAGCACAGCTGGCGATCGCCGAGCCGACCTTCGTGGTGATGTTCGACACCCAGCGGATCCTGTTCGCGCCCGGCCTGGACTATCCGGCCTTCGCCGGCTTCCAGTGGAGCGACAGCATTCCCAAGCTGGTGCAGGCGAAACTGATCCAGAGCTTTGAAAACTACGATATCGCCCACGCGCCGCAGCGTGCCTCGGATGCGCCGCAGGCCGATCACCAACTGCTGATCGACATCCGCAGCTTCGAGATCACCGGCGCGCCGGAATTGGCCGCCGAGGTGGCGTTCTCCGCCAAGATCGTCGGCAAGGACGGCAAACAGGTTGCGGCGAAGCTGTTTCGCGCCAGCGCGCCGCTCGACAAGCCGGAGCCGCTCGCAGCATTGGCGGCCTTCGATCAGGCGTTCGGCAGCGCCGCCAAGGAGCTGATCCTGTGGACCGCGGCCACTCTGTAACTATTCCAGAGTTTTCAGGAATGAGAGCAAATCGTTGATCTGGCTCGGTGTGAGCTCGAAGGCCGGCATTGCGGCATGGCCGGTATAGATGCCCTCGGCGAAGGCTTCGGCCAGCGTTTCGATCGGATAGCGCAGGTGTAGCGTGCGGAACGGCGGCGCGCGGTCAAGCCGGCTCGGGTGCACCCGGTCGATCGAATGACAGCGGGAGCAATGTGCTTTTGCAAACGACTTGCCGCGGCGTTCAGCTGGCGAGGCGGCGACCGCGCAACTGGTCATCAGCAGGGTGAGTGCGAGGCAGGTTGAAGCGATCCGCATGGGGCCCGGTCGGTTTGTTAAAAGACGTCAACGGCGCCGATCTGACCATGAAGTAGCGTTGCCCTTCAGCATTGATCTGTGTCAAGTCGTCTTGACAATTTGCGAACATATTAGCGATTCTGAGGCAGCTTTCGAACTCCATCGAAACGGCGCCGCGGCAAGACAGACCTGTAGCCCAAACGAGACCGACTCCGGAGTAACGCATGCCGCATCTCGCCTTCCCCAACAATTCCTGCGAAGAGTTCCGCTGCGCCACGCATTGCGCGGTGCGGCCGCTGGCGATCTGCGCCGAACTGAACCCGGTCGAGCATCAGGAATTCGAGCGGATGGCCCAGCATGTCCGCTACGCGCCGAAAGAAGCGTTGTTCTCCGAGGACGAAATCGCCGATTCGGTCTACAGCCTGACCGAAGGTATTGCGCGGCTCTACAAGCTGCTGCCCGACGGCCGCCGCCAGATCATCGGCTTCGCGCTGCCCGGCGATTTTCTCGGCATGGCGCCGACCAGCCGCTACAGTTTCTCCGCCGACGCCATCGGCACCGTGGTCACCTGCCGGTTTTTTAAGGGACCCTTCACTCGTTTCATCGAAAACAAGCCACATATGCTGTTGAGGATGAATGAGTTCGCTACCCGCGAACTCGGTCAGGCCCAGGATCAGATGCTTCTGCTCGGACGCCGCTCGGCCGAGGAGAAGGTGGCAGCGTTTCTGGTCGGCTGGCGGGATCGGCTGGCGCGCGTCGAAGGCGTGACAAAGACGGTCATGCTGCCGATGGGACGACAGGACATCGCGGATTTTCTCGGTCTGACCATCGAGACGGTCAGCCGGACATTCACCAAGCTCGAGCGGGAAAAATTGATCGTCATCGTTCCGGACGGAGTCCGCGTGCTGGATCCGAAACGCTTCGACGCCCTGGCGGCGGCCTGACGGCCATCGTATCGGCGCAGCGGCCTTCCGGGCTCAATCGAGGCTAAGGCCATGCGCGACAGCCGGGCGTTTCACGCCAGAGCCCGCCATTATTTCTACGAGATCCTGGAATCCTCGCCGCAGGGTTCGCGCACCGGACGCATCGTCAACAGTGCGATCATCTTTCTGATCATTCTCAGTATCGCCACCACGGTGGTTGAATCCGTGCCGCAGCTGCGCGCCGACTACGGCCTGCTGTTCAAATGGATCGAATATGTCAGCCTCGCCGCGTTCAGCATCGAGTACTACATCCGGGTCTGGATCGCGCCGGAGCATTTGCCGTATCGCCAGATGCGGCCGTTCGCGGCCTGCCGGGCTTTCGTGCTGAGCCCGCAGGGCGTCGTCGATTTTCTAACCGTGGCGCCGCTGTGGATCGCGCTCTTGGGCTTCGACGATCTGCGCGTGCTGATCATCCTGCGCATCCTGCGGGTGCTGAAGTTCGCGCGCTATTCGTCGGGCATGCGCTCGCTGCTTGAGGTGCTGGAAAGTGAGCGGCGCGCGCTCGGCGCCTGCCTGGTGATCCTGTTGTGCGCGACGCTGGTCTCCGCCACCGCGATGCACCTGATCGAGGGCCAGGTGCAGCCGGACAAGTTTGGCACCATTCCCGAGGCGATGTGGTGGGCGATCGTCACCCTGAGCACGATCGGCTACGGCGACGTGGTGCCGGCCACCGGGCTCGGTAAGATGGTCGCCTCGTTCACCATCATCGGCGGCCTGGTGATGATCGCGCTGCCGGTCGGCATCGTCGCCAACGCGTTCTCGGAAGTGATCCATCGCCGCGACTTCATCGTCAATTGGAGCATGGTGGCGCGGGTGCCGCTGTTTTCGCACCTCACCGCCGGCGACATCGCGCATATCATGCAATTGCTGCAGGCGCGCCAGATGGACCGCGGCGACATCGTATTTCGTCGCGGCGAGGTGGCGCATTCGATGTATTTCATCGCCGAGGGCGAGGCCGAGATCGAGCTTGGCCCGGATCAGAAGGGCCGTCGCATCCGGCTCGGCCCCGGGCATTTCTTCGGCGAGAGCGCGGTGCTGAAGCGGATGGAGCGCTCCGCCACGGTGCGCGCGGTGTCGCGGCTCAGGCTATTGGTGCTGGACGCCAATGATCTGCGTGCGCTGATCGCGCGTGAGCCCGGAATCGCCAAGAAGATCAACAAGATCATGCATGGGCGCAGCGGCACCCCGATCGAGATGGATCCGGCCGCCAAGGCAGAGGCGATCTCCGGCGGAACGCTGTAGCGGCGGTGCTCGCTGCCGCCGGCAACTTCGGACGGTGAACTTCAGGCCAGCGTCAACTCGCCGGCGGCGTGGTCGCGGTTGGCGCGCCGGCGGATCCGCGGGAACTCATCAGGCCAGGGCAATGACGTCTGTTCCGCAATCGCGGCGAGCAACACGCGCGCCGCGTCGGCAAAGCTCGAACCTTGCGGCAAACCCAAGGCACCGCAGAACTCCGACGGCATTGCTTCGGGTTGGTCTCGCAGCTGCAACGCCGGCCCCCACCACCACGCCGCGGCGGGCGAGCGTTCGTCCTCCGCGACCGCGCGCCAGCGCGCGTACTCGCGCACGATGCGCTCGAACTGAAATTTTGCAGCGGAGTGCATCAGGCGTTCCGATCCAGTGGGTGGCGAGCTAACTCCGCAACCGGCCAGGAGTTGCCGGCGATCGTCAACGTCGCCCGGTTCCGCGACCGCCAAGCCGGTCCCGGGTCGATGCCGCCCCGGGGCGGGTTAGCATTTCGTGCCGCGGCGAGGCGTGTTATCTTTTTGGCCATGGCCTTGTCTTCCACCGTATCACCGGCCCTCGAGGTTCGGCACTCCACCTGTCCTCATGATTGCCCGTCGGCCTGCGCGCTGGATGTCGAGGTGGTCGACCACGCGAAGATCGGACGCGTCCGCGGCTCCAAGCGGCAGAGCTACACCGCCGGCGTGATCTGCGCCAAGGTCGCGCGCTACGCCGAACGGATCCACCATCCGGACCGGCTGCCGCATCCCTTGAAACGCTGCGGGCCTCGCGGCTCCGGGCAATTTGCGCGGATCTCCTGGGACGAGGCGCTGGACGAGATCGCGATGCGGTTCGAGCAGGCCGAACGCGACCACGGCGCCCAATCGGTGTGGCCCTATTATTACGCGGGGACCATGGGGCTGGTGATGCGCGACGGCATCAACCGGCTGGCCAACGTCAAGAAATACTCGCGCTTCTACGGCACGATCTGTTCGACCATCGCCTGGGCCGGCTTCGCCGCCGGCACCGGCAAGGTCGCGGGCGTCGACCCGCGCGAAATCGCCCAATCCGATCTGGTGGTGATCTGGGGTACCAACGCGGTGTCGACCCAGATCAACGTGATGACCCACGCCACCCGCGCCCGCAAGGAACGCGGCGCCCGCATCGTCGCGATCGACATCTACGATAACGAGACCATGAAGCAGGCGGATATCAAGATCCTGCTGCGGCCGGGCACCGACGGCGCCCTGGCCTGCGGCGTGATGCACGTGCTGTTTCGCGACGGCTACGCCGATCGCGACTATCTGGCGCGTTACACCGACTGCCCGGACGAACTCGAAGCCCATCTGGCCGGCCGCACGCCGCAATGGGCCTCGGCGATTTGCGGGGTGCCGGTCGAGGAGATCGAGAGCCTGGCGCGGGCGATCGGCGAAACCCGGCGCAGCTTTTTCCGCCTCGGCTATGGCTTCACCCGCAGCCGCAATGGCGCGGCGCAAATGCACGCGGCGCTGTGCATCCCCGCGGTCACCGGCGCCTGGCAGTATGAGGGCGGCGGCGCGTTCTTCAACAACGGCGCGATCTGGGGCTTCGACAAAACGCTGATCGAGGGACTCGACAGCATCGACCCCGCGGCGCGGCGGCTCGATCAGTCGAAGATTGGACGGATTCTCACCGGCGATCCCGAGGCGCTGCGCGACGGGCCGCCGGTCAAGGCGATGCTGATCCAGAATACCAACCCGATGGCGGTGGCGCCGGAGCAGGCGCTGGTCCGGCAGGGCTTTGCGCGCGACGATCTGTTCGTGGCCGTGCACGAGCAGTTCATGACCGAGACCGCGCAGATCGCCGACATCGTGCTGCCGGCCACCATGTTCATGGAGCACGACGACTTGTATTATGGCGGCGGTCATCAGCACATTTCGGTGGGCGCCAAGCTGATCGAGCCGCCGGGCGAGTGCCGCTCCAATCATCAGGTCATTCAGGCGCTGGCGGTGCGGCTCAATGCCCAACACCAGGCATTCGAACTGAGCGCGCGCGACATCATCGACGCCACGCTGCAACGCAGCGGCCGCGGCGGCATCGACGCGTTGCAGGCCGAACTGTGGCGCGACGTGCAGCCGGATTTCCGCGCCGCGCACTACCTCGACGGTTTTGCGCATCCGGATCGCAAGTTTCACTTCAAGGCGGATTGGTCGCAGCTCGGCCTCAACCATGCCGGGCTGGTCGGGCCGTGGCAGCAGATGCCGGCGCTGCCGGACCATTGGGCGGTAATCGAACAGGCCGACGCTGAGCACCCGTTCCGGCTGGCAACCAGTCCGGCGCGTAGTTTCCTCAACACCAGCTTCACCGAGACGCCGTCGTCGCGCAGCCGGGAGGGCCGCCCGACCGTGCTGATGCATCCCGCCGATGCGGCGCGGCTCGATGTCGGCGACGGCGAGGCCGTGACACTCGGAAATCGACGCGGCGAAACCACGCTCAACGTGAAGTTGTTCGATGGCGTGCGACAGGGGGTGTTGGTGGCGGAGTCAATTCATCCGAACCACGCCCATGCCGGAGGCAACGGAATCAACGTCCTGACTGGCGCTGATCCGGTCGCCCCTCACGGCGGCGCGGCATTTCATGACAACAAAGTCTGGGCCCGGAAAGCATTGACGCCATTCGCAGGCCCGGCGCCGGCCGATCACGACTGACGGCCGGACGTGTTGTTCAGGATGTGCCGCGGGCCATTGGCATGGCAGACGTCAACCTGGACAGACAAAAACTGGACGGACACAGATAAAGTCTTCGGAGGCACAAGGCCTCCGATAGACATTAGCGCTGATGGCCGAGCCCGATGCCGAGCTTGAGAGCCTTCTGACGCAGCGATCCCACCGTACGTTTGGTGAGCTTTGCGATCTTTGCCACCGGCGTCTTCGCCTTGGAGTGGGCGCGAAGTTCTTTCACGTCTTCCTTGGTATATTCGCGGCGGGTGATCTTCGGTTTGGTCTTCGCCTTGGAGACGGTCTTAGAGACGGTCTTGGCCGCTTTGGCCTTCACAGTCTTCTTTACGGTCTTCGCTTTAGTTTTCTTAGCCACTAGTCGCTCCTTTATCAAAGCGTTCTTCTACTACAGCCTTTGCGGATCGACAAATGCATTTTGGATAATCAGATCCAGCACCATCGTACTAATTAGGACCAAATTCGAGTAGTGCTACTAATTTTCAACCGGATTTGCGTGCAAATCGATACCAAACCCGAGTTTTCCGGTTCCACCGGCGCCGCGGCGAGTTCGAACGCACAATGCCGTTATCTGTTCGGAAAGGATTTCGACACAATTGCAGCCGAGCGGCGGCCGTGACGCACTGATCAGTTGGCCCGATGAGCCGGAATTTCGTCGCGAGGGACGAGGGGCGCCGCCGGCGAAGCTCAGATTCGCCCCGTATCACTACGCAGTGCGGCGCGGGTCTTGGCCAGCACGGCGTCGTAGTAAGCCTCGCGCTGTTGCCGGATCCTGATCTGATGATCTCGGAAGGCGGCGACGCGTCGAACAATGTCGGCGCGCTCCGACGCCGCATCGAGCTCGCTGCGCCGGGCCGGCGGCGGATCGATCAGCGGCGCCTCGATCAGCGGCAGGTCTCTTGCTGGCAGGTCTCTTGCTGGCAAGTCTCTTGCGGGGAAGCCTTTTGCTGGCAAGTCTTTCGCGGGCAAGTCTTTTGCTGGCAAGTCTTTCGCCGGCAGAACCTTCGGCGGGAAGTCTTTCGCCGCAAGGTGTTTCGCTCGGATCAACTCATGCTGTCCCGTCGGGCTATGCGCTGCCGCGGCGTCCGCCGCTGGCTGCGTTCGCCCCCCGAACCGATCGCGTTCCTGTTTCCACGAATTCATGTATGTCCCAGCCTTGCGAATCAATTTGGTCCAACGCTCGCTGATGCGTCAATCAAAATGAAGGCAAGTGAGCCAGATCGGGCTCGGCGGTGGATAATTCGGCCACCGCCTTGCGAGGCAGGAAGGTAGTCGGTAGCCCAACAGCAGTTGGAGGACCCGATGGTCAAGATTGAACTTGATAGCCTGAGCATCGACGAACTGGCCGCGCTGCGCGATACCGTCGCTGACAAGTTGGCGGAGAAAGTCGCGGCTCGACAGGCCGAACTCGAGGCAGAGCTCGAGGCATTATCGCGCTATGGCAAGCCGATCAAGAGAGTGCAAGGCAGCGCAGCCGTCAAGCAGAAGAGCGCGGTCTCCAAAGAACAGGCGACGAACGCCGCCTGACCGCGAATGTGGCGACAGAAGCGATGACGGCGCCGCGCGTGCACGACGCCCGGTGCTGCCGGGCTTGCATTGTGAGTTCGGGTGAGTCTTGATGCGAACAGTGTGCGACAGGTACGCGATTTGCAGCCTGTCCGGCGCGCAATGTTGCTCTTTATATAAGCGAGCGCCGCTGAGCGTCCCGGTTTGACGCTTCGGGGAGGCGCCGGGCGGCTGCGATTAGCTGAGTTGATCAGGAACTGACATGTCGGATTATCATGGCCCGCTCCGCGTCGGCATCGGTGGTCCGGTCGGGTCGGGCAAGACCGCGCTGATGGATTTGCTGTGCAAGGAGATGCGCGATCGCTATCAGATCGCCGCCATCACCAACGACATCTATACCAAATGGGACGCAGAATTCCTGGTTCGTTCCGGGTCGCTGACGCCGGATCGCATTGTCGGGGTCGAAACCGGCGGCTGCCCGCACACCGCGATCCGCGAGGATGCCTCGATGAATCTCGCTGCGGTCGCCGATATGCGGGCCAGATTCCCGGATCTCGACCTGGTGCTGATCGAATCCGGCGGCGACAATCTGGCTGCTACGTTTTCGCCGGAGCTGGCCGATCTGACGATCTATGTGATCGACGTCGCGGCGGGCGACAAGATCCCCTCGAAAGGCGGCCCCGGCATCACTCGCTCGGATCTTCTGGTGATCAACAAGATCGATCTGGCGCCGCATGTCGGGGCCTCGCTGGACAAGATGCGCGCCGATGCCAAGCGGATGCGCGGCGAGCGGCCGTTTGTCATGACCAACCTGAAGACCTTTCACGGGCTCGAGCACGTCATCGGTTTTATCGAGGCCAAGGGTGGTCTGCGCGCCGCGGCCTCGCCGGCCTAGCCGCACGTCGGGCGGTTGTCCGTTGCTGCTGCGCGGAACGATTTCGGCGCTGCTTGATTGCATTACCCCGGGTCCGAATGATCGGTGCGATCAACCAGGTGCCAATCGCCAGTTGCGTTTCAATGACCGCGCCTTCATTGTTCGGGTCATTGCGCCAGTCACGCTACATGCCGGTCATGCGGATCATCCGCGATGTCGCCTTATTATCTGATTGCTGAGTGAGCGAGTGGTTCGGCTGGGATTCATCATCGGTTTGGCGGCGATCGTTGGGGTTCTGCTTTCAGGGCTCGCGGCCTATCGCGTTCACCAGCAGGAATTGGCGATCGACCGGATCGCGTTGGCGCGGGCGATCGATGTTCATGCCAGCCTGGTTCAGGATCGGCTGACCGAGCGCGAATTGCTGGGGCGGGTCGCATCCGGCCTGTTTCGCACCCCGTCGATCGTCAAGGCCGACATGCTCGAGCCGCTGCGCAATTCGATCTACGCCTTCAAGACCGATTTCGTGGTGGCAAGCTGGGTCGCCCGGTTGCAGCCAGCGGAATTCGATGCCGCGCAAAGGGTTCTCAGGCAAGCCGGATTTCCCAATTCTCAGCTGCGCAACTTTGACGGTCAGCCGTTGCAGGCCGCGCAGCTCGACAAGCCGCTCGAAGTGCTGATGGACCTCGAGCCGAGAAACTCCGAGACCGCCGGCCTGGTCGGCCGCAGCCTGACCGATCATCCGTTGCTGGGGCCGATCTTCGCCCGCGCGGCGACCGAGGGCACGCCGGTCGCCTCCGATCCCACGCCGCTGCTGCATGCCGGCGGGCCGACCGGCCTGGTGCTGGTGGCGCCGGTGCTGCAGCAGGGCAACGACGTGCCGGCCGGCTTCGTCACCTTTTCCTATGAGCTCGGGCCGCTGATGCTGGCCAATGACGACAATTCGCTGTTTTCCGTGGTGCTGATCGATCCGCGCAACGCCGATGCCGAGCTGGTCGCGGATGATCGCGGCGATGTCTCGGTCCGGACCGTGGTACGGGACGGCGTCACCCCGGCGCCGTCGGCGCAGCGCACCGAACGGTTCGGCGGGCGCGACTGGTCGCTGGCGTATTATGCCAAGAAGAGTTCGTTCGCCCGGGCGCAGCAGATGGCGGCGATGGTGGCGGCGATCGGCATTGCGCTGACCGGCATCGTCTGCGGTCTGTTCGGCTATGTCGCCTACAGCAATTTGCGGCTGCGGCGGGAAATCCAGGTCAGGATCGGCTTCGAGCGGCGGCTGACCGCGGTGATCGACGAACTCAATCACCGGGTGAAGAACATTCTGGCGGTGATCCAGTCGATCGTGACGCGGACGCTGCGTCACGGCTCCGACGTCGAGGTCGCCCGCGAATTGCTGATCGGCCGGATCCACGCGATGTCGAACGTGGTCTCGCTGCTGACCGAGAGCCAATGGCAGGGCGTCAAGCTGCGCGGACTGCTGGAGGCCCGCGCCATCCCGCATTCCGAACGCATCGCGGTCAATGGTCCGGACATCATGGTCAGTGCCCGCGCCGCACAGAGCCTGTCGCTGCTGTTTTTCGAGCTGGCCTCGCATACCGACGAGGGACTGTCGCTGGTCGGCAAGCATCCCAATGTGGTGGCGCAATGGGAGGTCGAGGGCACCGGCGCCGACGCCACCTTCCATTTCCGCTGGGAGGAATTCAACACCAGTGCGGCGACCCGGCGGGAAGACAGCGACTTCGGCACCATCCTGCTGGATCGGGTGGCGCCCGAGGCGCTGGGCGGCACCGCCAAGCGCTATTTCACCGATGTCAGCTATGTCTATGAAGTCACCGCGCCGATGGACACCGTGGTCGACATGACCGAGCGCGACCGCACCGAACAGATCTCGGCGCCGCTGCACAGCGCCCGCAAGCCGCGGTAGCCGCGCGGCCATCCGTGGCAACGCGGCCGCCCCGCGCGCCGCGGCAACGGCAAAAAGCGGCCGCTGCCGGCCGCTTTCCTCGCTGTCGATGGCTTGCGATCAGCCGCCGCTGCCGCCGATCACCGCACGGACCGTGTCGTCCGGGCCGAAATCCTCGGCGCCGTCAACATACAGCATCGCGCTCAGCTTGGAGCGCGCGCGGTTGACGCGGCTCTTGATGGTGCCGACCGCACAGCCGCAGATCGCGGCGGCGTCTTCATAAGAGAATCCCGAGGCTCCGACCAGGATCAGCGCCTCGCGCTGGTCTTGCGGCAACTTTTCGAGGGCGGCTCGGAATTCCTCGAATTCGAGATGGGCGTTCTGTCCCGGCTGTGACTTCAGCGTCTTGGCATAGCTGCCTTCGGCGTCCTCGACCTCCCGCCGCCGCTTGCGGTAATCCGAGCGGAACAGATTGCGCAGGATCGTGAACAGCCAGGCCGGCAGGTTGGAGCCGGGTTGGAAGGAGTCGATATTGGCCAGGGCGCGCAGCAGCGTTTCCTGAACCAGATCGTCAGCCCGGTCGCCATTGCCGCTGAGCGAAATCGCAAAAGCTCGCAGACTGGGGACCGCCGCCAGGATATCGTCGCGGAGTGAGTCAGTGAGAGGCATTAGTCTCTCCCTTCGGTTTTGCCCGCGTCGCCAATCAGGTCCGGGGATGATCCACCAGGGGCATCAAGCTTCCGGATCAGCTCTGCGAAGCGATCAGGCACGCCCTGCCGAACCACGTCATCATACATCGCGCGCAACTGGTGCCCGATGCGGGACTGGATCTCCGGGTTCAGGCCGCCCTGCTTTGCCGGCGCGGCAGTCTTTTGAGCCTTGAAATCTTTCATGACAGTTCCATGTTTTCCCCGAGGTGAAGTCCCCGATGCCGAGGAATTTTCTTGATTTTTGAGGCCGTTGGAGCGTCCACTCGGGTTCAATTCGAAGCCAGCCACATTGTTCCGGAAGATGGGAACTTTTATGACCGGCGAACGTAGATATGCGCATCGGGGGCTGAGGCCACCCGACAGGCCTAAATTAATGGAGTGGGGATGTCCCGATCACAGCTTGTTGCTGAACATTTGCCTTTGTTGCGCCGCTACGCCCGGGCCCTGACCGGCAACCAGGCATCCGGCGATGCCTATGTGGGTGCGATGCTGGAGGCGCTGTTGCAGGATCAGACCCTGCTCGACGAGCAGCACGGCGCCCGTGCCGGGTTGTTTCGCCTGTTCACGCGGATCTGGAATTCGGTGGCGTTGAACGACGATACCGAGGTGATGACGCTGCCGTTGCCGTCGGAGCGGCGGCTCTCCAACATTACTCCGTTACCTCGTCAGGCCTTCCTGCTGCTGTCGCTTGAAGGATTTTCGGAGGAGGAAGTCGCCTTCATCCTGGCTCTCGACGTCGTCGAGGTGCGCAAGCTGACCGAGGTCGCCGGTCGCGAAATGGCGGCCGAGATCGCCACCGATGTGCTGATCATCGAGGACGAGACCTTCATCGCCATGGACCTCGAGAGCCTGGTGAAGAACCTCGGGCACAATGTGATCGGGGTCGCGCGCACCCATGCCGACGCCATCGCGCTGGCCAAGAGCCGCAAGCCGGGATTGATCCTGGCGGATATTCAGCTCGCCGACGGCAGCTCCGGGCTCGACGCGGTCAATGAGCTGCTGAAGACCTTCGAGGTCCCGGTGGTGTTTATTACCGCCTATCCCGAGCGGTTCCTGACCGGCGAGCGCCCGGAGCCGGCGTTCCTGATCTCGAAACCGTTCCAGCCGGCGATGGTGTCGGCGGTGGCCAGCCAGGCGCTGTTCTTTCAGCGCAACTCGCGCAACCGGGCGCCGCGCGCCGCGGTCTCCTGATCCTCCAATTGACGACGCAAAAAGCCGGCCTCGCGCTGGCTTTTTGTTTTTGCGTCATCAGGGACGAGGGGCCGATGAGGCCCAAATAAGAGCCAAGGCCCAAATAATAAGAAGTAGGGCGCAGCTGGCATCACCACAGCTGCGCCCTACAGCGCCGGTCAATGGGGGCAGGGGACAACCGGCTGTCGTAACGACTCCCGGCGGTGAAAAACGTTCCGCGTCGGCCACGAAAATCTTCACACGGTTAAGTGATGGCTTTTGCCGAGAACCGCGACGGCTCGGTCACGTTGCCTCATCAAATCACCACGAGGCGAGCTGGAAGGCGCAACGATATGGCCAAGATTTTCCACGCCGTGCTGGGAGTTTGTGCAGTGACCGTCAGTCTGGGCGTCGCCCAGCTGGCGTCGGGGAGTGATCTTGGCGCGCTGAGCCCGCGCGGTGAACAGGCCGCGCTCGACGAGACGACGGCGGTCGTCGCGGTGAACCGCAGCGCAAAATCCGATCGCGGCGGCGCCGCGCAGATCGGCGCCAACAGCCGGACCATCTCGTTCCGGGTGGTCGGACAGCCGGATCTGTCGGTCGCGGTGCGCATTCCCGCGGATCAGCGCGGCGATGCCCGCTTCAACCGGCCGAGCCAGCCGTCGCCGGCCGCCCAGAGCAAGCGGATGGTGGCGTGCGAGCCGGTCGTGAGCGTACTGACCGAGATCGCCAAACAATTGCAGCCCGGTCGCTGCCTGACCTGAACCGCCTAACCTGGTCTGCCAGACCTGATGAGATGACCGCAGTGTCGCACTGCGGCATCTGAACCCGCCCGGATCGGTCATCCACTGGATCCGCTCGCGCGATCTACCCGCTTAAATGAATAAATAATCAGCTAAGCAACCAGCCGACACGCGATCATCAGCCGGCCCGGACATTTCGGTTTGGCTTGAACATCTACCCAAATGCCTTCGTCATTCCGGATTGCGAGTTCGTTAGAACGAGCAAGTCCGGAATCCATATCCCCTGCAGGGGCTATGGATTCCGGGCTCGCTCGAGCTTGCGCTGTCGCGCCCCGGAATGACGCCAAGCAAGCTTGAAGCGCATCAATCCCGCTCGAAACGTCCCTAATTCGCCTCCGGCTCCGAACCCGGCAGATGCGGCGCGTCGTCGGGCATCACGTGCTCCTTGACCACCAGCGCCATGATCAATAGCGGCGAGGCGAGAAATCCCCCCATCGGCCCCCACAGCCAGGTCCAGAACGCCAGCGCGATGAACACCGCCAAGGCGTTGAGCGATAGCCGCCGCCCGATGATCGTCGGCGTGACGAAGTGGCCCTCGACGAATGTCAGCCCGACGAAGGCCAGCGGCGCCACCAGCCCGCCGCCCAGAGTCGGAAAACTGACGATGCCGACCACGGTCAGGATCACGAACATCACGAACGGGCCGATGATCGGGAAAAAATTCAGCGTGGCCGCGAGCGCGCCGAGCGCCGCCGGGTTCGGCATGCCGGCGAGCGCGCAGATGATCCCTGTCGCGGTACCGTAGCCGAGGTTGATCAGGGTGACGGTCAACAGATAGCTGCCGAGGCTGCCCTCGATTTCGTTGAGGATCCGCAACGCCCGCAGCCTTGTCTCGCGGCTGGCGAAGGTCATCACCAGGCCGCGGCGCAGATCCTTCCAGCTGGCGATGAACAGCACCAGGGTCGCCAGAAACAGCAGGATCTCGGTCAGCGTCGGCGACAGAAACTCGTAGGTGGGCTGCACCCAGTCGATCTTCGGAAACTGGATCTCGGTGCCCGCTTTGCCGTCGATGCCGCCCAGCGAACTCTGCAACTGATGCCACATCGCGATCGGCCGGTCGAAGCTGTGCAGCTTGTCTTTCAGCATCGATCCGAGCTCCGGAAGCCGGTTGCTCCATTCCACCACCGGCGCGGAAATCAGCGCCACGATGAAGGCGACGATCCCGAAGACCACGGCGACGATCAGCGCCGCGGCGAGCGGCCGGGGGATTTTGAACCGCTCCATCAGTCCGGCGGCGGGCGACAGCATGGTGCCGACCACGAAAGCCATGACGATCGGAAGAAAGAACGGCTTGGCGACGTAAAGCGCGGCCACGATCACGATCACCAGCAAAGCCACCAGGGCGAAGGCCACGACCTCGGTGCGCCGCACCAATGGCCGTCGCTCCGCTGTACTGTCAGGAACCGGCGTGCCCGCCGGCTCGGCTTGAATCACCCGCAAATCCTCGACCCCCGTTTGACAACCGAGCTTTCCAGGCGGCCCGATGGCGACAGTGCTGTGCTATCTTCGCGATCAACAGGTGACGTCACCTTCTGTTCCTCGCGCAATCCGCAAGGAAAGCGAGCGGCGCGGTCGGTACAGAGGAACCTGCGGTGATACGCCGCGTTGTGTGTCCGTGCATCGATGCGATGCAGCACAGCGGGGTGGCATCATGATCAAGCTCTCTTCGTCCAATGGCAGGCACTCGCTCCATCGGCTGGCGATGGCGACCGTGGTGATTGCGGCGTGCTCGATGTTTGCTCATCAGGCGTCGGCGCAGGCGCTGAGCTATGCCGCGGTGCCGCAAGAGTCGGCCGGTCCGTTCTCGACCGACGAGACCGCGGTTGCGCCGGACGACGCCGCGGTGCCCGAGCGGTTCAAGCGAACCGTCGTCAACTATCCGACCCGCGAGCCCGCCGGCACCTTGATCGTCGATACCCCGAACACCTATTTGTATTATGTGCTCGGTCAGAACCGCGCGATCCGCTACGGCGTCGGCGTCGGCCGCGAAGGTTTTACCTGGGCGGGCGTGCAGACCATCAGCCGCAAGGCCGAATGGCCGGATTGGCATCCGCCGGCGGAAATGATTGCCCGCCAGCCCTATCTGCCGCGCTTCATGGCCGGTGGCCCGGGCAACCCGCTCGGCGCCCGCGCGATGTATCTCGGCTCCAGCGACTATCGTATTCACGGCACCAACGATCCCTCGACGATCGGCAAGTTCGTGTCGTCCGGCTGCATCCGGCTCACCAATGACGACGTCGCGGACCTGTTCAACCGGGTCGGCGTCGGCACCAAGGTGGTGGTGTTGCCGAAGAGCGAGCGCCGCTTCGAAGCCCGCGGCACCGACCGCGTCGCGCCGGGCCGTGAGCAGCCGGGCCGGCAGGCGATGAATCTGCCGGCGTCTGCGCTGCGCTGATGTCGGCGATTGGGAGCGGTCCGATGTCTGTGTCGTCACGTCAACGAACCGGAATGCTTGTTGCGATGGTGGCTTCGCTGCTGTTGGCGGGAGCGGGCGGGGCAGAGGCCGAGGATTTCTTCTCGGCGCTGTTCGGCGGCCTGGCCGCGCCGCAGCGCGCGTTCCGCGAACAGCCGCCGCTGCCGTTCAGCGCGGAGGGCGATTATGCGCCGGCGCCGCGCTCGAGCGCCCCGGCGCGGAGTTTTTCCGGCGGCGGCCAGGCCTATTGCGTGCGCACCTGCGACGGCCGTTATTTCCCGATCAATGCTCCGGACAATCAGAGCCGCGCCGAAGCCTGCAACAGCTTCTGTCCGGCCTCGGATACCAAGGTATTCTACGGCAGCAGCATCGATACCGCCTCGGCCGGCGGCAAGTCCTATTCCGAACTGCCGAACGCGTTCAAATATCGCAATGAGATCGTCGCCGGCTGCACCTGCAACGGCAAAGATCAGTTCGGGCTGGCCAAGGTCGACATCAAGGATGATCCCACCGTGCGCAAGGGCGACATCGTCGCGGCCGCCGACGGCCTGATGGTGGCCGGCCGCGCCGACCGCCGACGCGGCGAGCTGAACTTCTCGCCGGTTTCGGCGCAGGTCCGCGCGCGATACCAGCAGTTTCCGGTGGTGGCATCCGATTAGACTGAGCTCCTGTTCCAAAGCTGGAACCCGGAGGCCCGTCGCCAGTTAAGTTCTGGCGCGGGCGGATAACGGCGACCGCGACACTCGTCCTCAGCCGTTGAAGGGTTTTGTGATGTCGCTGCTCATCGGTATTTTGATCACGTTCCTGGTCGTGATCCTGGTTCTCTACCTGATCAACATGTTGCCGCTCGACGGTCGCGCCAAGCAGATCGCGCGGATCATCGTCATCATTATCGGCGTCATTTCGCTGCTGAAATATCTCGCGGTGTTTTAGGCCGATCGCCGACGACGCGGTCCTAACAAAAAGCCCCGGCCGATTGGCCGGGGCTTTTTCGCGAAGGGGCTTTTCGCGAGGGCAATCGTGGCGGCGTCTGGCGTCGCCGCGCCGATCTCACACCGCGGCTTTGGCTTCGCGGCGCCGCGCGGTAAGGATGAACTCGGTGTAGCCGTTGGGTTGCTCGCGGCCCTTGAAAATCAGATCGCAGGCCGCCTTGAACGCCACGCCGTCGAAGGCGGGCGCCATCGGCTTGTACAACGGATCGCCTTGGTTCTGCTGGTCGACCACCAGCGCCATCCGCTGCAAGGATTCCTGCACCTGCTCCCTGGTGATCACGCCCTGATGCAGCCAGTTCGCCAGATGCTGGCTGGAAATCCGCAGCGTGGCGCGGTCTTCCATCAGCCCGACGTCGTGGATGTCCGGCACCTTGGAGCAGCCGACGCCCTGGTCGATCCAGCGCACCACATAGCCGAGGATGCCCTGGCAATTGTTGTCGATCTCCTGGCGGACGTCGTCCGGCGCCCAGTTCGATTGCGACACCGGAATGGTGAGGATGTCGCTGAGCTTGGCGCGCGGCCCGCCGGCCTTCAATTCCTGCTGACGCTTCAGCACGTCGACCTGATGATAGTGCAACGCGTGCAGCGTCGCCGCGGTCGGCGACGGCACCCAGGCGGTGGTGGCGCCGGCCTGCGGATGGCCGATCTTCTGCACCAGCATGTCGGCCATCTTGTCCGGCGCCGCCCACATCCCCTTGCCGATCTGGGCGTGGCCGGGCAGCCCGTCGATCAGTCCGATGTCGACGTTCCAGTCTTCGTAGGCCTTGATCCAGGGCTGCGCCTTCATCTCGTTCTTGCGGATCATCGGACCGGCTTCCATCGAGGTATGGATCTCGTCGCCGGTGCGATCCAAGAATCCGGTGTTGATGAAGACGATGCGTTTCGACGCCTGCTGGATGCAGGCCTTGAGGTTCACCGTGGTGCGGCGCTCCTCGTCCATGATGCCGACTTTCAGGGTGTTCTCCGGCAGATTCAGCAGCTGCTCGACGCGGCCGAACAGCTCGACGGTGAGCGCCACTTCGTCGGGGCCGTGCATCTTCGGCTTGACGATATAGACCGAGCCGGTGCGGCTGTTGCGGGTCTTCGAACTGCCCTTGAGGTCGTGGATCGCCAGCAGCCCGGCGACCGCGGCGTCGAGAAAGCCTTCGGGGATTTCCGCGCCGGTCTCGTCGAGCACCGCGTCGGTGTACATGTGATGGCCGACATTGCGCATCAGCAACAGACTGCGCCCGTGCAGCGTCAGGCCCTTGCCGTCGGCGGTCTGGTACACCCGGTCGCCGTTCAGCGCGCGGGTCAGCGTCTTGCCGCCCTTGTCGAAGTCGGCGGTCAGCGTGCCGTTCATCAGGCCGAGCGTGTTGCGATAGATCAGCACCTTGTCCTCGGCGTCGACCGCGGCGACCGAGTCTTCCATGTCGAGGATGGTGGAGACCGCGGATTCCAGGATGATGTCGGCGACGCCGGCGGCGTCGTCCTTGCCGATCACACTCGAGCGGTCGATTCTGATCTCGATATGCATGCCGTGGTTGACCAAGAGGATTGCGCTCGGCGCCGCGGCCTCGCCGAGGAAGCCGGCGAACTGCGCGGCGTTCTTCAACGCGGTGGCGTTGCCGCTCTTCAGCTTCACCGACAGATGGCCGGCGATCACGCTGTAGGAGGTGACGTCGCTGTGGCTCGCGGTCGCCAGCGGCACCGCCTGGTCGAGAAACGCCTTGGCCTTGGCGATCACCTTGTCGCCGCGCGCCTTGTTGTAACCCTTGCCGGTCTCCGAGGCGTCGTGCGGGATCGCGTCGGTGCCGTACAGCGCGTCGTACAGCGAGCCCCAGCGGGCGTTGGCGGCGTTCAGCGCGTAGCGCGCGTTCGACAGCGGCACCACCAGCTGCGGACCGCAGATCTTGCCGATTTCCTCGTCGATATTGCTGGTCTCGACCGCCACCGTCGCGGGCTCCGGCAACAGGTAGCCGATCTCCTTGAGGAACGCGGTATAGGCCGCGATGTCCCAGGGCTTGCCCTTGTTGGCCTTGTGCCATTCGTCGATCTTGAGCTGCAACGCGTCGCGGACCGCCAGCAGGTCGCGGGTCTTCGGCGCCAGATCGCGCACGATCGCGGCAAATCCGGACCAGAATGTGTCCGGAGCAATTGCTGTCTTGGGGGCTGCTTCTTTGGCAATGAAGTCGAACAGAACGGACGCGATCTGAAGGCCGTGGGCGTTGATGCGATTCATTTGATTTTCCAGCAAGAAACGGCACAAACCGCCGTTTACAGGGTCAACGGGCAAGCGCGCCGCCTCCCTAGCGGCGCTTAGGCCGCCTTTTAGCGCCAAAGCCGGCCGGTTGAGAAGTCCCCCCGCCGCAACGATCGATCTAGCGCTGCGGCTGCTCGACCCGGGCGAAGCGCTCCAGCGCCAGCTTGATGACGATGGTCAACCCCGCCACCGCGGTCAGCACGGTGGCGGCGGCGAACGCGCCGGCAACATTGTAGTCCTGGTACAGAAGTTCGATCTGCAGCGGCAGCGTGGTGGTCTGGCCGCGGATGTTGCCGGACACCACCGACACCGCGCCGAATTCGCCCATCACCCGCGCGTTGCAGAGGATCGCGCCATACAGCACCGCCCAGCGGATATTCGGCAGCGTGACCCGGACGAAAGTCGCAAGCCCGGAGGCGCCGAGCGTCACCGCGGCTTCTTCCTCGTCGGTGCCCTGCACCTGCATCAATGGGATCAGCTCGCGCGCCACGAACGGCGCGGTGACGAACATGCTGGCCAGCACGATCGCCGGCAGCGCGAACATCACCTTGAGGCCGAGCTGGTCGAGCAGCGGCCCGAACAGCCCCTGCGAGCCGTAGACGAACAGAAACGCCACGCCGGCGACGATCGGCGAGATGGAATAGGGCAGTTCGATCAGCGCGATCAGGAAGGTGCGGCCGGGGAAGGTGAATTTGGTCACGGTCCAGGCCGCGGCGAGGCCGAACAGGATATTGAGCGGCACTGCGATCGCAGCCGTGATCAGCGTCAGCTTGATGGCGTGCAGCGTTCCCGGATCGCCGAGGCTGCGGAAGAACACGACGGCGCCTTGCGAAAACGCCGAGGCGACGATCAGCGCCAGCGGCGCCAGCAGGAACAACAGCGTGACGACGCCGACGATGCCGAGCACGACGCG
The DNA here is from genome assembly GCF_036404135.1 of Rhodopseudomonas sp. GTDB lineage: Bacteria > Pseudomonadota > Alphaproteobacteria > Rhizobiales > Xanthobacteraceae > Rhodopseudomonas_A. Next base: position 27,343 of record NZ_DASWPE010000168.1, on the reverse strand, counting down.
GCGCGCCACCGGGCCGGCGCCGACCGGCGTCACCATCCAGTCGCTCTCGATCGGCGGCTTGCTCATCAGGTGCCTCCGCGGCCGAGATAGCGCAGGTTCCAGGCCTGCACCGCATTGGTGACGATCAGCATCACAAAGGCCATCAGCAGCATCACCGTGGCGATCGCCGCCGCCGCTTGGTAGTCATATTCCTCCAGGCGGATAAAGGTCAGCAGCGCGACGATCTCGGTCTTCATCGGCTGGTTGCCGGCGATGAAGATCACCGCGCCGAATTCGCCGAGGCTGCGCGCAAACGCCAGCGAGCAGCCCGCGAGCAGCGCCGGAAAGATCGACGGAAAGATGATCTTGGTGAGGATCTGCAGGTCGCTGGCGCCGAGCGAGCGGCTGGCCTCCTCGACGTCGCTGCCAAGATCCTCGATCACCGGCTGCACCGTGCGCACCACGAATGGCACGCTGACGAAGGCCATCGCGATCGCGATGCCGAGCGGGGTATAGGCGACCTTGAGGCCGAGCGCGTCGAGCGGTCCGCCGAACCAGCCGTTCTTGGAAAACAGCGCGGTCAGCGCCAGCCCCGCCACCGCGGTCGGCAGCGCGAAGGGCACGTCGACCAGCGCGTCGAGCAGCCGCTTGCCGGGGAACTGATAGCGCGCCAGCACCCAGGCCAGCAGCAGACCGTACACCGCGTTGAAGGCGGTCGCGGCCAGCGCCATCGTCAGGGTCACGCGGATCGACGACAGCGTGCGCGGCGACGACAGGATGGTCCACAATTGCGCGCTGCCGATGTCGGAGGCTTTCAGGATCAGCGCACAGAGCGGCAGCAGCACGATCGCGCCGAGATAGAGCACGGTGATGCCGAACGCTAAGCCGAACCCTGGAATGACGCTGCGTGGCAAGGAAAGGCCGATCGGGTTGGGAGGTGGGCTTGCGAGCGGGACCAATCTCTTCGAATCGTCGCTCAATTGAGAAATCAAATCTTACCACGGCGGCAGCGCACCCTCGCCCAGCTTGCGGGGAGAGGGTGGCGTGACGAGCGCAGCGTGTCGCGCCGGGTGAGGGGGCGCCGCGTTCTGCCGAGACGCCCCCTCACCCGACCCGGCTTCGCTAAAGCTCAGCCGGTCGACCTCTCCCCGCAAGCGGGGAGAGGTGAAGTGGCTTGGCTTCAGCGGCCGCCGAATAATTGATCGAGCTTGGCGCCCGACGCCAGGTGGTCGGCGGTGAGCTTGTCCCAGCCGCCGAACTCGTCCTCGACCCGGTACAGCTTGACCTCGGGGAATTTGTCCTTGAACTGCGCCGCCACCGTGGCGTCGTTGACCCGGTTATAGGCCTTCGCCAGAATCGTCTGGCCCTCCGGCGAGTAAAGATATTCCAGATAGGCGGTGGCGAGCGGCCTTGTGCCGTGCTTGTCGGCGTATTTGTCGACCACGCTGACCGGAAATTCCGCGAGCAGGCTGGTCGGCGGCACCACCACTTCGTATTTGTCTTTGCCGGCGACGTCGCGGATCGCGCTGGTCTCGGCCTCGAAGGAAATCAGCACGTCGCCGGTCTGCCGCTCGACGAAGGTGGTGGTGGCGGCGCGGCCGCCGGTGTCGAACACCGGCACATTGCCGAACAGCTTTTTGATGAAGGCGTCGGCCTCGGCCTCGCTGCCGTATTTGTGCTTCGCATAGGCATAGGCAGCGAGATAGGTGTAGCGGGCGTTGCCAGAGGTCTTCGGGTTCGGGAAGATCACCTGCACGCCCGGCTTCACCAGATCGTCCCAATCCTTGATGGCCTTGGGATTGCCGGCGCGCACCAGGAACGCCGGCAGCGAGTAATACGGCGAGGAATTGTTAGGCAGTCGCTTCGCCCAGTCCGCCGGGATCAGCTTGCCTTTATCATACAGCACCTGCACGTCGGTGACCTGGTTGAAGGTCACGACGTCGGCCTCCAGCCCTTCGAGGATCGATCGCGCCTGCCGCGACGAGCCGTTGTGCGACTGGTTGATGGTGACGTCCTGGCCGGTCTTGGCCTTCCATTGCTTGGTGAAGGCGGCGTTGATCTCGACATAGAGCTCGCGCGAAATGTCGTAGGAGACGTTGAGCAGCGTGGTCGGAGTCTGCGCCTGCACCGCGGATACCGCGGTGAGGGCGCCGAGGCCGGCGAGGAAGGCGATGGCGAGGCGATTCACGAGAACTCCTGTCGCTGCGGGATGGGCGTGCGGGTTAGATGTTGGCGGCGAGGTCGACGAGTTCTTCGATCAGCACGCCGGTTTTCGCCAGCATCAGTTCGATCTCGTCGATCGCCTCGGCGACCGGCCGGCTCGCGGTGTCGATGGTCAGTTCGCTGTCGGTCGGCGGCTGATAATCATTGCCGATCCCGGTGAAGCCTTTCAATGCGCCGGCGCGGGCCTTGGCATAGTGACCCTTGGGGTCGCGGCTCTCGCAGATTTCCGCCGGGGTGGCGACATAGATTTCGCGGAACAGGCTGTCGGCGATCCGCCGCGCCGCGGCGCGATCCTCGAGCGAGGGCGACACCGCGGCGACGATGGCGATATGGCCGTTGCGGGCGAGGTGGGTGGCGACTTCGGCGAGCCGGCGGATGTTCTCCGCGCGGTCCTTGGGCGAAAAGCCGAGATCGCCGTTGAGGCCGGCGCGCAGGGTGTCGCCGTCGAGCAGGATCGGCGAGCCGCCGCGGTTGAACAGCCGGCGTTCCAGCGCCACCGCCAGCGTGGATTTGCCGGCGCCGGGCAGCCCGGTGAACCACAGCACCGCGCCGTTGTGGCGATAGCGCGCCACGCGATCTTCCGGCCGCAGCGCGGATTCCACCGGGACGATGTCGACCGTGCCGCGGCTACCGCCCTCGACCTTCAGCACCAGCCCGCCGCCGGCGATGCGGCCGTCGACCTCGATCACCAGCCGGCCGGTGCGCGGATTGTCGAGATAGGGATCGGCCGCCACCGGATGCAGCAGCGCGAGGGTGATTTCGCCGACGTGGTTGCGGGCGATCGATTTGGCCGCGACGCTGGCGAGTTCGCCGGGATCGACCGCCTTCTCGATGGCGACGACATTGGCGCGGGTTTCCCGGGTGCCGAGCCGGACCAGCACATTGGCGCCGACGCTGAGCGGCTGATGATGCAGCCAGAAAATCCGCGCCTGGATTCGCCTGGTGTCGCGCGGCGCGGCGTCGGCGTGGGCGATGACGTCGCCGCGTTCGATGAACAATTCGCGGTCGAGCGTGATGCCGACCGAGCGTCCGGCGCCTTGCGGGCCGGAGAGCGGCGTCACCGGCCAGCCTTCGACGGTCTTGATCTTGGCGATCTTGCCAGCCGGCATGATGACGATCTCGTCGCCGGCCTTGAGATGACCGGACTCGATCCGGCCGGCGACGATGCGGCGGTCGTCGAATTTGTAGATCGCCTGCACCGGCAGCCGCAGCGCCAGTTCGTCGAGCGGCCGCGCCGGCGTCAGCGCGTCGAGCGCTTCCACCACGGTCGGGCCGTTGTACCAGGCGATATTCGCCGTGCGCTCGTTGACGCCGTCGCCGTCGCGGGCCGAAATCGGGATCACTGCGGTCGGCGTGACGCCGAGTTCGATCAGATGCGCGGAGATTTCATCGCTGATCGCGGTGAAGCGGGCTTCGCTGAACTCGACGCGGTCCATCTTGTTGACCACCACCGCGACCTGTTTGATGCCGAGCAGATGCAGCAGGTAGCCGTGCCGCCGGGTCTGGTCGCGCACGCCTTCCAAGGCGTCGATAATCAGCACCGCGGCGTCGGCCTGCGAGGCGCCGGTGATCATGTTGCGCAGGAATTCGGCGTGGCCGGGGGCGTCGATCAGCACCACGTCGCGGGAGTGGGTGCGGAACGAGATCTGCGTGGTATCGATGGTGATGCCCTGGTCGCGCTCGGTCTGCAGCGCGTCGAGCAGGAACGACCATTCGAACGGCATGCCGCGCCGGGCGCTGACTTCCTTCAGCATTTCCAGCTTGCCGTCGGGCAGCGAGCCGGTTTCGTGCAACAGCCGGCCGACCAAAGTGGATTTGCCGTGGTCGACATGGCCGACGATGACGATGCGGACCTGCGGGCGGGTGGTGCCGTTCGGGGTGGCGAGCGAGGGCTGCGGGGTGGTGACGACGAGGTTCATGGCGATGCTGCTCACAGATAGCCGGCGACGCGAAGCCGCTCGAAGGCGTCTTCGGTTTCATGGTCAAGCGCGCGACCGGCGCGCTCGGGCACCTTGGTGGCATCGAGCTCGATGAGGATTTCATCGATATTCGAGGCGGTGGACTCCACCGGATTGGTGATATCGGCGTCGCCCAGCGAGCGATAGCGCTTGCCGTTCTGCGAAAGATAAAGAGGGATGATCGGGATGTTCTCGCGCTTGGTGTAGGCCCAGATATCGGCCTCGGTCCAATGCAGGATCGGGTGGATGCGCAGATGCGAGCCGGGCGGCGGCGAGGCGTTGAATTGGTCCCAGAATTCCGGCGGCTGATCGCGGACGTCCCAACCGCCCTCGGTGCCGCGCGGCGAAAACACCCGCTCCTTGGCGCGGGTGGCTTCCTCGTCGCGGCGGATCCCGGCGATCAGGCCGTCGAAGCCGTGCTTGGCCAGCGCCAGCTTCAAACCTTCGGTCTTGCGCGCCGCGGAGCGCGCCGCCGGCGGCAGCGTCGGATCGACGCTTTCGATGCCGGGGCAATATTCGAGGATCAGGTCGAGATCCCATTCCTTTGAATACTGATCACGAAACGCATACATTTCAGGGAATTTCTTGCCGGTATCGACGTGCATGGCGGGAAACGGCACCCGGCCGAAGAACGCCTTGCGGGCGAGCCAGATCATCACATTGGAGTCTTTGCCGAGCGACCACAACAGCGCCAGCTTCTTCAGCCTCGCGAAGGCTTCGCGCAAAATGTAGATACTCTGCGCTTCCAGCGCGTCGAGGTGGTCCATACCGGGGGTCATCGGCGTCTCCGGGCTGCGAGCGAGCGATCCGGCCCGACCGCGGACCACGCCAGGGCAAGCAACTCCTGCCGTCGCGCACCGTTGTCGAGAAGAACCATCTCCTGCGCCTTGCGATTAGGGGTAAAAAATTCCACGGTTGGGCCGCAGAAGAGAAGAAATAAATTTCTCTTTGCGGCCGATGAAAGACACATATATAGAAAATAATTCCAGTCAACCCCGCTGTTCCGGGGAGCGGAGTCTGTATGCGATTTCTGCCCGTGTTCCTCGACCTGCGCCGCGGTCCGGTCCTTGTGATCGGCGGCGGAGAGCTGCTGCGCGCCAAGCTGCGGCTGCTGCTGGCGGCCGGGGCGAGCATTCGCTGCTACGCGATTGACGGATATCGTGAACTCGGCGGCATCGAGCCCGGGCAGGGGCAGATCGCGTTCGTCGACGGCGATCCGCTGGCCGCCGAATGGACCGGCGTGATCGCGGTGTTCTGCGCCGGCGCCGGCGATCTCGGAGCGGCTGTGGCGGCGCGCGCGCGGGCTCACGGCATTCCCGTTAACGTCATGGACGATATCGACAATTCCAGCTTCATCATGCCCGCGATCGTGGATCGCGGCGACGTCGTGGTGGCGATCGGCACCGGCGGCGCCTCGCCGGTGGTGGCGCGGCGGCTGCGCCAGCAGATCGAGGCGCTATTGCCGTCGCGGATCGGCGAGCTCGCCGGCTTCATCGGCCGCTGGCGCAAGACTATTCATCAGCGGATTCCGCAATTTGCGCTGCGTCGCAAATTCTGGGAGCGGGTGGTCGATGGCCCGATCGGCGCGCAGGTCCTCGCCGGACACCCCAACCAGGCCGATAACCTCCTGGAAAATATCGACAATCCCTCCGACTTCGCGGGTGCCGCGCAGCCCGGCCATGTCACTTTGGTCGGCGCCGGGCCGGGCGATCCGGATCTGTTGACGCTGAAGGCGCTGAGGGCGCTGCAGGACGCCGATACCATCTTCTATGATGATCTGGTCTCACAAGAAGTGCTCGACCGCGCGCGCCGCGACGCCACGCTGGTGTCGGTCGGCCGCCGAGCCGGGCAGCCCGGCATCGGCCAGGACGAAATCAACCGCCGGCTGATTGTTGCGGCAAACCTGGGGCAGCGCTGCGTGCGGCTGAAGGGCGGCGATGCGCTGCTGTTCGGCCGCGGCGGCGAGGAGATCGCCGCGCTGCGCGACGCCGGAATCTCCTATTCGGTGGTGCCGGGCATCACCGCGGCGCTGGGTGCCGCCGCCGAATTCGACGTGCCGCTGACGTTTCGCAACGAAGCGCTGCGCGTCAGCCTGCTCACCGCGCACGCGGCCAAGGATGTCGCGGCGATCGACTTCTCGGCATTGACCGACGAGAAGACGACGCTTGTCGTCTATATGGGCATGAGCGCCGCGGCGCAGATCCGCGCCGGACTCCTCGCCGCCGGCCGTTCGCCGCTGACCCCGGCGGGAGTGTTCGCCCGCGTCACCCGACCGAATTCCAAAGCCGCGCTCGGCACGCTCGATCAGTTGCTCGATCTCGTCGCGCAGGTCGAGGGCGGGCCGGCGATCCTGATCATCGGCGACGTCGTGGCGCATGCGGCGCCATGGCACGATACCGATTCGAACTCACACCCCTTCACCCCACTCACGCAAAAACTCTCGGAAATGTTGGCGGCTGCTGAATGACCTCTCCTCTGCAACAGAAAATCAAGATCACCGGACCCTCGGTGGTGACCGCGAACCGCACCTTCGATGGCGCGGTGATCTGGCGCACCGCGGCGCATGACTGGTCGACCGATCTGGCCCGTGCCGCGGTGGTGCGCGACGCCGACGCCGCGCGCGCGCTGCTCGCCGAAGCGGTGGCCGACGACGTCGGCGCGGTCGGCGCCTACATCGCCCCGGTGGGCCTCGACGATCATGGCGCGATCGTCCCCGGCAATCTGCGCGAACAGATCCGCCGCACCGGCGTCACCATCGATATTCCTGCGACCGTGTAAGGCTTGCTATGTACGCTTATGATGCCATCGACCGCACGCTGATCAACGAGCGCGTCGCCGAATTCCGCGATCAGGTGCAGCGCCGGCTCGCCGGCGAGATCACCGAAGACGAGTTCAAGATGCTGCGGCTGATGAACGGCGTCTATCTGCAATTGCACGCCTATATGTTCCGGGTGGCGATCCCCTACGGCACGCTGTCGGCCGAGCAGATGCGCAAGCTCGCCCACGTGGCGCGCAAATACGACCGTGGCTACGGCCATTTCACCACAAGGCAGAACATCCAGTTCAACTGGATCAAGCTCGCCGATCTGCCCGACGCCCTGGCCGATCTCGCCGAAGTCGGCATCCACGCCATGCAGACCTCGGGCAATTGCACCCGCAACATTACCGCCGACCAATGGGCCGGCGTCGCGCCCGGCGAGGTCGAGGACCCGCGGATCTGGGCCGAGATCATGCGGCAATACACCACGCTGCATCCGGAATTCTCGTTCCTGCCGCGCAAGTTTAAATTCGCCATCACCGCGTCGGATCACGACCGCGCCGCGATCAAGATCCACGATATCGGCCTGCGGCTGCGCAAGAACGAGGACGGCGAAACCGGCTTCGAAGTGCTGGTCGGCGGCGGGCTCGGCCGCACCCCGTTCATCGGCAAGGTGATCAAGCCGTTCGTGCCGGGCCGCGACATTCTCAGTTATGTCGAGGCGGTCCTGCGGGTCTACAATCAGTACGGCCGCCGCGACAATATCTACAAGGCGCGGATCAAGATCCTGGTGCACGAACTGGGCCTCGAGAAATTCGCAGCCGAAGTCGAGGAGGAGTTCAAGCAGATCGGCGACGGGCCGCTGACGCTCGACGACGCCATGATCGAGGAGATCCGCTCGCGCTTCACCTATCCGGACTATGAAAAACTGCCGGATCATCCCGATGAGCTGACCAAGGCGTCGGCCGATCCCGGCTTCGCCGCCTGGCTCGGCAATTCGGTCGCGCCGCACAAGCAGCAGGGCTACGCCATCGTCACGCTGTCGCTGAAGCCGGTCGGTGCACCTCCCGGCGACGCCACCGCCGAGCAGATGGACGCCATCGCCGACCTCGCCGAAAAATACTCGTTCGGCGAAATCCGCGTCGGCCATGAGCAGAATCTGGTGCTGCCGCACGTCGCCCGGCGCGACCTGCCGGCGCTGTGGCAGGCGCTGGATCGGATTGGCGTGGCCACGCCGAACGTCAATCTGGTCACCGACATCATCGCCTGCCCGGGGCTGGATTACTGCTCGCTGGCCAATGCGCGCTCGATCCCGATCGCGCAGGAACTGACGCGGCGGTTTTCCAACGAGACCGCCAATCTGATCGGCCGGCTGCACATCAACATTTCCGGCTGCATCAACGCCTGCGGCCATCATCACGTCGGCCATATCGGCATTCTCGGCGTCGAGAAGAACGACGCGGAATTCTACCAGATCACAATCGGCGGCCGCGCCGACGAGGGCGCGGTGGTCGGCACCCTGATCGGCCCGGCGGTGCCTTACGCCGACGTCGCCGACGTCGTCGAAGATCTGGTCGAAGCCTATCTGGCGTTGCGGCAGCGGCCCGACGAATTGTTCATCGACGCCGTGCAGCGTCTCGGGGTCGAGCCTTTCAAGGAGCGCGTCTATGCCACTCGTTAAGAACGCAACGACGGTCGCCGATCCGTTCGTGCATGTCGCCGACGACGCCGAGCTGCCGCTCGACGGCGCGGTGCTGGTGTCGGCGGCGCGGTTTCTCAAGGATCCCGAGGCGCTGATCGGCCGCAACAGCCCGCTCGGCGTGATCTGGCCGAACAATCGCAGCGTCGACGATCTGGTGCCGTATCTCGATCGGCTGTCGGCGGTGGCTTTGGTGTTTCCGACTTTCCGCGACGGCCGCGCGCACACTCAGGCGCGGCTGCTGCGCGAACGCTACGGCTTTCGCGGCGAATTACGCGCCACCGGGCAGATCCTGCGCGACCAGTTCGTGTTTCTCTTGCGCAACGGCTTCGATGCCTTCGAGGTAAAGAAGGACGCCGACGCCGCGGCCTTCGCCGCCACCGCCAAGCGCTACACGGTGTTCTATCAGCCGAGCAGCGACGGCCGGATCAGCGCCTTGCAGCGCCGGCTGCAGTTGCGGCATTCGGAAAGCGCCAACTGATGAGCGATCTTGCCTCGCAATCCCTGCCGCAACCGGCGGCGTTGCTGCCGTCGGCGCAGGCGCTCGATCAGGCGCTGCGCGACGCTTCGCCCGCCGAAGTGATCGCCGCGGCGCTGCAGGCGCTCGGTCGCGAACAACTCGCCTTGGTGTCGTCGTTCGGCACCGAATCCGCGGCGCTGTTGAAAGTAATGGCGGACGTCGATCCGTCGATCCCGGTGATCTTTCTCGACACCGGCTGGCTGTTCGAGGAGACGCTGGCCTATCGCGATACGCTGATCGCGCAGCTTGGCCTGACCGACGTGCGCTCGATCAAGCCGCAGCAAGACGCGCTCGACCGCGACGATCCGGAGCGCGACCTGTGGTTCTCCGATCCGGACAAATGCTGCTTCATCCGCAAGGTCGAGCCGCTGCGTCGTGCGCTTAAGCCGTTCCGCGGCTGGCTGAATGGCCGCAAGCGCTTCCAGGGCGGGCTGCGCGCCGACATTCCGGTGGTCGAAGAGGACGGCGAGCGGTTGAAATTCAATCCGTTCGCCAATGTGTCGCGCGAGGACATCGAGGCGATCTACGCGACCGCCAAGCTGCCGCCGCATCCGCTCGTCGCATCGGGTTTTCTGTCGGTCGGATGCATGCCCTGCACCAGCCGGACCGCGTCGCACGAGGACGCCCGCGCCGGCCGCTGGGCCGGACGCGCCAAGACGGAATGCGGCATTCATACGATGAAGACTTCGTAGGATATTGGCGCTGCATCGCTGCTAACAATGAAATCTGGTTTCGTTGACTCGACTGCGGTTCTCCAGGAGTTTCCGACCTTCGCCGTCAAAGACAATGATGTCCTCCGGCCAATGGAGAGTAATATGGTCCGTCGTTTTCTTCCCGTGATTGCGGGACTTCTCTGGGCAGGCTCCGCGATGGCCGCGGACGTCTCGCTGCTCAACGTGTCGTATGATCCGACCCGCGAGCTCTACACCGATTTCAACAAGGCGTTCGCCGCGGTCTACCAGAAGGATACCGGCAAGAGCGTCGAGATCAAGCAGTCGCATGGCGGCTCCGGCGCGCAGGCGCGTTCGGTGATCGACGGGCTGCAGGCCGACGTGGTCACTTTGGCGCTGGCCTATGACATCGACGCCATCGCCAACAAGGGGCTGCTCGCCAAGGATTGGCAGACCAAGCTGCCGCAGAACTCCTCGCCCTACACCTCGACCATCGTGTTCCTGGTGCGCAAGGGCAACCCGAAGGCGATCAAGGACTGGGACGATCTGACCAAACCCGGCGTCAGCGTGATCACGCCGAACCCGAAGACCTCGGGCGGCGCCCGCTGGAACTATCTGGCGGCGTGGGGCTATGCGCTGAAGAAATCCGGCAACGAGGAAGGCGCGCGGGAATTTGTCGGCAACGTCTACAAGAACGTGCCGGTGCTGGACACCGGGGCGCGCGGCTCCACCGTAACCTTCGTCGAGCGCGGCGTCGGCGACGTGCTGCTGGCCTGGGAAAACGAGGCCTATCTGGCGGTGAAGGAATTCGGCAAGGACAAGTTCGAGATCGTGGCGCCGTCGGTGTCGATCCTGGCCGAGCCGCCGGTCGCGGTGGTCGATAGCGTCGCCGACAAGAAGGGCACCCGCGCCGCCGCCGAGGCTTACCTGAAATACTGGTACACCCCGGAAGGCCAGGAAATCGCCGCGCGCAATTTCTACCGGCCGCGCGACGCCGCGGTGGCCAAGAAATATGCCGACTCCTTTGCCAAGGTCGAGCTGTTCACCATCGACGACGTGTTCGGCGGCTGGACCAAGGCGCAAAAGGAACACTTCAGCGACGGCGGCGTGTTCGATAAGATCTACAAGAACTGAATGTCCGACTTGAAAGTGATCCGATGCTGATCGACCGCGGCAGCGCGCTCCCTCTCCCCGCTTGCGGGGAGAGGGTTGGGGTGAGGGGGCGCCTCACCGAGTCCGGCCTGGGTGAGACGCCCCCTCACCCGACCGGCATCGCTGCGCTCCGCCGGTCGACCTCTCCCCGCAAGCGGGGAGAGGTGACGTTGTCGCGAGGTGATTTGTTTGATCGCGGCGCTCGACTAATCCCTCCCCCTTGCGGGGAGGGTCGGCCGAGCGACGCCGACGCGCAGCGTCGGCAAGCGGAGGCCGGGGTGGGGGTGCCGCACGCACGGCATTCGTTGTTCCCCCACCCGACCCGGCTTCGCCGGGCCACCCTCCCCGCAAGGGGGAGGGGAAACAGCCGCGTGCCCCGGAGTTCAACATGAGCGCGGCCTCGAGACATTCCGCGCTGCCGGGATTCGGCCTCACCATGGGGCTGACGCTGACCTGGTTGTCGCTGCTGATCCTGATTCCGCTGGGCGGGCTGTTCGTCAAGACCACCGAACTTAGCCTGTCGCAATTCATCGACACGGTGACCAGCAATCGCACGCTGCATGCCTTGCAGATCTCGTTCGGGCTGGCGTTCGCCGCCGCCTTGGTCAATCTGGGCGCCGGGCTGTTGATCGTCTGGGCGCTGGTGCGCTACCGCTTTCCGGGACGGCGGATCTTCGACGCCATCGTCGACATTCCCTTCGCGCTGCCGACCGCGGTGGCAGGCATCGCGCTGACCACGCTGTTCGCGCAGCAGGGCTGGCTCGGCGCGCCGCTGGCGGCGCTCGGCATCAAGGTGGCGTTCACCCCGCTCGGCATCTTTCTGGCGATGATCTTCATCGGCATTCCCTTCGTGGTGCGCACCGTGCAGCCGGTGCTGATCGATCTCGACGTCGAATTGGAGGAGGCCGCGGCCTGCCTCGGCGCCTCGCGCTGGCAGATCATCACCAGGGTGATCATCCCGTCGCTGACGCCGGCGATCCTCACCGGCTTTGCGCTGGCGTTCGCGCGCGCGGTCGGCGAATACGGTTCGGTGATCTTCATCGCCGGCAATCTGCCCAACGTCTCGGAGATCGCGCCTTTGCTGATCGTGATCCGATTGTCGGAATTCCGCTACGCCGACGCCACCGCGATCGCGGTGGTGATGCTGGTGACCTCGTTCCTGATCATCTTCCTGCTGAACCGGCTGCAACGCTGGGCGCAGATCCGTGCGCTGTCGGTGGGGTGAGGCCATGACCATCGCAACCACCACCTCGATCCCGGCTGCGGCCAAGGCGGTGCCGTTGGCCAAGCGGGATTCCCGCAGCGAGCCGCGGCTGGTGCGCGGGCTGATCATCGGCTTTGCGCTGACCTTCCTCACCATCTTCGTGGTGCTGCCGCTGCTGTTGGTGTTTTCGCAAGCCTTCGCCAAGGGCATCGGCTTCTATCTGTCGTCGCTGACCGATCCCGAAGCGCTGGCGGCGATCTGGCTGACGCTGGTCACCGCTGTGATTTCGGTCGGCCTCAACCTGATCTTCGGCATCGCCGCGGCCTGGGCGATCGCCAAATTCGAATTCCGCGGCAAGACCTTCCTGGTGACGCTGATCGACCTGCCGTTTTCGGTGTCGCCGGTGATCTCCGGCCTGGTGTTCGTGCTGCTGTTCGGCGCGCAGGGCTTCTTCGGGCCGTGGCTGATGGCGCACGGCGTCCACATCCTGTTCGCGGTGCCGGCGATCGTGCTCGCCACCACCTTCGTCACCTTCCCCTTCGTGGCGCGCGAACTGATCCCGCTGATGCAGGAGCAGGGTTCGCAGGAAGAAGAGGCGGCGATCTCGCTCGGCGCCCGCGGCTGGCAGACCTTCGTCAAGGTGACGCTGCCCAACATCAAATGGGGCCTGCTGTACGGCGTGCTGCTGTGCAATGCGCGGGCGATGGGCGAATTCGGCGCGGTCTCGGTGGTCTCCGGGCATATCCGCGGCGAGACCAACACCATGCCGCTGTTGGTGGAAATTCTGTACAACGAGTATCAGCTGGTGGCGTCGTTCGCGATCGCCTCGCTCTTGGCGCTGCTGGCGCTGGTGACGCTGATCGCCAAGACCATTCTGGAAAGCCAGATCGAGGAAGGACGGCCGCACCGTGACGATTGAGGTTCGCAATATCGTAAAGCGCTTCGGCGCCTTCGCCGCGCTGGACAATGTCGACCTCCGCGTCGAGACCGGCGAACTGCTGGCGCTGCTCGGCCCGTCCGGCTCCGGCAAGACCACGCTGCTGCGGATCATTGCCGGGCTCGACTGGCCGGACGCCGGCTCGGTATCGTTCGACGGCGAGGACGCCTTGGCGCGCGGCGCCGGCGAGCGCCATGTCGGCTTCGTGTTCCAGCACTACGCGCTGTTCCGCCACATGAGCGTGTTCGAAAACGTCGCCTTTGGCCTCAGGGTGCAGCCGCGCGCGATCCGCAAATCCGAGGCGCAGATCAAGGCGCGGGTCAAGGATCTCTTGGACCTGGTGCAGCTCGACTGGCTCGCCGACCGCTATCCGAGCCAGCTCTCCGGCGGCCAGCGCCAGCGCATCGCGCTGGCCCGCGCACTCGCCATCGAGCCGCGCATCCTGTTGCTCGACGAGCCGTTCGGCGCGCTCGACGCCAAGGTGCGCAAGGAGCTGCGCAAATGGCTGCGCACGCTGCACGAGGAGATCCACGTCACCTCGATCTTCGTTACCCACGACCAGGAAGAGGCACTGGAAGTCGCCAACCGCGTGGTGGTGATGGACAAGGGCCGGATCGAGCAGATAGGCAGCCCCGGCGACGTCTATGAGGACCCGGCGACCGCCTTCGTGCACGGCTTCATCGGCGAATCCATCGTGCTGCCGGTCGACATCCGCGACGGACGGGTGCGGCTCGGCGACCACGAGCTCAACCTGGATTCCCGCGACGCCCGGCCGGGACCGTCGAAACTGTTCATCCGCCGCCACGATCTGGCGGTCGGCCCGTCCGGCTCCGGCGCGCTGGAAGGCGCGGTGAAGCATGTGCGCGCCTTCGGCCCGACGCAGCGCGCCGACATCCTGCTCAACGCCGCCGGCGACGGCACGCTGATCGAGATCGACGCGCCGCGCGACCGCGACCTGAAACCCGGCGACATCGTCAGCCTGCAGCCGCGGCGCTACCGGATTTTCGCCGAGGGCGGCTAGACTCTCTCAACCGCTTCGGCGCCGTTCAGCGCCCGGCGCCGCTCAGTGCTGACCATGCCCGGTGGTCGCGGCGAGCGCGCCGCTGTCCAGCGCATTGGCGCCTTCCGGCACCACCGCGACGTTCAGCATCATGCCCTGGTCCTCGTGATCGAGGATGTGGCAATGCATCACATATTCGCCGATATAGCGCACATAGGCGGTGCGCAGGATGGCGTGATAGCCCTGCTTGATGAACAGCGTGTCGCGGGTGACGTTCTTCAGGTCGCAATATTCCCGATCGTTCTGCGGCTCGCTGCAACTGCCGTCGGCGCCGAAGATCGAGGCGTTGGCCGCGTTCTTGATATCGACGATCTGGAACGGGTTGACGTGGATATGGAACACGTGCCCCGCGAGTTTCGAGGTGACGTCCCAGTCCTCGATGGTGCCGAGCTGCGCGGTGAAATCCACCCGCGCCGGATTGTAGATCGAATCGTTGATCTCGAAACGCGCCGGGATGTTGGGCGGATTGCCCGGCGGCAGCACGATGTTGAAGGCGACGTGGCGGGTCTGCGCGATCTGATCCGTCGGCAGCTCGCTGCTCGGGGTGAACACCGACAGGTCGCCGCCGCCGAGCTGCTGGGCGACGTCGGCGGGCAGCCCGGGATTGGCGGCCTGCAACTGTTGCTGGATGTAGCCGGCGAGGTCGCCGGCGACCGGCGTGCCGCCTTGCACCCGCACCAGGCCGAGCAGCCGCCGGCTCTTGCCTTCCGGCCGCGGATTGACCAGCGCGGTGGCCGGCGCCGCCTGATCGAGGATGCAGTAGATCCCGGCCTGCGGGAACGCCACCAGCACGTCGCTGCGATAGCCCGGCTGCAGGAAGTTGTTCGGCTTCACCGTGGCGCTGCGCCGGGTCAGCCCGTCGACGGCGAATTCCCACTGCGGCACCGTGACGGCGTCCGCGCCGCAATGCTGCGCCACCCAGTCGAGCTGGCCCTGCGCACCGAGCTGCGGATCGGGCGCCGCACTTTGCGCGCTGCCGTCGTCGGCGAGCCCCACCGCCTTGACCAGTTGCACGTTGATGGTGTCGCGGACGCCGCCATGGATCATGCGCCAGCGCTGAATCTCGCCGGCGCGGATCGGCGTGCCGGCGCCGCCCCAATTGCCGAATCGCGGCTGCATCTGCCCGGTGATCATGGTGTAGTGCCCGGAGGCCGGCCAGCTCGGCGGCCCGAACTGGGTCGGATAATATTGCACGATGCCTTCCTGGCCGGGCGGGCACGACCACACCGTGCCGCCGCCCGGCAGCGTGGTGGTCAGCGGCGTGGCGCTGTTCGGCGCAAAGCAGGCATAGGCGATCTGCTGGAACAGCATGACGTTTTCCGCAAGCGGCGCCTGGTTGTCGGCGCGGCGCAACACCGTGTCGATATCGGCGAAGCCGCCACGCAGGTCGCGCTGCGCGACGCTGCGGTGGCCGCGGATGATCAAGGCGCCGACCATCCCCGAGGAGACCTGCAGCGCGGTCGAGCCGTGGCGGTGGGCGTGGTACCAGAAGGTGCCGGCCGGGTGGTCGGCGGGGACGTTGACTTCGTATTCGAAATTCTGGCCGGGACCGATTTCCAGCAGCACATTATCGCTGTTGCCGGCCGGCGAGACATGCAGGCCGTGGAAATGCATGTTGGTGATGCTGAAGCAGGTCGGCAGGATATGGCTGCGGCCGTTCGGCGGCGGACAATCGGCCTCGCTCTCCGCCGGCAATTTGTTGTGCAGCCGCAGCCGCACCGTCTGACCCGGCGTCACCGCCAGGGTCGGCGCGGTCAGGTTGCCGTTATAGGTCCGCAGCAGCACCTTGTCCGGGGTTCCGGTCGACGGGTTGTCGATCGTCGCGTCGTTGCTGAAGGCGACGTTGAGGTTGTAGGTCACCTCGGTCTGCGGGGTGCCGGCGGGCTGCAACGACAGCGTCCGCAGCCCCGGCGCGCGAAGCGTCGGGGCGGGGCTGAGTTCCGGCGGATTTTCGAACAGCCGCGGCGCATTCAGCGGCTGCTGCGCGCGGGCGGCGGCGGCGAATGTGACGATCTGCAAAGCGGCGAACAGCAAAAACAGCTTGGGCACGATCTCGCTCCTTGGGTCAGGGAAGCCATGTCGTCCGGGACACCATCTCGTCCAGAAAGCCAGTTCGGTTCAGAAAGCCAGTCGTTCAGAACGTCTGTCGTGGAAAAAGCGCCGGGGTTCAAAACGCGCTGCGTTGAGAACGCCGTGGTGGTTGCCGGCGCCGGCGTCGCGGCCGGGCGCGGCGGCGGACGTTTCGGCCGGACCATGACGGCCGGGCGGCGAAATCCCGCAGCGTTCACCTTTCAGCCATGGTTGGCGTGCAACAACCACCGCCTTGCCTGGGGGATTTGATTCAATGTTGCGGGTTGTCGTGGCCGGTTTCGGCCTGTTGCTGCTGGCGGGCTGCGCCGGCGAGGTCGCGCCGAGCGTCGAAGAGCCGGCGATGTATCTCAGCATGGCCAATGGCGGCGCCAAGCTCGATCCGCAGGCCGCCGCCTCGATGATCTCGCTGTACCGGCAGAACAACGGGCTCGGCCCGGTGGTGGTCGATCCGGCGCTGGTGGCGCTGGCGGAAGACCAGTCGATGACCATGGCCAGGCGCAACAAGCTCGACCACAACGTCAAGGCGCCGCTGCCGCAGCGGCTCAATGCCGGCGGCTATCCGGCGACGCTAGCGGTGGAGAACGTCTCCGCCGGTTACCACACGCTCGCCGAAGCGTTCTCCGGCTGGCGGGATTCCCCGCCGCACAAGGCCAACATGCTGAAATCCGGTGTCACAAAACTCGGCATCGCGGCGAGCTATGCGCCGAATACCAAATACAAGGTATTCTGGACGCTGATCCTGGCCTCCACCGAGCCGAGCTGAGCCCGCGCAAACATTCGGCGCGACGCGATTGACGCCGCCGCCGTCGCGCGGCACTTTGCGCCGTGCTTCCCACGATCCGATGGGGCCCCGATGGATACAGCTGTCGCCAAGCCGGCTTCGCATCCCGCCGAAGGCCGCCGCGTGCTGGTGCTGCAAGGCGGCGGCGCGCTCGGCTCCTATCAGGCCGGCGCTTATCAGGCGCTGTGTCACCACGATTTCGAACCGCAATGGATCGCCGGCATCTCGATCGGCGCCATCAACGCTGCGATCATCGCCGGCAATCCGCGCGAGCAGCGGGTGGCGAAGCTGAAGGAATTCTGGGAGCTGGCGTCTTCGCCGGTGCCGTGGCAGCCCTTGCTGCACGACGACCGGGTGCATTCGCTGTTCAACGAGACCAGCGCGGCGTTGACCGCGGCGTTTGGCGTGCCCGGCTTCTTTACGCCCAGATTCCCGCCGCCGCAGTTCTTTCCGCCGCCGGATCTGACCTCGCTGAGCTATTACGACACCACGCCGCTGCGCGGCACGCTGGAGCGGCTGGTGGATTTCGACCGCATCAATGCCCGGGCCAACACTACGCGGCTCAGCATCGGCGCGGTCAACATCGCCTCCGGCAATTTCTGCTATTTCGACAACACAAGGCAGAAGATCGGCGCCGAGCACGTCATGGCGTCGGCGGCGCTGCCGCCGGGCTTTCCGGCGATCGAGATCGACGGCGAATTCTACTGGGACGGCGGCATCGCCTCCAACACGCCGCTGGACTACGTGCTGGAGCAGGAGACCGTCGACGATCTGTTGATCTTCCAGGTCGATCTGTTCAGCGCCCGCGGCCGGCTGCCGGAAACCCTGCTGGAAGCCGCCGAACGCGAGAAAGATATCCGGTTTTCCAGCCGCACAAGGATGAACACCGACAAGAACAAGCAGATCCACAACACCCGCAAGGCGCTGCGCGATCTGATCGACAAACTGCCCGACGAATTGCGCAACGATCCGGCCTACGCTATCCTGCACGAGGCCGCGGAGGAAAACACCGTCAGCGTGGTGCACCTGATCTATCGCAAGCGCAATTACGAGGCCTCCTCGAAGGACTATGATTTCTCCCGCCTCAACATGGTCGAACACTGGAAATCCGGTGAGCAGGACGTGCATCTGTCGATGCGGCATCCGGACTGGCTGCAGCCGCCGCAGCACGGCGAGACCATGGTGACCTTCGATCTCACCAAAGAGGCGTTCAAATAGCGGTTTGCCGACCCAGCCATCGCGGCCCGCGTCGCGGTGCCGCCGCACGCCATCACAGCACGAGGAGAGCAGCCAATGGGGACGTTGACAGGCAAGACCGCGGTGGTGACCGGCTCGACCAGCGGCATTGGCCTCGCTTATGCGCGCGCCTTCGCCGGCGCCGGCGCCAATGTGGTGATCAACGGCATGGGGGAAGCCGCCGACATCGAGCGCGAGCGCGCCAAGATCGAAAGCGATTTTTCGGTCAAGGCGGTGTATTCGCCGGCCGACATGCTGAAGCCGGCCGAGATCGCCGAGATGATCGCGTTCGGCGAAAAGACCTTCGGCTCGGTCGACGTGCTGGTCAACAATGCCGGCATCCAGTTCGTGTCGCCGATCGAGGCGTTTCCGATCGAGAAATGGGACGCCATCATCGCCATTAATCTCTCGTCGGCGTTTCACGGCATCCGCGCCGCGATCCCCGGCATGAAGAAGCGCGGCTGGGGCCGCATCATCAACACCGCCTCGGCGCATTCGTTGGTGGCCTCGCCGTTCAAGTCGGCCTATGTCGCCGCCAAGCACGGCATCGCCGGTCTGACCAAGACCGCGGCGCTGGAGCTCGCGGAATTCAAGATCACCGTGAACTGCATCTCGCCGGGCTATGTCTGGACGCCGCTGGTCGAGAAGCAGATCCCCGACACCATGAAGGCGCGCAATCTCACCAAGGACCAGGTGATCAACGACGTGCTGCTGCAGGCGCAGCCGACCAAGCAGTTCGTCACCGCCGAACAGGTCGCGGCGCTGGCATTGTATCTGTGCGGCGATGACGCGAGCCAAATCACCGGCGCCAACCTCTCGATCGACGGCGGCTGGACCGCGGCGTAGCGGCGAGGGGGCACCGCGCTGTTGCTTGAGCGTGACCGTTCTGCAAGGGCGCCGCGCCGCGTTGCCGCGAGCCGGGCGCCGTCATCCTGAGGTGCGCGCCGTGCGGCTTGCTTAGTGACAACGGAAGCACCTCGTCGGCGCGCCTCGAAGGATGACGCAACAAGGATGGGCGACAAGGTTCGCAACAAGGATCATGCAACAAGCCTGCGCGGCGCATCCTTCGCGACGCCCGGCTTCGCTGCGCTTCGCCCGGCTCCTCAGAGTCCGACTCAAGAAGCGATCAATGAAATTAGGCATTAAACGCGTCATTGCGAGGAGCTCTTGCGACGAAGCAATCCAGGGCCACGCTTGCGGCCCCTGAATTGCTTCGCCTCTCGGCCGGCGTACGCGCCGTCCCCGGCTCGCAATGACAAAAACCCTGATTTTGCTCGCTGCTTTTTCGGTCAGGCTCTCAGGATGACGGCGCGGTGTGCGGCGAAGGGGCGGCGGGGGCGCCATGCTGCAACGCCTATGACTTCGGTGCCTGCAACGCCCGCTCCAGCGCCATGCGGATGTAGCGCTGATAGGGAATCCCGGCCTGCTTGGCGCGTTGCTGCACGGCGGCGAGTAATTGTGCCGGCAAGCGAAGATTGACCGATTTATTCTTCGGCTTCATCTCGAATTGCATCGGCACCATGTCGGAGAGATCGTATTGCGTGAGGTCGGCCTCGGCGACAAAGGCCTCGGCGGCGGCGTCACTTCTCAGCTTTGGCAGCTTCTTTTTCATAATGCGCGATCTCCTTTGCGGACTACTTAGCCTCGAAGGGGCGCCTCGATGTATGTCGAATATGCAAAATGTCGATCGTATCATCACGGGTGCGATAGAAGATCCGGTACGGATAACGAACCACCGTGGCGACCCGGACCCGCGAGCGTTGCGAGAGGCGAGGGGCTGCGTCCGGCGTTTGCACGATCCTCTCAATGACGCGTGCCAATTGCAGACCGATAGATTCGGCAATCGTTGGGCTGGCGTGTTCGAGGTAGTAGGCGGCGATCTTTTCCAGATCAGCCAGGGCGCGCCGCGAATAGACCAGCTTCATGGTCTGAATTTTGCGAACAGCGCCTCGATTTCCTCGGTCGTCGCGACTTCGCCAGCGTCGATCGAAGCCGCCGCGGCGTCAATCACCCGCAACTCGTCGGCCGTCGCGACATAGTGATCACGCTGCAGTTCGCTTTCGATCTGCTCGACGACCGCGACCAATTCCTGCTGAGCCGCCTCCGGCCAGGTCTGGACGCGCTGCATCAGAAGTTCGAGGTCGGCTTTGCTCATTCCCGCATTATATCACCGGGAAGGATTTCGGACCAGTCTTCGCCCCGCGTCCTCAGCCGCTGTTGCCGAACGCCAGCACGTGCAGGCCGAGCCGCCGGCGGGTGATCCAGAACAAGAGCGCGGTTTCGAACGTCAGCGCCAGCGAGGTGGCGGCGGCGGCGCCGAGGCCGCCGAACCGCGGCACCAGCGCGACGCACAGCAGGAAATTCACCGCGAACGCCAGCGCATAGGCCAGCGCGCAGAGATTCTGCTGCCCCAGCATGTTCAGGAGCCGCTCCACCGGGCCGATCGCGGCGCGCACCACGAGGCCGATCGCGGCGATCGCCATGATGTCGGTGCCGCCGACGAATTGCGGCCCGAACAGCCACAACAGCGGTTTGCCGAGCGCCAACAGCACCAGCGTCGCGGCCAGGGACGGCCAGAACGTCCATTTGATGGCGTGGCTGAGATAGGCGGCGAGCCGGGCCTTGTCGCCGGCGGCGTGATACTCGCTGAAGCGATGCGCGGTGACCGCCGACATCGCGTAGTGGATGAACGACACCAGCGCCAGCGTCTTGATCACCGCGAAATACACCCCGACCTCTTGCGCCGAGCGATAATGTTGCAGCACCAAGACGTCGATATAGGACAGCAGCAGGTAGAAGCCTTCAACCATCATTATCGGCAGCGAGGTCGCAAGCCACGAGCGAAAATCATAGGCCTTCGGGCCGGGATCGACCGTCGCCTTCAGCCGGCGGTTGAGCAGGATCATCTGGCCGGCCATCGCGATCCACACCGCGGCGCAGCTTGCGATCATCGCGGTCACGGCGCCGAGCTGACAGCCGAGCAGCACCGCGCCCGCGGTGAACCCCATGATCAGCGATTGCCGGACGATGAATTGCGGCATCAAGCCGAGCCGCATCCAGTCGTGCGAGCGGGCGATGCCGTCCTGGGTGTTGGCGACCACGAAGGCCGGCAGCGTCAGGCAGCCGAGATACAACGGCACGATCGCCGCGGCGTCGAGCCACGGCGACAGCGCGCGCACCAGCCCGGCGAGGCCGAGCGCCACCGCGGCGGAGGCGGCGAAACAGGCCAGGCGGCTGCCGGACAGAAAGCCGCGCAGCAGCGCATGCGCGCCGGCTGAGCGATATTCCGGAATGATCTTCTGGCACGACACCGCGAAGCCGAAATCCAGCATCGAGCCGAGCAGCAGCACCCAGGTCCAGACGTAGACGTAGGTGCCGTAATCGGCGCCGCCCATCCAGCGCGCGAGCAACACTTGCGACAGATAGGCCAGCGCGGCGCTGACCACGCGGATGATGAAGATGGTGCCGGCCAGCCGGTTGGTCAGCGCGGCCTCGCTGCCGCCGCCGAACATCGCCTTCAGCCGCGCGCGCCAGCCGGCATGCAGCGTGGCAGAGCCAGGGGGAGCGTGCATCAGAGCCACTGCGCGGCAGCCTCCAGGCGCCGCGGGCCGGGCGGCGCATCAAATAGAATGTAGCAGGCAGGCGTTAAGAGAGCGTTGGACGGGCGCGCCCCGCATCGCTGGCCGGCCGATCTTGACAATCGAACAAAACAAGAACATTATTGCGGCGACGATGGAATCGACCGATGCCCGACCGCCCCGCGCCCGAATTGTTGCCGGATCCCCTCGACGGCGCCGCCGATGCGGCGATCGCCGCCTGCGGCGGCGATCTGCGCTCGACGATTCGCGCGCTGATCCTGGCCAATGAATATCTGGAATACGAGCTTGGGCAATGCCATGCGGCGGTGTCGCGCGGCTTCGCGCGCGGCGCCGGGCGTCGGTCAGTAAAGTCGGTCAATAAAGGAGGCGATGATGGCGGATGTGACGTATTACGTGGCGCTGCCGTTCGGGCTGGATGACGACGGCCCGGCGGCGCGCGAGGGCACCGAATGCACCAGCGCGCACGCCGCGATCATGCGCGCCGAGGCACTTTCGCACGTCGAGGGCCATATCGGCGCGGTGGCGTTCAGCCGCAGCGGCGATCCGATGCTGGGAGAATTTTCCGACGCGGTGCTGCTGCGCGCGTTCGGCGAGGTGCCGAGCGACCTCAGCGGGCTGTAGCGGGAGAGACCGCCGCGGCGATCTCGGCCGCCGGCTGGCAGACGTCGCCCCATTCGGCGGCGGTCAGTTGCGCCATCCGCTCCGGCGCGATCCGCACCGCGCTGTGGGTCGAGCCGGCCGCCGGCAACACCACGGCGAAGGCCTTGAGCGAGACGTCGCAATACACCGGCAGCGGTGTTTTCAGTCCGAACGGACAGACCCCGCCGACGTCGTGGCCGGTGATCGCCACCACCTCGTCGGCATTCAGCATCTTCACCTTGCCGCCGAACGCCGCCTTGGCCTTCTTGTTGTCGAGCCGCGCGGTGCCGCTGGTCACCAGCAGCAAGGCCCGCTCGCCGACCCGCAGCGACAGCGTCTTGGCGATCTCGGCCGGCGCCACGCCATGCGCCTCGGCCGCCAGCGCCACCGTCGCCGAACTCCTCGGCGATTCCAGCACGGCGATGTCGGGGGCCTGTGCGGCGAAGTAGGCGCGGACCGATGCAAGGCTCATGCGGCGGGATCACTTATGCGGCGGGGTTACTTATAGCGTTTTCGAGCGAAGTGGATCCCGGTTCGCGTGAAGAAAACGCGGCAAAATAACAATCCAGAGCTCCGGTTCTGATTTGATGAGAACCGGAATAGCTCTATAGCGTTTTCGAGCGAAGTGGATCCCGGTTCGCGTGAGGAAAATGCGTCAAAATAACAATCGAGAGCTCCGGTTCTGATTTGATCAGAACCGGAGCTCTCGGGCCGGGGTCGCTGGGCGCCAATACGCGAGCGCGGCATCGCGGCAGCGCGAAACGCGCTCGCTGGGTTTTGCGCAAAACGATCATGCCCGATCACCGCCGGCGCGGATCGCGGGTCGAGGAAACGCCATCCCGGTCGCGCCGCGGTCGGGGTCGAGCCGCGGTCGTTGCGGCGCGTTGCGTTGCGGCCGCAGCGGTCGTCGGCCTCGCCCCGGTAACAAGGCCCGCGGCTCACGCCGCCGCGGCGGTCTGGCTCTGGATGTCCTGCGCGGTGCGGCGCAGCGCGGTGAGGAAGCGCTGCTTGGCACCATCCTCGTCGATCGAGCCGGCGATGGTGTTGATGCTGACCGCCGCCACCACGGCGCCGCGGTGATCGCGTACCGGCACCGCGATGCCGCAGATCGCCGGGTCGAGTTCGCCGTCGATCCAGGCGTAGCCCTGCTCGCGGGTCCTTTGCAGCTGCGCAATCAAGGCGGCCGGATCGACGATGGTGCGCGGCGTCAGTTTGCGCAGCGGCGACTTCGCCAGATAGGCCTGCAGCTTGTCGGGCGGCAGCGCCGCCAGCAGCACCCGGCCGAGCGACACCACATGCGCCGGCAGCCGGCTGCCGATGCCGAGATTGGCCGACAGGATGCGTCGCGCCGGCAGCCGCAGCGCATAGACGATCTCGTCGTCGTCGAGCACCGCCAGCGCGCAGGATTCCCCGATCTCGTTGCGCAGGTCTTCCAGCGCGCTCTGCGCGTAGCCCCAATACGGCAGCGCGTTGAGATAGGACAGCCCGAGCCCCAGCGCGCGCGGCCGCAGGCTGAAGTAACGGCCCTCGACCTCGCAATAGTTCAACGCCACCAGCGTCGCCAGCATGCGCCGCGCGGTGGCGCGGTTCAGCCCGGCGGCCACCGCCGCTTCGGACAATGTGTGGCGCCCGGGCGGACGTCCCAGCGCCTCGACCACCGAGAACCCTCGTGCGATCGCGCGGACGAATCCATCGCTTTCCTTCGGCATAGCCCAAGTCCCCTTGGTAAGAACCCTTGTCAGCGGGGAGTTATAGTCGCACTATTCGCGTAAATCGACTACAAAGTTCGCTGGGCGACCATGAGGAGGACCGCAGAGTTGCAGCAGGCTTTCGAAACGGATTTTTGGAAAGACGCCAATTTAAGAAAAGTTTGGGACGACATTATCCCCGGAGTGCCGCGCAAGACGCTGCCCTACCTGCTGACCCGAAACGCCATCGAGCTGTATTGCCGCTCGGTCGGCGAGACCAACCCGTTGTATTTCGACGAGGAGATCGCCCGGGCCTCGCGCTACGGCGGGCTGATCGCGCCGCCCTCGATTCACACCCTGTTGTTGTTCGCCTGCACCCCGGCGGACGACTGGATGCGCACGCCCGGTACCGTCAATGCCGGGCAGTCCTGGAGCTACAACGTCCCGGCGCGGCCCGGCGACACCATCACGCTGCAGGCCCGCGCGCTCGACAAATTCATCCGCCGCGACCGGCTGTTCGTGGTCCATGACAACGTGTTCTTCAATCAGCACGGCGAGGTAATCTGTTCCGGCCGCGGCCACACCATCCGGCCGAAATAGGAGGACGCGATGACCACGACATTCGAAGCTCTCGCCACCGGCGACGCCATCGTCGGCCCGGAATTCGCCGTCAGCCGCGACTCGATCCGGCTGTTTTGCGACGGCTCGCTGGACTACAATCCGCTGCATCTCGATGACAATTACATGAAGGGCGATTTCGGCAAGACCAATTTCGGCGGCATCATCATGCACGGCATGAACAATTTCGGGCTGATCACGCGCATGATCACGGATTGGGCCGATCCCGCCGGCGCGGTTCATCGCCGCCTGGAAACCCGCTGGGTCAGGCCGGTCAAGCCCGGTGATACCATCCGTCCGCAGGGGATCATCAAGTCAAAACAGACGACGGAACGCTCGCGTTGGGTTATTATCGAGGTGCTGGTACGCAATCAGCATGGCGACGACGTCGCCACTGGCGAGGCGATGGTGGAATTCCCCCGCGAGGCGCAGCCTCACCAGGCGGGGTGAGCGTGGAGGGTGGGAATGAAGAAGCTGGCGTGCCTGTTGCTGCTGCTTTGTCTCGCGGGGCTCGGCGGAGCCGCCGCCGCTGAATCCTACCCGGTCAAATCGATCAGGATCGTGGTGCCGTTTCCGGCCGGAGGCACCACCGACATCCTGGCCCGCTTCGTGGCCAAATATCTCGGCGACGAACTCGGCGTCACCACGGTGGTGGAGAACCGCGCCGGGGCCTCCGGCACCATCGGCTCCGACGCGGTGGCGAAGTCGGAGCCGGACGGCAGCGTGCTGCTGTTGACCGCCACCCACCACGTCATCAATCCCAGCCTGTACCGCAAGCTGCCCTACGACACCCGGAAGGACTTTTCGCCGGTCGCGGAGGTCGCCTCGGCCGCCAATGCGCTGATCGTCACCAAGGATTTTCCGGCGCACAGCGTGCAGGAGTTGATCGCGATGGCCAAGCAGTCGCCCGGCAAGTACTCGTTCGGCTCGACCGGGATCGGCGGCGCCAATCATCTGTCCGGCGAATTGTTCAAGCAGATGGCCGGCATCGACATCGTGCACATTCCCTATAAGGGCGCGGCGCCGGCGATGAACGATCTGATCGGCGGTCACATCCCGATCATGTTCGACGCGTTGACGACGGTGATCCCGGCGGCGCAGGGCGGCGTGATCCGGGTGCTGGCGGTGACCACGCTGACGCGCGCCCCGGCCTTGCCCGACGTGCCGACGCTGGATGAATCCGGGCTGAAGGGCTTCGAGTCGATCGGCTGGTTCGGGCTGTATATGCCGCAGGCGCACGACAATCCGGCCTATCAGCAGCTGGTCGCGGCGATGGCCCGGATCCTGGCGAAGCCGGAGACCAAGGAGAAATTCGCCACGCTGTCGGTCGAGCCCGGCACCCTGACCGGCGCCGCGTTCGGCGCCTTCGTCGACAGCGAGATCGCCAAATGGCACGACGTGGTGCGCACCGCCAACGTGCCGCTGGAGTGAGATAGGCGCTGCGAGGCGACGCTTCGGCGGAGCGGGCGCGCCGCCAACGTGCCGCGGGAGTGGGACAGGCGCCGCGAGGCGACGCCGCGCCGCCTGCTTCAAACGCGCCGTCATCCTGAGGAACCCGGCGTAGCCCGCAGGGCGAAGCCGGGTGTCTCGAAGGATGGCCACGGGCGCTTGACGGCACGCGCCTGGCGACGACACGCACTTAGTAACGACACGCGCTTGGCGACCGCGGGGGGTGGCGGCCGCAGCCTTTCGCGGCCGCATCCTTCGAGGCCCTCGCTGCGCTCGGGCGCCTCAGGATGACGGCGAAGCGGCTGCGAGTCAGGATGATGACGGCAAAGCGGCTGCGAGTCAGGATGACGGCGGCAGAGCGGTTGCGAGTCAGGATGACGGCAGCGAGGCCGTCGCGGGTCCCGTGGCTGTTCTTCCGCTTGGTGTCTCGCGGCACCCACAGGCGTCATCCTGAGGAACCCGGCGTAGCCCGCAGGGCGAAGCCGGGTGTCTCGAAGGATGGCTACGGGCGCCTGACGACGACACGCGCTTGGCGTCCGCAGCACTTGGCGACCGCAGGGTTGGCGGCCGCATCCTTCGAGGCCCTCGCTGCGCTCGGGCGCCTCAGGATGACGGCGAAGCGGCTGCGAGTCAGGATGATGACGGCAAAGCGGCTGTGAAGTCAGGATGACGGCGGCAAAGCGTTGCGAGTCAGAAAGCGTTGCGAGTCAGGATGACGGCAGCGAGGCGGTTGCGGGTCCCGCGGCTGTTCTGCCGCTTGGCGTCTCGCGCTACCCACAGGCGTCATCCTGAGGAACCCGGCATAGCCCGCAGGGCGAAGCCGGGTGTCTCGAAGGATGGCCGCGGGCGCTTGGGCGCCGACACGCGCTTGGCGCCGACACGCGCTTGGCGACCGCCGCCGTTGGTGGCCGCATCCTTCGAGGCCCTCGCGAAGACGCTTGGGCGCCTCAGCGACTGTCTTGGTTGTCAAGCGTTTTGCCATGGCTGATTGTCCCGCAGGATTGCGTTGAGGGTGGTGAGGAGCTTTCGGGCGACGGCGATCAGGGCGACCATTTTGGGCTTACCAGCGCTGATCAGGCGC
>NZ_DASWPE010000167.1:0-17128 GCF_036404135.1 Rhodopseudomonas sp. | reverse complement strand
ATCAAGCTGGTGATCCAGGTCGATACGCTATGCCACAAGATCCCGGGATTCATCGACAAGGCGAAGGCCGCCGGCGTGGTGCGGGTGTTTTTGGGACTGGAGAGCATCAATCCGCAGAATCTCGCCGCCGCCAACAAGCGGCAGAACAAGATCACCGAATATCGCGGGATGCTGCTGGCCTGGAAGCAGGCCGGCGTGTTGACCTATGCCGGCTACATCCTCGGTTTTCCGCACGACACCCCGGCCTCGATCGCCGAGGACATCGCCATCATCCAGAACGAGCTGCCGCTGGATATTCTGGAGTTCTTTTGTCTGACGCCGCTGCCGGGCTCGGAGGATCACCAGACCCTGTTCAGGCAGGGCGTGGCGATGGACGCCGACCTCAACCGCTACGACATCGAGCACGTCGTCACCGCGCATCCCAAAATGAGCCGGCCGGAGTGGGAGGGCGCTTACCTCTCGGCATGGTCGGCCTACTACACGCCCGAGCACGTCGAGCGGATGCTGCGCCGCGCCGCGGCCACCGGCGGCGGCATCTCGCGGCTGGCGTCGATGATCTATCTGTTCTCCTCGATGGTGGCGATCGAGAAGGTGCACCCGCTGCAGGGCGGCATCCTGCGGCTGAAGCGGCGCACCGACCGCCGCTCGTCGCTGCCGCTGGAGCCCGCGTGGCGGTTCTATCCGAAGCTCGTCGTCGAGGTCGCGACCAAGCTGTCCCGCAGCCTCAGGCATTGGCTGTGGATCGATGCGCTGCGCCGCAAGGTGCGCAACGACCCCAACCGGATGAACTACACCGACACCGCGCTGACCCCGGTCCACAACCACGACACCGAGGAGCTGGAGCTGTTCACCCACAGCGCCGCGGCGCAGCAGGCGGTGCAGCACGCGCGGAAGATCAAGCAACTGACAACGGTCAAGTCGGTGGCGTGAGCGGCCACCCGCGGCGGGTGCAGCAGAGGCTGGTATCTATCGTGCGCGCGCCGCTGCACACGAGAACGTCATTCCGGGGCGCGAGGGCGAAGCCCGAGCGAACCCGGAATCTCGCAACGGCTATCGCGCCGTTCCCCGCAGCAAGATTCCGGGTTCACTCACAGCTTCGCTGTTCGTGCCCCGGAATGACCCGTTGGGGATGGCGTGCCGGCGCTTTCTTGATGAGACGCGATAGCTGCACACCAAACGGGTGCTACTCCGCCGCCACCCAAAACCCCGGCACCGCCGGCTCGAGCCGGCCGCCGAGCCGCACCGGCGCGATGCACAGCGCCAGGCCGGTCGCGTCATCGGTCTCGACGCCGACGCCGCTCAGCGTCGCCGCGCCGTTGGCCGGCTCGAACCGGCCGGACGGAATCCCGGTGACGAAACGGCGCAGCGGCTCGTCCTTGTGCATGCCGATCACCGAATCATAATCGCCGGTCATGCCGGCGTCGGTCATGTAGCCGGTGCCGCCGGGCAGGATCTGGTGATCGGCGGTCGGCACGTGGGTGTGGGTGCCGACCACCAGGCTGGCGCGGCCGTCGCAGAAAAACCCCATGCCCTGCTTCTCGCTCGACGCCTCGCCGTGGAAATCCAGCACGATGGCATCGGCGGCTTCCACCAGCGGACAGGCCTCGAGCTCGCGGCCCACCGCGGCGAACGGATCGTTCAAAGGCTCCATGAACACCCGGCCCATGGCGTTGATCACCAGCGCGCGGGCGCCGTTCTTGGCGTCGATCAGCGCCGCGCCGCGGCCCGGCGTATAGCGCGGAAAATTCACCGGGCGGATCAGCCGCGGCGCGCGCTCGATGAACACCAGCGCCTCTTTCTGATTCCAGGCGTGGTTGCCGAGCGTCACCGCGTCGACGCCGACGTCGATGAAATCATTGTAAATCGCCTCGGTGATGCCAAACCCGCCGGCGGCGTTCTCGCCGTTGACGATCACCAGATCGAGCTTCCAGTCGCGGATCGCGCCGGGCAGATAGTCGGCGATCGCGGTGCGGCCGGCTTTGCCGACCACGTCGCCGATGAACAGGATGCGCAAAATCTCAACTCCGGAAATCGATCGTCTCGGCTTCCGTTAGCACAAGATCGAGCCGGGCGTCGTGCGCCAGCGCTGGAACCAGCGGGATTTCCTGCACCGCGAAGCCGAGCCCGATCGCGGTGACCGCAGCTTGGCGGCGCAGCGCTTCGAGGCTGCGGTCGTAATAGCCGCCGCCATAGCCGATACGATGGCCGGCGCGGTCGAACGCCGCCAGCGGCACCAGCACTATACTCGGAACGACGGATTCGGCCGCGACCGCGGGTTCCGGAATGCCGAATTGGCCGCACGGTAAGACGTCGTCCGGGCGCCAGGCGCGGAATGCCAGCGGCCGGTCGGGCGCGACGATCGCCGGCAGCGCCAGCAGCGCGCCATGGGCGGCCATCGCCTGCAACAGCGGCCGCGGATCGAACTCGTTGCGCAACGGGAAATAGCCGGCGACCACGTCGCCGGGCCCGACAGCGAGCGGAAACGGCCGCCGCGCCAGCGCCTGCGCCGCGGCGGCGCGGTCCGTGTCGCCGAGCGCTTGGCGCCGCGCCAGCGCCACGGCGCGCAAAATGGTCTTTTCAGCGTTGAGCAATGAGATCGACATCCGCCACCGTCCGGCCCGGCGTCCCGGACTCAAGCGCCGTGCCGGCGACGCGGGGAGCACGTCAGCACGACGGCGCGAGCCGGGAGGACGCGGGGAGCGTCGCCGGACAACGCAAAGTGCGAAGCCACAATAGCCGTTGAAGCGCTCGATCCCGGAGTTCCCTACGAAAGTAGGTGGGCACCATGTGACCGGGTCCACGGACCCGGCCAGGGACAGTTCCCGTGAGGATCGATAAGGCCCCGGGGATATTGGCTCCTGACGCGCAACGCAGCCTCGCCGCATCAATCTAACCACGATGCGCGGCCACCGCCAGCCTGACGGGTACGATCATCCCGCGTCATTGCGCGACGATCGGCGGGAGCTTGTCGTCGGCCCCAAACGACGACAGCCGGCGCGAGGGCGCCGGCTGTCGTGCAAAACGATGGAAACCTGCTCAGTTCAGCTTGGCGCGAACCTCGGCGATGCCCTTGCCGAGCAGGCCATCGGCGACCTCGCCCTTGACCGACTGCGACAGGATGGTCGAGGCGGCGGCGACCGCGGCATTGGCCGCGGCGGAGCGGACATCCGCCACCGCCTGGGCCTCAGCGAGCGCGATCTTGCTCTCCGCGGTCTTGGTGCGGCGGGCGACGAAATCTTCCAGCTTGGCGCGGGCTTCCGCCGCGATGCGTTCGGCTTCGTCCCTGGCGCTGGCGATGATGTCCTGGGCTTCGCGTTCGGCGGTGGCGCGGCGCGCCTTGTATTCGGCGAGCAGCTTGGCGGCCTCGTCCTTGAGCCGGCTGGCCTCGTCGAGTTCGGCCTTGATGCGATCGCGGCGTTTATCGAGCGAGTTCAGCACCGTGCGGTGCACCCCGACATAGCCGAACACGCCCAGCAGGATCACGAAGGCGACGGCGATCCAGGTTTCCGGGTCGGCAAGAAGCTCAGTCATGCCTGCGATCCCTTCAAGCTGGCGTCGACGGCGCTGTCGAGAGACTTGCCGTCGGGCACGACGCCGGAGAGCTGCTGCACGATCGCCGCGGCCGCGTCGGCGGCGATGCCGCGAACGTTGCTCATCGCGGTTTCACGCGTCGCGGCGATGGTCTTTTCGGCGTCGGCGAGCTTGGCCGCGAGCTTGTCTTCGAGAGACTTGCGCTCGGCTTCGGACGCCGCGTTGAGACGCTCGCGCGTCTCCGCGCCGATCGCCTGGGCCCTGGCGCGCGCTTCCGCCAGCTCGTTCTCATAGGCCTTCAGCGCGTCGTCGGATTCGCCCTTCAGCCGTTGCGCCGCGGCGAAATCGTCCTCGATCCGCTTGGCACGCTCGTCGAGCACGCCGCCGACCCGCGGCAACGCGATCTTCGAGACGATCAGATAGAGCGCCACGAATGCGATCAGCAAAGACACCAATTGCGAAGCAAAGGTGTCCTTCTGAAACGGCGGAAACGGAGCCTTGTGGCCGCCTTCCGCTTCGGTGTGGGCGATGGTGCCCTTAGCGTCGCCATGACCTTCAGCCACGGGATACTCCTGTCCGAACGATCGAAACCCTTGCGGGCCTCTCCGTCAAAAGCTTAGAGGGCGAACAGCAGCAAGAGCGCGATCAGCAGCGAGAAGATGCCGAGCGCTTCGGTCACGGCGAAGCCGAAGATCAGGTTGCCGAACTGGCCCTGGGCGGCCGAGGGATTGCGCACCGCAGCGGCGAGGTAGTTGCCGAAGATGATGCCCACGCCGGCGCCGGCGCCACCCATGCCAATGCAGGCAATACCAGCACCAATGTACTTCGCGGCAATCGGATCCATGAAACGCTCCTGTTGAGGTTTGGCTTGAGAGAGCGGGCTTAGTGGCCCGCGTGCAACGCATCGTTGAGATAGATGCAGGTGAGGATGGCGAAGACGTAGGCCTGGAGAAACGCGACCAGCAGCTCGAGCGCGGTCAGCGCGATCACCATACCGAGCGGCAGCACGGCGCCGAAATAGCCGGCGATGCCGAGCCCCGCCAACAGCGGAATGAAGCTTGCGAACACCTTCAGCGCGATGTGGCCGGCCAGCATGTTGGCGAACAGACGCACCGAATGCGAGATCGGCCGCAGGAAGAACGAGAACACCTCGATGAACACCACCAGCGGCAGAATGAACACCGGCACGCCCGACGGCACGAAGATCTTAAAGAAGCCGAGCCCGTTCTTGTAGAAGCCGTAGATCACCACCGTGAAGAACACCAAGAACGCCAAAGCGGCGGTGACGATGATGTGGCTGGAAATGGTGAAGGTGTAGGGGATGATTCCGACGATGTTCGAGACCATGATGAACATGAACAGCGAGAACACCAGCGGGAAGAACTTCAGGCCCTCGACCCCGGCGGTTGACCGGATCGTGTTGGCGACGAATTCGTAAGATAACTCCGCCAGCGACTGGATTCGGCCCGGCACCATCTGCCGGCCGGCCGAGCCGCCGATCATCAGCAGCGAAATCACCGCCACCGCGACCAGCATGTAAGCCGAGGAATTGGTGAAGGCGATCTCCTGGCCGCCGATGTGGCCAATGGTGAAGATCTTTTCGATATTGAACTGGTGAATCGGATCAATCATCCGCGCGGCATCTCTCGGTCCACCGGCAAGGCCGGCACAGTGACATCTATCGTCTCGCAGCGCGTTCGCCGGCGCCTGGTCCGGTCAGGAGCCACGCCCCGCGGACCGTATCAGGTTGATCAGGCCGGCGATGAAGCCGAGCAGGAAAAACACGATGAGTCCGAAGGGCGAGGTCGACAGCAAACGGTCGAACCCCCACCCGATCGCAGCCCCAGCAACAACGCCCACGACCAGTTCGGAGGAAAGCTGAAAGCCGCGCGCAAAGGCCGAGGCCCTGGCTTGTGCGTTTTCACTTCCTGTTCCGGATTGGTCCGCCTGGGTTTTCCGGCTCGCCCGCGATTGGGATAACCGTTGCTCCAGGCTTTCGAGCCTTGCGGAAAGCGCAGCTTCCTCGGAGGACGGAGGGCTACCATCTTTTCGTTCGCTGCCGTGCCCGGTGTCGTCCGTCATGATGTGGAGACCCGAACCCAGCGGCGGTTGATGGAAGTAACGCCCCGTTCACCCTCAAAAGCCGCGCGGACCATACTGACCACATAAAGCCAAGTCAAGATTCCCAGGGATCCGCGTAGTTCGTTGATTTGCTTGATTTTATTGCAGAAAATTGAAAACGCCCGGCGCCAAACGTCGCACTGCAACAGTTGGCCCGCGACGGCACCCGCCTTGCGCCGTCGCATCGGCTCTGCTCCGATGCGGCTCCCGCCTGTTTCGCAGCCAACCGGACCCGCGCATGCCCCAAGTCGTCGATTATTATTTTTCGTTGCCATCGCCGTGGGCCTATCTCGGCCATCAGGCCTTTCGCGACGTGGTAAGTGCCTATGATCTCAAGGTGAATTACAAGCCC
Organism: Rhodopseudomonas sp.; assembly: GCF_036404135.1. Lineage (GTDB taxonomy): Bacteria > Pseudomonadota > Alphaproteobacteria > Rhizobiales > Xanthobacteraceae > Rhodopseudomonas_A. The sequence goes on along the minus strand of NZ_DASWPE010000167.1, from coordinate 11,124 downwards.
GTGGTGCTGGTCGAGCTGTTCGCGGAGACCGGCGGGCTGCCTTTGAACAAGCGCCACCCGGCGCGGCAGCGCTACCGGATGGTCGAGCTGCAACGCTGGCGCGCCAAGCGCGGATTGGATTTTCAGCTCCGACCGAAGCACTGGCCGTTCAACGCGCGGCTGGCCGATGGCGTGGTGATCGCGGCCTGCGAGGCCGGCCACGATCCCGACGAATTTTTGCGCCGCGGCTATGCCGCGGTCTGGGAAGACGAGCTTGATCTGGCCGATCCGGCGACGCTGATCCGGCTCGCCGACGCCGCCGGTCTGCCTGGCGAGGCCCTGGTGCAGCGCGCCGAAACCGCGGCGGTCGGCGCCGTCTACGAACAGAACCGGCAGGATGCGATCGCCGCCGACGTGTTCGGCTCGCCGGCCTATGTGCTGAACGGCGAGGTGTTCTGGGGCCAGGACCGCATCGAGCTGTTGGCCGACGCGCTGAAATCCGGCCGCGCCCCCTTCCGCTGGCAGGATTGCTGACCAGATGGAGGTAAGGGGCGAGCGGAGGTGGTGGCGATGACGGCAAAGCTGACGCTGGCGCAGTTGCCCACAGCTAAAAATTATCGCGGCGCCGCGGTGGCCTGCGCGCTCTTGCTGTTGCCCGGCGCGGCGGGCGTGCTGTTGCCCGGCGCGGCGGCCGCGCAATCGGCGCCCGACACCGAGAACGGCCGCTTCACGCTGGCGCCTTCCAGCGACGGGGTGATTCGCCTCGACACCCGGACCGGCACGACGTCGATCTGTTCCGACAAGGGCAATGGCTGGGCCTGCCTGGCGATGCCCGACGAGCGCGCCGCGCTGGATACCGAGATCGGCCGGCTGCAGCGCGACGCCGAACGGCTGAAGGCCGAGCTCGAGACGTCAAAGAGCGACAATCAGCAGCTGCGGCGCGACAATGACGCACTGCAGGCGCAGCTGGCCCAGCGCGAACCAAGCGGCAAGATCGACGAGGCGCTGCCGAAGTCCGACTCCTTGAAGAAGCCGGAGATCACCTCGAAGGACGGCGAGCGCAAGCTGGAAATCCCGTTGCCGAGCGACCGCGACCTCGACCGGCTGACCGCGTTCCTCGAGCACGCCTGGCGCAAGCTGGTCGACCTCGCCAACCGGATGCAGAAGGACGTCGGCGGCGACGGCAAGATCTGATGATGACGTCCGCGACATCCATCTCGCGCGCGCCGCTGTCCGGCGTGGCCGCCAATGTTGTCGTCTCGCGCGTGCTGACGGTGCGCACCGCCGGCGCGGGCTTCGTCGATCTGACCGCCGAGCTGGCCAATTTCATCGCCGAGGCTGAGGCCCGCGAAGGCGCGGCCAGCCTGTTCATCCGCCACACCTCGGCGTCGCTGACGGTGCAGGAAAACGCCGACCCCTCGGTGCTCGCCGACCTGATGAGCGTGCTGCAAAGGCTGGCGCCGGAATCCGCGCCCTGGACCCATGACAGCGAGGGGCCGGACGACATGCCGGCGCATGTCAAAACCATGCTGACCGCAAGCTCGCTGCAGATCCCGGTGCTCGACGGAAAGCTGGCGCTCGGCACCTGGCAGGCGATCTATCTGATCGAACACCGCCGCCGGGCGCATTTGCGCGAGGTGATGCTGCAATTTCTCGGCGCGGCGCGCTGAGAGCCCGTCCGAAAGCAGCGAGCAAATCGGGGGAGGCTTGTCATTGCGAGCCGCGGGCGGCGCGCGGCGCCGAACGAAGAGCGAAGCAATCCCGGGCCACGCAAGTAGAGCTGGATCGCTTCGTCGCAACAGCTCCTCGCAATGGCGCGTTGAATGCCTGGCGCCTGCGCGGTCATTCCGGGGCGCGAGCAGCGCAAGCTGCGAGCGAACCCGGAATCTTGCTGCGGGCTCAAGCGCCGGACCTGTTGCGAGATTCCGGGTTCGCTCGGCCTTTCGGCCTTGCGCCCCGGAATGACTGCTCAGCACCCTGAAGCACGTTGATTTCGCCGAGAACGCAAAACGGCCGCGGATTGCGCCGCGGCCGTGGTTGATTGCGCGAGCGATCCGGCGGCGCGCCGCCGGACCGAGAAACTTAGCTGCGCCCGATGTCGACGTTCTTGGTTTCCGGCATGAAGATCAGGCCGATGACGAAGGTGATCGAGGCGAAGATAATCGGATACCACAGGCCGGCATAGATATCGCCGGTCGAGGCCACGATGGCGAAGGCGGTCGCCGGCAACAGGCCGCCGAACCAGCCGTTGCCGATGTGGTAGGGCAGCGACATCGAGGTGTAGCGGATCTTGGTCGGGAACAGTTCGACCAGCATCGCCGCGATCGGGCCGTACACCATGGTGACGAAGATCACCAAGATGAACAGCAGTCCGATCACCGCCGCTGTCTGCGGCTTGAAGATGTCGAACGGGTTCGACATCTTGACGATGTCGGCGTTGCCGGCCTTCGGATAGCCGGCGCCCTGCACCGCCGCCAGCACCGCCGGGTTGGAGGTCTTGGCGTCGACATAGGGCACCTCGGTGCCGTTGATGAGCACCTTCACGCCGGAGCCGGCCGGGCCGTAGGAGGTCGAGTATTTCACCGAGGACTGCGCGAGATAGGCGCGTGCGGTGTCGCACGGCGCGGTGAACACGCGGGTACCGACCGGGTTGAACAGATCGCCGCACAGCGCGGGATCGGACACCACCTGAACCTTGACCGATTCGATGGCCTTTTCGAGCGCCGGGTTGGCGTTGGAGGTGATCATCCGGAAGATCGGGAAGAAGCTCAGCGCGGCGATCAGGCAGCCGGTCAGCACGATCGGCTTGCGGCCGATCTTGTCCGACAGCCAGCCGAAGAAGATGAAGAAGCCGGTGCCGAACAACAGCGACCAGGCGATCAAGAGGTTGGCGGTGTAGCCGTCGACCTTGAGGATCGATTGCAGGAAGAACAGCGCGTAGAACTGGCCGGTGTACCACACCACGCCCTGCCCCATGGTGCCGCCGAGCAGCGCGATCAGCACGATCTTGGCGTTGCTCCAATTGGCGAAGGCTTCGGTCAAGGGCGCCTTGGAGCTCTTGCCTTCGTCCTTCATCTTCTGGAACACCGGCGATTCATTCAGCTTCAGCCGGATCCAGACCGAGACGCCGAGCAGCAGCACCGAGACCAGGAACGGCACCCGCCAGCCCCAGGCGGCGAATTCCGGCTCGCCGAGAATGGTGCGGGTAAACAGGATGACGATCAGCGACAGGAACAGGCCGAGCGTCGCCGTGGTCTGGATGAACGAGGTGTAGTAGCCGCGCTTGCCGGGCGGCGAGTGCTCCGCGACATAGGTCGCGGCTCCGCCATATTCGCCGCCAAGCGCCAGGCCCTGCAACAGCCGCAGACCGATCAGGATGATCGGCGCCGCGATGCCGATGGTCGCCGCATTCGGCAACAGGCCGACGATGAAGGTCGACAGACCCATGATCAGAATGGTGACCAGGAAGGTATATTTGCGGCCGACGATGTCGCCGACGCGGCCGAACACGATGGCGCCGAACGGGCGGACCAGGAAGCCCGCGGCAAAGGCGAGCAGCGCGAAGATGTCGCGGGTGGCGGGCGGATAGGCGCTGAAGAATTGCGCGCCGATAATGCTGGCCAGCGAACCGTAGAGGTAAAAATCATACCACTCGAACACCGTGCCGAGTGATGACGCGAGAATGACGAAACGTTCGTCCTTCGTCATCCCTCCCGTACGGACTGGTGCAACAGCAATCGTCGACATGTTTGAACGTCCTCCCCGTGAGTATTCTGAGTCAAAGCTCGTGCCCGCGCGCCCCGATCTCAGCCGGTGTGCTGCGCAGAATTGGCAACAAGGTAACATCGGCGCCAAATTTCGCCCAATACGACTTTCGGCCCGCCGCCCGGCTCTCCAAAGTTGTGATGCAGTGCAAAAGATTCCGCGCTGCATGCGCGAACAGCGGCAATTGCCGTTAAGTGTAGAAAATTGTTTGCTTGCCAGACGTCTGCGGTCAGGCGAGAATTGCGCATATGTGATTTTCCCCGCGTTTTGCGTGCGGGACGAGCGCAGTTCCAACCGCCGTCAGAGTAAATGACCCCCACAGCCAGCACGCACCTCATCATCGCCGATGATCATCCGCTATTTCGTGACGCCCTGCGGCACGCGGTCGCAAGCGTCGTCCCCACCGCCAAGATCGGCGAGGCCGGAACCTTCGAGGAGCTAACCGCGATCCTGGAGCAGGACGCCGACGTCGATCTGGTCTTACTGGACCTTTCGATGCCCGGGATCAGCGGGTTTTCCGGACTGATATACCTGCGGGCGCAATATCCGGCGATCCCGGTGGTGGTGGTCTCGGCCAGCGACGACGTCGGCACGATCCGGCGCTCGCTGGATTTCGGCGCCTCCGGCTTCGTGCCGAAGCGGTTCGGGGTCGAGAAGCTCAAGGATGCGATCCAGAAGGTGCTGGACGGCGACGTCTGGGTGCCGCCGGATATCGACCTCAACGCCGCCGCCGATCCGGAAATGACCAAGCTGCGCGATCGGCTGATCACCCTGACCCCGCAGCAGGTGCGGGTGCTGATGATGCTGTCGGAAGGGCTCTTGAACAAGCAGATCGCCTATGAGCTCGGCGTCTCGGAAGCCACCATCAAGGCCCACGTCTCGGCGATCCTGCAGAAGCTCGGCGTTGAAAGCCGGACCCAGGCGGTGATCGCCGCCGCCAAGATCTCCGGCAGCCAATGGCGGCAGGATACCCCGCAGTAGGCCATCCCCTTCATCCCCGCCGTAAGCGCTTCGCACCGGCCGCACGGCTTTTCAGCGCAGTCTAGAGCTATTCCGGTTCTGATAGAATCAGAACCGGAGCTCTGGATTGTTATTTTGACGCGTTTTCTTCACGCGAACCGGGATCCACTTCGCTCGAAAACGCTATAAAGATCGCTCGGCAAGCTTCGGAACCTCCCGGCCTCACTGCCGTCATTCCGGGGCGCGAGCCGCCTTGCGGCGAGCGAACCCGGAATCTTGCTGCAAGTGGAAGCTCGCCAGCGGGACGAGATTCCGGGCTCGCTTGAGCTTGCGCTCTCGCGCCCCGGAATGACCCGGTGACCGGAATAACTTGGTGAATTGATATCGAAGCCGGCTATTCCGCGGCCGCCACCTGCTGCTGCGCCCGCCACTGCCCGAGCAAGGCCCGCAGCGACGCCGCCTTCACCGGCTTGTTCAGCACCGAGATATTGTCGTCGCGCGCCGCGGCGCGGACCCGCGGGCTGCGATCGGCGGTGATCAGGATCGCCGGGATCCGTTCGCCAAAGCGATGGCGGATGTCGCGGATGCCGGCGATGCCGTTGCCGCGATCCAGATGATAATCGACCAACAGCCCGGTGACCGGCCGACCGGCGGCCTCGATCGCCTTGATCGCGGCTTCCGGATCTCCCACCGCGATCACCTCGGCGCCCCAGGTGGTCAAGAGCGTCTTCATGCCGTCGAGGATCGCCGGATCGTTCTCGATGCAGGCCACCAGAATGCCAGCCATCGAGGCCCGCGACAGCGGCGTGGCGCTGGTCACCGCCGCGGTGTGGTTGACCATATTGGCGATCTGCACCGTGACCGAGAAGAACGAGCCGCCGCTCTTGTTGGAGTCGAGGGCGATGCCGTGGTTGAGCACCCGCGCCAGCCGCTCGACGATCGACAGCCCGAGCCCGAGCCCGCGGGCGATCCGCGCGCCCTGCTCCAGCCGGTGAAATTCCTTGAAGATCTCGCCGCGTTTCAAGATCGGGATGCCGACGCCGGTGTCGTAGATGCCGATCTGCAGCGATTGGCCGCGACGCCGACAGCCGACCAGCACCTTGCCCTGCGGGGTGTATTTGATGGCGTTGGAGATCAGGTTCTGCATCAGCCGGCGCAGCAGCAGCCGGTCGGACTCCACCGGCAGCAGGCAGGGCACGAAACTCAGCTTCAGTCCCTTGGCGCGGGCGATCGGCGCGAATTCGATTTCCAAGGAGCGCATCAGATCGCCGATCACGAAGCTCGACAGCGACGGCGTCATCGCGCCGGCGTCGAGCCGCGAAATATCCAACAGCGCGCCGATGATCTCCTCGATCGCCTCCAGCGATTCGTCGATGTTTTCCACCAGCTTGGCGTCGTCGCCGCCGCTTTGCCGCTCGACCAGGCTGGTGACGTAGAGCCGCGCCGCGTTGAGCGGCTGCAGGATGTCGTGGCTGGCGGCGGCGAGAAACCGGGTCTTGGAAATGTTGGCCTCTTCCGCGGTGCTCTTGGCCAGCGCCAGCGCCGAATTCAGCCTGGTCAGTTCCTCGGTGCGATCGCGCACCCGCTTTTCCAGCGTGGCGTTGGCGCGCTCCAGCGCCTCGGCGGCCTCGAAGCTCGGGGTGACGTCGGAGAAGGTGATCACCAGCCCGCCGTCGGGCATCCGGTTGGCGCGCACCTCGATCACCAGATGGCGGTCCTGCATCCGCTCGATGTAAGGCGCGCCTTCGGTGGTGTAGGCGGCGAGCCGGATCTGGGTCTGCAGCTCGCTGTCACCGAGGCCGGGCGCGCTGAGCGAGAGAAATTCCAGAATCTCGGTGAGCGGGATGCCGATCTGCACGATGTGCGGCGGCAGCCCGAGGATCTCGCCGAACTGCCGGTTCGAGCAGATCAGCTGCAGATCCGGATTGAACACCGCGATGCCCTGGCGGACGTGGTTGAGCGCGGTCTGCAGGATCTCGCGGTTAAAATGCAGCGCGGCATGGGAATCGTCGAGCAGTTTCAGCGCCGCCTCGGCCGAGACCGTGCGCTTGCGCAACAACAGCGACAGCACCAGCCGCGACGACGCCGCGCCGATTGAGGAGGCGATCAGATGTTCGGCGTGCTGCAGCAATTCAAAATCCGCCGGCGCCGCCGGCTCGATATTGACCCGGCGGCTCGCCGCGAAGGCGCGGAACGCCTCGCCCGCCCGCTCCGGCCCGAGATATTGCGCGACCGCGCCGAGGATGTCCGCCACCGTCACCGTCGAGCGCCAGCGCCGGAACGCCGGCGCCATCGGCTTCAGCGCCGCCGGCACGAACACCGCGGCCTGCAGCCGTTCGATCGACGACGGCTGCCGCCACAGCGACAGCACCACATAGGCCAGGATGTTCAGCGACAGGCTCCACAGCACGCCGTGCAACAAGGGTGGCAGGTCGGCGCCGAACAGCGCCCGCGGTCGCAGCGCCTCGATGCCGAACGGGCCGTGCTGCAGCAGCAGCACGCCTGCGGTGTTGCCGTCGAGGAAGCTCGGCATAAACAGCGTATAGGCCCAGGCGGCAAAGCCGATCAGCATGCCGCCGATGGCGCCGCGCGCGGTCGCCCGCCGCCAGATCAGCCCGCCGAAGAACGCCGGCGCGAATTGTGCGATGGCGGCGAACGACAACAGCCCGATCGCCGCGAGCTGGGTGTTGCCGAGCGCGCGGAAATACCAATAGGCCATCAGCAGGATGGCGAAGATCGCCACCCGGCGCACCGTCAGCAGGAAGGTGCCGTAGCTGCGCGCGTCGTCGCGCGGGGTGGCGCCGCGCTTCAGCACCAGCGGCATCACCAGGTCGTTCGACACCATCACCGCCAGCGCCACGCATTCGACGATCACCATCGCGGTCGCCGCCGACAGCCCGCCGATGAACACCGCGACGCTGAGATACGGCGCGTTGGCCTGCAGCGGCAGCGCCAGCACATACATGTCGCTGTCGACCGCGCCGAACGGGAAGGTGATCAGTCCGGCCAGCGCGATCGGAATCACGAACAGGTTGATCGCGACCAGATACAGCGGAAACAGCCAGCGGGCGCGGCCGACCTCGGCGCTCGAGGAGTTCTCCACCACGCTGACGTGAAACTGCCGCGGCAGCAGCATGATGGCGCAGAACGACAAGAGCACCATGGTCAGGAAGTTGCCGCCGGAGGGAACGTAGTCGATGGCGCGGACCGCCTCCGGCGTCTTCATCGCCCGCTCGATCAGTTCGTGCGGGCTGAACATCCAGAAGGTGACGAAGGCGCCGGCGGTGATGAAGGCGACCAGCTTGACGATGGATTCGGTGGCGACCGCGAGCATCAAGCCGTGCTGATGTTCGGTGGCGTTGGTCTGCCTTGTGCCGAACAGCACCGCGAACAGCGCCATGGTCAGCGCCACGATCAAGGCGATGTCGCCGACGATCGGCATGCTCGACATCACCTGATCGTCGCCGAGGATGGTCTGCAGCGAGGACGCCACCGCTTTCAGCTGCAGCGCGATGTAGGGCACCGAACCGACGATGGCGATGATCGCCACGGTGGCCGCCACCGCTTGGCTCTTGCCGTAGCGCGCGGCGATGAAATCGGCGATCGAGGTGATGTTCTGCGATTTGGCAAGATCGATCACCCGGCACAGCAGCGGCGCGCAGAACGCCACCATCAGGATCGGGCCGATATAGATCGCCAGGAAATCGACGCTGTTGCGGCTGGCGACGCCGACCGAGCCGAAGAACGTCCACGACGTGCAATAGATCGCCAGCGATAATGGATAGATCAGGGTGCCGAAGCGCTGCCGCTGCGGCTGCGATAGCCGCTCGCCATAGCTCGCGACCAGGAACAGAAAGCCGATATAGCCGAACGCGGCAGCGATCACGGCCCAATCGTGCAGCATCGCGTTTGCCCCCTCCGGAGGACGTCGGCCAGCATGGGCATCGCGCGGCCCACGCCGTCGATATCTAGCGCGTCAGGCCGGCGCAGGCGACAGGCTTTTTCGCCTGCCGCGGCTCACGGACGTCAGGAAGAGGGCAATGGTCGCCAAGGGCCGCGGCGGCCTGTTCGGCCGCCATCAAGCCGAGAGGCGGCCAACTCGGCCGCCTCCTGGCTGCGAGGCGGCCTATTCGGCGGCCATCGACTTGGCGCCGAACGGCAGGTCGAGCTGCTCCCACACCATCACCAGCGCCTCGGCCAAGCGGTCGATCAGCCCGTCGTCGTGATACGGCGACGGCGTGATGCGCAGCCGTTCCTTGCCCTTGGCGACGGTGGGGTAGTTGATCGGCTGCAGATAGATGCCGTGCTGCTCGATCAAGAGATCGCAGGCCTTCTTGCAGCGCTCGGCATCGCCGACGAACACCGGCACGATATGGGTGTCGGTCGGCATCACCGGCAGGCCGGCGGCGCTGAGGATCGCCTTGACCCGGGCGGCGCGGTCCTGGTGGCGCTCGCGCTCCCAGGTCGAGGTCTTCAGATGCCGGATCGCGGCGGTGGCCGCGGCGCAGATCGCCGGCGGCAGCGCGGTGGTGAAGATGAAGCCCGGCGCGTAGGAGCGCACCGCGTCCACCACATTGGCCTTGCCGGCGATATAGCCGCCGAGGCAGCCATAGGCCTTGGCCAGCGTGCCTTCCAGGATGTCGATGCGGTGCATCACGCCGTCGCGCTCGGCGACGCCGGCGCCGCGCGGGCCGTACATGCCGACCGCGTGGACTTCGTCGCAATAGGTCATCGCGCCGTATTTCTCGGCGAGATCGCAGATCTTGGCCAGCGGCGCGACGTCACCGTCCATCGAATACAGACTTTCGAAGGCGATCAGCTTCGGCCGGTCGGCGCCGGCAGCCTTCAGCAGTTCTTCCAGATGCGCCACGTCGTTGTGGCGCCAGACCACGCGCTCGCAGCCGGACTGCCGGATGCCCTCTATCATCGAATTGTGGTTGAGCGCGTCGGACAGGATCAGGCAGTTCGGGATCAGCTTGGTCAGCGTCGAAATGCCGGTCTGGTTCGAGACGTAGCCCGAGGTGAACAGCAGCGCGGCTTCCTTGCCGTGCAGATCAGCGAGTTCCCGCTCGAGCTGGATCAGCGGATGATGGGTGCCGGCGATATTGCGGGTGCCGCCCGCGCCGGTGCCGAGCCTGGTCGCGGTCTCGACCATCGCGCCGACCACCTTCGGATGCTGTCCCATTCCGAGATAGTCGTTCGAGCACCAGATCACGACGTCGCGCGGCCCGTTCGGCGAATGCCAGGTGGCATTGGGGAAGCGGCCGGCGATCCGTTCCAGATCGGCGAACACACGATAGCGCCGCTCATGATGCAGCCGGCCGAGCGCGTCATCGAAAAACTGGTTGTAATTCATCGGAGCAAACCTGAGACGTCATCGATCGCGACCCTGTGTCGCGGGAGTGTATTAGAACTCTTCAAAGCGCGATGTCGAGCCGGAAAACCCCCGAAAGGCCGCAGCGACCGAGCCTCCGGGTTGCTCGCGGCGCGGATCAAACCTTGACCGGGATCAATGCATTAACCCGGAGTTCCGGCTTTCGAGGACGGCCGTCAGATCGCCTGGAAACGCAGCACGCCGTCGGGTCTCTCGACCACGCCGAGCCGCTGCTGCGACAGCATGTAGTTGACGTGGGCGATCAACTCGCCGGCCGCGAAGCCGGTCTGGTGCGCGTCCAGCACATGCTTGTGGAACACGATCGGCACCAGCGCCGCCGAGGTCATCGCCTCCTCGCGGCAGGCCGCGGCGATCATCTGGCAACGCTCTTCATGGTGATCGGCGAGCTGCTTGATCCGGATCTTGACGCCGTAGAAGGGCAGGCCGTGGCCGGGCAGCACCAGCACGTCGTCGGGCAGGCTCTCGGCGAGCTGGCCGAGCGAGCGCAGATAGGCGCCGAGCGAATTCTCGTCCGGCTCGTGCGCCCAGACGCTGACATTCGGCGAGATCTTGCTGAGCACCTGATCGGCGGAGAGATAGAATTTATCGGCCGCGCAATACAGCGTGACCTGATCCGGCGAATGGCCCGCACCGGTGATGATGCGGAAGCTGCGCTTGCCGATCGTAATGTCCTGTCCGTTTGAGAGCCGGCGATAGGCTGCGGGCAGCGGCGCGGTCTTCTTCAGATAATCCTGACCACGGCCGATCAGCTGTTCGGTGATGTTTTCGTCCATGCCGTGGCGACGAAAGAACTGCCGCGAATTGACGATGCGTTCTTCGGTCCGGCGATTGCGGTGATAGACGCCCTGCAAATATTCGATCTGCGAAATATAAAACGGGCAGCCGAAGCGCTCGACCATCCAGCCGGCCTGTCCGATGTGGTCGGGATGCGCGTGGGTGATGATGACGCGGCTGACCGGCTTGCCTTTCAGCGGGCCGTCGAACAAGGCGGTCCATGCCGCAATGGTCTCGTCGTTGCCGAAGCC
>NZ_DASWPE010000166.1:0-18991 GCF_036404135.1 Rhodopseudomonas sp. | reverse complement strand
CGGACCGTCCGCGGGCAGACGCCTGCGGTTTGACTGACGGCCTTCGGCGTCTGCCCGCTCAACACCGCCTGCACCAACCGCTCTCGACCAATCGGCGTCAAACGGGCATTCTTGTGGATGTTCATCCGGTCCTCCTTGGATCCCTGAAGCTTCGCAACCTCAGTCTCCTCGGTCTGGATCGGATGGACAACCTATTGAAAGCTCACATCTAGAGCTCCGGTTCTGATCGAATCAGAACCGGAGCTCTAGATTGTTATTTTGACGCGTTTTCTTCACGCGAACCGGGATCCACTTCGCTCGAAAACGCCATAACATCGCGAGCCGCGCTGTCGTCTCGGATGCGCGCGGCCTGACGTTCCAGCAAGTCTCAACACATTCCATCGCCGTCATCCTGAGGCGCCCGAGCGAAGCGAGGGCCTCGAAGGATGCGGCTGCGCGTCATGCGGCTGCCACCTTACCCCGCAGCCCATCCTTCGAGGCGTAATCCGACGCGCGATGCGCGCCGGATCACGCACCTCAGGATGACGCGGAATGTGTAGTCAGCGATCAACGCGCTCACACCACGCTAAAACTCCACCACCCCCTGCGGGTCGTGCAGCCGCTGCAGCCGCTGCGCCGCGGCGATCGCAAAGCGCAGCGTGATCTGCTTGCGGGTCGGTGCGGCCAGCCGGTGCTCCGGCGCCTCGCAATGCAGATGCGCGCCATAGCCGTCGGCGACGATCAGGCCGGTGTCGCCGGGAAAGATCTCGCAGGGCAGATCCTGGGTGAAGGCGAAGAACAGCCGGTCGCAATGCGCGCGGTAATCCGGCCATTTGCTATCGGCGCGCAGATCCTCCAGCGAGGACTTGATCTCGACGATCCAGATCTCGCCGCGCCCGTTCAGCCCGACCAGATCGGCGCGGCGGCCGGACGGCAGCGGCAATTCGCTGACGCAACAAAAGCCCAGCGCGTGCAGCAGCCGCGCGGTGCCGCGCGCGATCAACAGCGCGGTCTCCGACTGCCGCCGATCCGGCGGCGGCGCCAGCTTCTGAGCGAGATGCGGGTCCATCGCCAGCCAGTTTAGCCGAACGGGCGGCCTCACCCAAGCGGCCGTTGCAGCGGAACCATGCGCCGCGAGGGCGTCTTTTCAGCTTGGCGGCGGGGCAAAAATCGGCATTGTGCAAGCATGACAGAGCTCCACGAGACCAAGGCCAAGGCCGGCGCGGCGATCATTCCGGTGACGCTGTTCCAGCAGAACTGCACGCTGTTGTGGTGCGAGAGCACCAAGAAGGCGGTGGTGATCGACCCCGGCGGCGAGGTGCCGCAGATTCTGGCGACCATCAAGAAAGCCAATGTCTCGGTCGAGAAGATCTGGCTGACCCACGGCCATATCGATCACGTCGGCGGCGCCGCCGAGCTGCGCGACGAATTGCAGGTGCCGATCGAAGGTCCGCATGTCGACGACAAATTCCTGCTCGATCGCGTGGTGGAGAGCGGCCGCAGCTTCGGCATGACCGGGGTCCGCGACGTCACGCCGGACCGCTGGCTGGCCGACGGCGAGTGCCTCAGCGTCGGCGAACTGAGCTTTGCGATCCTGCATTGTCCGGGGCATTCGCCGGGCAGCGTGGTGTATTACAACGACGCGATGCGGTTCGCGATCGTCGGCGACGTGTTGTTCGCGGGATCGGTCGGCCGCACCGATCTGCCCGGCGGCGACCACGCCACGCTGATGCGCTCGATCACCACCAAACTTTTGCCGCTCGGCGACGACGTCAGCTTCATCTGCGGTCACGGCCCCGGCTCGACCATCGGCCACGAGCGGATCAACAATCCGTTTCTCACCGGCGATATCTGAAGCCAGCAAGCGGGCCTGGCGACAGCCAGCAAGCGGGTCGGCGACGCGCCGTGGATCTGCCGTGATCTCATTTGGCGAGAGGTCTCGGCGCGATCGCAGCGGCCAAGGGCTCAGCGCGACGACCGCTGCTGCGCCGGCCGGGTGCTGGCCCATTTGCCGATCTGCGAGGAGCCGATCATCTGCTTGGGCTGATACGGGTTCAGCGTGCCGGCATTGGCCGACCAGCCCTTCTCCACGATTTCCATGGCGAACTGCTTGGCTTCGGCCTCGGACTTGAAGGTCTTGGTCGAGCGCACCATCCCGGAGGCGCGGTCATCCGACTTCACCGCTTGATCGGGACCATAGGCGACGTACCAGATATCGGGTTGGGTCATCCCGCCTTAACCATCCGGAGCCGGCCGGGTTCCGGCTTTGCGACATTTATTTGACGCAGCCATGGCCGGGCGCTGTTACGCGATGCCGCTCATGACAAAGGCCGCTGCGAGGCGGCCGTACGCGCGCAGCATCGCTGCAGGATGGCGACTGCAAGAGCCGTCATCCTGCGCGCTGCGATGGCTTATTCGACGATGTCGACGATGCGGTGGGTGGCCGGGTCGACCAGCACGGTGCGGTCGTTGACCACCGTGTAGCGATAGTTGCGCACGCCGTATTCCTGCGGAACCTCGTAATAGGTCACGCCTTCGCCGGGCAGCACGGCGCCGACCCGGACTTCATCCTGATAGCGATACGACGGATGATGCTGTTCGACCGCGTAGGTGCGGAAGCGCGGGCGCTGATCGGCGCCGAGCACGCCGGCGACGCCGCCGACCACACCACCGATCGTGCCACCAACCACGGCGCCGACCGGACCGGCGGCGCGCTCACCCTCGCGGGCGCCGCGTTCGATGCCCCCGGGGACGCCTTGCGCCTGAACCATCGCGGGGGTGGCGACGGCGATAATAACAGCGGCAGTACTAAGCAGACGACGAATCATGAGAAGCTCCGAATGTAGTGAAAGGGTTTGACGGCAGGCTAAGTCATCGGCGGCGCGGAAGTTCCGGCCGCTTTCCGGCAGATGGAGGGAACTTTGCCCGCGCAATATGGAACCGTGGCCAAACTATTGCACTGGAGCATCGTCGCGCTGCTAGCGATCCAGTATCCGATCGGCTGGTTGATGCCGGACATCCATCGCGGCCAGCAGCCGGGGACGGCGATGGCGCTGCACGTCTCGTTCGGCCTGGTCATTCTGACGCTGATGCTGCTGCGGCTGGGCTGGCGGCTCGGCCACAAGGTGGCGCCGGAGCCGTCGCTGCCGCGCTGGCAGCGCGTGGTCTCGGAGGCGGTGCACCGGCTGCTCTATGCGCTGGTGATCGCGACCACGCTGACCGGCTGGCTGTTCGCCTCGTTCCGCGGCTGGTCGCTGTCATTCTTCTTCGTGGCGCCGCTGCCGATGCTGGCCTCCGATAACGCCGCCGCCGGCAAGTTCATCAACGGCTGGCATCAGGCGCTGGAATGGACGTTGCTGGTCACGCTCGCGCTCCACATCGGCGCAGCGCTGCTGCACCGCTTCTACTATCGCGACGGCGTCCTGCAGCGCATGCTGCCCAACGAGGGTTAAGCTTGGCTGAGCCGAGTGGCGCCGGGGTTGAGCCGCCGCTCAGGCCTCGACGATCCGCTTGATCCGGGCCAACAGATCGTCGAGATCGAACGGCTTGGCGATCAGTTCCATGCCGGGCTGCAGCATGCCATCGGCAATCGCAGCGCTTTCGGCATAGCCGGTCATGAACAGCACTTTGAGGTCCGCCTGGTTTTCTCGCGCCTGATCGGCGAGCTGCCGCCCGTTCATGCCGGGCAGCCCGACGTCGGTGACCAAAAGGTCGATCCGCTGGCGCCGCAACAGCGCCAGCCCGGACGGACCATCGACCGCGGCAAAGGCGCGGTAGCCCTGCTCGTGCAGCATCTCGATGATCACGCCGCGCACCACCGGCTCGTCCTCGACCACCAGCACGGCTTCGCCGCTCGCGACATGGGCGGCGGCGGCCTCGGGCGTCACCGGCGCGACGCAGTCGCCGTGATAGCGCGGCAGATACAGGTTCGCGGTGGTGCCGCGCCCCGGCGCGCTGTCCAGCCGGACATGGCCGCCGGATTGTTGCGCGAAGCCGTAGATCATCGACAGCCCGAGCCCGGTGCCCTGGCCGATCGGCTTGGTGGTGAAGAACGGATCGAACGCCCGCGCCGCCACCTCGGGGCTCATGCCGACGCCGCTGTCGGCGACCCTTATGCAGACGTAGTCGCCGGGCAACAGCGCCAGGATGTCGGCGTTCAGCCCGGCGAACCGCGCATTGCTGCAGGCGATGCTGAGTTTGCCGCCCGACGGCATCGCGTCGCGGGCGTTGATCGCGAGGTTGAGCAACGCGCTCTCCAGCTGGTTCGGATCGCACCGCGTCGGCCACAGGCCGGCTGCGGCGGAGACCTCGAGATCGATCGCCTCGCCGATGGTCCGGCGCAGCAGATCCTCCAGCGACACCACCAGTCGATGCACGTCGACCGAGGTCGGCACCAGGGGCTGGCGCCGGGCAAAGGCCAGCAGCCGGTGGGTCAGCGCCGCGGCACGGTTGGCCGAGGTCATCGCCGCGTTGATGTAGCGCGACAGGTTCTCGGCGCGGCCCTGATCGAGCCGGATCTGCATCAGGTCGAGCGAGCCGACGATGCCGGTCAAGAGATTATTGAAATCGTGGGCGATGCCGCCGGTCAATTGGCCGACCGCTTCCATCTTCTGCGATTGCCGCAGCGCCTCCTCGGTGGCCTTCAGCCGTTCCGCGGCGAGTTTCTCTGCGGTGATGTCGCGCGCCACCGCGTAGTTGAGGTCGGCGTCCGACACCCCCGTCCAGGACAGCCAGCGATAGCTGCCGTCATGGTGGCGAAACCGGCTTTCGAACCGCACCGTGGCCTCGCCGGCGGCGAGCCGCTGCAACTGCGCCCGGGTCACGCCGTGATCGTCGGGATGCTCCAACCCGTCCGAGCTGCGGTTGAGCAATTCGGCCTCGCTCCAGCCCAGCGTCCGGGTCCACGCCGGATTGAGCGTCAGAAACAGCCCGTCGCGGTCGGTCACCAGAAGCAGATCCTGCGACACGTTCCAGATCCGGTCGCGCTCGCGGGTCTTGTCCAGCACCCGCTGCTCCAGCGTGGCGTTGAGCTGCGCCAGTTCGGCCTCGCGCTCGCGCAGCGCGCTGGCGGCGAGGTAATCCGCGGTGACGTCGCGGCACAGCACCAGCACGCCGCCGACCCGGCCGTCGTCGTCGATCGGGCTGTAGCCGTAGGTCCAGTACACCTGCTCGCGGCGGCCGTGGCGGGTCACCGGCACCAATTGGTTCTCGTGCCAGGTCGGGCCGCCGCCGCTCATCACCTGGTCGATCTGCGGCCCGATGATCGGCCAGATTTCCTCCCAGCAGGCGCGGCCGCGCTGCCCCAGCGCCGCTGGATGGCGCTCCGGGCCGAGCGTGCGGCGATAGGCGTCGTTGTAGAACTGGATCAGCTCCTCGCCCCACCAGATGAACATCGGATGGTTGGTGGTGAGCAGGAGCCGCAGCGTGGTGCGCAGGCTTTGCGGCCAGAATTGCGGCGGCCCGAGCGGGCTGGCGGCCCAATCATGGCTGCGCATCAGCGCGCCCATCTCGCCGCCGCCGGCGAGGAAATCGGCGCTCGCCGCTCGGTTGATCTCCAGCATCGGCCGACGTCTCACGCTTGGCTGCCGCTCGTTCGGGTCAGCTTAGCATCGGCGTCGGGACGCGCAAACGGTCCGCGGCGGCTTGCCGCGGCACTACTTCATCAGCCCGGCGGCGGTCAGCGCCCGAGTGATCACCGCGTTGACGTCGAAGCCGCGGCGGCCCGGCGGATCGCGCGGCTCGCTGCGGCGATTCTGCGTCGCGCGGGCCTTGCGGGCGCGCGGAATCTCTTCGAGCTGCTCGACATGGACGGCCGGCGTGGTGGTCGCAGCCACGGTGGCCGGACGATGCACGCGCTCGGTCAGCCCGAAGAATTTCGCGATGTGGTAGGACGACGAGATGCCGACATCGAGCAGATAGGCGCCCTGCATCCCGTAGCTTTCGGCGTTCTCGCCGGTGCCGAGCGGGGTGCCATGCGCCATATTGGTGATGGTGTAGGATTCCACCACGGTTTCACCCGCCGCGTTCCACCACACCTGGCGCGGATAGCCGTCGACCTTGGCGGTTGACATCGGCGAGGACGGCAATTGGTGCAGGTCGAGCCACTGCTTGACCAGTTCGTCGGCGTTCGACGGGTTGACGGTGCGGTCGGCGCTGCCGTGCCACACCGACAGCTTCGGCCACCGCCCGCGATGTTTGGAGGCGTTGCGCACCAGATTGCCGAGCTCGCGCGGCGGCCGCGACGCCGATTGCATCATCGCCGACAACGCCTGCTGCACATTGCCGGCCACCCCGAAAGGCAATCCGGCGATCACCGCGCCGGCGGCGAAGGTCTCCGGATAGGTCGCCAGCATCACCGCGGCCATCGCGCCGCCGGCCGACAGCCCGGTGACGAACACTCGGTCGCGGTCGATGTGATGGGCGAGCGCCATCTGGTCGACCATCTGCCGGATCGAGGCGGCCTCGCCGCCGCCGCGCCGGCTATCCTCCGGCACGAACCAGTTGAAGCAGCGGTTGGGATTGTTGGCATTGGTCTGCTCCGGCATCAACAGCGCAAAGCCGTAACGCCGCGCCAGCGTCGACCAGCCGGCGCCGACGTCATAGCCGGCGGCGGTCTGGGTGCAGCCATGCAGCACCACCACCAGCGGCGGCTTTTTCACCGCATCGGACGGCACACAGGACAGCATCCGCAATTGGCCCGGATTGGAGCCGAACTCGGCGGTTTCGGTCAGCCGGCTGCGCGCGGCGGCCGCCGGGGTGGCCCCGCCGTCACCGTTCAACCCGCTGATGCCGTTGAGTTTACGCAGCTGGCGGAGGAATTCGATGTTCTTTGAAAGCGACACGGCGGCTCCTGCTCCAGAATTCGGCGGGACAATCGACCACCATGGATATGGTTGCTGCACTGCAAAATAAAATAGCCCGGGCGATCAACCGCGCGTGTTCGGGCATTGCCACGGGGCGGGGTGGCGCAGCCCGCCTGCCGCCGCTCGCCCGCCCGAGTCCGACCGAAACGCCGCAACGGGATAGGGGTGTGGTCGTCGGCTCTTGCGCTCTGGCTCTCAGGGCCAGCAAATTTTTTCGGCGCCGGGTTGCGCCCCGCCCCGCGCGAGCCTTGCTATCCAAAGCTGGTTTCGCAGCCGATGAGTTCTGGCCCTCTTCGTCCACACAGCAAGTTTGTTCTTCGCCAAAAGATTTGCCCATTGCCGCGGCAGCCGAGGCGCCTGCGCCGCACGGCGACGTTCGTTGACTTGCCGCAGGCGGCCAACTAAGCGTCGAATTGCAAGAGCGGTCGCAGCTAACAACAAGGCACATCCCATGGCTTCGAGATCCATTCTGCCGGGCGCGTTACTGGCCGCGGCGCTGCTCGCCGGCAGCGTCGCGGCGCAGGCCGAGACCGCGCGGCTGCGGATCGCGCAGCAATTCGGCGTGTCCTATCTGCCTTTGATCGTCGCCAACGAAAAGGGTCTGGTCGAGCAGCACGCCAAGGCGCTCGGCATCGCGCCGCCGGTCATCGAATGGGCGAAACTATCCGGCGCCGCGGCGATGAACGAGGCGCTGATTTCCGGCTCGCTGGATTTCGCCACCGCCGGCATCACCCCGATGATCCTGACCTGGGACAAGACCCGCGCGACCGCGAAAATCATCGGCGTGGCGCCCTTGGGCTCGATGGCCAACATCCTCACCTCGAACAATCCGGCGGTGAAAACCTTGGCCGATTTCACCGAGAAGGACCGCATCGCGCTGCCCTCGGTGAAGGTCGGGTTCCAGCCGATCGTGCTGCAGATGGCCGCCGACCAGGCGTTCGGCAAATACGACAAGCTCGACGAATTGACCGTCAGCATGCCGCATCCCGACGCCACCGCGCAGATCCTGTCCGGGCATTCGGAGATCACCGCGCATTTCACCGCGCCGCCGTTCTCGCAGCAGCAGCTCGCCTCCGGCAAGGTGCATCAGGTGCTGTCGAGCTACGACGTGCTCGGCGGGCCGCACACCTTCAACGTGGTGTATTCCACCAGCAAATTCGTCGCCGAGAACCCGAAGACCATCGAGGCCTTCGTCCGCGCGCTCGACGACGCCAATGCCTGGATCAAGGCCAATCCGGCGGACGCCGCGGCGCTCTACATCAAGGCGGAAAATTCCAAGCTGGCGCCGGACTTCGTCGAGGCGATCATCCGCGACAAGGACGTCAACTTCACCACCACGCCGGAGGGCGTGCAGAAATTCGCCGAGTTCGAAGCCAAGGTCGGACTGATCAAGCAGGCGCCGGCGTCGTGGCAGGATCTGTTCCAGAGCGGACTACGCGACAAGCCGGGAAGCTGAGCGCGTGGACGCGCGGACGCCGATGGCCGGGCCGCAGATTAACGCGCCGCCGCTGTTGGTGCTCGACAATGTCAGCATCGGCTATCGTGCCCCGCGCGGACATCTGACCGCGGTCGATCGCGTCTCCTTCACGCTGGCGGCCGGCGAGCGGCTGGTGCTGCTCGGCCCCTCGGGCTGCGGTAAATCCACTTTGCTGCGCGCGGTCGGCGGCTTCCTCAAACCGAGCGCCGGCCAGATCCGGCTACACGGCAAGACGATTACCAAGCCCGGCCCCGACCGCATGACCGTGTTCCAGGAATTCGATCAGTTGCTGCCGTGGCGCAGCGTGCTCGGCAATGTCCGCTTCGCGCTGCAGCGCGGCAACGGGCTCAGCCGCCGCGATGCGACTGATGTGGCGCGCGACTGGCTCGGCCGGGTCGGGCTGGAGCGTTTCGTCGACGCCTATCCGCACACCTTGTCGGGCGGCATGAAGCAGCGCGTCGCCATCGCCCGGGCCTTGGCGCTGCGGCCGGCGCTATTGTTGATGGACGAACCCTTCGCGGCACTCGATGCATTGACCCGCCGCCACATGCAGGACGAATTGCTGGCGTTGTGCGAGGACACCGGCTCGACCACGCTGTTCGTCACCCACGGCATCGACGAGGCGATCCGCGTCGGCACACGGATTCTGGCAATGACGCCGCATCCCGGCCGGCTCGCCGCGAGCTTCGAGGTGCCGGTCGAGACCCGCGCGCGCGGCACGCCGCAATTCGCCGCACTGGAAAGCCATATCCAGCAAAGCGTGTTCGCAGATAGCGCGCCGGCGCATGCCGATGCGTGACATCGCCGCGCCCCGCCCTGCCGAAATCTCCGCGCTGCGCCGCCGGCTGATCGACGGGCCGTGGCGCCGCGCGGTGATCCTCGCCGCCCTGGCGCTGATCTGGGAGCTCTACGCGCGCTGGCTCGACAACGCGCTGCTGCTGCCGACGCTCGGCGCCACGCTCACCGCATTGTGGGACGCGATCCGCTCCGGCGAATTGCCGGATCGCACCCTGACCTCGCTGCGCGTATTGCTTTCCGGCTATTTGATCGGCATCGCGGTGGCGGCGGCCTTCACCGCGTTCGCCGCGCTATCGCGCTGGGGCAGCGAGGCGCTCGGACTGTTGACCGCGATGTTCAATCCGCTGCCGGCGATCGCGCTGTTGCCGGTGGCGCTGTTGTGGTTCGGCATCGGTACCCCGAGCCTGATCTTCGTGATCGTGCATTCGGTGCTGTGGCCGGTGGCGCTGGCCTGCCATGGCGGCTTCCTCGGCGTGCCGCCGACGCTGCGGATGGCGGGGCGCAATATCGGGCTGTCCGGCGGCCGCTTCGTGCTGCAGATCCTGGTGCCGGCGGCGTTTCCGCAGATCCTGTCCGGCCTGCGGATCGGCTGGGCGTTTGCCTGGCGCACGTTGATCGCGGCCGAACTGGTGTTCGGGGTCAGCGCGCGCTCCGGCGGGCTCGGCTGGTTCATCTACACCAACCGCGCCCAGCTCGAGACCGCCAGCGTGTTCGCCGGCCTGCTCACCGTGATCCTGATCGGCCTCGTGGTCGAAGGCCTGATCTTCCGCAGCGTTAGCAAACTCACCGTGGAACGCTGGGGCCAGCAGCAATCCTGAGTGCTGCGTAACGCCGCGCTTTGCGACTTTGGTCGCACGCCGCAGATTTGACTTTTCGGCGCGAAAGCTTTCTCCCTGATCCGGACGCTGTCCGGCGTCAATCTTTCACGTCACGGCCGCCGCCCGGCGCCCAGACTTCGCGGACCGAACCCATGTACGATGTGTTGAAGGCGCTTCACGTTCTCGGCGTGGTGCTGTTGGTCGGCAATGTCACCATCACCGCCTATTGGAAGGTGCTGGCCGACCGCACCAATGATCCGAAGATCGTGGCGCACGCGCAGCACGGCGTGAACGCCGCCGACTGGATCTTTACCCTGGCCGGCATCGCGCTGGTGATGATCGGCGGCTATGGCGCGGCCTATCTGCACGATCTGCCGCTGTTCAGTTCAGTCTGGCTGGTGGCCGGGCAGATCCTGTTCGCGGTGTCGGGCATGATGTGGCTGGGCATTCTGGTGCCGCTGCAGATCCGCCAGGGCCGCGCCGCGCGCGGCTTTGCCGCGCTCGACCGGATTCCGCTGAGCTACCTGCGCGACGCGCAGAAATGGCTGGTCTGGGGGATCATCGCCACCGTGCCGCTGGTCGCCGCCACCGTGATCATGGTGCTGAAGCCGTAGCGGCCCAACCGATCGGACGCCTTGCCATGGCCGTCATCGCAGTCAGCCCCGAGGTCGATGCCGGCGCGCTGTTGCCCGGCGCGCAGTTCATCGACGCCTACAGCGTCGGCGTGGCGCAGCCGCTCGACGCGCGGCAGGCCGCGATCCGGATGATGACGCGCTCGCCGCGCTGGGTCGCGGCGCTGATGGCGTTGCGCAACATCATGGTAGCGCCTTTGGGACTAAGCCGGCCACAGCCGGACGCCGCGCCGCGCGCCGACCGGATCGGGATTTTTCCGGTGATCAGCGAAACGCCGCAGCGGTTGATCGCCGGCTTCGACGACAGTCACCTGGATTTTCGTGTGGTGGTGGATGTCGCGCCCGCCGGCAACGGCAGCCGCGTCACAGCGAGCACGCTGGTGCTGACCCACAATCTGATCGGCCGAAGCTATCTGGCGGTGATCCTGCCGTTCCACCGCCTGGTGGTCCGCGCCATGCTGCGGCAAGTCTAGCGCGTCATAAGGCCGGGCTTCACTGTCGCGATGTCTTCCCGGCACCAGCCCGTCATTCCGGGGCGCGAGAGCGCCAGCTCGAGCGAACCCGGAATCTTGCCACGTGGGAAGCCATCAAGGGCCGTTGCGAGATTCCGGGTTCGCCTGCAGCTTCGCCGCGCGCGCGCCGGAATGACGGTGATTTTTCGCGCCCCGGCGAACGCGACCTAACCCTCGGCCGCTTCGTCGGACGTCGCGGTGCCGGTGACGGTCTCGCCGGGCTTGGCGCGTTCGGCCACCCGCATCGCCAGATCCTCGAAGTTCTGCTGCAACTGGTCGAGCGCGAAGCCGAGCGCGAAGAACTGCTCGATGCGCTCGCCGGGCAGTTGCCGTGTGGTGCCGTCTTTGCGCACCTTGGCGACCTCGACGTCATAGGCCTCCAGCGCCGCCCGCAACGGTTGCAGCGCCGGCGATTCGCCGCGGCCGCGCAGCGCCATGGCGCAGGCCGACAGATAGCCGGTCGCGGCTTCGCTGAACTCCCCCAGCACCCCGCCGAGCCGGGCCTGCAGCGACTCCGGCAACGGCGCCCCGGCGGCGCGGCCGACCATCACCAGATCGTGGCGCAGCCGCAGCAGCGTGCGCAACAACGGCGCGGTGTCCGGCCCGTTCGACAGCCCGGCGGAGCGCTCGCTTTCCGCCTCCACCGCGATTTCGCCGAGCTTGACCAGCGACACGCCGATGCCGTCCTGCAACCGGTGCAGCGCGTCGGTGTCGAGCCCGCCGGTCAGCCCGGCCAGCAATTCGCGCAGCGCCACCGCCATCAATTCCAGCGTCCGCGCCGCGGCATTGGTGGCGAGCCCGAGCGCCCGCGACGGCAGCACCACGAACGATACGGAGAGGCCGGTGATGGCGCCGACGCCGACCTCGAGCACGCGGTCGATCGTCGAATCCAGCGGGTTGACCTGGGTCATGGTCGGCACCAGCAGCACGATGATCGCCGTCACCAGGGCGACGTTGAAGCGCGGCTTGATCGCCGCGATCAGGGCCAGCGGCGCCACCACCAGCGCCAGCACCGCCAACAGCTCCCATTCGCTGTGGTGCGGCACGAAAATGGTCACCGTGCCACCATAGGCCGCGCCGCCCACGGTGCCGATCAGATAGTCGCTCGCCACCTTCAGCGAGCGGCCAACGCTGAGCTGGGTGACGATGATGGAGGTCAATACCGCCCACAGCGGCAGCCGCAGATGCACCGCCTGCGCGAACGCCAGCGCCAGCAGCGCCGCCAGCGTCACCCGCAGCGCCTGCCCGATTTGCAGCCGGCGCGGCTTCAGCTGCGCGCCGATTCGTGTTCTGAATTTGCTCATATGCCTCTTGTCAAAATGACCGTTCCGGCGAATCCGTGCCGCCGGTGTTGGCTTGTGCGCCACAGAGCATGCCGAATTGTGACTGGCAAATCGCCCCGCCCGGCGGCTTGAACGCCAGGGCCGCCGCGCCTACCCTGCCGGCCGATCCAACCGCCGGGGCCCGCCATGACCGATGAGACCGCGACGCTGGCCTCTTATGTCGCAAGGCTCGATTTCACCGCGGTTCCCGACGAGGTGCGGGCGCGGGCGAAAAGCCTGACGCTGGATTTTCTCGGCAGCGCGATCCGGGCGCGTCGCGACGCCGAATCGACGCCTTCGCTGCTCAAGACGTTGCAAGCGCTGTCGCTCGACGGCGAAGGCCCGGCGACCGTGTTCGGCTGTGACCGCGGCTGGACCCCGGCGGTGGCCGCATTGCTCAACGGCGCGCTCGGCCATTCGCTGGATTTCGACGACACCCACGCGGATTCCTCGCTGCACCCTTCCGCCCCGGTGGTGCCGGCAGCCTTTGCGGTCGGCGAGTTGGTCGGCGCGTCGGGGGCCGAGGTGTTGACCGCGATCGTCGCCGGCTATGAGGTGTGCTGCCGGCTCGGCAGTGCGCTGGATCCCGCCTCGCATTACGCCCGCGGCTTTCATCCCACCGCCACCGCAGGAAGCTTCGGCGCCGCCGCGGCGGCAGCGAAATTGTTCAAGCTGTCGCAGGATGAGATCGTGGCGGCGTTCGGCGTCGCCGGCAGCCAGGCCGCGGGCTCCTTGCAGTTCTTGGTCAACGGCGGCTGGAACAAGCGCTACCAGGTCGGCGCCGCTTCGATGAACGGGGTGATCGCCGCGACTTTGGCGCGCAACGGTTTTCTCGGCGCCACGCAATCGATCGAGGGCAAGCACGGCCTGTTGGCCGGCTACAGCGACGACGCCCATCCGGAGAAAGCGGTGGCCGGGCTCGGCGCGGTGTACGAGACCATGAAGATCGGGGTGAAGCCCTATCCGAGCTGCCGCTACACCCATGCGGCGATCGACGCGCTGATCGCGATGCGCCGCGCGCATAATCTGACACCCGATCAGATCAGCCGCGTCAGCATCGGGCTGCATCGCAACGGCATCACGCTGACCGCAGATGCCGCCACCAAGCGGCATCCGCGCTCGATCGTCGCCGGACAATTCTCGATGTATTTCACAGGCGCCCTGGCGCTTGCGCAAGGCCGCTTCGGCTGGGACGACTATGCCAGGCTCGGCGATCCTTCGATCGAGGCTTTGGCCGACAAATTCGACGTGGTGCAGGACGCGCGGCTGGAAGGCAAAACCCATCCGTTCGGCGCGCATGTCGCGATCAGCACCGGGGATGGCGTGCAGGAGCGGCTGATCGCCGATCCGTCCGGCGAGCCGGGTGCGTTTCCGAGTGCCGAGGCCATGCAACAGAAATTCCTGCAACTGGCCCGCCCGGTGCTGAATGGCGGCGCCGAACGATTCGCCGACGCCATGCTGTCGCTGGAGCGGTTCGCCCGCGTCGCCGAGGTTGCAATGCTGGGGCGGTGTAGCTCGTCCGCAGTTTGATTGCCGGCCGGTTGCGCGTTGACGCGGGTTTTGTTGAAGCGCTTCCGCCTACTCCGCCGTCATCCTGAGGAGCCCGGCGAAGCGCGTAGCGCGAAGCCGGGTGTCTCGAAGGATGGCCGCGGGGCGCACGGCGGCCGCATCCTTCGAGGCTCGCCGCAAGAGCGGCTTCGCACCTCAGGATGACGGCGCTCAGGATGATTGCGCTGGGCCTCGGCATGACGGCTGGTGTGTTGCCGGGCGCTTCCGCCAGGCTACTTCCGCACGCAGATCAGCCGCAGCACCGCGGTCTTGGCGTCGCCGGCCGGCGCTGCCACCGTCGCCACCGCATGGTCCTTGAGAAAGCCGCGCACCGTCTCGGCCGGCACCAGCATGGCCTGTGCCGGCGCCGCACCATTAGCAGCGCCGGCGAACAGCACCGGCTTCAACAGCACGAGGCCGGCGAATTGGCCCTCGGCATCGACCGCCGCGGCGCCGGAAAACCCCAGCCCCGGCGCCGGCGTCAGCGCCAGATCGCGGCCGGCGCCGACCGCGGTGATCTGCGCCTTGACGCGGCTTGCCGCCGCGCCGCCGCCCTGGCTCTGCGGATCGGCGATGCCGATCAGGTCGACGCTCGGCTTCGCAGGCCCGCCGCCGAGCCCGAGCGGCTTCAGCCCCTGCGCGCCATAGACCCGCAGCAGCGCCAGATCGTGCTCCTTGTCCTCGGCGGCCTTGTCGGCATGGCCGAGCCCGGCGACCACGATCGCCTGGCAGCCGTCGACCGCCTGACGGTCGGCGAGGATCGCGCCGTCGGCGCTGACCACCACCCCGCTGGAATATTCCACCGCTTTGCGCAGCGGCGGGCCGGACGCCTGCGCACCCGCCGGGAACGGATTGAACGCGCTCGACATCGCGATCACCACCGGCTCCATGGTGCCTTCGGTGGCCTGGTCATACAGGATGGTCAGGACCCGCACCTCGGAATCCTTGAAGCTGCCGCGGACGTAGAATTTCTTCAGCCCCTGCGTCCCCGACAGCACGAAGAAGTCCGGCTTCACCGCGCTGTACTCGACCTTGCGGCCGGGCTCCTTCTTCTCCTGCTCGGCGAGCTTGGCGCTGGTGGGGGCGGCCTCCTTGCGGCGGCTGAGCTGGATCTGGATGGTGCCGGTCGAGGAACTCCATTTCGCGCCATTGGCGTCGCTCGCCTGCAGCGGCACCAGCTTCAGCGGCAGCCCGAGCCGCGCGCCGGTCAACGGATCGCTGACCAGCTTCCAGTCAACATTGTCCTGCGCTTTTTTGGCGACCTCGGCGAGCGTACCGCGCTCCTGCGGATTGAGCACGCCGGTCGGCTTGCCGCCGCGGTCGGTTTGGAACGCCTTGATCGCGGCCACCATGCGCTCGGAGACCTCGCCATTGATCGCACCGTTGTAATGCCCGGCCCAGGTGAGATCCGACTGGATCGCGCTGCGCTCGGCCTGCGCCATCGCATTGGCGGTATCGGCCGGGGTTTGCAGCGCCGGGCGGATCGCGACGGTGGCAACCGGCTTCGGTTTGCCGCCATTGCCGGCCGGCGGCGAGGTCTGCGCCGCGGCGGCGGTCGCGGCGGCCATCATCAAGGTTGCGGCGAGCATCGTTCTCATGACATTCCTGCCTGCGCGAGACCGCGCGCAGCTAACCACAAATGCTTGGTCGGCGACAGCCGTGCGCGGGTTCAGGACAAGGTCCCCATCATGCTAAACGCCGACGAACTGGAACGCTACGCCCGCCACATCGTGCTGCGCGAGGTCGGCGGCCCCGGCCAGGCCAGGCTGCAGGCGGCCTCGGTGCTGGTGATCGGCGCCGGCGGGCTCGGTGCGCCGTCGCTGATGTATCTCGCCGCCGCCGGCGTCGGCAGGCTCGGCGTGGTCGACGACGACACCGTGTCGCTGTCCAACCTGCAGCGCCAGATCA
The DNA here is from genome assembly GCF_036404135.1 of Rhodopseudomonas sp. GTDB lineage: Bacteria > Pseudomonadota > Alphaproteobacteria > Rhizobiales > Xanthobacteraceae > Rhodopseudomonas_A. The sequence goes on along the minus strand of NZ_DASWPE010000166.1, from coordinate 3,134 downwards.
TCCACGCCACGCCCGACATCGGCCGCAGCAAGGTCGACAGCGCCGAGCAGCGCATCGCAGCGCTCAATCCGCACGTCCGCGTCGTCCGCCATCCGATGCGGATCGACGCCGACAACGCGCTGGACTTGATCGGCGGCTACGATCTGGTGCTCGACGGCTCGGACAATTTCGCCACCCGCTATCTGGTGTCCGACGCCTGCTACCTGGCGAAGAAGCCGCTGATCACCGGCGCGCTCGGGGTGTTCGACGGCTCGCTGACCACGATCCGCGCCCATGAGCGCAATGCCGACGGCGAACTCAACCCGACCTATCGCTGCCTGTTTCCGGAAGCGCCGCCGCCCGGCACGGTGCCGAGCTGCCAGGAGGCCGGCGTGCTCGGCGCGCTCGCCGGCGTGCTCGGTTCAATGATGGCGCTGGAGGCGATCCGCGAGATCGTCGGCTTCGGCGACGGCCTAGTCGGCCGGCTCTTGATGATCGACGCCCGCGCGATGCGGTTCGAAACCCTGCGCTACAACCGCGACCCGGCCAATCCGTTAAACGGCGACGCGCCGACGATCATGGATTTGAGCGGGCACGCGTGAGCGGCGAGCGTTCTTGCCTTATGATGCACCGCTGCCTCATCGACATTGCGCAATTGCAGAAGCCAGATCGGGCTCTTTCTTCACCCTCCCCTGGAGGGGGAGGGTCGCCTGCGCCGTAAGGCGCGGGCGGGGTGGGGTGAAAGCCTGCGTGGTGGACGCATCGATACACATCGACGCTGTCACCCCACCCCGGCGCGCATCCGCTGCGCGAATGCACGCCGACCCTCCCCCTCAAAAGGGGAGGGTCAAGCAAGGCCCCTGGGCAGCCCAGCCTTAGAATTAGGCCGTCATCCGCTTCTCGCTGTCGAGATGCACAAGGTGCTCGTCGGGGTAACGCCCGCCGGCGGCGACGTCGGGCGGAAACGCGCTGGCGAGCCTCGCCAGATGCGCCGGCGAGAGTTTCACATCGAGCGCGCCCAGCGCCTCGGTCAGCCGCTCGCGGCGCCGCGCCCCGACCAGCGGCACGATGTCCTTGCCCTGCGCCGCCACCCAGGCGATCGCCACCTGCGCCACCGAGGCGCCGAGTTCATCGGCGACCTCGCGCAGCCGCTCCACCAGCGCCAGGTTGGCGTCGAGATTGGCGCCGGAAAACCGCGGGCTGACATTGCGGAAATCCTTCGCCGCGCCGTTGCCCTTCTGCCAATGCCCGCTGATCAGGCCGCGCGACAACACGCCATAGGCGGTGATGCCGATGCCGAGTTCGCGGCAGGTCGGCAGGATGTCGGCCTCGATGCCGCGCGAGATCAGCGAATATTCGATCTGCAGATCGGCGATCGGATGCACCTTGGCGGCGCGGCGGATGGTGTCGGCGCTGACTTCGGACAGCCCGATATGTTTGACATAGCCGGCCTGCACCATCTCGGCGATCGCGCCCACGGTGTCCTCGATCGGCACGTTGGGATCGAGCCGCGCCGGACGATAAATGTCGATATGCTCGACGCCGAGCCGGCCCAGCGAATAAGCGAGGAAATTCTTCACCGCCAGCGGGCGGCCGTCATAGCCGGTGAAACCGCCGGCGGGATCGCGCAGCGCACCGAATTTGACGCTGATCTGCACGCCGTCTCGGCCACGGGCCGCCAACGCCTCGCGGATCAGCAGCTCGTTGTGGCCGATGCCGTAGAAATCGCCGGTGTCGAGCAAAGTGATGCCGGCGTCGAGCGCGGCGTGGATCGTGGCGATGCTCTCGCCGCGGTCGGCGGGACCGTAGAAATCCGACATGCCCATGCAGCCGAGCCCGAGGGCGGAGACGGTCGGGCCGCTGCGGCCGAGTGTGCGCTTGTCCATGGTGGAGCCTCCAGAAAGGCCGCGGATGATCCGGCGGCGTTGCGTGGAGCTGATATGGCGCGGTTTCGATCCCGCGATAAGCTGGACAATCCGGAAAGGCTTGTTCAACATAGCGCACAATGACCGATCTCGACCTGCGCGATCTTGCCGCCTTCGTCGCCGTGGCGCGGACCCGCAATTTCCGCCGCGCCGCGGTGGAAAGCGGCGTCTCGGTGTCCGGGCTGAGCCAGCGGCTGCGCGACATCGAGGAGCGGCTGGGGGTGCGGCTGTTGCACCGCACCACCCGCAGCGTGGCGCTGACCGAGGCCGGCGAAGTGCTGCTGGCGCGGGTCGGCCCGGCCTTGCGCGACGTCGACGCGGCGCTCGACCAGGTCCGCGGGTTGCGCGGCGTGCCGGCCGGGCGGCTGCGCATCAACGCGCCGGCGCCGGCGGTCGATCTGGTGCTGGCGCCGATGGTGACGCCGTTTCTCGCCGCCTATCCGCAGATCGAGCTGGAGATCGTGGCGCAGACCTCGCTGATCGACATCGTCGCCGCCGGCTTCGACGCCGGGGTGCGCTATGGCGAGCATCTGGCGCAGGACATGATCGCGGTGTCGCTGGGACCGCCGGAGCGCTTCGTGGTGGTGGCGTCGCCGGATTATGTCGCGCAGCATGGCGCGCCGCGGCAGCCGCAGGATCTGTTCGCGCATCGCTGCATCCGGATCCGGTTCGAAAGCGGCGCGATGCCGGACTGGGAGTTCGAAAACGCCGGCCGCGTGGTCCGGGTGACGCCGCGCGGCCCGCTCTTGGTGAGCTATTCACAGCTGGCGATCCGCGCCGCGCTGGACGGACTCGGCTTCTTTGCGACCTTCGAGGGCTATGTCCGCGACGACATCGCCGCCGGCCGGCTGGTCAGCGTGCTGGAGGACTGGTGCGAGCCGTTTCCCGGGCCGTTTCTGTACTACCCGAGCCGGCGCCAGCCGCCGCCGGCGCTGGCGGCGTTCATCGGCTTCGTCGCGCAGTGGCGGAAGCGGGCACGGGCCGCCATTGCTTCACCCTCCCCTGGAAGGGGAGGGTGAAAGAGCGCGCTGCCGGCGTTGCGGGCGGATCGATAGTGGTCCGGGTGCTGCGCGGTGCGCGCCGAAATCGCAAACGCCGTCATCCTTGTAACTTAAATTCTGCTGGGCGAGGCGGTAGGCTGTCTCGCGCGGTGGCGGACGAGAGACCGGGTCATCCGAGGGCTTTGAAGCCCGAACCTCAGCTTGGGCCTTCGTCCGTCGTTCCATCGAA
>NZ_DASWPE010000165.1:0-30830 GCF_036404135.1 Rhodopseudomonas sp. | reverse complement strand
GGAGCTTCGCCGGCCGCGACGGCCGGCTGGGGCCGCCGGGCAGCTTCGTATTCAACGCCAATGCGCACCAGCCCGGGCCGCAGACTTTGCTCGGCAAGGTCTATGACTACAATGGCGTGGCGCAGGGCGAGGCGGCGCTCGACGATATCGCCCGGCATCCGGCCACGGCCAAATTCGTTGCCAAAAAATTCGCCCAACATTTCGTCGCCGATGATCCGCCGCCGGCGCTGGTCGCCAAGCTCGAGGCTTCATTCGTCACCAGCGACGGCGATCTCGCCGCGCTGACCCGCACGCTGCTGTCTTCCGACGAGGCCTGGGCCGCGCCGCTGACGAAAATGCGGTCGCCCTACGACTACCTGATCGCCACCGGCCGGCTGCTGGCGCGGATCCCGGACAATCCCAATGCGCATCTCGGCGGGCTGACGACGCTCGGCCAGCCGCTGTGGACGCCGGCCGGCCCGAACGGTTTCCCGGATAGCAACGCCGCCTGGGCCGCGCCGGAAGGCCTCAAATTGCGGCTCGATCTCGCGGCGCAACTCTCTTCGAAGATCGCCGACAACGTCGATGCCCGCGATCTGTTGGAGGTCGCGGCCGGCGAGGCGGCCTCGACCGAGACCCGCCAGGCCGTCGCGCGTGCCGAGACCCGGCAGCAGGCTTTGGCGCTGCTCTTGATGTCGCCGGAATTCCAGAGGAGATGACGATGCCAGGTCGCGACACCCGCTCATCGCTGCTCGTCCCGCGCCGCGCGTTGCTGCTCGGCGGCGCCGCCTTTGCCGCCTGGGCCTATGCGCCGAAATTCGCCCGCGCCGAAGCGGGCCGCGATCCGCGGCTGGTCGTCATCATCCTGCGCGGCGCGCTGGATGGCCTCGCCACGGTGGCGCCGCTCGGCGATCCGGACTACGCCGCCCTGCACGGCGCGATCGCGCTCGCCTCCGACGGTGCGCATCCGGCGCTGCCGCTGGATGCGATGTTCGGTCTGCATCCGGCGATGCCGGAATTCGCCAGGATGTATCGCGACAAGCACGCCGCGGTGGTGCATGCGGTGGCCACCCCCTATCGCGAGCGCTCGCATTTCGACGGCCAGGACGTCTTGGAAAGCGGCTTCGCCGGCCCCGGCCGGGTGCAATCCGGCTGGCTCAACCGCGCGCTGGAAGCGCTGCCGCGCGGCGAGCGCGTCAACGGCCTTGCGGTCGGGCCGACCACGCCCTTGGTGCTGCGTGGTGCTGCGCCCACTGTCGGCTGGGCGCCGGTCAATCTGCCGAATGCCGCCGACGACACCGCGATGCGGCTGGTCGATCTCTATCAGCAGCGCGATCCGGCGCTGGCCGCGGCATTGTCGCAGGGGCTGTTGCTCGACAAGATCGCGCAGGGCGACGAGATGAAGCCGAAGCCGGGCGGCAATCCGGTCGCCGCGATGCGTCAGGTGGCGCGCGGCGCGGCCAAGCTGATGGCCGCCGACGACGGGCCGCGGATCGCGGCCTTGGCGTTCGACGGCTGGGACACCCACGCCAACGAAGGCGGCCCGGTCGGGCGCTTGGCGCAATTGCTGTCCGGGCTCGACGGCGCGCTGGCTGAATTCGAAACCGGGCTCGGCGCGCATTGGCGCGACAGCGCGATCGTGGTCGCCACCGAATTCGGTCGCACCGCGAAGATCAACGGCACCAGCGGCACCGATCACGGCACCGGCACGGTGGCGCTGCTCGCCGGCGGCGCGGTGAATGGCGGGCGGGTGATCGCGGACTGGCCGGGGCTGAAGCCCGCGCAATTGTTCGAGGCGCGGGATCTGGTGCCGACCACCGACCTGCGCGGCATCTTGAAAGGCGTGCTGCGCGATCATCTGGGGCTCAGCGAGCGCGTGCTGGCCGACAGCGTGTTTCCGGATTCGGCGCTGGTGAAGCCGGTGGCGGGGCTGCTGGTGTAGCCGCGGTGATTTGGGTCGTCGCGTCGATTTGGAATGATGACTCGCAAAGTCCGCGCTCCCTCGCCCCGCTTGCGGGGAGAGGGATGGGGTGAGGGGGCGTGGCTTTAGATCATAAGCTTATGACTTGGCGAGACGCCACCTCACCCGACCCGGCTTGGCTCACGCTATGCCGGGTCGACCTCTCCCCGCAAGCGGGGAGAGGTGAAGTGTACAGCATGCGCTACTTCAGCGAGATCGCCAGCCCGCTGAGATCGGCGTTGACCATCAAGCCGGTCTGCCGGCCGCTGAGCTCGAGCACCGCGCCGTGCTGGTTGCTCAGCACGATGCCGCTGACGCCGCGGCCGATCGCGGCACCGGCGCCGCCCGCGCCATAGACCCCGGCGACGTCGGAAGGCCGGCTGATGTTGCTGACGCGGCCGGCGAGGTAGGTCTGCGAGGCGCCGAACACCAGGCCGGCGCTGAGGCCGCCGATCGACAACGGATATTTGCGGCCGTGAAAGGTCAGCGTGCCGCTGCCGCCGGAGGCGCCGATGAACCAGCCGCCCTTCAGCACGGAAATGCGAATGGTGCCGCTGTCGGCGCGGGCGGGAGCGGTGGCGCTGAGCCCGGCGAGCGCGAGCGCCGCGACCAGCGCGGTGCGAATTCCGAATGATGGCATGGGTATTTCCTTTGACGCGGTGCGAATCTGCGGGCCACTGTCCAGCAAATCGCCCGCGGGGTCCATGGGCGGCTGAGCTATTCGGGCGTCGGTCGCCGCGCACTGTGGCGGATGCCGTGAATCGTCACCGCGGCGTCGCTGGCGCGATAGAAGATCAGATAAGGGTAGGGGTAGGCGACCACCCTTCGCAGCCCGGCCTTGCCGGTCAGCCGCCCGGCCTGGGGATATTGCCGCAACAGCTCAATGACCGCGAATAAGCGATGCTTGACCTGCTGGGCTCCCTGTGGCGATTGGCGGTCGATCGACGAGAGGACGTCGTCGAGTTCAGCGGCGGCGCGGATGGTGAAGCGCAGCTTCACAGCCCATGCTTCGCCCAGATCGCGCGGAGCTGTTCGTCGGTGGCGAACTCGCCGCGCTCGGCCTGCGCGAGTGATTCATCGAACGAGGCAGCGTCCTCGGCGCTCATCGGCAGCGCCGGTTGACCTATGCCGGCGAATTGCAGCAATAGCCGCGCCAGCGCGTCCTGCGTCTCGGCGGGCAGATCGCGCAAGGATTCGACGGCCTGGTCCAGCAAGGTGGTCATGGGCCCAGATTAGCAGTTTCGACGCGCCTCAGAAAGCTCGATTGCGTGGTCCGCGTGTCGGGGAATAGCCCACAAGTCATTCGCCGCCGTCGCATCCTTCGAGGCTCGCCTCGGCTTGCATCGAGGTTGGCGCTGCCGGTGTCGCCGGCTCGCGCCTCAGTGTCTGACCGAAAAAGCAGCGAGCAAGATCAGGGGTGTCATTGCGAGCCGAGGGCGGCGCACAGCGCCGAACGAACAGCGAAGCAATCCCGGGACTTCATGCGTGGCTCTGGATTGCTTCGTCGCAAGAGCTCCTCGCAATGACGGGTCTCATGCCTGATTTCATTGATCGCTTTTTGAGTCGGACTCTCAGGATGACGGCGCCGGGTGCTGATTATTCCCCCTTGTGATCCTGTCGACCTCGGCAAATTCCGCCGCGCTTAGCGTCCAGTTCAGCGCGGCGACGTTCTGCGCGACCTGCTCCGGCGTCGAGGCGCCGGCGATCACGCTCGACACCTGCGGGCGGCCGGCGAGCCAGCTGAACGCCAGTTCAAGCATCGAATGGCCGCGCGTCTGGGCGAACGCCTGCAGGCGCTCGACGATGTCGAGATTGCTCGCCGTCAGATAGCGCTGCTGCATATAGGGCGTCTTGCCGAAGCGGGTATCGGCCGGCACCGCCGCGCCGCGCTGATACTTGCCGGTGAGCATGCCGCCGGCCAGCGGAAAGAACGGCAATAGCCCGAGATTGTAAGCCTGCGCCGCCGGCAGCAGATCGTTTTCGAGGTCGCGCACCAACAGGCTGTATTCGTCCTGCGCCGAGACGAAACGGTTGCCGCCGAGCGCGCGGCCGACGAATTCCGCCTCGGCGATCCGCCACGCCGGGAAGTTGGAATGGCCGATATAGCGCACCTTGCCGGCGCGGATCAGATCCTCCAGCGCGCGCAAGGTCTCCTCGATCGGCGTCAGCGGGTCGAATTCGTGCTGCTGATAGAGATCGATATAATCGGTCTTCAGGCGGGCGAGGCTGGCCTCGACCGCGGCGATGATGTAGCGCCGCGACGCGCCCTGCTTGGCGCCGTCGTCGCTCATCGGCTTGGCGAATTTGCTGGCCAGCACGATGTCCTTGCGGCGGGTGCCGAGCACGGTGCCGAGCACGGTCTCCGAGCCGCCGCGATTGGCGTAGATGTCGGCGGTGTCGAACAGCGTGACGCCGAGATCGATCGCCTTGTGGATCACCTTGCGCGCGGTGTCGAGATCGGTGCGCTGGCCGAAATTATTGCAGCCCAGTCCGACCGCGGAGACCCGCAGGCCAGAGCCGCCGAGATTGCGAAATTCCATGAATCATTCCTGTCGAACGCCCCGCGCATTGTGGCGCGCGCGGCGGGCGACGGCAAGCGACGGCGACGGGACGGCGAAGCAGCGCGAGACAGCGGCTGCGCGGTCAGGCCGGCTGCGGCCAGGGCAGCGGCAATTTCTCGGTGGCGGGCGCAGGCTGCGCCACCGGCTGCGCGCGCAACGCCGCGGCGGTCATCCGCCGCACCTCGACCTCGGCCCGCTGCGCGATCTGTTTGCGGTCGGCGGAGACGTCGTGGGCGATCGCCTCGCCCCAGCTCACCGTGACGTCGATCGCGCCGGCCGACAGCACGCCGATCAGATGCGGCATCAGATCGGCGTCGCCGTACCAGGCGACGCGCTCGCGCAGCGCACGGCCGACCGGCAATCCGGCGTAGCGCACATAGGCCAGCGACATCGGCTGCACGGTGATGGCGTCGTGCCGGGTGGATTGGCCGAGCGCGTGATGCACCGCGCCGATCAGCGCCGAGCGGAACGGCAGGATGCGCACGCCGTCGCTGGAGGTGCCTTCGGCGAACAGCACCACGGCGTCGCCGTCGACCAGCCGGTCGCCGATTTCCTTGGTTGCGGCGCCGGTGCGGTGGCGGGCGCGGCGGTCGATGAACACGGTGCGTTGTAGTTTGGCGAGCCAGCCGAACACCGGCCAGCGCGCCACTTCGCTTTTTGAGACGAACACCACCGGGCCGAGCGCGCCGATCACGCAGATGTCGAGCCAGGACACGTGGTTGGCGAGAATCAGCGCCGGGGCGTCGAGACTGCGCCGGCCGACCTGGCGGATGCGGACGCCGATCAGCCGGCACAGCGCGCGATGAAACAGCAGCGGGATGGTCCGCTGCAACCGCAGATCGAGCGCCATCGCCACGAGTTGGAACGGCAGTAGCACCAGGATCAGTGCGAAAAGGGCAACGAGCACGGCGACGAAGCGAATCATGGCGATGGTCTTTTCCGCGCCGCCGCCGCAGCAGCGCCAAACGAGCCGGTGACGATCAACCGAGGCGGAGGTTCGACGACGGCATCGAATTAAGAAAGGTGCGGTCCCAGACAGGCGCGGCGACTGACGGGGACCGCGTTGGGAGCGATGACCGGCGACGGGGGTTGTCGATCATCGCGCCGGGAGGCTAGCTATGCATTGTTACGCGGTCATGACGTCTGAATCGCCGTCCCGCACGGCATTTTCACGCCGGCAAAGCCGGCTTCGCCGCGCCGGAACTTTGCGGCCGCGTGAATAGTTAGCCCTCTTTTTTGGAAGGAATTCCATGCCTCTGTCGATTCCGCCCGCGCTGCTGCCGATCCTGATGCTGTTCGCGTCCAACGTGTTCATGACCTTCGCCTGGTACGGCCATCTGAAATACAAGGGCAGCGCGCTGGCGCTTGCGGTGATGGTGAGCTGGGGCATCGCGTTCTTCGAATATTGGCTGGCGGTGCCGGCGAATCGCTGGGGCAGCGCGGTGTATTCGGCGGCGCAGCTCAAGACCATTCAGGAGGTGATCACGCTGGTGGTGTTCGCCTTGTTCTCGACGCTGTATCTGAAAGAGCCGCTGGGCTGGAATCACGCCCTCGGCTTCACCTTCATCGCGGCCGGCGCGTTCTTCATCTTTCACAAGTGGTCGTGAGAGCAGGCAGAGGCCGTCATCCTGAGGTGCGCGCCGCGGCGGCGCTTGCGCCGACGCGGCGGGCCTCGAAGGATGACGCGTGTTGATGCTGATCGCGCGATCATCCTTCGAGACGCCCTGCTACGCGCTACGCGCTACGCGCTTCGCCGGGCTCCTCAGGATGAGGCTGTGCGCTATTGCTTCGCCGGCGCCAGGCGCAGGATCCGTCCCGCGGCGTTGTCGGTGAGCAGATAGAGCGCGCCGTCCGGGCCCTGGCGGACGTCGCGGATGCGTTCGCCGAGTTCGTGCAATAGCCGCTCCTCGCCGCTGACCTTGTCGCCGTCGAGCGACAGCCGCACCAGCATCTGGCCGGCCAGCGCGCCGGTGAACAGGCTGCCGCGCCACGCCGGAAACAGCGCGCCGGTGTAGAACGCCATGCCGGAGGGCGCGATCGACGGCACCCAGTATTTGATCGGCTGCTGCATGCCGTCCTTGGCGGTGGCCTCGTGGATCTTGCTGCCGTCGTAGTCGATGCCGAAGCCGATCACCGGCCAGCCGTAATTGTTACCCTTGCCGATGATATTGACCTCATCGCCGCCGCGCGGCCCGTGCTCGATTTCCCATAGCGCGCCCGACGCCGGATTGAAGGCGAGGCCCTGCGGGTTGCGGTGGCCATAGCTCCAGATCTCGGGCCTGGCATCGGAGCGGCCGACGAACGGGTTGTCGCTCGGTGCTGTGCCGTCGGGCGTGATGTGGATCAGCTTGCCGAGATGGTTGGCGAGGTTCTGCGCCTGGTCGCGGGCGAAGAAATGCTCGCCGAGGGTGACGAACAGATTGCCGTCCGGTGCCTGCGCGATCCTGCAGCCGTAGTGATTGCCCTTCGACAGCGGGCCGTCCTGGCGAAAGATGATCTTCACCGCGTCGAGCCGCGGCGGCTCGGCGTCGTCGAGCCGGGCGCGCGCCACCGCGGTGCGGCCGCCATTGCCGGCGCGTTCGGCAAAGCAGAAATACAGCGTCTTGTTAGCGGCGAAGGCATTGTCGATCGCGATGTCGAGCAGCCCGCCCTGGCCCGAGGCCCAGACCTCGGGCACGCCCTGCAGCGGCGGCGACAATTGCCCCTGCGGCGTGACGATCCGGATCCGGCCGGGGCGCTCGGTGACCAGCATTCGCTGGTCCGGCAGGAACGCCAGTCCCCAGGGATTGACCAGCCCGGAGGCCACGGTCTGCACCGCGAGCGGCCCGGCGGAGGAGGCAAACGAGCTGGTCGCGCCGCGGCTCGCGGTGGTCGCGATCAGCACCGAGGCGGTCAGCACGATGGCCACCGCGAGCGATCCGGTGACCCAGACGAGGGGGGCTTTCATCGCAAGGCCTCATGCGGCGATGGTCGCTACGTTACAGCGGCGCGCGGCCGCGGGGACGTCGTGCGAGTTCAGAGCGGCTGCGCCATGCTCAGCCCGGTGGACAGGACGCTGATCGCACCGATCAGGCATAGCGATAGCGAGCTGAGCGCCAGCGCGGCCACGACGGCGTGCGTCAAACGCGAGGGAGAGAGCGCGCGGCGGCCCTTGAAGCCCGCCTCCGTGCCTGGCGACCGTGTCATGGTCAGGAATCCCTAAAGACGCGGCGAATCACCGCGATGGCGTCATTCTCAAACATTCGCAGGCAATTTTGCGGCGGTAACTCAGCGATCATGGCAGAACGAGGGCGAAACCGGCGGTTTTGCCCGCTATTTACCGGGCTCCCGAGCACGTGCTACCAGCCCCGCGTGCCGCGATCAGCACCCTGCGGGCGGTCAGGCCTCGGCGGCGATGCCGGGGGCGTCTTCGGAAATGGTTTCCGGCCGCCAGTTCATCGAGACGTAGCCGGGAGACTGCTGCACCCGCTTCAGCCAGGCGCCGATCGAGGGAAACGCCTCGAGATCGAAATCGCATTGGTCGGCGACATGGGTGTAGCCGTACAGCGCGATGTCGGCGATGGTGAGCCGACCCGCGGCGAAGTAATCATTCTCCTTGAGGTGATTTTCCATCACCTGCAGCGCCGCGTAGCCGCGCTCCATCCAGTCTTCCAGCGCGTGGGTCTGCAGGTCGCGGCCGCCCTTGACCAGCGACAGCCAGAAATACGCCGCCCCGATGTTGGGCTCCAGCGCGTGTTGTTCGAAGAACATCCATTGCAGCGCGTCGGCGCGATCGATCCGCGACTCCGGCGCCAGCGCGGTGTCGACGCCGAGATACCACAGGATGGCGTTGGACTCCGCGAGGAAGCGGCCGTCGGCGACTTCCAGCAGCGGCACCTGGCCGGACGGATTCTTGGCGAGGAAATCCGGCGTGCGGCTTTCACCGCTGAGAATGTCGACCTCGATCGCGCGATACGGCGCACCGAGAAACGCCAGCGCAAGGCGAACCTTGTAGCTGTTACCGGATCGCTGCATCGAATAGAGTTTGTACATTCTGTCGCCGCTTGGTTCCGTCGCCGCCCTGTGTGTGTGGATTTGCGTTGTCCATCGTCACCGCGGCTAAACAATGATGCGGGCGGCGGTGGGTCGCAAGCCCCTCAATCCGGAAAAGCTCGAAATCGCCTGCCGCACTGCAACCGTTCAGCAGATTTTGCCAATCAAAGGCGATTACGATTGCGCCGGCTGCGCGCGGCCGGCAGGTGATCTTGCGCAATCCGTCAAGGCTCGGCGTAAGGTGAAAGCATAAAGCGAAAGCAGCGCCAAGAATCCCAACGGAATCCCGGTGCCGGCGGCGATGCCGCGCGACAGCAGCGGCACGATGAAGGCCGCCGCCAGCACGCTGATCTCATAATCGTGAAATCGCTCGGCGAGGCCGTAACGCGCGAAGAACCCGATCGCGACCGCGAGCACGACGAGATCGTAATCCAGCACATAGGGCGTGGCGAGCAGACACGCCGTCGCCAGCGCCGAGGCCTTGAGCTCGAAGCCGGCTTTGCTGCGCCACAGCCGGACCAGGCTGGCGGCGACCGATAGCGCCAGTACGAGCTGCAGCGTATAGGCCAGCGGTAGGCTGGCGCCGCAATGCCGCGCCGCGGCGAAGATCGACTGAATCTTCTCCCAGCCGGTGTTGCCCTGTTCGAGCACCACGCTCTGGGTGAAGCGGGTGGACTCGGCGAAGGCCTGCCAGATCGCGCTGCCGAACGCCGCCACGCTCAGCGCGAAAAGCAGCGCCACCGTGGCGGCGGCGGCGGCGATGGTGCGCCAGTGGCCGCCGGCGATCAGCGCCAGCGGAATCAGCACGCCGAATTGCGGCTTGTAGGCCAACAGCCCGATCAGCACGCCGGCGAGACAGGGCCGCCGCGCGAGCCAGTGCAACGCGCCGCCGAGCAGCGCGGCGGTGAGGAAGCCGTTCTGGCCGTGGCCGATGTTGACCAGCACCGCGGGGAAGGCCAGCGCCACCAGCAGCGTCTGCGGCCACGGCAGGATGGCGCGCAGCGTCGCCAGATAGGCCGCAAGGCTCAAAGTCAGCCACAGCAGCAGGCCCCAGCCATAGGGCAAAAGCGCCACCGCCATGGCGACGGCGAAGAAGAACGGCGGATAGTGCCAGCCGTAGAACGGCACCTCGCGGCCGCCGAACACGGCGCGTTCGGCGTCGTGCTGCAAGGCGGGGACATAGGCATCGGCGGCGCGGCCGGCGAGCGCCAGGGTGCCGGCGGCGTAGGGATCGGAGAAATCGGTGCCGATCGGCTTGCCGTTGCGGTCGATCATGGCGTCGGACAGCGCCAGCCAACCGAGGATCGCGAGCGCGCCGAGGCCGAGCAGCAGCAGGCTGTAGCCGCGGATCCGATCCGGGGTCAGCCACGCCCCGCTGCGCAGCCCGGCCCAGATCCCGGTTCGCTGAAAAAACGCCATGTCGCCGCGCTACTTATCAAAAGTTGCGCAGACCCTAGCGAGTCCGTTTTAACGTTATCTAAAGCACCGGAGCGCACGCGCCATGCGCGCAACGTTCTTGCGGCGGGCGGCATCGCCGCATAGTGTGCGCCGATCCCGTCAGATCGAGCCCGTGACAATCGCCGGTTCGCGACGCCTGCAAGGAAGATGATGATGACGTTTCTGTCTGCTGCGCTCGACCGTGTGAAGCCGTCCGCGACCATCGCGGTGACGGATAAAGCGCGTGAGCTGAAGGCGGCTGGCCGCAACGTCATCGGGCTCGGCTCGGGCGAGCCGGACTTCGATACCCCGGCCAACATCAAGCTCGCCGCGATCCACGCCATCGAGGCCGGCAAGACCAAATACACCGCGGTCGACGGCATTCCCGAATTGAAACAGGCGATCATCGCCAAGTTCAAGCGCGAGAACAGCCTCGACTACAAGCCGAACCAGATCATCGTCGGGACCGGCGGCAAGCAGGTGCTGTACAACGCGCTGGTGGCCACGCTGAATCCCGGCGACGAGGTGATCATCCCGGCGCCGTATTGGGTGAGCTATCCGGAGATGGTGGCGCTGGCCGGCGGCGAATCGGTGCCGGTGATCTGCACCGCCGAATTCGGCTTCAAGCTGCAGCCCGCGGCGCTGGAGGCCGCGATCACCCCGAAGACCAAATGGGTGATCCTGAACTCGCCGTCGAACCCGACCGGCGCCGCCTATTCGCATGCCGAATTGAAGGCCTTGACCGACGTGTTGGTGAAGCATCCGCAGGTCTGGGTGATGACCGACGACATGTATGAGCACCTGGTCTATGACGATTTCGTCTTCACCACGCCGGCGCAGATCGAGCCCAAATTGTTCGACCGCACGCTGACGGTGAACGGGGTTTCCAAGGCCTATTGCATGACCGGCTGGCGGATCGGCTATGCCGGCGGGCCGGCGCCGTTGATCAAGGCGATGACCACGATCCAGTCGCAGTCGACCTCGAATCCGTCGTCGATCGCGCAATGGGCCGCGGTCGAAGCGTTGAACGGGCCGCAGGACTTCATCCCGACTCACAACAAGGTGTTCAAGGAGCGCCGCGATCTCGTGGTGTCGATGCTCAACCAGGCCGGCGGCATCGATTGCCCGCGGCCGGAAGGCGCGTTCTACGTCTATCCGTCCTGCGCCGGGACCATCGGCAAGACCGCGCCGTCCGGCAAGCTGATCGAGAACGATCAGGATTTCGTCACCGAATTGCTGGAGGCGGAGGGCGTCGCGGTGGTGCAGGGCTCGGCGTTCGGCCTCGGCCCGGCATTCCGGATTTCCTACGCCACCAAGACCGCCGACCTCGAGGAGGCCTGCAAACGCATCCAGCGGTTCTGCGGAAATCTCAGATAAGCCAAAGGTTCGAAATTTTTTCGCCAATTTGTGACGCGAGCGCCTTGTTTTGAACACGGCACTTGCATCCTGTGCCCCCGCAACAAGTTCCTCATCCGGAGACTACACTATGCGACTTTCAAGATTGTTCGGTATCGCAGCGCTCTCGCTGGTTGCTTCCTTCGCGACCGCCAACGCGCAGCAGCGGCTGCAGGTCGGCGTGCTGGAATGCTCGGGCGGCCAGAATGTCGGCTTCGTCGTCGGCTCGGTCACCGATCTGCAGTGCGCCTTCCGCGCCGATGGCCGTCGTCCTGAGCCCTACGTTGCCACCATTCATCGGTTCGGCGTCGATCTCGGATTCACCCAGGACACCGGCTTTGCCTGGGCGGTCTATGCGCCGACCAACCAGGTCGGCCGCGGCGATCTCGCCGGCAGCTACGGCGGCGTCGGCGCCAATGCCTCGGTCGGCGTCGGCTTCGGCGGCAACCTGCTGGTTGGCGGTTCGTCCAACGCCTACTCGCTGCAGCCGCTCAGCCTGCAGGGTCAGACCGGCCTGAACGTCACCGCCGGCGTCGCCGACCTGCAGCTGCGTGCCGCCGATCTGCGCGGCCCGCGCCGCCACATCCGGCATCATCGCCGCCATCATTAATAACTGATTACCATCGCGAATCTTTCGCGATCGGAAAGGGCTCGCTTCGGCGGGCCCTTTTTGTTTGTGCGCCGGACTGCGGCCGGATTGAAGATCGGCTTCGGCTGTGACTAGATTGCGGCCGCGTAGTTCCGCTGCGCTGTGCGCCTCACGCGGGCCTGCAATATCCTGCATCACGTCGCTCACCCGGAGATTTGCCATGAGCCGCCTTTCGCTCCTCTTTGGTATCATTACCGCCGTGTTCGTCGCCGGCAGCGCCCAGGCGCAGCAGTCCCGCGTTCAGATCGGCGTGCTGGAGTGCCGCGGCGGCGCCAGCGTCGGCTTTATCGTCGGCTCGGTTACCAATCTCGGCTGCGTGCTGCGGGCCGACGGCCGTCCGGACCAGCCCTATGTCGCCACCATCCGCAAGGTCGGCCTCGACCTCGGCATCACCCAGGAGACCGGCCTGGCCTGGGCGGTGTTCGCGCCGGTCGAGCGCGCGGTGATCGCCGATCTGTCGGGCAATTACGGCGGCGCGCAGGGCTCGGCGTCGGTCGGCGTCGGGCTTGGCGCCAACGTGCTGGTCGGCGGCTCGGCGAATTCGATCGCGCTGCAGCCGCTCAGCCTGCAGGGCTCCACCGGGGTCAACGTCGCGGTCGGCCTGGAAGGCCTCGAACTGCGCCCTGGGCGCTGACCGCGGGCCACGGGCGATCGCCGACTGAGCGCGCCGCGGGCCGCGGCGGGGGCGCCGCCCGCGGCCGGCGGACGAATCCGCATGTCCTTGATCTTCCTCACCTGTTGCGAATCCGCGCGACTATTTTCCTGCTTGCCAAGCGCTTTCGCCCCTGAAACGATCCGCCGCCGACCCAATCATGGGCCGAGCTCCAACCAAGGAGGCGGCGATGGGACAGAATCTTAGAAGTCCCCGCGGTCCACGGTGCATCGCACTGGTGGGCCCTTTCCAAAGCGGTAAAACCACATTGCTGGAAGCCATCCTGGCCCGCACCGGGGCGATCCCCCGCGCCGGCAGCGTCGATGCCGGGACCTCGTTCGGCGATTCCAGCCCCGAGGCGCGGCATCACAAAATGGGCGTCGGGCTCACCGCCGCGACCACCAGCTTCATGGACGACAGCTACACCTTCATCGATTGTCCCGGATCGGTCGAATTCGCGCATGACATGCGCGCCGCGCTGCCGGCGGTGGACGCCGCCGTGGTGGTCTGCGAAGCCGACGAGCGCAAGCTGCCGCAGTTGCAGATCATCCTGCGCGAGCTGGAAGATCTCGGGATTCCGCGGTTTCTGTTTCTCAACAAGATCGACAAGGCCGCCACCGCGACCCGCGACGTGCTCGGCATCCTGCAGCCGGCCTCACGGATTCCGCTGGTGTTGCGGCAGATTCCGATCTGGAACGGCGACCTGATCGGCGGCTATGTCGACCTGGCACTGGAGCGCGCCTTCGTCTATCGCGAGCACAAGGCCTCCGAAGTGATCTCGCTGGAAGGCGGCGATCTCGACCGCGGCAAGGAAGCCCGCTTCTCGATGCTGGAGAAGCTCGCCGACCACGACGACGCGCTGATGGAGCAACTGCTCGCCGACGTCGCGCCGCCGCGTGACGCGGTGTTCGACGACCTCGCCCGCGAACTGCGCGAGGGCGTGATCTGCCCGGTGCTGCTCGGCTCGGCGTTGCGCGAGAACGGCGTGATGCGGCTGTTGAAGGCGCTGCGCCACGAGGCGCCCGACGTCACCGAGACCGCTGCGCGGCTCGGCGCCGCCGGCCCCGACGCGCTGGCCTATGTGTTCAAGACCAACCATCTGCAACACGGCGGCAAGCTGTCGCTGGCCCGCGTGCTGACCGGCCAGCTCGAGGACGGCGCGTTGCTGCACGCCTCCAGCGGCGAGACCGGCAAGGTCTCGGGCATCCACGCCGTCAGCGGCGGCCACGACACCAAACGCGCCGCGGCCGCGGCCGGCGACATGGTGGCGCTCGGCAAGCTCGACGCGGTGAAGACCGGCGATACGCTGTCGACCGGCAAGACCACGCCGGCGCCGCTGGCGCAGGTGGTGCCCACGGCGCCGGTGCTGGCGATGGCGGTGTCCGCCGCCGACCGCAAGGACGACGTCAAGCTCGGCCAGGCGCTGCTGCGGCTGAATGAAGAAGACCCTTCGCTCACCGTGATCCACAACAATCGCACCCACGACATCGTGCTGTGGGGGCAGGGCGAGATGCATCTGCGGGTGGCGCTGGAACGGTTGCAGGAGCGCTTCGGCGTGACGGTGAAATCGCATCCGCCGGCGATCGGCTATCAGGAGACGATCCGCAAATCGATCACCCAGCGCGGCCGGCACAAGAAGCAGTCCGGCGGCCACGGCCAGTTCGGCGACGTGGTGCTGGAGATCGCCCCGCTGCCGCGCTCGACCGGCTTCAGCTTCGCCGAGAAGGTGGTCGGCGGCGCGGTGCCGCGCAACTACATTCCGGCGGTCGAGGAGGGCGTGGTCGACGCGCTGCTGTACGGGCCGCTCGGCTTCCCGGTGGTCGACGTCCAGGTGACGCTGGTCGACGGCTCGTTCCACACCGTGGATTCTTCCGACATGGCGTTCCGCACCGCCGGCCGGATCGGCGTCTCCGAAGCGCTGCCGCAGTGCCAGCCGGTGCTGCTGGAGCCGATCCACACCGTGGAGATCGTCTGCCCGACCGAGGCCACCGCCAAGGTCAACGCCATCCTGTCCGGGCGGCGCGGCCAGATTCTCGGCTTCGACACCCGCGACGGCTGGCCCGGCTGGGATCTGGTGCGGGCGATGATGCCGGAGGCCGAGATCGGCGACCTGATCGTCGAATTGCGCTCGGCCACCGCCGGCACCGGCAGCTTCACCCGGAGCTTCGACCATATGGCCGAAGTCACCGGCCGCGCCGCCGAGCAGATCATCGCCGCGCATCGCCCCGCGGCGGCGTGACCCTCGGCCGCGCGCCGATCGACAACACAAACGGCTTCGATGATGTATCAAACATCATCGAAGCCGTTTATATTTGCGGCCTGCGACGGAAAGCCGGATATCGAACGTGATTACTTCGTTTCAGATGCGCGCCGCGCGGGCGCTGTTGGGGATCGACCAGCGCACGCTGGCCGAACTCGCCGGCGTCTCGGTGCCGACCATCCAGCGCATGGAAGCCAGCGTCGGTAACGTCCGCGGCATCGTCGATTCGCTGACCCGGGTGGTCGAGGCGCTGAACCGCGCCGGGGTGGAACTGATCGGCGAGCACGTCCGCAGCGACGACGGCGGTCGCGGCGTGCGGCTGAAGCAGCCCGGACCGCCGCCGCCGGTGGAGACTTAAGGCGATGCCACTTCCGCGCAGAGAGGATGTTCGATGAGCCGGCTCAAGGCCGCCTGCCTGATCGGCTGGCCGGCGGCGCATTCGCGCTCGCCGTTGATTCATCATTACTGGCTGCGCACGCTCGGCATCGAAGGCGGCTACAGCATCGAAGCGGTGCCGCCGGAGGGGTTCGGCGAGTTCGTGCTGAATCTGGCGAGCCACGGCTATCGCGGCGCCAACGTCACCATTCCGCACAAGGAGCGCGCGCTGTTGCTGACCGCGCCGGATGGCCGCGCCCGCGCGGTCGGCGCCGCCAATACGCTGTGGTACGACGGCGACACCTTGCGCTCGACCAATACCGACATCGAGGGCTTCCTCAACAATCTCGACGCCTGCGCGCCGGGCTGGGACGGCATCGACGAAGCGCTGGTGCTCGGCGCCGGCGGCTCGTCGCGCGCCGTGGTGTTCGGGCTGATCGAGCGCGGCATCAAGCGGATTCATCTGGCCAACCGCACGCTGCCGCGGGCGCAGGCGGTGGCCGATCAGTTCAACGCCGAGGTGGTGCCGACGCCGTGGCAGGAGATCCCCGGCGTGCTGCCGCGCGTGAAGCTCTTGGTCAACACCACCTCGCTCGGCATGAGGGGCCAGCCTCCGCTTGCGGTCGATGTCGGGTTGCTGCCGGCGCAGGCCGCGGTGGCCGATCTGGTCTATGTGCCGCTGGCGACGCCGCTGCTCGCCGCCGCCCGCGCCCGCGGGCTCGCCACCGCCGACGGGCTCGGCATGCTGCTGCATCAGGCGGTGCGGGGCTTTGAGTTGTGGTTCGGCCAGCGCCCGACGGTGACGGCCGAACTCCGCGCGCTGGTCGAGGCCGATCTCACAGTGACGTGACATCGCGGGTAATTCGGCCGCGAGTTTCTATCTCCTGACGGCGGGGCTGCGTCGTCAAAGGAAAAGTTCATGTCGGCACTTGTTACTGCGCTGCCTCGCCTCATCGCGGGTTCGCTCCTGGTTGGGTTGCTGAGCGGATCTGCGGTCGCGCAACAGACCGCGCCGTCGCGGGTCCGCGGCACCATCGAAAGCGTCAGCGGCGATGCGCTGGCGGTCAAGTCGCGCAGCGGCGAGCAGGTCACGCTGCACACCACCGGCGATCTGCAGGTGGCCGGCATCGTCAAGACGACGCTGTCGGAGATCAAGGTCGGCTCGTTCATCGGCGCCACCACCGTGCCGGGCCCCGACGGCGCGCATAACGCGGTCGAGGTGCACGTGTTTCCCGAGGCGATGCGCGGCGCCGGCGAAGGCTCGCGGTCTTGGGACAGCCGGCCGAACAGCACCATGACCAACGCCACAGTGGCGCAGACCGTCGCCGGCAATGACGGCAGCACGCTGACGGTGAAATACAACGGCGGCGAGAAGATCGTCACGGTGACGCCCGCTACCGCGGTGGTGGCGTTCGTGCCCGGCGACCGCGCCGACCTGAAGCCCGGCGCGCAGATCGTCGCCTTCGTCAAGAGCCGGCCCGACGGCTCGTTCGACGCCGCGCGCATCAGCGTCGGCCGCGACGGCGTAACCCCGCCGATGTGAGGTGCTCTTCTCCCCTCCCCCTTGCGGGGAGGGGTCGGGGGTCTCCGAGCACAGCGCGCGCGTCGTTCGGACTCTGATAATTCGAGGCCTGATGGTGCTGCCATCGTGGGTCGCTCGAACGCACCATCCCCGTGCGGCACCCCCACCCCCAACCCCTCCCCGCAAGGGGGAGGGGAGCGCGCTGCCGCCGTGGCGGCTATTGCGCTTCGCCGTTACGCGTCGCCGCTATAGCGCCAGCACGTGGTCGTCGATCTCGTCGATCGAATTGACGCCGCACAGCGCCATGGTGGTGGAGAGTTCGTTCCTGATGATGTCGATGGCCTTGGCGACGCCCGGTCCGCCGAACGCGCCGAGGCCGTAGATATAGGCGCGGCCGATCATGCAGGAGCGGGCCCCGAGCGCTAAGGCCCGCATCACGTCCTGCCCGGAGCGGATGCCGCCGTCGAACATCACCTCGATCTGGTCGCCGACCGCGTCGACCACGTCGGGCAACACCTCGATCGACGACGGCGCGCCGTCGAGCTGGCGGCCGCCATGGTTCGACACCACCAGCGCCTCGGCGCCGGCTTTCACCGCAAGGGCAGCGTCCTCGACGTCGAGAATGCCCTTGATGATCAGCTTGCCCGGCCAGATGCTCCGAATCCAGTCGATGTCGCGCCAGTTCAGCGACGGATCGAATTGCGACGCCACCCAGGCCGATACCGAGCCAAGATCCTTGGAGCCCGGCAGATGGCCGGCGATGTTGCCGAAGTTACGGCTCTTGCCGGCGAGGATGCCCTTCACCCAGCGCGGCTTGGTGGCGATGTCGATTATGTTCTTCAGCCGGAAGATTTCCGGCGGCACCGACATGCCGTTCTTGATGTCCTGATGGCGCTGGCCGATCACCTGCAGGTCGACGGTGAGCACCAGCGCGCTGCATTTGGCGGCGATGGCGCGCTCGATCAGCGCTTTGACGAAGCCGCGGTCGCGCATCACATAGAGCTGAAACCAGAACGGCTGCTGGACATTCGCCGCGACGTCCTCGATCGAGCAGATCGACATCGTCGACAGCGTATAGGGGATGCCGGCGGCCTGCGCGGCGCGGCAGGCGTGGATCTCGCCGTCGCCAAATTGCATGCCGGTGGAGCCGACCGGGGCGAGGATCAGCGGCAGCGCGGCGCGCGCGCCGATGATGTCGGTGGACAGGTCGCGCTCGGAAATATCCACCAGGATGCGCTGGCGAAACTTGATGTCCTGGAAGTCGGCGCGGTTGGCGCGCAGCGTCTCTTCCGCGTAGGAGCCGCGATCGACGTAGTCGAAGAACATCTTCGGCACCCGGCGCTGATGAATATCGCGCAGGTCGTCGATGCAGGTGATCTGTTTCATGAGCGGCCCCGCCCTGTTGGTTGTTGTCCGGTGCCGTGCTCCTAGAGCATTTTGCTCGCCAGTGGAATTCGGATTGCAGGATCGATGGGCATTGCCGCGGCGCGGCGTGCCGGGCCCCGCGGAACCGGCGCGCCGGGGCGGCGTTGGTTTCATAACCGAACCGGAGACAGCCGATGACCGACAGCACCGCGAAAGACAAGAAGGCCCAGGACCAGGCGCTCGACGAGGCGCTGCAAGAGTCGTTTCCGGGCTCCGATCCGGTCAGCCTGACCCAGCCGGCGCCGTCGAAGCCCGACGCCGATTCCAAGCGCAAGGACAAAGCCAAGGGCTGACCAAAGCCTCGTTCCGCCTCGCGCGGCCGCCCCAGCGCCGCGCCGCCGCCCTGCGGCGATGCGATAAAATCCGGCCCGTTCAAGGGCTTGTGAGCGGGCAGGGTTCCCGATTGGTAATGATTCATCATATTTTTTGAGGTCATTTCAACCGGAAACCACCTATAAGGCGGATCGTGCCCGGGCGGAGATGCCGACCGGGCATTGATCATGCTGGGGGATTCCATGAGTCGCAGATATTTCGGGACAGACGGGATTAGGGGCCGCGCCAACGGCCTGATCACCCCGGAACTGGCGATGAAGGTCGGCCAGGCGGCGGGCCTGGTGTTTCAGCGCGGCGAATATCGGCATCGCGTCGTCATCGGCAAGGATACGCGGCTGTCCGGCTACATGATCGAAACCGCGCTGGTGGCGGGCTTCACCTCGGTCGGCATGGACGTGCTGCTGCTCGGCCCGATGCCGACCCCGGCGGTGGCGATGCTGACCAAATCGATGCGCGCCGACCTCGGGGTGATGATTTCCGCGTCGCACAATCTGTTCGAGGACAACGGCATCAAGCTGTTCGGCCCGCTCGGCTTCAAGCTGTCCGACGACGTCGAAAAGCAGATCGAGCAATTGCTCGATGAATCGCTCGACAAGAAGCTCGCCGAAAGCGCCAGCCTCGGCCGCGCCCGCCGCATCGACGGCGTGCATGACCGCTACATCGAGTTCGCCAAGCGGACGCTGCCGCGCGATCTCAGCCTCGACGGGCTGCGCGTGGTGATCGATTGCGCGCACGGCGCCGCCTACAAGGTGGTGCCGGAAGCGTTGTGGGAACTCGGCGCCGACGTGATCGCGATCGGGGTCGAACCCGACGGCTTCAACATCAACAAGGAATGCGGCTCCACCGCGCCGGAAGCGCTGTCCCGCAAGGTGCGCGAGATGCGCGCCGACATCGGCATCGCGCTGGACGGCGACGCCGACCGGGTGATCCTGGTCGACGAGCGCGGCCATGTGGTGGACGGCGACCAATTGCTCGCGGTGATTGCGCAGAGCTGGAAGGAAGACGGCCGGCTGTCGAAGCCCGGCATCGTCGCCACCGTGATGTCCAATCTCGGGCTGGAGCGCTTTCTGGAAAGCAACGACATCGAGATGGTGCGCACCCCGGTCGGCGACCGCTACGTGCTCGAGCAGATGCTGAAGCAGGGCTACAATGTCGGCGGCGAGCCGTCCGGCCACATCATCCTGTCGGATTACGCCACCACCGGCGACGGCTTCGTCGCCGCGCTGCAGGTGCTGGCGGTGGTGCAGAAGCTGCGCCGCCCGGTCTCCGAGGTCTGCCATCTGTTCGAACCGCTGCCGCAGGTGCTGAAGAACGTGCGCTATCGCAGCGGCAAGCCGCTCGACGACGACGAAGTGAAGTCGGCGATCTTCGCCGCCGAGAAACGGCTGAACGGCCACGGCCGGCTGCTGGTGCGCTCCTCGGGCACCGAGCCGGTGATCCGGGTGATGGGCGAGGGCGACGACCGCGAGATGGTCGAGGAGGTGGTCGACACCATCTGTTCGGCGCTCGGCGAGGCCGCCGCCGCTGCGGCCTGACGCCGGCTTCTCGCCGCCGCCTCCGCAACCCAGCCATGGCCGGGCGATGCTAGCGCTTCGCCCTTGCATCTCTTACTTTACCTACGCCCGCGCGCGCCCGATGGGTGGCTTGCGACTTCCATCCACCTTGAAGAACCGTCTGGAAACGCCGTGAACAAGCCCGTGGTCGTCAACGAGCAAGATCAACCCGCTCCCGTGGTGATGGCGGATTTGGCGCCGGCCGGCGCGGCGACGGCGGCGATCGGGCCGGCCTATCTGGTGCTCGGCGGCATCAGCTTTTCGCACTTCCTCAACGACACCATGCAGTCGCTGATTCCGTCGATCTATCCGATCCTGAAGGCCAACTACGCGCTGGATTTCGGCCAGATCGGACTGATCACGCTGACCTTTCAGATCACCGCCTCGCTGCTGCAGCCGGTGATCGGGCACATCACCGACAGGAAAGCCCAGCCGTTTTCGCTGGCGATCGGCATGAGCTCCACCCTGATCGGCCTGGCGCTTTTGAGCGTCGCGCACGCCTACTTCGTCATCCTGCTGGCGGCGGCGCTGGTCGGGCTCGGCTCCGCGGTGTTTCACCCGGAATCGGCGCGGATCGCGCGGCTGTCCTCCGGCGGCCGCTACGGCTTTGCGCAATCCGTGTTCCAGGTCGGCGGCAATTTCGGCCAGTCGATGGGGCCGTTGCTGGCGGCGCTGATCGTGGTGCCGTTCGGGCAGGGCAGCATCGGCTTCTTTTGTTTGATCGCGTTTCTGGCGATCGTGGTGCTGTGGCGGATCGGGGTCTGGTACAAGCCGCGGATCGTGCCGCGCAGCCGCACCGCGCCGGTGCGGCATCCGGGGGCGCCGAGTTCGCGCCGGGTCGGGGCGGCGATCGCGATCCTGATCCTGCTGGTGTTCTCGAAATTCATCTATCTGTCGAGCCTGACCAGTTACTACACCTTCTATTTGATCCACAAATTCGGGGTCACGACCCAGACCTCGCAGGTCTATCTGTTCATGTTCCTGGGGGCGACCGCGGTCGGCACCTTCTTCGGCGGCCCGATCGGAGACCGCATCGGCCGGCGCTATGTGATCTGGTTCTCGATCCTCGGGGTGCTGCCGTTCACCCTGATGTTGCCCTATGCCGACCTGATGTGGACCGCGGTGCTCAGCCTGGTGATCGGCTTCATCCTGTCCTCGGCGATGCCGGCGATTCTGGTCTATGCCCAGGAACTGATGCCGCATCGTTTCGGCATGATCTCCGGGCTGTTCTTCGGCTTTTCCTTCGGCGCCGGCGGTATCGGCGCCGCGATGCTCGGCCAGGTCGCCGACCATAAGGGCATCGAATTCGTCTATCAGATCTGCGCCTTCCTGCCGGCGATCGGGCTGCTCGCGGTGTTTCTGCCGAAGATGCCGCGCCACGCCCACTAATTGATCGTTAACCGGCCGCCCTTGTCATAAACTTCTCGTTAGTAAGTGTGGCACCCGGAACTTTCCGGGTGCCGAAGCGCGCCTGGTTAAAAATAGTCATCGGATGTCAACCCTAATTATTAGGGTTAAGTGGCGCTTAAGAAATCAATGTCATCGTCGGTTTGTCAGTTTCGGGTGGTGAGGCCTCCGTAATCGCCTCTTTTTGACAAAAGGACGAACCAATGCGTAGCGTGAAATCTCTCTTTGCCGCCGGAGCGGCCTCATTGATGACGGTCAGCGCGGCGTTTGCCGCCGATATGCCGATCGCGCCGCCGCCGGCGATGTATGCGCCGCCGCCCGCCGAGGATTTCGGCGGTTGGTATCTGCGCGGCGATATCGGCATGACCAATCAGGACTTGAAGTTCAAGGACACCAATCCGGCCAGCGCCGGCTATGAAGACCGCGGGTTTGAATCCGCCAGCTCGACGTTGTTCGGGCTCGGCGTCGGCTACCAGGTCAACAACTGGTTCCGCGCCGACGTCACCGGCCAGTATCGCGGCAAGGCGGCGCTGCACGGCGCCACCAACATCTACACCAGCCCGGCCCAGATTCTGGCGGACAATTATTCCGGCAACAAATCCGAATATCTGGTGCTGGCCAACGCCTATGTCGATCTCGGCACCTGGTGGTGCGTGACGCCGTTCATCGGTGCCGGCGTCGGCATGGCCAATGTCAAGATCAGCGGCTTTCGCGACGACGGCGCCGGCTATCTTCCCGGCTCGGTCCCGGTCCTGAGCACCACCTATTACGACGACGTTTCCAAGTGGAACTTCGCCTGGGCGGCGCATGCCGGTCTGGCCTACAAGGTGTCGCCCAACCTCACGCTCGAACTGGCTTACAGCTATGTCGACATGGGCTCGGTCAATCTGGCCGGCTACACCAACTACGCCCATGCCAGCGGACAGTCGGCCTATCAGCTGAAGAACATCACGTCGAACGATCTGAAGCTCGGCGTGCGTTGGAACTTCGACAGCGCGCCGGCCTACGCGCCGCCGCCGCTGATCCGCAAGGGCTGAGCCGCCCGGTTCAGGCAAGGTGCTACCTGTTAGGAGTTATCAACGGCGCGGGGGCTTCCCGCGCCGTTTTGTTGCGTGCCGGGCGGCGCGCGGCAACGAATGATTAAGGTTAACGGGCGATGATCGGCCGTGGTCCAGTGGTCGAGGAGCGTTGCGATGCGTCGGGTGGTGTTGGGAGCAATGGTGTTGGCCGCAGCGCAAGCGGCGCATGCCGCCGATCTGCCGTTTCTGCGCGGCGCGTTGTCCGACGGCCCGACGCCGACGGTGAACTGGCAGGGCTTCTATGTCGGCGGGCAGGGCGCCTATGGCAGCTCCGACATGAACTTCACCAACTCCACCCAGGGTCTCGCCGCGCAGATGCTGGCGCTGACCACGATCGAGAGCGAGAACCAGGTTTCGAAATGGCCGATCCTGAGCAAGCAGTCGGTGCACGGCCACGGCTATGGCGGCTTCGCCGGCTACAACTGGCAGTGGGACGACGTCGTGCTCGGCCTTGAGGCGAGCTATGTGCACGGCACCTTCGGCGGCTCCGACAGCGGCAGCATGGGCCGCAGCTTCACCACCTCCGACGGCTACACCAACGGGGTGTTGTACCAAGGCGATGCGGCGATCAACATCAAGGATATGGGATCGGTGCGGGCGCGCGCCGGCTACGCCTGGGGCAGCTTCCTGCCCTACATGTTCGGCGGGGTGTCGCTGGGGCAGGCCGACATCATCCGCACCGCCAGCGTATCGGGCACCCAGGTCAATCCCGCCGCCGCGGCGGGCTTTCAGACCATCAACTTTTCCGACAGCCTGAGCACCGCCCAGCACGGCCATTTCATCTATGGCTACGCCGGCGGTCTCGGCGTCGACATGATGCTGTTCAGCGGCCTGTTCCTGCGCGCGGAGTGGGAATATCTGAAATTCGCCGCCCCGGTGGATACCAGCATCAATACCGTGCGCGCCGGCGTCGGCTACAAGTTCTGATCGCCGCCCGCTCCTGATCGCGTCATGTCCTGTGCAGTCCCCATCACCATTCGCCCGGCGCGGCGCGACGACGTCGCCGCGATCGTCGCGATGCTGGCCGACGACCGTCTCGGCCGCGGCCGCGAGCGTGTCGAGGAGCCGCTGCCGGAATCCTATTACGCGGCGTTCGACGCGCTGCAGCGCTCACCGCACATTCACCTGGTGGTGGCGGTCGAGGCCGCCGGCGCGGTGGCCGGCTGTCTGCAGCTCTGCGTACTGCCGGGCTTGAGTTCGCAGGGCGCCTCGCGGGCGCTGATTGAGGACGTTCGGGTGCGCTGCGACCTGCGCGGCCAGCGCATCGGCGAGCAATTGCTGCACTGGGCGATCGGGCAGGCGCGCGACAGCGGCTGCAAGCTGGTCGAGCTGTTCACCCACCACAGCCGGGTCGATGCGCAGCGGTTCTACGCCCGGCTCGGGTTTCAGCCGAGCCATGTCGGCATGACGCTGAAGCTCTGATTCCCCCGCGCGCGGCCGGCGACGGCGTAAATTCTCGGTTCCGTATCGGATTGACCAGACGACGCTGGAACCGGCGTGGAACAAGGGCCTGGTAACATTACGGCATGTGCAGTTGATCGATCTCGCAGTTTGCTCGGTTTGCCTCCAACCCAGAGGTTTGCAGCCATGCTGCTCACCAGATCGACCGATCCGATGGTTTCCGAGACGCCGAAAGGCCCCGCGGGCGCGGACTGCAGCGCATGCAACGCGGCATTGTCCTATCGCTGCATCGGTTGCGAGCGCGCCGACCGCGCGCGCCTTGCCGCCGCCGACCCGATGACGTCGCGCCAGTTCAAGGGCTGGATCGGCAGCGCTTTGTATCCTCCGAAGTAGTCCACAGGCGGAGCGCACTGCCGCCGCCGCCGCGGTGACGGCATCGTCGAAAGTCTCATCGCGGGCACAGCGGCCGCGCGCAATCCTGCTTGACATTCGAAAAGATTGGACTATCCCCGGCGGCGGGAAACCTCTCCCCACCGAGAGGCTGCTATCTGGAAGGATAGACTATGACTGTTGCAAAGCCCGCATCGCGGCCCGCTACCCCCAATTTCTCTTCCGGCCCCTGTGCCAAACGGCCCGGCTGGACCCCCGAAAATCTCAAGGATGCCCCGCTCGGCCGCTCGCATCGCGCGAAGGTCGGCAAGGCCAAGCTGAAGCTTGCGATCGACCTCACCCGTGAGGTGCTCGAAGTGCCGGCCGATTACAAGATCGGCATCGTTCCGGCGTCCGACACCGGCGCCGTCGAAATGGCGCTGTGGTCGCTGCTCGGGCCGCGTCCGGTCACCACCATCGCCTGGGAATCCTTCGGCGACGGCTGGGTCACCGACATCGTCAAGCAGCTCAAGCTGAAGGACGTCACCAAGCTCAGCGCCGGCTATGGCGAAATCCCGGATCTTTCCAAGGCCGATCCGAAATCCGACATCGTCTTCACCTGGAACGGCACCACCTCCGGCGTGCGGGTGCCCAACGCCGACTGGATCGCGGCCGACCGCGAAGGCCTGACGATCTGCGACGCCACCTCGGCCGCGTTCGCGCAAGCCCTGGATTGGCCGAAGCTCGACGTCGTCACCTTCTCCTGGCAGAAGGCGCTGGGCGGCGAGGCCGCGCACGGCATGCTGATCCTGAGCCCGCGCGCCGTCGCGCGGCTGGAGAGCTACACGCCCTCCTGGCCGCTGCCGAAGATCTTCCGCATGACCAAGGGCGGCAAGCTGATCGAAGGCATCTTCCAGGGCGAGACCATCAACACCCCGTCGATGCTGTGCGTCGAAGACTATCTCGACGCGCTGAATTGGGCGAAGTCGGTCGGCGGCCTCAAGGGCCTGATCGCCCGCGCCGACGCCAACACCAAGGTTCTGGCGGACTGGAAGGCCAAGACCCCGTGGGTGGATTTTCTTGCCACCGACGCCGCGATCCGCTCCAACACCTCGGTCTGCATGAAGGTGGTGGACCCGGCGGTCACCGCACTGCCCGCCGACGCCCAGGCGGCGTTCGCCAAGGCGCTGGTCGGTGCGGTCGAGAAGGAAGCCGCCGGCTTCGATCTCGGCGCCTATCGCGATGCGCCTCCCGGCCTGCGGATCTGGTGCGGCGCCACGGTGGAAGCCGCTGACGTCGCCACGCTGACGCAGTGGCTGGACTGGGCGTTCGAAACCACCAAGGCGGCGCTGCCCAAGGCGGCGTAGTTCTTCACCCTCCCCTGGAGGGGGAGGGTCGACGCACCGCAGGTGCGGCGGGGTGGGGTGAGAAACTCTCCCCGCCCTCGAACTCGAATTCCGTTCTCACCGCTTTCACCCCACCCCGGCGCTGCGCGCCGACCCTCCCCCTCAAGAGGGGAGGGTGAAGGAGCCCACCCCCATGACCGCACCCAAAGTTTTGATTTCCGACGCCCTGTCGCCCGCTGCCGTGCAGATCTTCAAGGATCGCGGCATCGACGTCGACTTCCAGCCGGCGCTCGGCAAGGACAAAGAGAAGCTCGCCGAGATCATCGGCAACTACGACGGCCTGGCGATCCGCTCGGCCACCAAGGCCACCGCGAAGATCCTGGAGAAGGCCACCAGGCTCAAGGTGATCGGCCGCGCCGGCATCGGCGTCGACAATGTCGAGATCCCGGCCGCCACCGCCCGCGGCATCATCGTGATGAACACGCCGTTCGGCAATTCGATCACCACCGCCGAACACGCCATCACCCTGATGCTGGCCTTGGCCCGCGAGATCCCGCAGGCCGACGCCTCGACCCAGGCCGGCAAGTGGGAGAAGAACCGCTTCATGGGCGTCGAGATCACCGCCAAGACGCTCGGCGTGATCGGCTGCGGCAACATCGGCTCGATCGTCGCCGACCGCGCGCTCGGCCTGAAGATGAAGGTGATCGCGTTCGATCCGTTCCTGTCGCCGGAGCGCGCCAAGGACCTCGGCGTCGAGAAGGTCGAGCTCGACGACCTGCTGAAGCGCGCCGATTTCATCACTTTGCACACCCCGCTCACCGACAAGACCAAGAACATCATCGACGCGGCGGCGATCGCCAAGACCAAGAAGGGCGTGCGCATCATCAATTGCGCCCGCGGCGGTCTGGTCGACGAGCAGGCGCTGGTCGATGCGCTGAATTCCAAGCAGGTCGCCGGTGCTGCCTTCGACGTGTTCGTCGAGGAGCCCGCTACCAAGAACGTGCTGTTCGGCCATCCCAACGTGATCTGCACGCCGCATCTCGGCGCCTCCACCACGGAAGCCCAGGAGAACGTTGCACTGCAGGTCGCAGAGCAGATGTCGGACTATCTGCTGACCGGCGCGATCTCCAACGCCGTGAACTTCCCCTCGATCACCGCGGAAGAAGCCCCGAAGCTGAGGCCGTTCATCGAACTCGCCGAAAAGCTCGGCTCGTTCGCCGGCCAATTGACCGAGAGCGGTATCTCCAAGGTGACGATCACCTATGAGGGCGAGGTCGCCGGCATGAAGATCAAGGCGCTGACCTCGGCAGCTTTGAGCGGACTGCTGCGGCCGATGCTCGGCGACGTCAACGTGGTGTCGGCACCCGTCGTCGCCAAGGAGCGCGGCATGGTGGTCGACGAGGTGGTTCGCGCCGCCGAGAGCGACTATGAGAGCCTGATCACCGTCACCGTCACCACTGCCGACATGAAGCGTTCGGTGTCCGGTACGGTGTTCGCCGACGGCCATCCGCGGCTGGTCGATATCAAGGGCATCCGGGTCGACGCCGAATTCGGCAAGTCGATGATCTACGTCACCAACGAGGACAAGCCGGGCTTCATCGGCAAGTTCGCGAGCCTGCTCGGCGACGCCAAGATCAACATCGCCACCTTCAATCTCGGCCGTCACGAGCAGGGCGGCGACGCCATCGCGCTGGTCGAGGTCGACGGCGCGGTGCCGGCCGAGGTGATCGCCAAGGTGCAGGCGCTGCCGCAGGTCAAGCAGGCCAAAGCGCTGGTGTTCTAGACAAGCGCCGGCGGTGTCGCGCGCCGCGATGTCCGGCGCGCTGATCCCAGACAAACGCCCCTTCCCCGCCGCGGGGGAGGGGTTTTTTCGTGCTGGACGGCGGAGGCCGGGCGGCTTTTGACAGCCGGGATCGGGTAGCCTAGACATTAGAATTATTCTAAATGATTGGACCCGGCTGGATGAAGGCTTTTGCGGACCTGACCGAGCGGGAAATTCTCGCCGTGGCGATCGCCGGCGAAGAGGAAGACAGCCGCATCTATTTGGCGTTCGCCGAAGACCTCGCCGAGCGCTACCCGGATTCCGCCAAGGTGTTCACCGAGATGGCCAATCAGGAGAAGGGCCATCGCCATCTGCTGCTCAAGCTCTATGAGGAACGCTTCGGCCCCAACCTGCCGCCGATCCGGCGCCAGGACGTCAAGGGCTTCATTCGCCGCCGGCCGATCTGGCTGACCCGCAACCTGCCGCTCGACACCATCCGCAAGGAAGCGGAGACCATGGAGTTCGAGGCGGAGCGGTTCTACGCCAAGGCCGCCCAGCAGACCACCGACGTCGGGATTCGCAAGCTTTTGTCGGATCTGGCGGAAATCGAGAAGGGCCACGAGGACCTGGCGGCCAAGCTGTCGCAGACCATCCTCACCGCCGGGGTGCGCGGCGAGGAAGACAAGACCAGGCGGCGAATGTTCGTGCTGCAATATGTCCAGCCCGGCCTCGCCGGCTTGATGGACGGCTCGGTGTCGACGCTGGCGCCGCTGTTCGCCGCGGCGTTCGCCACCCACCACAATTGGGAGACCTTCCTGGTCGGGCTCGCCGCCTCGATCGGCGCCGGCATTTCCATGGGCTTTGCCGAAGCCTTGTCCGACGACGGCTCGATGACCGGGCGCGGCTCGCCCTGGCTGCGCGGCGGCATCTGCGGGCTGATGACCACGGTCGGCGGGCTCGGCCACACCATGCCGTATCTGGTGCCGGATGCCTGGGACAACGCGTTCTGGATCGCCACCGCGATCGCCGGCTTCGTGGTGTTCATCGAATTGTGGGCGATCGCCTATATCCGCGCCCGCTACATGGACACCCCGTTCCTGCAGGCGGTGTTCCAGATCGTGCTCGGCGGCGTCATCGTGCTCGCGGTCGGCATCCTGATCGGCGGGGCGTAGCACGGCGCGTCGATCGGCCTGCTTCCGATGCAACTTATGCGCGGGAATTAGTTATATTCAACGCGATTTTGGCATTAAGCCTCCGCTAAGCGTTCGCAATTGATAGTGCCAGCACGGAACCGATGGGAGTCCGGCCCGGCATCGGCCGCCGATTTTTCCAGCACGCCTTCCCTTGGATAATTCATCCCGCCGCTTCTCGTGAAGAGGATTGACTTAAATGACGTTCTGGAAACGCAATTTCGACGAGAGCAACGCCATGGCGCAGATCGCGGCGCTCGGCCGCTCGCAGGGCATCATCGAGTTTTCCATCGACGGCACCGTCCAAAACGCCAATGCGAATTTCCTGGACCTTCTCGGCTATTCCCTCGCCGAGGTCCAAGGCAAGCACCACAGCATCTTCGTCGAACCGGCGACGCGCGACAGCGCGGCCTATCGTGAATTTTGGGACGCTCTCAAACGCGGTGAGTTCCAGTCGGCGGAATACAAGCGGATCGGCAAAGCCGGCAAGCAAGTTTGGATTCAGGCCAGCTACAATCCGATCCTCGACGGCAACGGCAAGGTGGTCAAGGTGGTGAAATTCGTCACCGACATCACCGCGCGCAAGATCCGCGCGATGGAAGACGCCGGCAAGATTGCGGCAATCGGCCGGGCGCAGGCGGTGATCGAGTTCGACCTCGACGGCACCATCATCACCGCCAACGACAATTTTTTGCAGGTGATGGGCTATACGCTCGACGAAATCGCCGGCAAGCATCACAGCATGTTCGTCGAGCCGACCGAGCGCGGCAGCGCCGCCTATCGCGAATTCTGGGCGGCACTGAACCGCGGAGAATATCAGGCCGCCGAATACAAACGGATCGGCAAGGGTGGCAAGGAGGTCTGGATTCTCGCGACCTACAATCCAATTCTCGACGACAAGGGCAAGCCGATCAAGGTGGTCAAGTTCGCCACCGATGTCACCGCGCAGCGGCTCAGCACCGCGAACCTCGCCGGCCAGGTCGAGGCGATCGGCAAATCGCAGGCGGTGATCGAATTCGCGATGGACGGCAGCATTCTCACGGCCAATGATAATTTCCTGCACGCATTGGGCTACACGCTGCCCGAGATCAAAGGCCGCCACCACGCGATGTTCGTCAGTCCGAGCGAGCGCGACGGCGCCGCCTATCGCGAGTTCTGGGCCGCACTCAACCGCGGCGAATTCCAGGCTGCCGAATACATGCGGCTCGGCAAGGGCGGCCGGGAAGTCTGGATCCAAGCCTCCTACAATCCGATTCTCGATCTCAACGGCAAGCCTTTCAAGGTGGTGAAATACGCCACCGTCACCACCGAGCAGGTGGTCGCGCGCATGAAGAGCGAGCGGGTCCGCGGTATGATGGAGACGGTGGCGGCGGGCGCCGAGGAGTTGAACGCCTCGGTGCGGGAAATCTCCGAGGCCATGACCAAGTCGAAGGACACCGCGGTGTCCGCGGTCGGCAAGGTCGAAACCGCCGACCGTCAGACGCAGCGACTGACGCTTGCCACGCAGTCGATGGGCGGCATCGTCGATCTGATCGGCAACATCACCGGGCAGATCAATCTTTTGGCGCTCAACGCCACGATCGAATCGGCGCGCGCCGGCGAGGCCGGCCGCGGCTTTGCCGTGGTGGCCTCCGAGGTCAAGAGTCTCGCCAATCAGGCCAAGCAGGCCACCGACAAGATCGGCAGCGAGATCGCCGGCCTCAACGGCATCTCGGCCGATGTGGTCGCGGCGCTGTTGTCGATCAAGGAGGAAATCCAGAACGTCAGCGAATACGTCAGCTCCACCGCGGCGGCGGTCGAGGAACAAAGCACCGTCACTAACGAAATGTCCTCGAGCATGCAGCGGGCCGCCGCCGAAGCCGCCAGCATCGGGCGTTAGCGGCGGCACGCGATCCGCGAAGGGCCTCCACATCTCCCAACGTCGTCCCTGCGCACGCAGGGACCCATACGGCGCGGACTCGCTCGTTGACAATGTGGCAGAGGTGGATTGCTTCACCGCGGACGTCAGGGGTTATGGGTCCCTGCGTGCGCACTAAGGCATGCACACATCTTGGGTGCGACGGATTGACTCGGGTGTTGCTGGGGGGATTCCAGAATCGGGAATTCGTGTGATCTGTCTTGCGACACTTCGATTTTGACGGGG
>NZ_DASWPE010000164.1:0-2548 GCF_036404135.1 Rhodopseudomonas sp. | reverse complement strand
TGTGCAGAGGCGTGGAAGAAGGACCCCCTAAGGGGGTGATGGGCGCCGAAGAGGGACCCCTCATTCCGATGGTTTAGGCACGGCCGCTTGGGTTCAGCCAGGCGGTCGAGATCGGGATGTTGGTGGTGGAGACAGTAGTTCGGATTCGCCGTGAGCACGCGGCGGGCAAGGCTATCAAGGCGATCGCGCGGGATCTGAGGCTGTCGCGCAAGGTGGTGCGCAAGGCGATCCGGGCAGAGGAAGGCGCGTTCAGCTACCAGCGCACGACGCAGCCGTTTCCGAAGATCGGGCCGGTGCGCGAGCGGCTGGAGCAACTGTTGGTCGAGAACGAGGCGCGGCCCCGGCGGGACCGGTTGAAGCTGACCCGGGTCTGGGACCTGCTGGTGCGGGAAGGCTACGACGGCTCCTATTGCTCGGTGCGGCGCTATGCGGCGCGCTGGCGCGAAGAGACCAGGACGGCGCCGGGCGACGGCGGGACGGCGTTCGTGCCGCTGATGTTCCAACCGGGCGAGGCGTTCCAGTTCGATTTCAGCCACGAGGATGTGGAGATCGCCGGCCAGCCGCTGCGGGTGAAGGTGGCCCATGTTCGCCTGTGCGCATCGCGGGCGGTCTATCTACGGGCCTATCCGCGCGAGACCCAGGAGATGGTGTTCGACGCCCACCAGCGGGCCTTCGTCTTCTTCGGCGGCGTGCCCATGAGGGGCATCTACGATAATATGAAGACCGCCGTGGACGCCGTGTTCGTCGGCAAGGAGCGGGTCTTCAACCGGCGCTTCCTGCTGATGGCCGACCACTACATGTTCGAGCCGACGGCCTGCACGCCGGCTGCGGGCTGGGAGAAGGGGCAGGTCGAGAACCAGGTGAAGATCAGCCGCGACCGGTTCTTCAAGCCGCGTCTGCGCTTTACCAGCCTGGAGGAGCTCAACGGTTGGCTGGAAGCGGAGTGCCTGCGCTGGGCCCGCCAGCATCCCCATCCCGAGCAGGGCGAGATCACCCTGGCTCAAGCCCTTCAGGCCGAGCGGCCGGCGCTGCAGCCGATCCTGGCCCCCTTCGACGGCTTCCACGAGGTCGATCACGCCGTGACCGGGACCTGCCTGATCACCTTCGACCGCAACCGCTACTCGGTGATGGCCAAGGCCGCCAAGCGCACGGTGCAGGTGCGAGCCTATGCCGATCGCATCGTCGTGCGCTGCGCCGGCGAGGTGGTGGCCGAGCACGCCCGCTGCTTCGGCCGGGGCCGCACGGTCTACGATCCCTGGCATTACCTGCCGGTCCTGGCTCGCAAGCCCGGCGCCCTGCGCAACGGCGCGCCGTTCCAGGACTGGTCGTTGCCGCCGGCCCTGACCCGGCTGAAGCACAAGCTGGGCCGCGGCGACGAGGCCGATCGGCGCTTCGTGCGGGTGCTGGCGGCGGTGCTGGTCGATGGCCTGGACGCCGTCGATGACGCGGTCCGCGAAGCCCTGGACGCCGGCGCCGCCAGCGACGATCTCATCATCACCATCCTGGCCAGGCGGCGCGAGCCGCCAGCGCCGCCGCAGATCACCACCTCGGACGCCTTGGCCCTGAGCCACCCGCCGATCGCCGACTGCGCCCGTTACGACCAGCTACGAGGCTCCCGTGCAGCGGCATGAGATGATCGAGGCCTTCGCCCAGCTGGGTCTGAAGGGCATGGCCGGGGCCTTCGACGAGACGGTCACCACGGGATTACAACGCAACCGCACGGCCATGCAGATCCTCGCCGATCTGCTCAAGGCCGAGACTACCCATCGCCAGGCCGCCTCCATCCGCTATCGCCTGGCCGCCGCCAAGCTGCCGATGATGAAGGACCTGGCGGCCTTCTCCTTCGGCGGATCGCCGATCAACGAAGGCCTGGTCCGCTCCTTGCACGACGGCGCCTTCCTGGCTAACCATCGCAACATCGTCCTGGTCGGCGGAACAGGCACCGGCAAGACCCACCTGGCCATCGCCATCACCGCCAACGTGGTCCGCGCCGGCGCCCGCGGCCGCTACTTCAACACCGTCGATCTGGTCAACCAGCTGGAGGACGAAGCCCGCCGCGGCAAGGCCGGGACCCTGGCCGCCCAGCTCTCCCGCCTCGATCTGGTGATCCTCGACGAGCTGGGCTACCTGCCCCTCGCCCAGGCCGGCGGCCAGCGGCTGTTCCATCTGGTCAGCAAACTCTACGAGCGCACCTCGGTGATCATCACCACCAACCTCGCCTTCGGCGAGTGGCCCTCCGTCTTCGGCGACCCCAAGATGACCACGGCCCTGCTCGACCGGCTCACCCACCACTGCGACATCGTCGAGACCGGCAACGACAGCTGGCGCCTGCGCAACCGCAGCTGAGCATCGGTCCAACCGCCAACTTATCCACAATCTGTTCAACCTCCCCCCAGACCCCCCTCCGGGCCCGGCTGAAACCTCAGCGGCTCACCCGGCGGCCAGGCGCTGCGCTACGCATGGCTCCGCGCCTCGCCGCCACGCAGCGCTACGAAGAGGGGGTCCTTTTCGGCGCCCATTGAGGGTCCCGATTGCGAGCCGTTTGACA
>NZ_DASWPE010000163.1:0-2665 GCF_036404135.1 Rhodopseudomonas sp. | reverse complement strand
CCGGTAGTCCATAGGAGGGGCCCACGGCCGGCGCCGCGCGCCGCCACGAGCGCAGGCGGTGACGGCCGTGGGAGGTCCCTGTGGACCCACCGGGTCAACCGCCGGGATGGGGGTCCGGGGGAAGGGTTTTCAGCTCCGGTTCTTGAAGCGCCAGCTGTCGTTGCCGGTCTCGACGATGTCGCAATGGTGGGTAATGCGGTCGAGCAGCGCGGTCGTCATCTTGGGGTCGCCGAAGACGGTCGGCCACTCGCCAAAGGCGAGGTTGGTGGTGACGACGACCGAGGTGCGTTCGTAGAGCTTGCTGACGAGATGGAAGAGCAGCTGGCCGCCTGAGCGGGCAAAAGGCAGGTATCCGAG
This sequence comes from Rhodopseudomonas sp., assembly GCF_036404135.1. Lineage (GTDB taxonomy): Bacteria > Pseudomonadota > Alphaproteobacteria > Rhizobiales > Xanthobacteraceae > Rhodopseudomonas_A. The sequence continues at coordinate 2,308 of NZ_DASWPE010000163.1, read as the reverse complement.
CTCGTCGAGCACCACGAGGTCGAGGCGGGCGAGCTGGGCGGCGAGCGCCCCGCCTTTGCCGAGGCGGCTCTCCTCCTCGAGGCGGTTCACCAGGTCGACGGTGTTGAAATAGCGGCCCCTGGCGCCAGCACGCACGACGTTGGCGGTGATGGCTATGGCGAGATGCGTCTTGCCCGTTCCGGTGCCGCCGACCAGCACGACATTGCGCTGGCCGGAGAGGAACGACCCGCCATGCAGCGAGCGCACCAGCGCTTCGTTGATGGGCGTGCCGTCAAAGACGAAGGCATCGAGGTCCTTCACCGCCGGCAGCTTTGCGGCCGTCATGCGGTAGCGGATGGACGCGGCATGCCGGTGGGTCGCCTCGGCGCGCAGCAGGTCGGTCAGGATCTCCATGGCTGTGCGCTTGCGCTGCAGGCCCGTGGTGACGGCTTCGTCGAAGGCGCTGGCCATGCCCTTGAGACCGAGGCTGCGCATTGCCTCCATCATCTCATGCCGCTGCATGGAGCCCCCTGAGCTGGTCGTAGCGACCGCAGTCGGCGAGCGGCGGATGTTCCAATTCCAGATCCTCCGAGGTGACGATGGTGAGCGGTCGGGGAGGCTCGCGCCGACGCGCCAGGATGTTGAGGATGACGTCGTCGCTGACCGCGCCCGCAGCGAGCGCCTCGCGCACAGCGGCTTCGACCAGTTCCAGGCCATCGACGAGCACCGCCGCCAGCACGCGCACGAAACGCCTGTCGGCTTCGTCTCCGGCCCCCAGCTTGCGTCTCAGCCGCGCCAGCGCGGGCGGCAGGTCCCAGTCCTGGAAAGGGGCGCCGTTACGCAGGGCACCCGGCTTGGTCACCAGCACCGGCAGATAATGCCAGGGGTTATAGACGGTACGGTCTCGACCAAAGAAACGCGGATGCTCGGCGACGACCTCGCCCTGGCACCGCACGACGATACGGTCGGCATAGGCGCGGACCTGCACCGTGCGCCGCACCGCCTTCGCCATGACGGAATAGCGGTTGCGGTCGAAGCTTATCAGGCATGTGCCGCTGACCGAATGCTCGTTTTCGTGGAAGCCGTCGAAGGGCGCCAGGATGGGCTGGAGCGCCGGGCGCTCAGCATTCCAGGCTTGAGCGACCGTCCACTCCTTCTGCTCGGGATGGGGGTGCGTCTCGGCCCAGCGCCGGCATTCCGCCTCCAGCCAGCCGTTTAGCTCCTCGATGCTGGCAAAGCGCAGGCGGGGCTGGAAGAAGCGACCACGTGCCGTCTGCACCTGGTTTTCGACCTGACCCTTCTCCCAGCCCGCCGCCGGCGAGCAGGCGGTCGGCTCGACCATGTAGTGGGCCGTCATGACGAGGAAGCGGCGGTTGAAAACCCGCTCCTTGCCGGTGAACACCGTCGTCACCGCCGTTTTCATGTTGTCGTAGATGCCGCGTGTCGGCACGCCGCCGAAGAAGGCGAAGGCTCGCGCATGGGCGTCGAACACCATCTCCTGCGTCTCGCGCGGATAGGCCCGCACATAGATCGCCCGCGACGCGCAGAGCCGAACATGCGCCACCTTCACCCGCATCGGCTTGCCGGCGATCTCGACGTCCTCGTGGCTCCAGTCGAACTGATAGGCCTCGCCCGGACGGAACGTCAGCGGGATGAAGGCCGGCGCATCGACCGCATTCCGGCGTCGCTCCTGCCGCCACCGCGCCGCATAGCGCCGGACCGCGTCATACGACCCCTCGAACCCCTCGCGCAGCAGCAGGTCGTGGATGCGCGTGATGCGCAGCTTCTCGCGCCGGGGTCGGGCCTCGTCTTCCTCCAGGAGCATGTCCAGCCGCTCCTGGAACGGCCCGATGCGCGGCAACGGCTGCACCTCGCGTCGATAGGAAAAGTCCGCCTCCGGCGTGCGGATCACTTTACGAACCACCTTGCGCGAAAGCTTCAGATCTCGCGCTATCGCCTTGATGGCTTTCCCGGCCGCATGCTCGCGCCGGATCCTCAACACCGTCTCCAATACCAACATCCCGATCTCGCCGCCTGACTGCCGCCAAGCGCGCGTGCCTAGACCACCGGGATGAGGGGTCCCTTTTCGACGCCTATCACCCCGCTAACGGGGTCCTTTTTCCACGCTGATCCACAGGGTGGAGTGAAGCCGCGTACGAACCTCGCCCAATTTGTCGACTGGTACATGGAGGGAAAGATTGATGTGGATACGCTCATCACCCATCATCTGCCATTTGACAGGATCAACGAGGGTTACGATCTGATGCGCAGAAGAGAGCCTGGAGCCATCAGGTCCGTCGTGCACATGTAAGCGTTGCAGAAGCTTCTC
>NZ_DASWPE010000162.1:0-14459 GCF_036404135.1 Rhodopseudomonas sp. | reverse complement strand
GGCCAGCAACGCCGGCGCCTCGAAATGGCTGTTTCCCTCGTTCGGCGAAAGCGGCCACCTCACCCGGCAGCACTTTGCCCGCGAGCTGAAAGAACTCGCCGGCGCCGCCGGACTGCCGCCGCGGCTTGTCAGCCCGCACGTTCTGCGCCACGCCTTTGCCAGCCACCTTTTGCACAACGGCGCCGCCCTGCGCATCGTGCAGACCCTGCTCGGCCACACCGATATCTCGACCACCCAGATCTACACCCATGTGGTCGAGGAACGGCTTAAAAGCCTGGTCCGCGACCTGCATCCGCTGGCCGACAAGTCATAGCCACTCGGCCCGACTCCCCCTCATTAAAATACGTCCACGATATATCTTCACGCTTGTCGCGTCCGTTTCTATGATATATCTTAGACCGATCATAAACGAGAAAGAGGACTTCTCATGTTTGGTTTTCACGGCGACTCCCATCAGCACGGCCGCCACGGCGGCGGTGAAGCGTTCCGCCCCCGCCACGCCGGCCCGCGCGGTGGCCACCCCTTTGGACATCATCACGGCCCGGAGGATTTTCCCGAGGACGGCCGCGGTCACGGCGGCGGGCGCCGGCGCCGCTTCGACGGCGGCGAGTTGCGCCTGGTGCTGCTGAAGCTGATCGCCGACAAGCCGCGACACGGCTACGACCTGATTCGCGCGGTCGAGGAATTGACCGGCGGCGCCTATGCGCCGAGCCCCGGCATCGTCTATCCGACGCTGACGCTGCTCAGCGACATGGGGCTGATCGCCGAGCAATCGGCCGAGGGCGCCCGCAAGCAGTTCGCCGTCACGCCCGAAGGCACCACGCATCTCGCCGAACAGGCCGCCGAGGTCGCCGCGATGCTGGCGCGGCTTGAAGCGATGGGCGCGATGCGGGAGCGGGTCGACGCGGTGCCGGTGCGCCGCGCCATGCACAATCTGCGCAGCGTGCTGCTGCATCGGCTCGGCGACGGGCTCGACAAGGAGAAGCTGCTCGCCGCGGTGGCGCTGATCGACGAGGCTGCGCAGAAGATCGAGCGGCTGTGATATCGGCATGCCGGCCGAGCGGTACGCCGCCCGGCCGGCACCCGACGACGCATCGACGATTGCGAAGGAAGGGCGCGTTGCCCGGCCACGATGCGCCAAGCATTCGCAGCAAAGCCGCGTGCTAGCGCAATTGCTACTGCCACGGCCGCTTGACTTGGCGCGGCATTTGGCTTGAAAAGCCCGAAAGGCCGGCGCTTTCTTTGCCCGCCGTTCATTCCTTTGCAACTCCCCGAATGCACCCCATGCCCGATCCGATGCGCAGTTACCTGGATTTCGAGAAGCCGGTCGCGGAACTGGATTCCAAGATCGACGAATTGCGGGCGTTGGCGGCCTCCGGCAGCAATATCGGCGAGGAAATCGCCCGCATCGAGGAGAAGGCGCAGCAGGCGCTGACCGATCTCTACGTCGCGCTGACGCCGTGGCAGAAGACCCAGGTGGCGCGGCATCCGCAGCGGCCGCATTGCATCGACTATGTCGAGTCGCTGATCGCGGATTTCACGCCGCTGGCCGGCGACCGCAAATTCGGCGACGACGAGGCGCTGATCGGCGGCTTCGGCCGCTTCCGCGGCGAAAGCATCTGCGTGCTCGGCCAGGAAAAAGGCGCCTCGACCGAGACCCGGCTGAAGCACAATTTCGGCATGGCGCGCCCGGAAGGCTATCGCAAGGCGGTGCGGCTGATGGAGATGGCCGACCGCTTCGGCATTCCGGTGCTGTCGCTGGTCGATACCGCCGGCGCCTATCCCGGCATCGGCGCCGAGGAACGCGGCCAGGCCGAGGCGATCGCGCGGTCGACCGACGCCTGCCTGTCGCTGACCGTGCCCAATGTCGCGGTGATCATCGGCGAGGGCGGCTCCGGCGGCGCCATCGCGATCGCCACCGCCAACAAGGTCTTGATGCTGGAACACGCGATCTACAGCGTGATCTCGCCGGAAGCCGCCTCCTCGATCCTGTGGCGGGATTCCGCCAAGGCCCAGGAAGCCGCCACCTCGATGAAGATCACCGCGCAGGATCTGTCGCGGTTCGGCGTGATCGACGGCATCGTCACCGAGCCGCGCGGCGGCGCGCATCGCGACCCCGAAGCGATGATCGCCAAGACCGGCGACGCCATCGCCAAGGCGTTCGGCGACATGCGCGACCTCGATGGCGCCGCGATCCGCGCCCAGCGCCGGCAGAAGTTCTTGGATATCGGCCGCAAGCTCGGCTGATTCGAACGCTGCGGCCCACGGCGAATCCAGGGTTTCGCCGCGGTGTGCACGGCGCCGGCAAGATCAGCCAAAGTATTCGCGGGCTGCCGGCGCCGCATCATGGCTTTTTCTAGGCAAGCCGGGGCGCTGCGACTGGCGTTGTGCTGGCTGAAATCTTCAGGCTCTATTCACCATGGCGGCTGGCACCGGACCGCGCCGGCCCGATCGGCTTGCGACGCGGGGGGCTTAAGGATAATAATTGCTCTACGGCGGCGGATAGATCGTCTCAAATTCGGGGACGATGCCCCGATCGGCTGCGGAGCTTTACCTTGATTGATCGCACGCTTGTTCGCGCGCTGGTGACATCGGTTGCGCTTGCTACTGGTGTCTTGCTCGCCGGCTGCAATAGCGACGAGATTTCGCTGGCCAACAACGCCAAGGCCAATCAGCCGGTGCCGCCGAAGCTCATCGCCGAGATGCAGGCCAAGGACATGGACCTGCAGGCGCCGATGCTGGTGCGGCTGTTCAAGCAGGAGGCCGAGCTCGAGATCTGGAAGCAGACCCGCTCCGGCCAGTTCGCGCTGTTGAAGACCTATCCGATCTGCCGCTGGTCCGGCGATCTCGGCCCCAAGGTGCGCGAAGGCGACCGCCAGGCGCCGGAGGGCTTCTACAACATCACCCCGGCGCAGATGAACCCGCAATCGTCCTACTATCTGTCGTTCAACACCGGCTTTCCCAATGCCTTCGACAAGGCGCTCGGCCGCACCGGCTCGGATCTGATGGTGCACGGCGACTGCTCGTCGCGCGGCTGCTACGCCATGACCGACGAACAGATCGCGGAAATCTATTCGCTGGGTCGGGAATCCTTCTTCGGCGGCCAGCGCGCGTTCCAGCTGCAGGCCTATCCGTTCAAGATGACGCCGGTGAACATGGCGAAGCACCGCAACAACCCGAACATGCCGTTCTGGAAGATGATCAAGGAAGGCTACGATCATTTCGAGGTGACGCGGCAGGAGCCCAAGGTGGAGTTCTGCGAAGCCAAATACGTGTTCGATCCGGCGGCGCCGCCGAACGCCTCCAACAAGCCGCTGTCGTTCAACGCCACCGCGAAATGCCCGGCCTATGTGGTGCCGAGCGAGATCGCCGACGCGGTACGCCAGAAGCAGCGCGAGGACGACGTCAAGACCGCGGAGCTGATCGCCAAGGGCATTCCAATGGCGCAGCGCCGGCCCGACATCGACGGCGGCATGAACCGGATCTTCGCCTCGAAGATTCCGGACGGCGCCACCGGGCTATCCGAGCCGGACGCGCCGGGCATGCAGACCGCCTTCGCCCGCGCCCCCGGCACCATTCCGCCGCACGTCAATCCGCCCAAGGCAACCGCTGCAGCCGCCTTCGAAGAGCCCGAGGCGACCGTCGCCAGCCGCGCCGCAACCTCGCCGTCGGAAGGCTTGCTCAACAATCTGGCGCATAAGAGCGCCAGCGCCACAGCGGAGACCACCGCGACGATGGCGCCCGCTAAGCCGAAGCTGGTGGCCGCCGCCAAGCCGACCAGTGCCCCGCCGCACCCGGCCTCCGTGGTCGCGGTGAAGCCGCCGGCCGCCAAGCCGGCCAGCGCGCCGCATCAGGTCGCCGCGGCCCGGCCGCCGCTGAAGCCGACGGTGTCGTCGGCCGACGCCGCCGCACCCGCTGCGTCAACCGGCGGCACCCTCGCCGGCGCGCAGCCGGTGGTCTCGGCGAATTCCTTCGAGAACCGCTTCTCCGCAGTGCGCTGAGACGCGCCGCTGAATCCCAGGCATCGTTGAAAGCCAAGGTCAGGGCGTCGGCGCGCAGGCCGCGCGCTCTGCCGCCATGCGATCAAGCCGCTGATGCCTTGGTTATTGTCGGCTATTTTGCCCGATCAGCCCCGCTCTGAGACCCCCACCCCCGACCCCTCCCCGCAAGGGGGAGGGGTCGGGGGTGGGGGGTCTCAAGAACGACGAATCAGATACGAGCCCGCCAACTATCCGCGTGGCCGCGAGCCGCATTTCAGCAATAGCTCGCTCCGCCTACGCGTACCTGCCGTGGCAGTGCTTGTATTTCTTGCCGGAGCCGCAGGGGCAATCCTCGTTGCGCCCGACCTTGCCCCAGGTCGAGGGATCGTCCGGGTTGCGCGCGGTCTTGTCGGCATTGTCGGCCGGCGCCAGCGAGACATTGGCGAACGCCATCTCGTCCTCGCCGGTGTCGGCGTTGAACTTGTGGCCTTCCATCGGCGGCAGATCCCGCGGCTCGTCCGGCGGCACGATCTCGACCCGCATCAGTTGCGCGGTCACCGCCTCGCGCAGATGGGTGATCATCGCCTCGAACAGCGCAAAGGCTTCCGACTTGTATTCCTGCAGCGGGTCGCGCTGGCCGTAGCCGCGCAGCCCGATGACGTTGCGCAGATGATCGAGCATCACCAGATGCTCGCGCCACAGATGATCCAGCGTTTGTAAAAGGATCGACTTCTCGGCATAACGCATCACCTCGGGGCCCCATTGCGCCACCTTGGCCGCCATGTGCTCATCGACGCGCTGTTCGATCCTTGTCAGCAGCTCTTCGTCGGCGATGCCTTCTTCCTTGGCCCATTCGTCGACCGGCAGGTCGAGCCCGAGCACCCGGCTGAGTTCTTCCTTCAGCCCGGCGACGTCCCACTGCTCGGCATAGGCATGTTCCGGCACGTGCTTGGCGACGATGTCGTCGATGAAATCGTGCCGCATTCCGGCGACGGTTTCGGCGACGCTGTCATCCTTCATCAGGCTGATGCGGTGATCGAAGATTTCCTTGCGCTGGTCGTTCTGGACGTTGTCGAACTTCAGCAAATTCTTGCGGATGTCGAAGTTGCGCGCCTCGACCTTCTGCTGCGCCTTCTCCAAAGCCTTGTTGATCCAGGGATGGATGATCGCCTCGCCTTCCTTCAGGCCGAGCCGCGTCAGCATGGTGTCGAGCCGGTCGGAGCCGAAGATCCGCATCAGATCGTCTTCCAAGGACAGGAAGAATTTGGAGCGGCCCGGATCGCCCTGGCGGCCGCTTCGGCCGCGCAGCTGGTTGTCGATGCGGCGGGATTCGTGGCGCTCCGAGCCCATGATATAGAGCCCGCCCGGCCGGGTGATGGTCTTGGCCGGCTTGTTGCCCTTGGCCGGCTCGATTTCGACGGTCTCCTCGGCCTTCAGCACGATCTCGCGGAACCGCTCGATGTCGGCCTTGATGCGCTCGATCTTGGCGGCCTTCTCCGCCTCGTCGGTGATCCCGGCGGTCTCGTGCTGGATCCGCATTTCCAGCGAACCGCCGAGCTTGATGTCGGTGCCGCGGCCGGCCATGTTGGTGGCGATGGTGATCGCGCCGGGCACGCCGGCTTCGGCAACGATATAGGCTTCCTGCTCGTGGAAGCGCGCGTTCAGCACCGCGAACAGCTTGGCGGGCTTGCCGGCGCGCGCCGCGGCATACAGCTTCTCCATGCCCTTGGGGTCGGTGAAGTCGATCTGCTTGTAGCCGTGCTTCTTCAGATACTCGCCGAGCACCTCGGACTTCTCGATCGAGGCGGTGCCGACCAAGACCGGCTGCAGCCGCGAATTGGCGCGCTCGACTTCTGCCAGGATCGCTGCGTATTTCTCGGCCTGGGTGCGATACACCTCGTCGTCTTCGTCGAGCCGGGCGATCGGCACGTTGGTCGGGATCTCGACCACTTCGAGCTTGTAGATGTCGAACAATTCGTCGGCTTCGGTCAGCGCCGTGCCGGTCATGCCCGAGAGCTTCTCGTACATCCGGAAGTAATTCTGGAAGGTGATCGAGGCCAGCGTCTGGTTTTCCGGCTGGACCTGGACGTGTTCCTTGGCTTCCAGCGCCTGGTGCAGGCCCTCGGAATAACGCCGGCCCGGCATCATGCGGCCGGTGAATTCGTCGATGATGATCACTTCGTCGTCGCGGACGATGTAGTCCTTGTCGCGCTGGAACAGCGAGTGCGCGCGCAGCGCCTGGTTGACGTGGTGCACCACCGAGACGTTCTCGACGTCGTACAACGACTCGCCCTTGAGCTGGCCGGCGTCGCGCAGCAGCACCTCGATGCGCTCCATGCCGGCTTCGGTCAGCGTCACGGTGCGCTGCTTCTCGTCGATCTCGTAGTCGGTCGCCTTGTCGAGCCGCGGCATGAAGGTGTCGATGGTGTTGTAGAATTCCGAGCGGTCGTCGAGCGGGCCGGAAATGATCAGCGGGGTGCGCGCCTCGTCGATCAGGATCGAATCGACCTCGTCGACGATGGCGTAGTAGTGGCCGCGCTGGACCATGTCCTCCAGCCGGTACTTCATGTTGTCGCGCAGATAGTCGAAGCCGTATTCGTTGTTGGTGCCGTAAGTGATGTCGCAGGCATAGGCGGCCTGGCGCTGCTGATCGTCGAGGCCGTGGACGATGACGCCGGTGGTCATGCCGAGGAAGCCGTAGATCTGCCCCATCCAGGCGGAGTCGCGCCGCGCCAGATAATCGTTGACCGTGACGACGTGGACGCCCTTGCCGGCGAGCGCATTGAGATAGACCGCGAGCGTCGCCACCAGGGTCTTGCCTTCGCCGGTCTTCATCTCGGCGATGTCGCCCTCGTGCAGCACCATGCCGCCGATCAACTGCACGTCGAAATGCCGCTGGCCGAGCGTGCGCTTGGCGGCCTCGCGCACCGTGGCGAAGGCCGGCACCAGGATGTCGTCGAGCGTCTTGCCGTCGGCCAGTTGCTGGCGGAATTCCGCGGTGCGCGCTTGCAACGCCTCGTCCGACAACGCCACGAGCTCCGGCTCCAGCGCGTTGATGGCCTCGACGCGGGGTTGATAGGCCTTGATCCGTCGGTCGTTGGGAGAGCCGAAAAGCCTGCGGGCGAGCGCGCCGATCATACCAATTTCCTGTCTTTGCAGTTCGGCGTTGCAGCCATCACCCGTTCACCCCGTCGCTATCAACTCATCGTGACGCTTGAGGCCGGTATCCCTTGCCGGGATCGGGCGCGAAATGAATGGAAAGCCAGCAATCCGAAAGTTTCGCGGCCCAGGCGCGGCCAGGCACCTGCCGTCGCGCCGGTCCGATCGCGGAGAGATATGGCTGGGGTAGAGGGTTGTCAACGCGCCGCCCAATCAAGGAATTCATGATTTTGACAGAGTTTGCGCGTTGCCAAGGCGGCATGATTGGGCGAGTGTCCCGCGACCCCGCACATCCCGCCTTTGCAGATAAGGATTTTCCATGACCGCTTCGCCGATCGACCAGAAACTAGGCCTGCGCTTCGGCCTCGCCTGCGCCGCCGTGACCGGCTGCCTGATGATGGCCAGCCTGCCGGTGCGCGCGCAGGACGCCGATCCGGTGCTCGCCAAGGTCAATGGCCAGGACATCCGTCAGAGCGACGTCGCCGTGGCCGAAGAAGAGCTCGGCCCCAGCCTGGCGCAGATGGACCCGGCCACCAAGACCGATAACGTGCTGTCGTTCCTGATCGACCTCAAGATCGTCGCCAAGGCAGCCGAAGACAAGAAAATCGCCGATCGCGAGGATTTCAAGTCGCGGCTCGCCTTCGCCCGCAACCGGCTGTTGATGGACAATCTGTTGGCCGTCGAAGGCAAGGCGGCCACCACCGACGCCGCGATGAAGAAGGTCTATGACGACGCCGCCAAGCAGATCACCGGCGAGACCGAGGTGCGCGCCCGCCACATCCTGGTGGAGACCGAGGACGAGGCCAAGGCGATCGAGGACGAGCTGAAGAAGGGCGCCGATTTCGCCGAACTCGCCAAGAAGAAATCCAAGGATCCGGGGGCCTCGGACGGCGGCGACCTCGGCTTCTTCACCAAGGACCAGATGGTGCCGGAATTCTCCTCGGTGGCCTTCGCGCTGGAGCCGGGCAAGATTTCCGACCCGGTGAAGTCGCAATTCGGCTGGCACATCATCAAGGTCGAGGAAAAGCGCAGCCGCAAGGCGCCGGAATTCGACCAGGTCAAGGCGCAGATCGAGACCTATGTGACCCGCAAGGCGCAGGCCGATTACGTCACCAAGCTGCGCGAGACCGCCAAGATCGAGCGGCTCGACAAGCCGGCCGACGCCGCCGCCAAGCCTGACGCAGCAAAGCCCGCGGAAGTCGCCAAGCCCGAGGCGAAGACCGAGGCCGCCAAGCCTGAGACGGCCAAGCCCGAGACCGCAAAGACCCCGGCCAAGAAGTAGGCCTGCGCAATCCCCTTTTCTTCCCTCTCCCCGTGTGGGAGAGGGTGCCTTCGCGAAGCGACGGCGGGCGAAGGGGATTGCCGCCATTTGTGTGCCCCCGCGCCGGTTCGATCTCGCTTCGCTGATTCTCGCCACCCTCTCCGGCCCGCGGAGCGGGCAAGAAAAGTGAAAGCGCATGTCCACCGCCATCTCCCCGCTCGCCCCGACCGACGTTCCCGAATTGCCGCCGCTCGACGGCGTCAAGCTCGCCACCGCCGCCGCCGGGATCCGCTACAAGGGCCGCACCGACGTGCTGCTGGCGCTGCTCGATCCGGGCACCGCGGTGGCCGGCGTGTTCACCCAGTCGAAATGCCCGTCCGCGCCGGTGGAATGGTGCCGGCTGAAGCTGAAGGGCGGCAAGGCGCGGGCGCTGGTGGTGAATTCCGGCAACGCCAACGCCTTCACCGGCAAGACCGGCCGCGTCGCCACCGCGCTGACCGCGAAAATCGCGGCGAAAGCGATCGGCTGCAAGCCGGACGATATTTTTCTCGCCTCCACCGGAGTGATCGGCGAACCGCTCGACGCCACGAAATTCGACGGCGTGCTCGACCAGCTCGCCGACGCCGCCGCGCCCGGCGGCTGGATGGACGCCGCCAAAGCGATCATGACCACCGACACTTTCCCGAAGGTCGCCACCGCCACGGTGAAGCTCGGCAAGGCCAAAGTCACCATCAACGGCATGGCCAAGGGCGCCGGCATGATCGCGCCGGACATGGCGACGATGCTGGCCTTCGTGTTCACCGATGCGCCGATTTCAGCACCCGCGCTGCAGTCGCTGCTGAAGGCCGGCGTCGCCGACACCTTCAACGCGGTCACCATCGATGGCGACACCTCGACCTCGGATACGCTGCTGGCGTTCGCCACGGGTGCTGCCGCCGCGAACGGCGCGCCAAAAATTTCCAAGGCCAGCGACCTCCGGCTGAAAGCCTTCGTCAAGGCCTTCAACGCGGTGCTGGCCGATCTCGCCGAACAGGTGGCGCGCGACGGCGAAGGCGCGCGGAAACTGGTCGAGATCATCGTCGACGGCGCGACCTCGAAGGCCAGCGCCCGCAAAATCGCGATGTCGATCGCCAATTCGCCCTTGGTGAAGACCGCGATCGCCGGCGAGGACGCCAATTGGGGCCGCGTGGTGATGGCGGTCGGCAAGGCCGGCGAGCCCGCGGATCGCGACAAATTGTCGATTTCGTTCAACGGCATCCGGGTCGCCAAGTCCGGCGCACGGGATCCGTCCTACAACGAGGCCGAGGTCTCCAAGGCGATGAAGAGCCCGGAAATCCAGATCAAGGTCGCGCTCGGCCTCGGCAAAGGCCGCGACCGGGTGCTGACCTGCGACCTCACCAAAGAATACATCGCCATCAACGGCGACTATCGATCGTAGTTTCGCCACCCTCCTCCCGGGGGAGGGTGAAGAGGCGTTTCGCCATGGCTTCCATGAACATCCTCCTCGTCGTCGCGGTGGCCTTGATCGACGCCGACGATCGCGTGCTGATCGCCCAGCGGCCGCCCGGCAAGACGTTGGCGGGCTTATGGGAATTTCCCGGCGGCAAACTCGACGACGGCGAGCGGCCGGAGCAGGCCTTGATCCGCGAATTGCATGAAGAACTCGGCATCGCGGTCAAGGAGCCGTGCCTGGCGCCGCTGACTTTCGCCAGCCACGCCTATGACGACTTCCACCTGTTGATGCCGCTTTATATTTGCCGGCGCTGGGAAGGTGTTGCGACCGCGCGCGAAGGCCAGCAGCTCGCCTGGGTGCGCCCCAACAAGCTGCGCGACTATCCGATGCCGCCGGCCGACATTCCGCTGATCTCGCATCTGATCGATTTGTTGCAGTAGCCGCCATCGTCATCGAGCCTGAGCGCCGTGTTAAGGCCTTACGCCTTCGGCACAATCCGCTTCACCGCGGCTTCAAGGCTGGCCTTGGCGGAGCCCGGTTTCAAGGGCTGCTGCTGACTGTCATGCGGCGACCAGGCGGATAACCAGACCAGTTCGAAGGTGGCGCGGATCCGGCCGTCGGGATCGGCGAAGCGCTCGGCGTAGATCTCGACCATCCGCAACAGCGTGGCGCGGCGCAGCGGCCGGCGGCGGCGCTCGACCAGCACGTTGGTGGCGCCCATCCGCCGCAAATCCTGCAACAGCGCCAAGGCGTTATCATAGCGCACCACGACGCGGTCGACGTCGGTGACGGGCAGCGCGAAGCCGGCGCGTTGCAGCAAAGCGCCAAGATCGCGCAGATCGGCGGCCGGGATGACGCGTGGCGACACCCCGCCGTCCAGCTCGGATTCCGCTGCGGCAAAGGCGTGGCGCAATTCTGTCAAAGTGTCGCCGCCGCTCATCACCGCCAAAAACAGCCCGTCGGGCTTCAAGGCGCGGCGAATCTGCGTCAGCACCCCGGGAAGATCATTCACAAATTGCAATGCCAGCGCCGAGACCGCCAGATCGATCGACCCCTCTGGCAATGGCAGCCGCTCGTCGGCGCCGAGTTCGACCGCGACCACCTCGCCGAGCCTCTCGCGCAACGCGGCGCGCAGTTCATCGCCCGGCGTGGCGATGTCGGCGGCGGCGACAAAGTCGCGCAGCACGGCATTGAGCCGATCCGCCATTTCCTCGGCGACGCGGTCGAGCAGAAACGTCGCCGGCCCCAAGGCGCGGGCGCGGCGCTGCCGCGCCGCCAGCAAGGCGCGATCGAACAGTCTTGGCGCTTTGGGCGAGCTCATGCCGCAGGGTTAGGCCGCGCGCGCGCCACTGGCAATCAGTTCAGCCTGGACGACGCCGCCGCCGGACCCGGGCTCTGCGGCGGCGCCTCGAACATCTTCAGCGAGGCGTCGAGCGCGTTGCGTAGATGCATCGCTGCAGCCTGGCTGCAGCGCAGCCGTCCGGTGGTGACGAACTTCACCTCGACCGAGCCGTCGGCCAGCGGGTTCAGCGTGCGCGAGGCAAGCTCGATCTGCACGGTATTGGCCATGATGCCGTGCGCCGGCGCGATGTCGAACGAGATGATCGGCGCGGTGGAGATGTCGATATAGATCAGCGCTTCGGCTGGTTTGGCCTCTGGATCGGACAACGCGCTCTCCTTGGGGTCTGATTCGCTTGCGGCAACTTAGGCCATCTCTCGGGCAAAATACCGCAACGAAGCCGCTTGAGCGCGGCCGGCGGCGGCCTTAGCCTCGCGCCATGGAAGCCGACGTGCAATCGCCGAAATCCATCGTGCCGACGCTGCAAAGCGCGCTGCGGCTGTGCCGGCAGGCGGCGCAGCGCGGCGCGCGGTTGGCGCTCGATGTGGCATTGCCGAATTTGTGCGTGGCCTGCCGCGAGCCGGTCGCCGGCCAAGGCGTCTGCGCCGCCTGCTGGTCGCAATTGTCGTTCATCGCCCCGCCCTATTGCGAGCGGCTCGGCATTCCCTTCGTCTATGATCCCGGCCCCGGCATCCTGTCGATGCAGGCGAGCGCCGATCCGCCGGCCTATGCCCGCGCCCGCGCCGCGGTGCGCTACGACGAAGTGGCGCGCACCCTGGTGCATGCCTTGAAATTCCATGACCGCGTCGATCTGGCGCCGACCATGGGGCGCTGGATGGCGCAGGCCGGCGCGCCGCTGTTGAAGGACGCCGAGCTGTTGGTGCCGGTGCCGCTGCATTGGCGGCGCGGCTTTTCCAGGCGCTACAACCAGTCCGGCGCGCTGGCCCGCGCGATCAGCCGGCAGGCCAACGTGCCGGTTTCGCGCGACGCGCTGCGGCGGATCCGGCCGACCGCGCATCAGATCGGGCTGTCGAAAGCCGAGCGCGCCGCCAATGTGCAGGGCGCGTTCCGGGTTCCGGCGGAGAACAAAGCCATCGTGCAAGGCCGCCGGATCGTGCTGGTCGACGACGTTTTGACCTCCGGCGCGACGGTGGACGCGTGCGCGCGGGCGCTGCTGCGCGCCAAGGCCGCCTCGGTCGATGTGCTGGTCTTTGCGCGGGTTGTGGAGACCCGCAAATCCCCCATATAATCCGGTCAACCTGTTCTTGATGAGCATGATCTGGTCCAAAAACCGGAGCCCGCTTTTTTCGGGATCGTGCTCCAGCAACCTGAGAGCGACATGACCGCTGCTATCGAAATCTTCACGCGGCCGGGCTGCGGCTATTGCAGCGCCGCCCGTTCGTTGCTGACCCGCAAGAAGGCGGCGTTCACCGAATACGACGTCGCGCTCGATCCGCAATTTCGCGAGCAGATGACCAAACGGGTCGGCCCCGGCGCGACCTATCCGCAGATCTTCATCGGCGAGTTGCACGTCGGCGGCTGCGACGACCTCTACGAACTCGACCGCGAGGGCAAGCTGGATTCCCTGCTCGCCGGCGAAAAAGCCGGCACGTGAGCGGCGCCGAGGGCCGCTTCACCGCCGCCATGGTGCAACTGCGCACCGGGCTGTTGCCGCGGCCGAGCCTGGATCAGGCCAGCGCGCTGATCCGCGAGGCGGTCTCCGCCGGCGCCAATTATGTGCTCACCCCCGAGGTGAGCAACATGATGCAGCCGAACCGCGCCGCGCTGTTCGAACATCTGGCGTTCCAGGACGATGACGCCTCGCTGAAAGCCTATCGCGAGCTGGCGCGCGAGTTGAAGATCCATTTGCACATCGGTTCATTGGCGCTGAAGGCGTCGCCGGATCGCGCCGCCAACCGCTCGTTCCTGATCGACCCGCAAGGCGCCATCCTCGCCAGCTACGACAAGATCCATATGTTCGACATCGATCTCGAGAACGGCGAAAGCTATCGGGAATCGGCGAACTACCAGCCCGGCGAAACCGCGGTGATCAGCGACCTGCCATGGGGTCGGATCGGGCTGACGATCTGCTACGATTTGCGGTTTCCGGCGCTGTACCGCGCGCTGGCCGACGCCGGCGCGGCGTTCATCTCAGTGCCGGCGGCGTTCACCAAGACTACCGGCGAAGCGCATTGGCATGTGCTGCTGCGCGCCCGCGCCATCGAGAACGGCTGCTTCATCTTCGCCGCGGCGCAAGGCGGGCTGCACGAGAACGGCCGCTCCACCTTCGGCCATTCGATGATCATCGATCCCTGGGGCGTGGTGCTGGCGGAAGCCGGCACCGAGCCCGGTTTCATCATCACCGAGATCGATCCCTCCAAGGTGGCCAAGGCGCGCCATGCGATCCCGTCACTGCAGCACGGCCGCCGTTTCGGCCTCGCCGATCCGAAGAGCAATCCGGAGCATCTGCACCTGGTGCGGGGCACGGTATGATCCGCTACACGCTGCGCTGCGATCACGGCCACCATTTCGAGAGCTGGTTCAACAGCTCGGCGTCCTATGAGACCCAGGCGCGGCGCAAGCTGGTGAGCTGCCCGAGCTGCGGCTCGGTCAAGGTCGACAAGGCGATCATGGCGCCGCAGATTTCGCACCAGCGCCAGGATCCCGCGCCGGCCGCGGTCGCGGCGCCGGCGCCCGAGGCCGCCGTGCCCGAGACGACCGTGCCCGCCGCAGCACCAAGCTCGACGCCGCTGCTGATGGCCAGGGAGCGCGAATTGCGCGGCAAGCTGAAGGAGCTGCGCGACCACATCACCAAGAATGCCGAAAACGTCGGGACGAAATTTCCCAACGAGGCCCGCAAGATGCATTACGGCGACATCGAGCACCGGCCGATCTTCGGCGAGGCCTCCAGCGACGAGGCCCGTGCGCTGATCGATGAAGGCATCGATGTCACGCCGCTGCCGGTGCTGCCGGAAGACCGGAATTGAATGGCAAAGCGCAGTGACATGGCAAAACCGCCGCGGGCACTGATTCACCTCTCCCCGCTTTGCGGCAGCGACATCGCATTTGACCTCTTGAAAGAATCCGAGAGCACATCGATGGGGGCTTGGCATCGACATTTCAACGCGTCGTCCCTGCGCACGCACTAAGGCATGCACACATCTCTGAGGCTCCATCCTGCGGCGATGGCGGAGAAGCGTTCGAGGCCGTGCTTGAAGGTGATGGGGCCGGGAGGTTTGGACGATGGATAGCCGTCCCAGCCGCCGA
>NZ_DASWPE010000161.1:0-1948 GCF_036404135.1 Rhodopseudomonas sp. | reverse complement strand
GGCTGCGCTATCACGGCATGGGCGCGATGGTGTCGCACGCCTATGAACTCGGCCTGATCGAGGCGCGCTCCTATCAGCAGCGCGGCTGCTTCGAGGCCGGGGTGCAGTTTGCCCGCGCCGAGGGCATCGTGCCGGCGCCGGAATCCACCCATGCGGTGCGCTGCGCGATCGACGAGGCGTTGCGCTGCAAGGCCGAGGGCAAGGCGGAGACCATCGTCTTCAACCTGTCCGGCCACGGCCATTTCGACATGCAGGCCTATATCAACTTCTTCGAAGGCAAGCTGGTCGACCTCGACTACGACGAGGCCGAACTGGCGCAGTCGCTGGCCGGCCTGCCGAGCATCGCGGCGTAACGCAGCAACCGCAAGGCGGTCATTCTGCGGCGCGAACGCAAGCTCGCGCCAACCCGGCATCTCGCAACACGGTCGTTCTTGCGTCCGCGGCAAGATTCCGGGTTCGCTCGCGGCGCCCGCCGCTCGCGCCCCGGAATGACGGCCGACGTGAAGCGCGTTGCTCGATCGAACCTTCGGAACACGCGGCCAAGGTCCCCTGCTGCGGTTGTTTTTGTCTTGATGACTTCGCGGCGGTTACTGTGCGATGGCCCGTCGGTCTGCTTTGGCCGCGGCCGCCTCCGCCTGATCCGCCGCGACCTTCGACCAGCGCTCGATGATGGCGTAGAAATCGTCGGGTTCGAACGGCTTGGTGAGGTAGTCGTTCATGCCGGCGGCCAGGCACTCCTCGCGCTGGCCGACCAGGGCGTTGCCGGTCAGCGCGATGATCGGCAGCTCTGCCTGTGACCGACCCGTCTGGGTGCGGATGATCCTTGTCGCCGAGACGCCGTCCAGCTCCGGCATCTGCATGTCCATCAGTACCAGATCGTAGGATTGGCGTTGCACCGCATCGACCGCAAGCTGGCCGTTGCCGACCAGCTGCATCTGATGCCCGCGCTTGACCAACAGCTTCTTGATCAGCTTCTGGATCATCGGATTGTCCTCCGCGACCAGGATGTTCAGCGCCCGGCGCACCACCGGCTGCAGCGGCTGCAGCGGCGGCGCGGTGACTACCGGGGCGACGCCGCGCTCGCACCGCACGGTGAACCAGAACGTCGAGCCCTGGCCCGCCTCGCTGGTGACGCCGATCGCGCCGCCCATCATCGCGCTCAACTGCTTGGAGATCGCCAATCCGAGCCCGGTGCCGCCATATTTGCGCGACACCGAGGAATCCGCCTGGGTGAACGGCGTGAACAGCCGCGCCTGAATCTCCGGCGAAATGCCGATCCCGCTATCGGTGACCGCGATCCGCAGTTCGATCCGATCATCGCCGAGCTCGCGATGCGACGCCGCGATCCGCACCGAGCCGCGCTCGGTGAATTTGATGGCATTGCCGGCCAGATTGAGCAGGATCTGCCGGATCCGGTTCGGATCGCCGATCAGCCACGGCGGCATCGCCGCGTCGATCGCGGTTTCGACCCGCAGCACGTCGCTGTTGGCCTTGGCGCCGAGCAGCGTCGCCACGCCCTCAATCAGCCGGTGCGCGTCAAAGCCGATCGCCTCCGGCGTGAAGCGTCCGGCCTCGAGCTTCGACAGATCAAGGATGTCGTTGATCACGAGCAGCAGGTTGCTGGTGGACTCCCGCGCCATGTCGGCGAGCTGGCGCTGCTCGTCGTCGAGCGGGGTGTCGCACAACAGCGCGATCATGCCCATCATCCCGGTCATCGGAGTGCGCAGTTCGTGGCTCATCATCGCCAGGAAATCCGACTTGGCGCGATTGGCGGCTTCCGCGGTATCGCGGGCGAGGCCGAGCGCGGTCGAGGCTTCGATCAGTTCGCTCTGCTGGGCCTCGAGATCGTTGCGCGCCATTTCGACGTCGGCCACCCGCTGCTGCAGCGCGGCCTCCACCAGCTTGAAATCGGTGACGTCGGTGCGCAGCCCGGCAATCCCGCCATCCG
>NZ_DASWPE010000160.1:0-2244 GCF_036404135.1 Rhodopseudomonas sp. | reverse complement strand
CTGCAGTTTTCCGAGCGCGAGGCGCTGGATTTTCACTCCACCGGTCGCCCCGGCAAGATCGAGATCATCGCGTCGAAGCCGATGGCGACCCAGCGCGACCTCGCGCTCGCTTATTCGCCGGGCGTGGCGGTGCCGGTGAGGGCGATCGCCGCCGATCCGGACACGGCCTACGACTATACCGCCAAGGGCAATCTGGTCGCGGTCATCACCAACGGCACCGCGATCCTGGGCATGGGCAATCTCGGTGCCCTGGCGTCGAAGCCGGTGATGGAAGGCAAGGCGGTGCTGTTCAAGCGCTTCGCCGACGTCGATTCGATCGACCTGGAATTGGCGACCGAGGATGTCGATCGCTTCATCGATGCGGTCGAGCTGATGGAGCCGAGCTTCGGCGGCATCAATCTGGAGGACATCAAGGCGCCCGAATGCTTCGTGATCGAGCAGACGTTGCGCGAGCGCATGAACATCCCGGTTTTCCATGACGACCAGCACGGCACCGCGATCATCTCGGCGGCGAGCCTGATCAACGCCTGCTACCTGACCGGGCGCGAGCTCAAGGACATCAGGATCGTCGTCAACGGCGCGGGCGCGGCCTCGATCTCCTGCACCGAACTGGCCAAGGCGCTGGGCGTGAAGCCCGACAACGTGATCCTCTGCGATTCCAAGGGTGTGATCTACCAGGGCCGCACCGAGGGCATGAACCAGTGGAAATCGGCCCACGCGGCCAAGACCGACGCGCGCACGCTCGCCGAAGCGATCGCGGGCGCCGACGTCTTCTACGGCCTCTCGGTCGCGGGCGCGCTCACCAAGGAGATGGTGAAGACGATGGCGCCCAAGCCGATCATCTTCGCCATGGCCAATCCAGACCCGGAGATCCTGCCCGAGGACGCGCTGGAGGCGGCGCCGGACGCGATCATCGCCACCGGGCGCTCGGACTATCCGAACCAGGTCAACAACGTGCTGGGCTTCCCGTTCATCTTCCGCGGCGCGCTCGACGTGCGTGCGACGACGATCAACGAGGAGATGAAGGTCGCCGCTGCGCACGCGCTCGCCGCGCTGGCGCGCCAGCAGGTGCATGAGGAGGTGGCGGCCGCTTATGGCGTCGCGCACAAGTTCGGGCCGGACTATATCATCCCGGCCCCCTTCGATCCGCGCCTGATCGAGACGATCCCTCCCGCGGTTGCGCAGGCCGCCATGGATTCGGGCGTCGCGAAGAAGCCGATCGAGGACATGGCCGCCTATCGCGAGAGCCTGCGCGAGCGCCTCAACCCGACGACGGCGGTGCTGGCCTCGGCCTATGAGCAGGCGCGCGCGCGCCCCAAGCGGGTGTTGTTCGCGGAGGCCGAGGAAGAGGTGGTGCTGCGCGCCGCGATCGCCTTCAAGGACGGCGGCTATGGCGTGCCCGTGCTGGTCGGCATCGACGACGTGCATGATCGGCTGGCCAAGCTCGGCGTCGAGGACCCCAAGAGCTACGAGCTGCTCAACAGCCGCCATTCTCCGCTCGTGCCGCGGATGGTCGAGCTGCTGTACGACAAGCTCAAGCGCAAGGGCTTCATGCGCCGCGATGTCGAGCGCATGGTCAACCGCGATCGCAACATCTTCGGCGCGCTGCTGGTCGCGCTGGGCGAGGCGGACGTGATGGTGACGGGCGTGACGCGCCCCTTCCGCCAGTCGCTCGTCGAGGTGATGCGGGTGATCGATCCGGCGCCGGGCCACACGCCCTTCGGCATCCACCTGATGGTTGGCCGCAACCATTCGGTGTTCCTCGCCGACACCACGGTCAACGAGCGGCCCACCGCCGAGCAGCTCGCCGATATCGCCGAGCAGACCGCCGCCGTCGCGCGGCGCATGGGGCAGGAGCCGCGCGTCGCCTTCCTGTCCTATTCCACCTTCGGCAACCCGCCGGGCAAGTGGCTCGACAATATCCGCGAGGCGGTGGCCGAGCTCGACAAGCGCGGCGTCGAGTTCGAATATGAGGGCGAGCTGGCGCCGGACGTGGCGCTCAATCCCGCGCTCAAGAAGCATTATCCGTTCAGCCGCCTCTCCGGCCCGGCCAACGTGCTGGTGATGCCCGGGCTGCAATCGGCCAACATCTCCGCCAAGCTGCTGCGCGAGCTGGGCGGCGAGCGGATGATCGGGCCGATGCTGATCAACATGGAGCATTCGGTCCAGATCGCCTCGATGACCTCGTCGGCCGGCGACCTCATGACACTCGCCGTGCTGGCGGCGGCGGGCATCGCGCGGTGA
>NZ_DASWPE010000159.1:0-1983 GCF_036404135.1 Rhodopseudomonas sp. | reverse complement strand
CGAGCAGGCCGATGCGTTGGCGCATGTCACGGACGGGCGCGATCTCGGGATCGTGGTCGGCCATGCCGGAACGGGGAAAAGCGCGATGCTGGGCGTTGCGCGGGAGGCATGGGAGGCGGCGGGTTACGAGGTCCGGGGCGTGGCGCTGTCCGGCATCGCAGCCGAAAATCTCGAAAGCGGATCAGGCATATCCTCCCGCACCATCGCCAGCATGGAACATGGCTGGGGCCAGGGCCGCGACCTGCTCAGCGCGGGCCATGTGCTGGTGATCGACGAGGCCGGCATGGTCGGCACGCGCCAGTTGGAGCGCGTGCTGTCCCATGCCGCCGAGGCCGGTTCCAAGGTGGTGCTGGTCGGCGATCCGCAACAGCTGCAAGCAATAGAAGCCGGCGCGGCGTTCCGCTCGATTCATGAGCGCCACGGCGGCGTCGCGATCGGCGAGGTGCGCCGTCAACGCGAGGATTGGCAGCGTGACGCCACGCGCGATCTCGCGACCGGCAAGACAGGCGCAGCGATCCAGGCTTATGACAAAAACGGCATGCTGCATGCGGCGGCGTCCCGCGAGCAGGCGCGCGACGATTTGATCAACCGCTGGGACCGCGACCGGCAGGCATCGCCGGACCGCAGCCGCATCATCCTCACCCACACCAACGACGAGGTTCGGGCGCTGAACGATGGCGCGCGGGAACGGATGCGGGCAGCGGGCGATCTCGGTGAGGATATGCGTCTCACGGTCGAACGCGGCGCGCGCAGCTTCGCCGCCGGGGATCGCGTCATGTTCCTGCAAAACGAACGCAGTCTCGGCGTGAAGAACGGCACGCTCGGGACCATCGAGCGGGTCAGCACGCAGTCCATGTCGGTGCGTATCGACGATGGCCGTTCCGTTGAATTCGACCTGAAGGACTACAACCGCATCGACCACGGCTATGCCGCGACCATCCACAAGGCGCAGGGCATGACGGTGGACCGGACGCATGTGCTGGCGACGCCGGGCATGGACGCCCATAGCAGCTATGTCGCCCTGTCGCGACATCGCGACGGCATGGACCTGCATTATGGACGTGACGACTTCGCCGGTCAGGACCGGCTGGTCCGCACCCTGTCGCGCGACCGGACCAAGGACATGGCGTCGGATTACGATCGCGCCGATCCGGTGCAGGGCTACGCCGAGCGGCGCGGCATCACCTTCCGCGAGCGTGTCGCCGAGATCGTCCAGAAACTCGTGCCGGAGAAGCTGCGCGGTCTGTTTGACGGTCTGCGCCTTCCTGAAGATGTGCCCGGCTCGGATGGCGAACGGAGGCCAGAGCGGGAAGCGCCGAAAAGGGAAAGCGGCGTTACGGCAGCCGAGCGGCGCGAAACCGAGGCGCCGGAAAGGAAGGTGGCGGAAGATCCGGAAAAGGAATTGCGTCGCATGCGTACCGGAGCGCTCGTTCGCCATGCCCGCGCGGTAGACGCGATCTTCGAGGCGCAGGACATGGGCGGCAAGGCAAGTCCCGGGCAAGTGAAAGAATTGCAGGAGGCCCGCAAGGAGTTCGAGGCGGTACGGCCCTACGGTTCACATGACGCTGAAGCCGCCTACAAGAAAAATCCAGAACTTGTACGCGACGCGGCTGGCGGCCAGGTCAACCGCGCGATCCGCGCCCTCCAACTCGAAACCGAGCTGCGCACCGACCCGGCCCGGCGCGCCGACCGCTTCGTGGAACGCTGGCAGAAGCTCGATCAGACCAGCCAGCGTCAGTATCAGGCCGGCGACATGTCGGGCTACAAATCCACGCGGGCGGCGATGGGCGACATGGCCAAAAGCTTAGAGCGCGATCCGCAGCTTGAATCCATTCTCGCGGGCCGCAAGCAACAACTCGGCATCGCGTTCGAAACAGGCCGCCGGCTCGGCCAAGAATTGGCATTCACCCACGGCATCGATCTCGGCAGAGGCCGGGGCATCGGAATTTGACCCATCCTATTTTCCGCCGACTCTTCGCCACA
>NZ_DASWPE010000158.1:0-4220 GCF_036404135.1 Rhodopseudomonas sp. | reverse complement strand
CGAGCTCGGCATGGTGCACAACATGCCGATCTTCGTGCGCTCCTCGTTCGACAAGCCGGAAGACATCGACCCGCACGGCACCCCGCCGGGCACGCTGATCTGCAGCGAGGAGAAAATCATGGAAAACCACGTCGTCACCGGGATCGCCTTCTCCAAGGACGAGGCGCAGATATCGGTGCGCCGGATCGAGGACAAGCCGGGCGTCGCCGCCTCGATCTTCGTGCCGCTGGCCGCGGCCAATATCAACGTCGACATGATCGTGCAGAGCGTGTCCGAAGACGGCGCCACCACCGACCTGACGTTTACGGTGCCGGCGTCGGACTTCGACCGCGCCAAACAGACCATCACCTCGGCCCAGGCCACCATCGGCTATGCCCGGTTCGACTCGGAAACCGACGTCGCCAAGGTCTCGGTGATCGGCTCCGGGATGCGCAGCCATGCCGGGGTCGCCGCCCAGGCGTTCGAGGCGCTGGCGGCGCGCAAGATCAACATCCGCGCCATCACCACCTCGGAAATCAAGTTTTCCGTGCTGATCGACGCCGCCTATACCGAACTTGCGGTGCGCACCCTGCATACGCTGTACGGCCTGGACCAGGTCTAGACAATTTTCGCGGTATTTTAGCCGTCGGCGGGCCGCAGGTTTCCGCCGGCTGGCAGGCGTTTTGCTTGGCAAAACAAGCTTCAATTCGCTATACGGCCTGCAGAGACGGGTGCGGGCGGCGACCGGCCGAGGACAACCTCCGGGTTGTACCGCGGCATCGCTACCCGGAAGACGTTCGAACCGAACCATATGCGAATCGGGTTTTGCGCGGCCACCAGGCGTCCGCGGCCGGAGCGCGGCGCAACGCGGGCGGCGGGCTGTGATTCGCGAAGTTTCCCGGCTCGCCGGGCGGACGGCGTGACGTTGTTGGTCTGAGTTTTTTGGCCGGTGCTGCCATCGCGGTACGCCGGTCTCGCAGGGGAGATATCGGCATATGCGGAGCGCGTCGGGTGGCCCCCGCGTCTTGCTGAGACGGCTCCGCGAAACCATGGCGGAGCAGGTCTCCGCGCAGGAACGTCTCGACAAGATCGTGGTGCTGATCGCCGCCAATATGGTGGCCGAGGTGTGCTCGACCTATGTGCTACGGGTCGACAACACGCTCGAACTCTACGCCACCGAAGGCCTCAACCGCGACGCCGTGCACCAAACCGTGCTGAACGCCCATGAGGGCCTGGTCGGCCTGGTCGCCTCCGAGGCGACCCCGCTCAATTTGTCCGACGCCCAGACCCATCCGGCGTTCTCGTTCCGCCCGGAGACCGGCGAAGAAATCTACCACTCGTTCCTCGGCGTGCCGATCCTGCGCGCCGGCAACACGCTCGGCGTGCTGGTGGTGCAGAACCGCGCCAAGCGCACCTACGTCGAGGAAGAGGTCGAGGCGCTGCAGACCACCGCGATGGTGGTGGCGGAGATGATCGCGTCCGGCGAATTGTCGGCGCTGGCGATGCCCGGCGCCGAGCCCGCGGCACGGCATTCGATCCACAAAACAGGCGCGGTGCTGTCGGAAGGCATCGCGCTCGGCCACGTCGTGCTGCACGAGCCGCGCGTCGTCATCACCAATTACATCGCCGAGGATCTGCCGAAGGAAATCAAGCGGCTCGACGCCGCTTTGACCAAGCTGCGCGCCGATCTCGACCGCATGCTGGAGCGCGGCGACGTCGCCGAGAGCGGCGAGCACCGCGACGTGCTGGAAGCCTACCGGATGTTCGCCAACGATCACGGCTGGTCGCATCGGCTGCACGAGGCGGTCGCCACCGGCCTCACCGCCGAGGCCGCGGTCGAGCGCGTGCAGTCCGACACGCGCGCGCGCATGCTGCGCTCGACCGATCCGTACCTGCGCGACCGATTGCACGATCTGGAAGATCTCGGCCACCGCTTGATGCGGCAATTGGTCGGCCAGGATCACGCGCCGTCGCGCGAACAATTGCCCGACAACGCCATCCTGATCGCGCGCTCGATGGGCCCGGCGGCGCTGCTGGATTACGACCGCAAGCGGCTGCGCGGACTGGTGCTGGAGGAAGGCACCGCGAATTCCCACGTCTCGATCGTGGCGCGCGCGCTCGGCATCGCCGCGGTCGGCGAAATTCCCAACGCGCCCGGCCTCGCCGATCCCGGCGACGCCATCATCGTCGACGGCACCTCCGGCTCGATCTATGTGCGGCCGACCGCCGAGGTAGAATCCGCCTTTGCCGAGCGGGTGCGGTTTCGCGCCAGGCGGCAGGCGCAATATTCCGCGCTGCGCGACCTGCCCTGCGTCACCAAGGACGGCCAGCCGGTCGACCTGATGATCAATGCCGGGCTGGTGATCGACCTGCCGCATATCGAAGACACCAATTGTTCGGGGATCGGCCTGTTCCGTACCGAACTGCAGTTCATGATCGGCCAGAGCCTGCCGCGCTCCTCGGACCAGCTGGCGCTGTACCGCGCGGTGCTCGATGCCGCCGGCCCCAAGCCGGTGACGTTCCGCACCCTGGATATCGGTGGCGACAAGGCGCTGCCCTATATGGACACCGTGGTCGAGGAAAACCCGGCGCTGGGCTGGCGCGCGATCCGGCTCGGGCTCGACCGTCCCGGGCTGTTGCGCAGCCAGATCCGCGCGCTGCTGCGCGCCGGCGGCGGGCGTTCGCTGCGCATCATGTTTCCGATGATCTCCGAGGTCACCGAATTCGACCAGGCCAAATCGATCATCGAGCGCGAACTGACCTATCTCCGCCAGCACGGCCATACGCTGCCGGAGCGGGTCGACGTCGGCACCATGGTCGAGGTGCCAGCGCTGTTGTACCAGCTCGACGAATTGCTGGAGCGCGTCGACTTCGTCTCGGTCGGCTCCAACGACCTGTTCCAGTTCCTGTTCGCGGTCGACCGCGGCAACGCCAAGGTCTCCGACCGCTTCGATTCGCTGTCGGCGCCGATCCTGCGGGTGTTGCGGCAGATCGTGCAGCGCGCCAATGCGGCGCGGCGCGCGGTGTCGCTGTGCGGCGAGATGGCGTCGCAGCCGCTCGGCGCGCTGGCGCTGATCGCGCTCGGCTATCGCTCGCTGTCGCTGTCGGCGATCCAGCACGGCCCGGTCAAGGCGATGATCCTCGACCTCGACGCCGCCAAGGCCGCGGCGCTGATCACCCAGCTCTTGAACGCGCCCGCCGGCAGCGTCTCGATCCGCAAGAAGCTGACGGAATTCGCCGAGTCCGAGGGGCTGTCGTTGTAGCGAGGCTGTCGTCCGCGCTCCCGCGCCAAGCCTGCCCCAACACCTCGCCCGAACTCCCGAGACCGCCGATGTCGATGCTCCCCGAAACCAAACTCGATGTGCTGCTCGCCCACCACGCCTCGCTGGAAAACCAGCTGCAGAGCCAGGTCGGCGCCGATACCTATGTGAAGCTGATGCGCGAATTGGCCGAGCTCACGCCGCTGATCGAGCTGGTGAAGGCCTATCGCCATGTCCGCGACGAACTCGGCGACATCGACGCGCTGCTCGCCGATCCGTCGACCGATCCCGAAATGCGGGCGATGGCGGAGGCCGAGCACGAAGCGCTCGAGGCGCACGAGGCCGAACTGGCGCAGCAGATCCGCGTCGCGCTATTGCCCAAGGACGCCATGGACGACCGCAACGTGATGCTGGAAATCCGCGCCGGCACCGGCGGCGACGAGGCCGCGCTGTTCGCCGGCGACCTGTTCCGGATGTACGAGAAGTTCGCAGGGCTTCAGGGCTGGGGCGTCGAGGTGATCTCGGCCAGCGAAGGCACCATGGGCGGCTACAAGGAAATCATCGCGGAGGTGAAGGGCCGCGGCGCCTTCGCCAAATTGAAATTCGAATCCGGCGCGCACCGGGTGCAGCGGGTGCCGGACACCGAGACCCAAGGCCGCATCCACACCTCGGCAGCGACCGTCGCGGTGTTGCCGGAGGTCGAGGAAGTCGACGTCGACATCAAGCCGGACGATCTCAGGATCGAGACCATGCGCGCGCAGGGCGCCGGCGGCCAGCACGTCAACAAGACCGAATCGGCGATTCGCATCACGCATATTCCGACCGGCACGATCGTGTTCGTGCAGGAAGAGCGCTCGCAGCACAAGAACAAGGCCAAGGCGCTCGCTTATTTGCGCACCAAGCTTTACGACACCCAGCGCAGCAAACTCGATGCCGAGCGCGCCGCCGAGCGCAAGGGCCAGATCGGCTCCGGCGACCGCT
>NZ_DASWPE010000157.1:0-84702 GCF_036404135.1 Rhodopseudomonas sp. | reverse complement strand
ACCTCACAACGCCGCGCCCTCGAACTGCCGGTCTGGCTGCATAGATACAACTGGCATCGGCCACACGGTGGGATAAAATCACAAACACCCATCAGTCGCCTCGGTCTGTCCGAGGACAACCTGTTGAGGCTCCACATCTAGATTCTCATTTTGACGCGTTTTCTTCACGCGAACCGGGATCCACTTCGCTCGAAAACGCTATAAAGCCCTCATCACGTGCGGGCCTATCCGGCCAAAAGCGCCTCCGCGCCGTATGGGCCCCTGCGTCCGCAGGGGCGACCCGTTGCAGCGCCGCAGGCCAGCCGGGCCGCCAGCTCCATCTCCTGGTAAGAATCAGTTAATCATTTCTCCGCACCGTCGCGAAGGGCTCACAATCCACGGGAGCGGACGCCATGATTCCAGCCTTGCTGCAACTGGTCGCCTTGTCGTTTGCCATCGCGCTGTTCGTGTTTGCCTGAGCGGGCGGATCGAAACAGCCACGGGCCAAATCAGGGGGACTTCGTCACTGCGAGCCGAGGGCGGCGCGGTGCGCCTGCCGAGAAGCAACGCAATCTAGGGGGGCTTTTTGGGTGCCCTGGATTGCGTCGTCGCAACAGCTCCGCGCAATGACGCGTTGAACGCCCGATTTCATGGATCGCTTTTTGAGTGACGCGCTGAGGCAGCGGACTTGGCTGCGAAGGCTCGGCGGTCTCGCAGGGTTGACACAGGTCAACGACCAGCCCTTGGACCGGGGACATCGTCGTGGGACGCATCCAGATCCCAAACGGGGACCCATTGCCATGGCCCAGACAGACCTTTTGCTAATCGCCGCCGCCGCGCTGTCGACCCTGGTGATCTGGTTCGGCGTGGTGCTGCAAGGACGCATCGCCGCCGCGCTGGCGCGGAGCTAGCCGGCGGGCGGCGTCAGGGAATATGGATACTGCGGCCGGCCTCGCGCGGCGGGCGGTCATGCCGCGCCGCCAAGTGTGGGCTTGTTCGATGTCGGCGCCGTTGATCGACACATCGCAGCGTCCCTAGCCCGTCAATCCAAGGGACTATGCCTCGACTATCAATATGTCTCCACTATCAACATACCAGAGTGTCGAGATATCCGTTGCGTAGCTAACAACAGGAGAATAGAGCGAAGGCGAGGCTGTTCTGCTACGATAAGGACGGGTGGGGCGTCATGTTTGTCGGTGCGAGGGACGGCATCAGGCGTTGGCTGATAAGTCTCTTCGCCTCAGCTATCAAGCGCGCGACGCGACAAGAAGATCGCGTGATCGCTATTCGATGGCTTGGCGAATCGCGCGATGTTGTCGCCAGTGATGCCGGGGCGATCGAGAAATTCAAGAGGCTGAACGCGCTTATCAATTCGCGAACAACGATCAGGGCAATCGGCGGCAGCGTCGCCGAGGCGGTTTCGAACTATCGGCAGTCCAGTCTTCCACTGTCGATGAAGATCGCGTTGCCGGCGACCTTGGCGGCGATCCCGCTGGTCGGCGGTCAGGCCGCTGGGATCGCCGCTTTTGGCGGCGCGCTCGGCGTGCCGGTGCTGTTGCTGATTTTTCTGGGCGTATCCGGGATTACCGCGATCATCGAAGCGGTGGTGACGAGCCCTGAGGCCCGAACCCATATTGCAGATGTCATCGATGTGATCGTCGACGACGAAAGGCTGCGACGAACCAGCGCGAGGATGAAGGCGGCGATGAAACAACAGCCGGCGGATCCGGTGCGTTTCTCGATGCCGCCGCAAGAGGCCGCTCTTCGTCAATATCTCCTGGAGATGGATCCGTTCAATTTTGAGCGGCACATCATGAGCTTTTTTCACAGGGCCGGGCTCGAGGCGTGGGCAACGCGAAAATCGAACGATTTTGGTGTCGATGGCTTTGCGATCCATGCGGACGGGCTGCTCATTATTGAGTGCAAGCGAAACTCGGGCCAAAACAAGGTTGGTCGCCCGATCATTCAGCAGTTCAAAGGCGTCGCCGAAGAGCAGAATGCTTTGCGTGGATATGTGGTCACGACTTCGAGCTTCACCGACGAGGCGATCCAATCAGCCTCGCTGACGGAGAAGATCGTCTTGGTTGCCATGGATGATTTGGTGCTTTGGCATGCGCAGCCGCCGACATTCTAGACGCCTTGCCATCTCGTTGAAATCGTTGCTGATCTCAAGCGAAATGCGAGCCTGTCAGAGATTTTGCTGATCACCGCGGCCGCGCTGGCGACCCTGGTGATCTGGTTCGGCGTGGTGCTGCAGGGACGCATCGCCGCAGCGCTGGCGCGGAGCTAGCCGGCGGGCGGGCGGCCACATCAGCCCTTGAGGGCTTTTCCCGGCCCGCGCGGGCAGGCGGCCGCGCGGAACTTTGCCGACGGGTTGGTCGGCGCCGGCAAACGATGTTATCAGCACGGTCATGCCCGCGTCCCCCCCACGCTTTGCCAGCATCCAGGTGTTGCGCGCCATTGCCGCCAACATGGTCGTCGTCAGCCATCTGGCAATCGTCGAGTCGAAATACGGACACGGCTTTGCGCTGATCCCGCCATGCGACGGCCTGGGCCGCGCCGGGGTGCACATGTTCTTCGGGATCTCCGGCTTTGTGATGGCGGTGGTGGTCAGCGGCCGGCCGTCCTGGCGCGGCTTCCTTTGGGCGCGCCTGACCCGGATCTATCCGATCTACTGGTTTTACACCGCGCTGGTTCTGCTCTCGGCGCTGATCGTGCCGGTCAATTCCAGTTTCGAACAGACGCCGTCGCTGGTCAGATCGCTGCTGCTGTGGCCCGACGCCACGCTGCCTTGGCTGGCGGTGGGCTGGTCGCTGGTCCACGAAATGTATTTCTATCTCATCGTGGCGGTGCTGCTGGCGCTGCGGATCAACCTGGTGGCGGGACTGCTGATCTGGGCGACGTTCACCGCGCTGCCGGTGCCGCCGCGCACGCCGGAACTGGCGCTCGTGTTCAACGCCTTCAGCTTCGAATTCATCGCCGGCGCGCTGCTGGCGCTGGCGATTCTGAAACTGCCGCGGCTGCCGACCCTGCCGCGGTGGCGATTGCTGGAGACGCTCGGCGACGCCTCGTACTCCGTCTATCTCAGCCACGTCCTGGTGCTGTCGTTGATCGGACGGTTGTTCAACCTGTTGCCGGCTCATGGCTGGCTCGCCGAAGCGGTTTTCGTGGTGGTCTGCCTGGTCGCCGCCAACGCCTGGGGCGTGGTCAGCTATCGGCTGCTGGAACTGCCGGTGATCAACACGGTGCGGTCGACGGCGACCCGCCGCGTCGCGCTGGCGCGCTAGGTCGGGGCACAGCTTTGCTGCGCGCCAGCCGCCGGCCTTGCGGCGATCGAGCAATTGGCGATCCCAGCAGGATTCGAACCTGCAACCCACGGAGTAGAAATCCGTTACTCTATCCAGTTGAGCTATGGGACCGTCGCGGCGGTCGGCCGAAGGCGCTCTTAGCACCCGTGGCCGGCCACCTTCCAGCACCGTCAGCGGAAAAATCGCATCCCCCGCGCAAATGCCTGCGAACCATTTAGCGCGAGCCTGCGTCAAAGCAAAGCGGGGGCGCCGTTGTGTTTGGCGGATCGGCACGCGATGATGCCGCGCGCCGCGGCCGGGTCTGGGCGGCCCGGGCGGCGGTCAAAGCCGCCGCCGGGCGGCGCCGACATCGCGGCGATGGCTTTCGCGGGGTTGAATTGGCGACGCGGCGTTCCGCCGCGCAAGGGGAGTGCCTCGATGATCGGTCTGCTTCGCGCCGTCACGCTTTGCGCCACATTGGCGCTTGGGCTCATCTGCGCCCACGCCGCGGACAAGGCTTTCAAACGCGACGACCTTTCGGATGCCGCGATCAAGCTCGAGGCCCAGATCAGGTCCGAGGCCGGCGCGGTCAACAAGCCGGTGACCACGCTGCGTAGCGACGCCGACGCTGCCTTGAAGCGCAACGACACCCGCGCCGCGCTGCAGATCATGGGCCAGATCGCCAGCGTGGCGCCGGAGGACAGCGGCAATTGGCTGCGGCTGGCGCGCACCGTGCTGCGGGTGTGGTCGCCGACCTCGAGCGAACAGACCTTGCTGCTGGAGCGCGCCTCCACCGCGGCCTACATCGCTTATCAGCGCGCCGGCAATGCCGGTGAGGAGGCCGAGGCGCTGGCGGTGCTCGGCCGCGGCTTCGCCGAGAGGAAGCTGTGGCGCCCGGCGCTGGATACGCTGCGGCTGTCGCTGGATCTGCGCGAGGTCGCCGAGGTGCGCGGCCAATACGAGAAGCTGCGCGACGATTACGGCTTCCGGCTGCTCGACTACACCGTGGATTCCGATGCGGCGTCGCCGCGGGCCTGCTTCCAGTTCTCCGAGGACCTCGCCAAGCGCGTCGATTTCGCCCCGTTCCTGACGCAGGCCGGCACCGACAAGCCGGCGCTGACCAGCGAGGACAAGCAGCTCTGCGTCGAAGGCCTCAAGCACGGCGAGCGCTACACCATCAATCTGCGCGCAGGATTGCCCTCGGCGGTCAAAGAGGTGCTGCCGAAATCCGCCGAATTCAACATCTATGTCCGCGACCGCAAGCCCCTGGTGCGGTTCACCGGCCGCGCCTATGTGCTGCCGCGCAGCGGCCAGCGCGGCATTCCGCTGGTCAGCGTCAACACCAAGACGGTGTCGGTGCAGGTGTTTCGGATCGGCGACCGCAACCTGATCAACACCGTGGTCGGCAGCGATTTCCAGCGCGCGCTGAGCGCCTATGAGCTCGCCGACCTCGGTGACGAGCGCGGCGTCAAGGTGTGGAGCGGCGAACTCGACACCGAGAGCACGCTGAACGCCGACGTCACCACCGCGTTTCCGGTCGGCGAAGTTTTGGGCGAATTGCAGCCCGGCGTCTATGTGATGACCGCCGCCGCCAAGGGCCCGGGCTCCGGCAGCGATGACGACTCGGGTTCGCTGGCGACGCAATGGTTCATCGTCTCGGATCTCGGGCTGACCGCGTTTTCCGGCCATGACGGCATCCACGTCTTCGTCAATTCGCTGGCCTCGACCGAGCCCACCGCCAAGGCCGAGGTGCGGCTCATTGCCTGCAACAACGAAATCCTCGCCAGCCGCAAGACCGACGACGCCGGCCACGTGCTGTTCGAGGCGGGGCTTTCGCGCGGCGAGGGCGGGCTGTCGCCGGCGCTGCTGACGGTGACGGGAGTGGCCGCCGACTACGCCTTCCTCAGCCTGAAATCCAACGCCTTTGATCTGTCCGACCGCGGCGTCTCCGGGCGCGCGGTGCCGGCCGGCGCCGACGCCTTCGTCTATGCCGAGCGCGGCGTCTATCGCTCCGGCGAGACGGTCTATCTCACCGCATTGCTGCGCGACGGCCAGGGCAATGCGCTGGCGGGCTCCCCGCTGACCCTGGTGGTGGAGCGGCCGGACGGCGTGGAATTCCGCCGCGCCGTGCTGCCCGACCAGGGCGCCGGCGGCCGCAGCCTGACGCTGCCGTTGAATTCCGCGGTGCCGACCGGAACCTGGCGGGTCCGCGCCTACACCGATCCGAAGGGGTCAAGCGTCGGCGAAACCAGCTTCATGGTCGAGGACTACTTCCCCGACCGCATCGAATTCGATATTTCCAGCAAGGACAAGCTGATCAAAGCTGAGGTTCCTGTGGAACTGAAGGTGGAGGGCCGTTTCCTCTATGGCGCGCCGGCCTCCGGGCTGCAGCTCGAGGGCGACCTGTTGGTGGCGCCGGCCGAGAGCCGCCCGGGCTTTGCCGGCTATCAGTTCGGCATCGCCGACGAGGAAACCGAAAGCAACGAGCGCACCCCGCTCGAGAACCTGCCGGAGGCCGACGCCAACGGCGTCGCCAGCTTCCCGGTGACGCTGGCCAAGGCTCCGTCGTCGACGCGGCCGCAACAGGCGCAGATCTTCATCCGCATGGCGGAAGCCGGCGGCCGCGCGGTGGAGCGCAAGCTCACTTTGCCGGTGGCGCCCGCCGCGGCGATGATCGGGGTCAAGCCGCTGTTCAAGGACAAGAGCGTCGCCGAGGGCGACAACGCCGCCTTCGACGTGGTGCTGGTTTCGCCGGAGGGCCAGGCGCTGGCGCGCAGCGGGCTGCGCTATGAACTCCTGAAGATCGAATCCCGCTATCAATGGTATCGGCAGAATTCGTCCTGGGATTATGAGCCGGTGAAATCCACCAGCCGGGTCGCCGACGGCGATCTCAGCCTTGCCGCCGACAAGCCGGCGCGACTCTCCTTCCAGCCGCAGCCCGGCCGCTACCGGCTCGACGTCAAATCCGCCGACGCCGACGGCCCGCTGACCCAAGTGCAGTTCGATGTCGGCTGGTATTCCGACGGCTCGGCCGACACCCCGGACTTGCTGGAAACCTCGATCGATCGACCGGATTACGCCGCCGGCGATACGCTGGTGGTGACGGTGAACGCCCGCAGCGCCGGCAAGCTCACCGTCAACGTGCTCGGCGACCGGCTGCTGACCACGCAGAGCGTCGACGTCAAGGAAGGCCAGGCCCAGGTCAAGCTGCCGGTCGGCCGCGACTGGGGCACCGGGGCCTATGTGCTGACCACGCTGCGAAGGCCGCTCGATGCCGCAGCACAACGCATGCCCGGCCGCGCCATCGGGCTGAAATGGTTCGGCATCGACAAGACCGCGCGCACGCTCTCGGTGGCGCTGTCGCCGCCGGCTTTGGTGCGGCCCTCGACCACGTTGACGCTGCCGGTCAAGCTCGGCGGGCTCAATCCCGGCGAGGACGCCAAGATCGTGGTCGCCGCGGTCGACGTCGGCATTCTCAACCTCACCAATTATAAGCCGCCGGCGCCGGACGAATTCTATCTCGGCCAGCGCCGCCTCAGCTCGGAAATCCGCGACCTCTACGGGCAATTGATCGACGGCATGCAGGGCGCGCGCGGCCAGATCCGTTCCGGCGGCGATTCTGCCGGCGCCGAATTGCAGGGCAGCCCGCCGACCCAGAAGCCGCTGGCCTTGTATTCCGGCATCGTCACGGTGGCGGCCGACGGCAGCGCCAGTATCGACTTCGAGATCCCGGAATTCGCCGGCACCGCGCGGCTGATGGCGGTGGCCTGGACCGCAACCAAGCTCGGCCGCGCCAATATCGACGTCACGGTGCGCGATCCGGTGGTGCTGACCGCAACCTTGCCGCGGTTTCTGTTGAACGGCGACCGCGGCACGCTGAGCTTCGACCTCGACAATGTCGAAGGCGCGGCCGGTGACTACGCCATCAGCGTCGCGGCCTCCGGCCCGGTGAAGGTCACCGGCAATCCCACGACCACGTTGAAGCTCGCCGCCAAGCAGCGCGCCTCGACGGCGCTGGCGCTCGACGCCGGCGGCGCCGGCAACGCCGCCTTCGACGTTGCAATCAAGGGGCCGAATGGGCTGAGCCTGGCGCGGCACTACGCGCTCGAGGTCAAGCCGGCGACGCAGATTTTGGCGCGACGTTCAGTCAGGACCTTGGCGAAAGGCGAGAGCCTGACGCTGACCTCGGACATGTTCTCGGATCTGGTACCCGGCACCGGCGGCGTCTCGCTGTCGGTGGGGCTGTCCACCGCGCTCGACGCCGCCACCATCCTGAAGGCGCTGGATCGCTATCCGTTCGGCTGCACCGAGCAGATCACCAGCCGGGCGCTGCCGCTGTTATACGTCAACGATCTCGCGGCGGGCGCGCATCTGGCGATGGATACCGCGGTCGACCAGCGCATCAGGGACGCGATCGATCGCCTGCTGGCGCGGCAGGGCTCCAACGGCTCGTTCGGGCTGTGGTCGGCCGGCGGCGACGATGCCTGGCTCGACGCCTACGTCACCGACTTCCTGACCCGCGCCCGCGAGAAGGGATTTGCGGTGCCCGACGTGCTGTTCAGATCGGCGCTCGACCGCATCCGCAATGCGGTGGTCAACGCCGCCGAGCCGGAGAAGGACGGCGGCCGCGATCTCGCCTATGGCCTCTATGTGCTGGCGCGCAACGGCGCAGCACCGATCGGCGACCTGCGCTATCTCGCCGACACCAAGCTCGAGCATCTGGCGACCCCGATCGCCAAGGCGCAGCTCGCCGCAGCATTGGCGCTGGTCGGCGACCGGGCGCGCGCCGAGCGGGTCTATGCCGCGGCGTTGCAGGGTCTTTCGCCGAAGCCCGTGATCGCGTTCGGCCGGGTGGATTACGGCTCGGCGCTGCGCGATGCCGCGGCCTTGGTCTCGCTCGCCAGCGAGGGCAACGCGCCGCGCGCCACGCTGACGCAAGCCGTGCAGCGGGTCGAGGCGGCGCGGGGGCTTTCGCCCTACACTTCGACGCAGGAGAACGCCTGGCTGGTGCTGGCGGCGCGGGCGCTCGCCAAGGAAACGCTGACGCTCGAGGTCGACGGCAATCCGGTGAAGAGCGCGCTGTATCGCAGCTATAAGGCCGCCGACATCGCCGGCAAACCGATCAAGATCGCCAACACCGGCGACGCGCCGGTGCAGGCGGTGGTCTCGGTCGCCGGCGCGCCGCTGACGCCGGAGCCCGCGGTCGCCAACGGCTTCAAGATCGAGCGCAACTACTTTGCGCTCGACGGCACCCCGGCGGACGTCGCCAAGGCCAGGCAGAACGACCGCTTTGCCGTGGTGCTGAAGATCACCGAGGCCAAGCCGGAATACGGTCACATCATGGTGGCGGACTATCTGCCGGCCGGCTTCGAGATCGACAATCCGCATCTGGTGTCGTCGGGCGACAGCGGCACGCTGGACTGGATCGAGGACGGCGTCGAGCCGGTCAACAGCGAATTCCGCGACGACCGCTTCAGCGCCGCGATCGACCGCAAGAGCGACGACAAGGCGGTGTTCACCGTGGCCTATGTGGTGCGCGCGGTGTCGCCCGGCAAATACGTGCTGCCGCAGGCCTACGTCGAGGACATGTACAATCCCTCGCGCTACGGCCGCAGCGCAACCGGCAGCGTCGAGGTGCGGCCGGCGAAGTGAGGGGGAGACGGGCGTGGTGTCGGTGCTGCGTGCAAGCATCGCGGGCGTGATTAGTTAGGAAATCATCGATGCAGCAACTTGCGCCGCAACGGGCACTGACTCACCTCTCCCCGCGTGCGGGGAGAGGTCGACCCGGCGCAGCGGAGCGGAGCCGGGTCGGGTGAGGGGGCGTCTCAGCAAAACGAGGCGCCCCCTCACCCGGCGCGACAAGCTTCGCTTGTCACGCCACCCTCTCCCCGCAAGCGGGGCGAGGGGACGATGTCGCGGCGCTTCGATCAACTTCAACGCCTGAGGATGTCGAACTGATCATGAGCGAGACCCCGAGCAGGTGGCGCAAGGTTAGAATCGCGGCGATGATCGTCGCGGCGCTTTGCGTCGTCGTAGCTGCTGCGACGGCCGGCTGGATCGCCTCGCTCGGGCCGCTACCGCTCGATCAAGCGCGGCAGGTTTCGACCTCGGTGGTCGACCGCAACGGCAGATTGCTGCGCGCCTATGCGATGGCCGACGGCCGCTGGCGGCTGCCGGTGCATGCCGCAACCGACGTCGACCGCCGCTATCTCGATCTGCTCTTGGCCTATGAGGACAAGCGGTTCTACAGCCACGCCGGCGTCGATCCGCGGGCGCTCGGCCGCGCCGCCTGGCAACTGATCACGCAGGGCCGCATCGTCTCCGGCGGCTCCA
This sequence comes from Rhodopseudomonas sp., assembly GCF_036404135.1. Lineage (GTDB taxonomy): Bacteria > Pseudomonadota > Alphaproteobacteria > Rhizobiales > Xanthobacteraceae > Rhodopseudomonas_A. The sequence goes on along the minus strand of NZ_DASWPE010000157.1, from coordinate 75,103 downwards.
CCATCACCATGCAGCTGGCGCGGCTGATCGAGCCGCGCCAGCAACGCTCGCTGTCGGCCAAGCTGCGCCAGATGGTGCGCGCGCTGCAACTCGAGCGGCAATTGCGCAAGGACCAGATCCTCGATCTTTATCTGGCGCTGGCGCCGTTCGGCGGCAATCTCGAAGGCATTCGCTCAGCCGCGATCGGCTATCTCGGCAAGGAGCCGAAGCGGCTGTCGCTGGCGGAATCCGCGCTGCTGGTGGCGCTGCCGCAATCCCCGGAAACAAGGCGGCTCGATCGTTTTCCCGACGCCGCAACCGCGGCCCGCGCCCGCGTGCTCGACCGCATGGCGCAGGACGGCGTGCTCAGCACCGACGATGCCGCCCAGGCCAAGGCGGTGGTCCTGGCACGGCAGCGCACGCCGATGCCGATGCTGGCGCCGCATTCCGCCGACCAGGCGTTGGCGACCGGCAAGGGCGCGTCGATCATCCGGCTGACGCTCGACGCCGCGATGCAGCGCGCGCTGGAAGCCCTGGTGCGCGACCGCGCCGCGGCGCTCGGCCCCGACATCTCGATCGCGCTGGTTGCGGTCGATAATGCCAGCGGCGAGATTCTGGCGCGGGTCGGCTCGCCGGATTATTTCGACAGCCGCCGCGCCGGTCAGGTCGACATGAGCCGCGCGATCCGTTCGCCGGGCTCGACCTTGAAGCCTTTCATCTATGGGCTCGCCTTCGAGGACGGCTTCGTGCACCCCGACAGCCTGCTCGACGACCGCCCGATCCGGTTCGGCGCCTACGCGCCGGAGAATTTCGACATGACCTTCCAGGGCACGGTCACGGCGCGCAAGGCGCTGCAATTGTCGCTCAACGTGCCGGCGATCGCGCTGTTGGACCGGGTCGGATCGAGCCGGCTGGCGGCGCGGCTGAAACAGGCCGGCGCGGCGTTGATCCTGCCGAAGGACGAGGCGCCGGGGCTGGCGATGGGGCTCGGCGGCGTCGGCATCCGCTTGCAGGATTTGGTGCAGCTCTACGCGGCTTTGCCGCGGCTCGGCAGCGCCATGCCGCTGCGCGAGGTCGCGCTGGGGGAGGCGAAGCCGCCCGAGCCGCTGCGGCTCATGGATCCGGTGGCGGCCTGGCAGGTCGGCAACGTGCTGCTCGGCACCCCGCCGCCCGACAACGCCGCGGCCAATCGCATCGCCTTCAAGACCGGCACCTCTTACGGATATCGCGACGCCTGGTCGGTCGGCTTCGACGGCCGCGTCACCATCGGGGTCTGGGTCGGCCGCCCGGACGGCGCCGCGGTGCCCGGCCTGGTCGGCCGCACCGCCGCGGCGCCAATCCTGTTCGACGCCTTCGCCCGCACCGGCAGACTGCCGGCGGCGCTGCCGAAAGCGCCGCGCGGCACGCTGGTTGCGAGCAACGCCAAATTGCCGCTGCCGCTGCGGCGTTTTCGGCCGCTCGGCGAATTGCTGCGTAATGGCGCGGAGCAGGCGCTGCACATCCAGTTTCCGCTGAACGGCTCGCGGATCGAGGCCGCGGGCGACGCCAATGCGCCGTCGCTGCCGGTCAAGGTGGCGGGCGGGGTGCTGCCGCTGACCATGCTGGTCAATGGCGTGGCGGTCGGGGAGCTCGACGGCCGCCGGCAGCGGCTGATCGACCAGCCCGGGCCGGGCTTCGTTAGGCTCACGGTGATGGACGCCATGGGCGCCGCGGACACAGTCGTCGTCCGAATCCAGTAGAAGCCCGCCAACTGGTTGTCCGCGTAGCGGTTTCAGCGTATGCGAAACCGATGAGCGAGACCTTTGCAAGACCCCGATTTGGCGCGCCGCCGGAGCCGAAGAACCGGATCAATCCCGGTCAACGGCTGGTCGGCGTGATCGATTACGTCGCCGCCAGCCATCCCCGCGCGGTGGCGTTCCTGGCGCTGTGCGGCGTATTGTTCACACTGTCGGGGTTCTTCACGATTCCGCCGATCGACCGCGACGAGGCGCGCTTCGCCCAGGCCACCAAGCAGATGGTCGAGACCAGCGATTTCGTCGACATCCGCTTTCAGGGCGAGGTGCGCTACAAGAAGCCGGTCGGGATCTACTGGCTGCAGGCCAGCGTGGTGGAGACCGCCTCCGCGCTCGGGCTGCCGCGCGCCGAGGTGCGGATCTGGCTGTACCGGGTGCCCTCGATGCTGGGCGCGATCGGCGCGGTGCTGCTGACCTATTGGACCGCCTTGGCCTTCGTGACGCGGCGCGGCGCGGTGCTGGCCGGCCTCATTCTGTGCAGTTCGATCCTGCTCGGCGCCGAAGCCCGGCTCGCCAAGACCGATGCGGTGCTGCTGTTGACCGTGATCGCGGCGATGGGGGCGATGGCGCGGGTCTATCTGGCCTGGCAGCGCGGCGAGGAGGTCGCGCGCGGCTCCTGGACTACGCCGGCGATCTTCTGGACCGCGCTGGCCGGCGGCATCCTGTTGAAAGGCCCGCTGATTCTGATGTTCGTCGGCCTCACCATCGTCGCGCTGGCGATCTGCGACCGCTCGCTGGTCTGGCTGTCGCGGCTGCGGCCGCTATGGGGCGTGCTGTGGATGCTGGCATTGGTGCTGCCCTGGTTCATCGCCATCTTCCAGCGCGCCGGCGAGAGCTTCTTCGCCGATTCGGTCGGCGGCGACATGCTGAGCAAGATCACCAGCGCCAAGGAATCCCACGGCGCCCCTCCGGGCGTGTATTTCCTGCTGTTCTGGGTGACGTTCTGGCCCGGCGCGCCGCTTGCCGCGATGGCCGCGCCGGCGGTGTGGCGGGCGCGGCGCGAGCCCGGCGCGCAATATCTGTTGGCCTGGCTGCTGCCGTCCTGGATCGTGTTCGAACTGGTGATGACGAAGCTGCCGCATTACGTGCTGCCGCTGTATCCGGCGATCGCCATCCTGCTGGTCGGCGCCTTGGAGCGCCGGGTGCTGTCGCGCGGCTGGCTGACCCGGGGTGCTGCGTGGTGGTTCGCGATCCCCGCCGCGGTGCTGACGGTGGCGGTGGTGGGGGCGGTGTGGCTGACACGGCAGCCGGCGTTCCTGGCCTGGCCGTTCGTCGCGGTGTCGATGATCTTCGGGCTGTTGGCCTGGCGGCTCTATGACGACATCCGCTCCGAGCACGCCATGCTCAATGCCGTGGTGTCGTCGCTGTTTCTCAGCGTCGCGGTCTATGGAATTGTCGTGCCGTCGCTGACGCCGCTGTTTCCCAGCGTCGAGATCGCCCGCGCGCTGCGCAACGTGGTCTGCGTCGGCCCGAAGGCGGCGGCCGCCGGCTATCAGGAGCCCAGCCTGGTGTTCATGACCGGCACCTCGACGCTGCTCACCGACGGCTCCGGCGCCGCGGATTTCTTAGGCCAGGGCAGCTGCCGCTTCGCGCTGGTGGAAGCCCGCACCGAACGCGCCTTCGCGGCGCGCGCCGAAGCCATCGGGCTGCGCTACGACGTCGCGGCGCGGATCGACGGCTATAATTTTTCGCAAGGTCGGGCGATCTCGGTGGCCGTGTTCCGCTCGGAAGGCACCCAGTAACATGGCCGATCCGAACGGGGCCGACACGCCGCCGACCTATGTCGTCCGGGTGCTCAAGCTGTTGGGCGCCTCATTGGCGCAATTGGTCCGCAAGCCGTCGCATTCGCGGCGCGCCGAGGCGGCGCGGCGCGGGGCGCGGCGCGCCTTGATCCTGACTGCGCTGCTCGCGGTGGCGATCGCGGTGCTGATGGTGCTGCTCGACAGCCGCGAGATCGGCTGGATGCCGGCGCGCGGCACCGCCTGGCTGTGGCCGGTCAAGATCGTCACCGACTTCGGCAAGGCGTCCTATGTGCTGTGGGCGCTGGCGGCGCTGCTGCTGGCGCTCTTGTTGATCACGCCCAGGCTCGCCGGCTGGTCGCGGGCGGTGCTGCTGGCGTTCGGCACACGGGCGCAGTTCGTGTTCTTCGCGGTGCTGGTGCCGGTGCTAGCCGGCGAGCTGCTGAAGGGCGCGATCGGCCGCGGCCGGCCGTTCGTCGGCGGCGCGGCCAACGCCTTCAACTTCTCATATTGGTCGTGGAGCGAGGCCTATTCCAGCCTGCCGTCCGGCCACGCCACCACCAGTTTCGCGCTGGCCTTTGCGGTCGCCGCGCTGTGGCCGCGGGCCCGCGGCATCATGATCGGCTATGCCTTCGCGATCGCGGCGAGCCGGCTGGTGCTGCTGGCGCATCATCCGAGCGACGTGGTGGCCGGCGCGCTGACCGGGGTGATCGGCGCGATGGCGGTACGCTACTGGTTCGCGGCGCGTCATCTGGCCTTCACGATCGCGCGCGACGGCAGCGTCGCGGCGCTGCCGGGGCCGTCCTGGCCCCACTTCAAAAGGGTTGCCCGCGAGGCCCTGGCCCCATAAAAGCGGGCTTCCGCGAACGGCACCCCGGGGTGAGTTCCACAGGCTGCGGGCCGATCCGACCATGAGCGATCCTTTGACCAGTTCCGGCACCACCCCTGCCGTGTCCATCGTTGTTCCGGTGCGTAACGAGGCCGACAATGTCGCGCCGCTGATCGCCGAGATCGCCGCCGCTTTGGACGGCCGCTGGGCCTATGAGATTGTCTATGTCGATGACGGCTCGACCGACGCCACGCCGCAGCGCATCGCCGCGATGAGGCAGACGCGGGACAATCTGCGCCAGATCCGCCATGCCGCCTCATGCGGACAATCCGCCGCGGTGCGCAGCGGCGTGCGCGCGGCGCGCGGCGCCATCGTCGCCACGCTGGACGGCGACGGCCAGAACAACCCGGCGTTCCTGCCCGACCTGATCGCGGCGATCGAGCAGGGCGGCGCCGGCGTCGGCCTTGCCGCGGGCCAACGGCTCGGCCGCAAGGACACCGGCTTCAAGAAAATCCAGTCGCGCATCGCCAACAAGGTGCGCGACGGCATCCTGCACGACGGCACCCGCGATTCCGGCTGCGGCCTGAAGGCATTTCGCCGCGAGGTCTATCTGTCGCTGCCGTATTTCGACGGGCTGCACCGCTTCATGCCGGCGCTGGTGCGCCGCGAGGGCTTCGACATCGCCTTTGTCGACGTGACCGACCGGCCGCGGCTGTCGGGGGTGTCGAATTACGGCTTCTTCGACCGGCTGTGGATCGGGATCATGGATCTATTCGGGGTGTGGTGGCTGATCCGCCGCAAGAAATCCACGCCGACCGCAACCGAGATCGCATCATGATCATTCATTACGGCCAGGTGCTCGGCGACTACCTGTTTGACGTGTTCGTCGCCAAGTTCGATTTCTGGCTGGCGTTCGGCCTGGTCGCGCAATTGCTGTTCACCGCGCGCTTCCTGGTGCAGTGGATTTCCAGCGAGCGTGCGCGGCAGAGCGTGGTGCCGATGTCGTTCTGGTTCTTCTCGATCGCCGGCGGGCTGATGACGCTGGTCTACGGCATCGTCAAGCGCGAGCCGGTGATCATCATCGGCCAGGCGGCGGCGACCTTCGTCTACGTCCGCAACATCATGCTGATCGTGAAGAACCACGCCCGCGGCTCGAAGACCCTGGATAGCTGACGCTGTCTTTTTCTAGTTGAGCACGATCTTTTCTGAAACCGGGTGCCACTTTTCCGGATCATGCGCTACCTAGGCGCCGGATGCGCGACCGGCGCGGACAGCGTCATGGTCTCCTGCGCGGCCGTCGCAGCCGGCAGTTCGCCCGCCGCATCCAGCACCGGGAACGCCACCGAACAGATGTGCGAGTGGATCCGCCGCAGGTCGCGCAGCACGTCGAGATGCAGCGAGGTGGTCTCGATGGTTTCGGCGCGGCCTTCGCGCAACCGATCGAGATGGCGTTCGGTGGCGAGCAGTTCGGCGTTGCGCAGCAGGGTCTTTTCCGCGAGCAGCCTGCGCGCCTCCGCGACGTCGCCGGAGATGAACACCCCGAACGCGCTGCGCAGCGATTCCAGCGTGCGCCTGTGGAACGCCGCCAGTTCCTCGGCGCCCTCCGGCGAGAACTGGAAGCGCCGCTTGATCTTCTTGGTCGCAAGCTCGCTTAAGTTCTTGTCGATGATGTCGCCGATATGTTCGAGATTGATGGCAAACGAGATGATCTCCATGGCGCGATGGCCGTCGCGGTCGTCGAGACTGTCGCGGGTCAGTTTGATCAGATAGAGCTTGATCGCCTCGTCCAGCGCGTCGACCGAATTGTCCATCCGCGACACCTGATCGACCAACAGGCGGTCGTCGGTCATCATCGCGCTGACCACCTTGCGCAGCATCTCTTCGACCAGGTCGCCCATATGCAGCACCTCGCGCGCCGCGCAGGCCAAAGCCAGCGGCGGCGAGTTCAGCACCGCCTCGTCGAGATAGCGCGGCCGCGCCGGATTGGCGTCCGGGGTGCGCTCCGGTAGATAGCGCTCCAATAGCCGCGCCAGCGGGCCGAGCAGGCCGACGAACAACAGCGCCGTGGTCAGGTTGAAGGCGATGTGGAATTCCGCGGTCAATCGCGCGGCATCGGGCTGGAAGGCCTGCAGCGCCTCGGCGATCGGGCGCAGCCACGGCGCTACCAGTGCAACGCCGATCAGCCGGTTGAGGGCATTGCCGAGCGGCAGCCGGTAGCTCGCTGCGTTGTCGCGGCGGGGGCCCTCCAGCAGCGGATTGATCGCGCTGCCGAGATTGGCGCCGAGCACCAGGGCGAGCGCGGCCGCGGGCGTGACGAAATGCGCGAACGCCAGCGACATCGTCAGCAGCACCACGGCGACGCTGGAATGCGCCATCCAGGTGACCAGCGCGCCGAGCAGGATGCACAGCACCGGATCGCCGGTCAGCGCCGCCATCACCACGCGCATGCCGGGGGCGGTTTCCGCCGGCTGCAAGGTATCGAGCAGGATGTGCAGCGCCAAGAGCATCAGCCCGAGTCCGATCGAGACCCGGCCGAGGTCCTTCAGCCGCGACCGCGCGCCGCTGCGGAACGCCAGCAGGCCGACGATGAACAGCACCGGAGCGACGGCGGCGATGTTGAACGACAGCAGTTGCACGATCAGCGCGCTGCCGACATTGGCGCCGAGCATGATCGCCAGCGCCGGCACCAGCCCGACCACGCCGGCGGTGACGAACGAGCCGGTCATCAGCGCGGTGGCGGTGCTGCTCTGTAGCAGCGCGGTGAGGCCGAGCCCGGCCAGCAACGCCGAGACCCGGTTGCGCAGCGCGCGCGATAGCAATAGCCGCAGGTCGGCGCCGAACGCCCGCATCAGTCCGCTGTGCACCATGTGCAGGCCCCACAGCAACAGCGCGACGCCGCCCATCAGGTCGAGAACAACGATGCTTCCCATCGATCGGCGGCCCTCCGAGTTTCGCTCGAAGGGTCAGGCTATCGCGCTGCCCGCGCCGATCAACGCTTAAGTTGATGCAGCGGCAGGATTGTTTCGAGGCAGCGGTTCCCGTTGGCGCCGGCGCCCGGCGTCAGAGCGCGGCGTTGAACGCCGCAAAGCCGCGGTCGAGATCGACCTTGAGGTCGTCGACGCTTTCCAGCCCGATATGCAGCCGCAGCGCCGGGCCGCCCGGAACCCATTGGGTCGCACTGCGGTAGCTGGCGCAATCGAACGGAATCACCAGGCTCTCGAAGCCGCCCCAGGAATAGCCCATGCCGAACAGTTTCACGGTGTCGAGCAGCGCGTCGACGGCCTGTTGTGGCGCGGGCTTCAGCACGATGCTGAACAGCCCGGAGGCGCCGGTGAAGTCGCGCTGCCAGATCGCGTGGCCGGGATCGGTTTCAAGGCCCGGATGCAGCACCTTTGCAACCTCCGGCCGTGCCTGCAGCCAGCGCGCGATCTCCAGCCCGGCCTGGTGATGATGCTTCAGCCGTACCGCCAGCGTGCGCAGCCCGCGCAACGCCAGGAATACGTCGTCCGGACCGGCGCAGACCCCGAGCGCGCGGACCGCGTCGTTGACCAGCGGCCAGGCCTTGGCGTTGGCCGAGATGGTGCCGAACATGATGTCGGAATGGCCGCCGATATATTTGGTCGCGGCCTGGATCGAGATGTCGACGCCCTGGTCGAGCGAGCGGTGAAAGAGCGGCGTCGCCCAGGTGTTGTCGTCGAGCACCAGCGCGCCGTGGCCATGCGCCACCGCGGCGATCGCCGGGATGTCGGGCATTTCGAAGGATTGCGAGCCGGGCGCCTCGACCATCACCGCTTTGGTGTTGGGCTGCAACAGGCTCGCGATGCCGGCGCCGATCAGCGGGTCGAAATAGCTGGTTGTGACGCCGTAGCGCCGCAACAGCCCGTCGCAGAACAGCCGGGTCGGGCGATAGGCGTTGTCGCATACCAACAGATGGTCGCCGGCCTTCAGCACCGCGAGCAGCGCGGTGGAGATCGCCGCCACCCCGGACGGCGCCAGCGCCACACCGGCGCAATGGCCGCCTTCCAGCGTCAGCAGCGCCTGTTGCAGCGCCTGGGTGGTCGGGGTGCCGTGGCGGCCATAGGAGAACGCGCCGCGATGCGCGTGCAGGTCGGCCGCGGTCGGATACAGCACCGTGGAGCCTCGCACCACCGGCGGATTGACGAATCCTTTTTGCGCTGCGGTGTCGCGGCCGGCGGTGACGAGTTGGGTATCGGAGCGAAGCGGCAGAGCGCCGTCGTCGGAGGAGTTCATGAGTTATGACCAAAAAAGCATCTGCTGATGCAGCAGTTTGCCCCTTCCGGGTGCAATGCGGCTGCGGCGGGCTGGACTTCCTACTAGCAGGCCACAGAAGACGGCCGTCAACCCCTTGACCCGGACTTCAACTCGTTCTGTGATGCATCCGCACCTGTCTGGTTGCCGCGCGTTCGAGGGGCACGCTGCGAAAATCGGCCAACGTCTATCCCATCTGGCGGCGGAAGCTGATATCGCTTCGCCCGCCGGGAGGACGAGGGCATCGATCGGCCGTTCTCCTCTGCGGTGATATGACGACCACGAATACCGACGAATGCGTCCAGGACGACGTTCCTTGAAAGGCTTGGCTATGAAACGCGTATCTCTCGCTCTCTCTGTTGCCGTCACTGCCGGGTTTCTGACCCAGGCGGCCGGCGCGCAAACCCTGAAGACGGTCCAGGACCGGGGCGTTTTGTCCTGCGGCGTCAGCCAGGGCCTGCCGGGGTTCTCGGCGCCGGACGACAAGGGCAACTGGACCGGCATCGACGTCGATCTGTGCCGCGCGGTAGCCGCCGCGGTGTTCAACGATCCGACCAAGGTCAAATTCGTGCCGCTGTCGGCCAAGGACCGCTTCACCGCGCTGCAGTCCGGCGAGATCGACGTTTTGTCGCGTAACACCACCTGGACGGTGTCGCGCGACACCTCGCTCGGCGTCAATTTCACCGGCGTCACCTATTATGACGGCCAGGGCTTCCTGGTGCGCAAGGCGCTGAAGGTCAATTCCGCGCTCGAACTCAACTCGGCGTCGATCTGCGTGCAGACCGGCACCACCAACGAGCAGAACGTTGCCGACTACTTCAAGGGCAACAACATGAAGTACGAGGTGATCGCCTTCGGCACCGCGGACGAAGCCATCAAGGCCTATGAATCCGGGCGTTGCGACGTGTTCACCTCCGACGTCTCGCAGCTTTATGCGCTGCGGCTGAAGCTCGCCACCCCGGCCGATCACGCGGTGCTGCCGGAAGTGATCTCCAAGGAGCCGCTCGGCCCGTTGGTGCGCCACGGCGACGACCAGTGGTTCGACATCGTGAAGTGGACGCTGTTCGCGCTGCTCAATGCCGAGGAACTCGGCGTCAACCAGAAGAACGTCGAGGACCAGGCCAAGCTCGACAAGCCGGAGCTGAAGCGGGTGTTCGGCACCGACGGCAATCTCGGCGAACAGCTCGGCCTAACCAAGGACTGGGTGGTGCGCATCGTCAAGGCGACCGGCAATTACGGCGAGGTGTTCGATCGCAACGTCGGCTCCGGCTCCAAGCTCGGCATCGCCCGCGGCCTCAACCAGTTGTGGAACAAGGGCGGCATCCAGTACGCGCCGCCGATCCGCTAACCGCAACGAATCGATCCTCCCGATGGCCATCGAGGCCCGCCCCCCGCCGGCGCAGCTTGTTGCCAAGCTGCGCCGGCTGCTGGGTGGACGCGCCGGTTGGGGCGGCCTGCTGCTCCAGGTTCTGTTCGTCGCCGCCCTGATCTGGGTGGCCTACGAAATCGTCGACAACGCCCGCGGCAACCTCGCCAACCAGCGCATTGCCTCGGGCTTCGGCTTCATGTCGCAGACCGCCGGATTCGGCGTCAGCCAGGCGCTGATTCCGTATTCGGAAGCCGACACCTATACGCGGGTGTTTCTGGTCGGGCTGGTCAACACCCTGGTGGTGTCGGTGATCGGCATCGTCTTCGCCACCATCATCGGCTTCATGGTGGCGCTGGGCCGGCTGTCGCCGAACTGGCTGCTGTCGAAGATTTCCGGCGGTTACGTCGAACTGGTGCGCAACCTGCCGCTGTTGTTCCAGATCCTGTTCTGGTACCTCGCGGTGCTCGGCACCTTGCCGAATCCGCGGCAGAGCGTGACCGTGTTCGACGCGTTCTTCCTCAGCAACCGCGGCATCGTGGTGCCGCGGCCGGTCGGCGAGGCCGGGCTCGACGCCTTCCTGATCGCCATCGCCGCGGCGATCGCCATCGCGGTGCTGTTGCCGGCCTATGCGCGACGCCGCCTGTTCCAGACCGGCAAGCCGATGACGGTGTGGCCGTTCGCGCTCGGACTGCTGATCGGCTTGCCGCTCGTGGCGACGCTGATCTTCGGCAAGCCGTTCAGCTTCGAAATCCCGGCGCTGAAGGGCTTCAACTTCGCCGGCGGCGCGCGCGTCGCGCCGGAATTCGTGGCGCTGACGCTGGCGTTGTCGACCTACACCGCCTCGTTCATCGCCGAGATCGTGCGCGCCGGCATCCAGTCGGTGCACAAGGGCCAGATGGAGGCGGGCGCCTCGCTCGGGCTGTCGCGCGGCTCGACGCTGCGCCTCGTGGTGGTGCCGCAGGCGCTGCGGGTGATCCTGCCGCCTTTGACCAACCAGTATCTCAACCTGACCAAGAACTCGTCGCTGGCGGTGGCGATCGGCTATCCGGATCTGTTTTCGGTGTTCGCCGGCACCACGCTGAGCCAGACCGGGCAGGCCATCGAAATCATCGCCATCACCATGAGCGTGTATTTGCTGATCTCGATCGTCACCAGCGCGTTGATGAGCTTCTACGGCTGGCGGCTCGGACGGAGTCTCGGCGCATGACCGGCGTTCCCGCCTCGTTCGTTCGCCAGGATCTGGTCGACAGCCGACCGGCACCGGTGAAGACCACCGGCTTCACCGGCTTCCTGCGCACCCGGCTGTTCAACACGCCGACCAACACCATCCTCACCATCGTCGGCGCGGCGCTGCTGTGGCTGACCCTGGTGCCGACGGTGAAATTCCTGCTGATTGACGCGGTGTGGCAGGGCACCAGCCGCACCGACTGCCTGGCCGACAGCGCCGGCGGTGCGGTTGGCGCCTGCTGGCCGTTCGTGCAGGCCAAGTTCGCGCAGTTCGTCTACGGCTTCTATCCGCAGGACCAGCGCTGGCGGGTCAATCTCACCTTCGCGCTGGCGGCGCTTTTGCTGCTGCCGCTGCTGGTCCCGCGGGTGCCGGCCAAGAGCGTCAACGCCGGATTGTTCTTCATCGCCTTCCCGGTGGTGGCGTATTTCCTGCTGCACGGCGGCGGGTTGCACGGCTTCGCACTGAGCTGGACCGCGGACCTGCTATCGGGATTTTCCGCCAGCATCAGCGAGGGCGGCAGCAAGCTCGCCGCCGGCGGCGGCGTGGTCTCGGTGGCGCTCGGCAAATTGATCTACGGCTTTGGCGCCGCGGTGTGGTTCGTGATCTGGCCGCTGAGCTGGCTGCGCGACGCGATCCATGGCTCGGCGCGGCCGCTATGGATGGATTTCGGCATCACCGCGGTGCTCGTCTCCGGTCTGTTGTTCCTGCTCAGCGGCGGCTTCCGTAACGGCTGGCGGGCGTTGGCGCGCAGCCTCGCGATCTTCGCCGGCATCGCTGTGGTGATCTTCGTGATGCGGCTCGACCGCGGCGGGCTGCCGATCGTCGACACAAGAATGTGGGGCGGCCTTTTGGTGACGCTGGTGGTCTCCGTCACCGGCATCGTCACCTCGATGCCGGTCGGCATCGCGCTGGCGCTGGGGCGGCGCTCGACGATTCCCTTGATCCGGATCTTCTCGGTGCTGTTCATCGAGTTCTGGCGCGGCGTGCCGCTGATCACCGTATTGTTCTTCGCCACCTACATGCTGCCGTTGTTCCTGCCCGGCAACTTCACCGTCGACGGGCTGGTGCGGGTGCTGATCGGCATCGCGCTGTTCGCCGGCGCCTACAACGCCGAAGTGATCCGCGGCGGCTTGCAGGCGATCCCGCGCGGCCAGGCCGAGGCGGCGAGCGCGCTCGGGCTGTCCTATTGGAAGATCACCGGGCTCGTGGTGATGCCGCAGGCGCTGCGCCACGTCATTCCGGGCCTGGTCAATTCCTTCATCGCGCTGTTCAAGGACACCTCGCTGGTGTCGATCGTGGCCCTGTTCGATCTGCTGGGAAGTTTGCGGGCGTCGTTTGCCGACCCGGTGTGGTCGACGCCGACCACGATGTTCACCGGCTTTGCCTTTACCGGCCTGGTCTATTTCGTGTTCTGCTTCGGGATGTCGCGGTATTCGTTGTTCGTCGAACACCGTCTCAACGCCCACCGGCGCAGCTGATAACCATCGGATAGGATTGCAATGGCAGAACCGATCGTCACCGTCGCGGCCCTCAACAAGTGGTACGGCGATTTCCACGTGTTGCGCGACATCTCGCTCGACGTAGCGCGCGGCGAGCGCATCGTGATTTGCGGCCCCTCGGGGTCCGGCAAATCGACGCTGATCCGCTGCATCAACGCGCTGGAGGAATTCCAGGAAGGCAGCATCATCGTCGACGGCATCGAACTCGGGCCGAGCCTGCGCACCGTCGACGAAGTCCGCCGCGAGGTCGGCATGGTGTTCCAGAGCTTCAACCTGTTTCCGCACCTGACCGTGCTGGAGAACTGCACGCTGGCGCCGATCTGGGTGCGCAACATCCCGAAGAAGGACGCCGAGGCCACCGCGATGAAATATCTCGAGCGGGTGCGGATTCCGGACAAGGCGCACAAATTTCCCGGGCAGATTTCCGGCGGCCAGCAGCAGCGTGTGGCGATCGCGCGGGCGCTGTCGATGAACCCCAAGGTGATGCTGTTCGACGAGCCGACTTCGGCGCTCGATCCGGAGATGGTCAAGGAAGTGCTCGACACCATGGTCGACCTCGCCGAAGAGGGCATGACCATGATGGTGGTGACCCACGAAATGGGCTTCGCCAAGCAGGTCGCCGACCGCGTGGTGTTCATGGACGCGGGGCAGGTGATCGAGGCCAACACCCCGGCGGAATTCTTCGCCAATCCGCAGCACGCCCGCACCAAGCTGTTTCTGGGGCAGATCCTGCGCTGAGCCGAAAGCTGGTCCGGGCCTGGCCGACTGAGAACCGGAACCTCGATTGTTGTTGCGACGGGTGTTGTTTGCGCCAACCGCAATCCAGGTCGCTCGAAACGCGAGAGGGCGCCTTCACTATCCGGCCGCTGTCCGCAGCCTCATCCGGCAAGCGGCTTGCTTAAGTAGCGCGAGCCCTGCAAGCCGTAGCGCCACGGCAGTTCTGCGGCCTTGCTGATGCCGATCCGGGGACCGGCGACGATCGCCGGCGTCTGCAGCCGGGCATGCATCGCGAACGGCGGCGCATCGAGCGGCAGGCCGTTATGCGCGATCGTGACGCCGAGCGCCTGCGCCAGCTTGCCCGGCCCGGAACACAGCGCGCGCTCCTCGGCGACGCCGCGCCGCCGCCGCATCAACGCCAGGCCATGGGTCGGGGCCAGCGCCCGGATCAGCACCGCGCTGGCGGAACCGGCTTCCTCGCAGACCACGTTGAGACACCAATGGATGCCATAGGAGCGATAGACGTAAGCCACCCCGGGCGGGCCGAACATCACCGCGTTGCGCGCGGTCTGTCCGCCATAGGAATGCGCCGCGGGGTCGCTGTGGTGATAGGCCTCGACCTCGACGATGACGCCGCCGACGCCGTCCACCAACAGCGTGGCGCCGATCAGCTCTGGCGCCACCGCGTGCACGCTGCGGGCGAAGAACCGCCGCTGCAGCCTGGCGCCGAGCTTTAGGGCAGCGGGGACGGGCAAATCGGCCATGAACACGACAAATCGGCAGGACAAATACGGGGAGGGCGCCGACGTAAACGGCGAATGAATACAGTTTGAGCATTATTCCAATGGATCATCTCCAGCAAGCCGGCCGGGTTGCGGGATGCTGCCCGGCGGATTAGGTAAAGCCTTCGCAGAACGGACATTTCATGGTCGTCGTCGTCGATACCGTCTCCGCCACGCCTGTTCGCCCGCGCCATCCTGAAAAGGCGGCGCGGCCCGATGCGCTGTCGCCGAAGAAGCCGGACTGGATCCGGGTCCGCGCGCCGACCTCGCGCGGCTATGCCGACACCCGCGCCATCGTCAAGGAGAACGGCCTGGTCACGGTCTGCGAGGAGGCCGGCTGCCCGAATATCGGCGAGTGCTGGGACAAAAAGCACGCCACCTTCATGATCATGGGCGACACCTGCACCAGGGCTTGCGCGTTCTGCAACGTCAAGACCGGGCTGCCTGAGGCGCTCGATCCCGCCGAACCCGACAACGTCGCCGAGGCCACCTTCAAGCTCGGCCTCAAACATATCGTCATCACCTCGGTCGACCGCGACGATCTCGCCGATGGCGGCGCGGCGCACATCGCCGCCACCATCCGCGCGGTGCGGGCGCGCTGCCCCTCGACCACGATCGAAATCCTCACCCCGGATTTTCTGCGCAAGGACGGCGCCCTGGAAACCGTGGTCGCGGCCAAGCCCGACGTTTTCAACCACAATCTGGAAACCGTGCCGTCGCGCTATCTCACGGTGCGGCCCGGCGCGCGCTACTTCCATTCGATCCGGCTGTTGCAGCGGGTCAAGGAAATCGACCCCTCGCTGTTCACCAAATCCGGCATCATGGTCGGGCTCGGCGAGGAGCGCCACGAGGTGCTGCAGGTGATGGACGATTTGCGCTCGGCCGAGGTCGATTTCCTCACCATCGGGCAATATCTGCAGCCCAGCCTGAAGCACCATGCGGTGATGCGCTTCGTGCCGCCGGAGGAATTCGCCGGCTATGAGTCGGTGGCGTTTTCCAAGGGCTTCCTGATGGTGTCGTCGAGCCCGATGACGCGCTCGTCGCATCACGCCGGCGATCACTTCACCAAGCTCCAGGCGGCGCGCGCCGCGCTGTCGCGCTGAGTCGTTGCGATGCCGCAATTTCAAAGCAAGCGCCGGGTCCGCCACAGCGCGCTGAAGATGTTCGACCTGGTCGCCGATATCGAGCGCTATCCGGAATTCGTGCCGCTGTGCAGCGCGCTGAAGATCCGGCATCGCGTGGCGCGCCCCGACGGCAACGAGGTGCTGACCGCCGACATGACGGTGTCGTTCAAGCTGGTGCGCGAGACCTTCACCAGCCGGGTGACGCTCGACCGCGGCAATCTGAAAATCCTTGTGGAGTATCTGCAGGGCCCGTTCTCCAATCTGGAGAACCGCTGGAGCTTCGAGCCGCGCGGCGACGACGCCTGCGACGTCGGGTTCTTCCTCAGCTACGAGTTCAAGAACAAGATGCTGGCGCTATTGATGGGGACGATGTTCGACGCCGCGTTCCATCGCTTCGCCGCGGCGTTCGAGCAACGCGCCGACGCGATCTACGGCCGCGGGCAGCTCAGGAAGCTGACGGTCTGATATAACGCTCGTTCCCGGGCGTCGCATAGCTGGGCAGTGCGTATCTCCGAGTCGTCCCTGCGCACGCAGGGACCCATACGGCGCGGATTCGCTATTGGTGCGAATGCTGTCAATCACCTTGTACGACGGGGATTATGGGTCCCTGCGTGCGCAGGGACGACTCGCGGAGGCCAATAGCCCTTGCCTCGAGAGTTCGGATTCGTTTCGGCCTGCGGAGGCCCGCTCAGCTTTTCTTCGGCTGGCGCGGCGGCGCGACGCGGCGCTTCACCGCGCTGCGCCGCGGGCTGCGCGCGACGCGGGCGCGCGATACGCTGACCGGCCGCGGCTTCGCCGGCTTCGGCCCGCGCGCCAATTCCAGCAACATGCGCAGCGCTTCCACCACCGAGCGCTGCCGCACCAAACTGCGGCCGATCGCGCCGAAACGATGCTCGCGATGTGCGATGCGGCCGTCGCGCGAGGCCACCGCGATATGAACGAGGCCGACCGGCTTGCCCGGCGTGGCGCCGCCGGGGCCGGCGATGCCGGTAATCGCCACCGTCAGATCGACCTCGGCGTGTTCCAGCGCGCCGATCGCCATCGCGATCGCGGTCTCCTTGCTGACCGCGCCGAAGGTGATCAGCGTCGCGGTCTCGACCCCGAGCATGGCGTGCTTGGCTGCGTTGGAATAGGTGACGAAGCCGCGGTCGATGACGTCGGAGGAGCCGGGGATTTCGGTGAGCGCGCCGGCGACCAGCCCGCCGGTGCAGGATTCCGCGGTGGCGATGCTCAGCTTGCGCGAGCGGCACAGATCGAGCAGCGCGCGGGCGAGGGCACGCGGGTCGCTGCCAGCCATCTCAATCCGCCAGTCCGTTGGCGCCCCACGGCAGCCGCAGCGTCGCTGAAGCGGTGGCGGCGATGCCTTCCTCGCGGCCGGTGAAGCCGAGCCGCTCGCTGGTGGTGGCCTTCACCGCGATCCGCGCCACCGGCAGCCCGGTGATTTCGGCGATGCGTTGCCGCATCGCCTCGCGCAGCGGGCCGATCTTCGGCCGCTCGCAGATCATGGTGACTTCGAGATTGGCGATGCCGCCGCCGCGCGCGGTGACGCGGTCGATGGCGTATTTCAGGAATTTGTCGGAGGCCGCCCCCTTCCATTGCGGATCGGTCGGCGGGAAGTGCGAGCCGATGTCGCCGTCGGCCAAGGCGCCGAGGATGGCGTCGACCAGCGCGTGCAGCCCGACGTCGCCGTCGGAATGCGCCAGGAAGCCGCGATTGTGCGGCACCTTGAGCCCGCACAGCCAGACGTGGTCGCCGTCGCCGAAGGCGTGGACGTCGTAGCCGGTGCCGGTGCGGATATCGCCGAGCAGCGCGCCGAGGCGGGTTTCCTCGCGGACGAAATCTTGCGGAGTGGTCAGCTTCATGTTCGCAACATCGCCTTCAAAGGTCGCCACCGTCAATCCCGCCCATTCCGCGAGCGCCGCGTCGTCGGTGAAATCGTCGCGGCCCTCGCGCGCGGCGCGGCGGTGCGCATCGAGAATGACGTCGAAGCAGAACGCCTGCGGGGTCTGCGCGATGCGCAACCGGGCGCGCTCCGGGGTGGCCTCGACCAGGCCGGTGTCGCCGATCAGCTTGATGGTATCGGTGACCGCGACCGCCGGCACCGCGGCGCCGGTGATCTCGGCGGCCTTGATCGCCCGCGAGATCAAGGCGGCGTCGACGAACGGCCGCGCCGCGTCGTGAATCAGCACGATGTCCGGCGCCTGGTCGGCCAAGGCTTCGAGGCCGGCGCGGACCGAGCCCTGCCGTGTGGCGCCGCCGGCGGCGGGCGGCTGGTAGCTCAGGCCGGCGACCGCCTGCTGGAATAGCTCGGAATCGTCGGGGCTGGTGACCGGCTGCACCGCGAAAATCTCGGAATGCGTGCAAAACGGCTGCATTGCCCGAAAAATGACCGGCTGCCCGGCCAATGTGCGGTACTGCTTCGGCCCGCCGGCGCCGGCACGGAGGCCGCGGCCGCCGGCGACGATAATTGCGGCAGTTTTCTTGGGGTTGGACATCGGCATCAGCAGTCACAGCGAAGGGGAGGGGAGGATGGGCGAGGCGAAGCACTTACCACGGCGGGGCACAAAAACATCACGATTCACCGCAGAATGACGGCAAATCGTCAGGCGATTGCTGCAATGCACTTGCAAGTCTGATGGAATTGGCTAAACTGTAGGCACATGAAATTTTTGCTCAAGATTTGAGCGCGAGACGACGCAATGTTGCCGTCGCCGAACCACGAGAAGGCTGTGACCACCTCTCCTTTCACATGTCATCCGGCGTTGCAAATTGGCGTTGTTGAGGTGGTGAACAGGGCATTCCTGGCCCCCATGTCCGGCATCACCGACGCGCCGTTCCGACGTCTCACCGCGGCGCTGGGCGCCGGCCTGGTGGTATCGGAAATGACCGCCAGCGACGATCTGGCGCGCGGCCGGGCGATGTCGGTGCGGCGCTGCGACACCGCCGGCATCGGTCCGCATGTGGTGCAGCTCGCCGGCTGCCAGGCGCGCTGGATGGCCGAGGGCGCCCGCATTGCCGAGGCCGGCGGCGCCGAGCTGATCGATATCAACATGGGCTGCCCGGCGCGCCACGTCACCGGCGGCAGTGGGCAGTCCGGCTCGGCCCTGATGCGCGACCTCGACCACGCGTTGACGCTGATCGAGGCCACGGTGGCCGCGGTGCGGGTGCCGGTGACGCTGAAGATGCGGCTCGGCTGGGACCGCGACTGCCTCAACGCCCCGGAGCTGGCGCGCCGCGCCGAGGCCGCCGGCGTGCAGCTGATCACCGTGCACGGCCGCACCCGCAATCAGTTCTACAAGGGCACGGCGGATTGGGCCGCGGTGCGCGCGGTGCGCGAGGCGACCGCGCTGCCGCTGGTGGTCAACGGCGATATCACCTCGTTTCAGGCCGCGGTCGAGGCGCTGCGGCAGTCCGGCGCCGACGCGGTGATGATCGGCCGCGGCGCGCAGGGCCAGCCCTGGCTGCCGGGGCAGATCGGCCGGCAGCTGCAGACCGGCGTCGCCGAGCTGCCGCCGGCACTGCCCGAGCAACTGAACTATCTATTGGCGCTGTATGACGATCTGCTGAGGCTGTACGGCGTGCAGGTCGGCCTGCGCCACGCCCGCAAGCATCTGGGCTGGTCGCTTGAGGTCGCCGCGCGCGCCGCCGACGCCGAGCCGGCGGCGCTGAAATCCTGGCGCCAGCGGATTCTCACCGCCGAGGATCCCGCCGCGGTGCGCCGCGCGCTGGTGGACGCGTTTGATGATTTTGCCTGGAGGGCCGCCGCATGAGTAGCGCCGCTGAATCGCGCCGCATCGCGCATACCGATGGCGATGCCATCCTCAACGCGCTGCCGAATCCGGTGATGCTGGTGGCGCCCGACGGCAAGATCGTCGACGCCAACATGGCCGCGGAATCCTTCTTCGAGATTTCCACCCAACTGCTGCGCCGGCAGTCGCTGACCGAGCTGGTGCCGTTCGGCAGCCCGTTGCTGGCGCTGATCGATCAAGTTCGCGCCTCCGGCTCGCCGGTCAACGAATACAAGGTCGATCTCGGCACGCCGCGCAATGGCGGCGACCGCCAGGTCGATCTGCACGTCGCGCCGTTCGCCGAACGCCCCGGCCATATCGTGGTGATGCTGCAGGAGCGCACCATCGCCGACAAGATGGACCGCCAGCTCACCCATCGCAGCGCCGCGCGCTCGGTGATCGCGCTGGCGGCGATGCTGGCGCACGAGATCAAGAACCCGCTGTCCGGGATTCGCGGCGCCGCGCAACTGTTGGAGCAGGCGGCGTCCTCCGAAGACCGCATGCTGACCCGGCTGATCTGCGACGAGGCCGATCGCATCGTCACGCTGGTCGACCGCATGGAGGTGTTCGGCGACGAGCGCCCGGTGGCGCGCGGCCCGGTCAACATCCATTCGGTGCTGGATCATGTGAAGCGCCTGGCGCAGTCCGGCTTCGCCCGCAACATCAAATTCACCTCGGATTACGACCCTTCGCTGCCGCCGGTGTTGGCCAATCAGGATCAACTGATCCAGGTGTTTCTCAACCTGGTGAAGAACGCCGCCGAAGCCGTGGTCGATCTCGGCACCGATGGCGAGATCCAGCTCACCACCGCGTTCCGCCCCGGCGTGCGGCTGTCGGTGCCGGGCAAGAAATCCCGGGTGTCGCTGCCGCTGGAATTCTGCGTCAAGGACAACGGTCCCGGCGTGCCGGAAGACTTTTTGCCGAACCTGTTCGACCCGTTCGTCACCACCAAGCCGTCGGGCTCCGGGCTGGGGCTGGCGCTGGTCGCCAAGATCGTCGGCGATCACGGCGGCATCATCGAATGCGAGTCGCAGCCGCGCAAGACCACGTTCCGGGTGCTGCTGCCGATGTACAACACCGCAAAAAATTACAATCAAGGCCTTGGCGACGACGCGCCGGCGTCGTCCCGTGCCGCCCAGGATGCAAGATGAGGACTGACAATGCCCGCAGGTAGTATTCTTGTCGCCGACGACGACACCGCCATTCGCACGGTGCTCAATCAGGCGCTGTCGCGTGCCGGATACGAGGTGCGGCTGACCGGCAACGCCGCGACGCTGTGGCGCTGGGTCAGCCAGGGCGAGGGCGATCTGGTGATTACCGACGTGGTGATGCCGGACGAAAACGCCTTCGACCTGTTGCCGCGGATCAAGAAGATGCGGCCCAATCTGCCGGTCATCGTGATGAGCGCGCAGAACACCTTCATGACCGCGATCCGCGCCTCCGAGCGCGGCGCTTATGAATATCTGCCGAAGCCGTTCGACCTGAAGGAGCTGATCGCCATCGTCGGCCGCGCTCTGGCCGAGCCGAAGGACCGCGGCGCCAGCCACGCCGACGATTCCGAATTCGATTCGATTCCCTTGGTCGGCCGCTCGCCGGCGATGCAGGAGATCTACCGGGTGCTGGCGCGGCTGATGCAGACCGACCTCACGGTGATGATCTCCGGCGAGAGTGGCACCGGCAAGGAACTGGTGGCGCGCGCGCTGCACGACTACGGCAAGCGCCGCAACGGCCCGTTCGTCGCGGTCAACATGGCGGCGATCCCGCGCGACCTGATCGAATCGGAATTGTTCGGCCATGAGCGCGGCGCCTTCACCGGCGCCAACACCCGCGCCTCGGGCCGCTTCGAGCAGGCCGAGGGCGGCACGCTGTTTCTCGACGAGATCGGCGACATGCCGATGGAAGCGCAGACCCGGCTGCTGCGGGTGTTGCAGCAGGGCGAATACACCACGGTCGGCGGCCGCACCCCGATCAAGACCGACGTCCGCATCGTCGCGGCCTCCAACAAGGATCTGCGGATACTGATCCAGCAGGGCCTGTTCCGCGAAGATCTGTTCTTCCGGCTCAACGTGGTGCCGCTGCGGCTGCCGCCGTTGCGCGAACACATCGAGGATCTGCCCGACCTGGTGCGGCACTTCTTCGCGCTGGCCGAGAAGGACGGCCTGCCGGCCAAGAAGCTCGACGCCATGGCGCTGGAGCGGCTGAAGCAGCACCGCTGGCCCGGCAACGTCCGCGAATTGGAGAATCTGGCGCGGCGGCTTGCGGCGCTGTACCCGCAGGAGGTGATCACCGGCCCGGTGATCGACGGCGAACTGGCGCCGCCCGCGGTGGTGTCCGGCGGCAGCATCTCCAACACCGTCGACAATCTCGGCGGCGCGGTCGAGACCTACCTGTCGTCGCACTTTTCCAGCTTCCCGAACGGCGTGCCGCCGCCCGGGCTGTATCACCGCATCCTGCGCGAGATCGAGGTGCCGCTCTTGACCGCGGCGCTGGCGGCGACCCGCGGCAATCAGATCCGCGCCGCCGATCTGCTCGGTCTCAACCGCAATACGCTGCGCAAGAAGATCCGCGACCTCGACATCCAGGTCTATCGCAGCGGCGGTTGAACCTTGCGGCGCCGGATTGCGTCTCAATCGGAGCAATCCACAACAAATGCCCGGATGAGGCGAAATTTCGCGGCGGATGGTGCCGCGGAATTGTCGTAATTGAGCAACATTGTTGTAGGAATGCATCAGTCGGCGCGTGTCCGCGCAGCCCGGCAGCGTTCCACGCTCACCCCCAGTTCCGGTATGACCAGCGCAGATACGGCGGCCCCATCTTCCGAACCGCACAAGGCCGAGCCGCGCCGGCGCACGCTGCGCAAGCTGTTGGCGCCGTTCGCGGTGGCGCTGGCGCTGACGTCGGCGTTCCTGACCTTCGTGGTGCTGACCGGGCTGACCCCGATCGCGCCGACCCGGCAGGTGGTGATCACCTTCCTGATGATCAACGCCGGCACCGTGCTGCTGCTGGTGCTGATCATCGTCCGCGAACTGTGGCAGGTGGTGCAGGCGCGCCGCCGCGGCCGCGCCGCGGCACGGCTGCATGTGCAGATCGTCAGCCTGTTCTCGGTGATCGCGGTGCTGCCGGCGGTGCTGGTGTCGATCGTCGCCAACGTCACCATCGACCGCGGTCTCGACAAGCTGTTCTCCGGGCCGACCCGCGCGGTGATCCAGAATTCGCTGATCGTCGCCAACGCCTATCTGCACGAGCACGCGCAACTGATCCGCGGCGACATCATCGGCATGGCCGCCGACATCACCCACGCCCGGCCGCTGTTCGATCAGGACCGCCAGACCTTCCGCGAATTGCTGACCGCGAGTGCGGCGTCGCGCAATCTTCCCGGCGCCATGCTGATCGACAAGGACCGCAACATCCTGGAATCGGCGCAGACCGGCATCCGCCAGGACTTCGACACCCCGGCGCCGGAATTCCTCAGCAATGTCGACGAGAACGAGCCGCAGATCGCGGTGTTCATCGAGGCCAATTACGTCGCTGCGGTGATAAGGCTGCGCGCCTTCGACGACACCTTCCTCTATGTCGCGCGGCTGCTCGATCCGCGGGTGGTGGCGCAGTTGCGCCAGACCCAGGCCAGCGTCGCCGAATACGCCGAAGTGGAATCCCGCCGGCTCGGGGTGCAGGTGGCGTTCGCGCTGATGTTCACGGTGATCGCGCTCACCGTGCTGATGTCGTCGGTGCTGATCGGGCTGAATTTCGCCAACTGGCTGGTGGCGCCGATCCGAAGGCTGATGGGCGCCGCCAACATGGTGTCGACCGGCGACCTCGACGTCCAGGTGCCGGTGATCAAATCCGAAGGCGACCTCGCGCATCTCGGCGAGACCTTCAACAAGATGACGCAGGAATTGCGCAGCCAGCGCGACGAACTGGTCAGCGCCAGCGAGGTGATCGACAGCCGCCGCCGCTTCATCGAAGCGGTGCTGTCGTCAGCCTCCGCCGGCATCATCGGGGTCGACGCCTCGGGCTCGATCGGCGTGCTGAACCGCTCGGCGGAGAAGCTGATCGGGCACTCGGAATCCGAAACGCTCGGCCATCCTCTGACCGAGATCATTCCCGAACTCGACGAGATGATGAAGACCGCGCGGGAGAGCGCGCAGCGGCTGTTGCAGGGCCAGGTCACCATCAACCGCGAGGGCCATGAGCGCAACCTGTCGGTGCGGATCAGCGCTGAGCAGACCAGCCACTCGCAGGACAGCTACATCATCACGCTGGACGACATCACCGAGCTGGTGTCGGCGCAGCGCACCTCCGCCTGGGCTGACGTCGCCCGCCGCATCGCCCACGAGATCAAGAACCCGCTGACCCCGATCCAGCTCTCGGCCGAACGCATCAAGCGCAAATTCGGCAAGCTGATCGTCGAGGACAAGGGCATCTTCGAGCAGTGCACCGACACCATCATCCGCCAGGTCGACGACATCCGCCGCATGGTCGACGAATTCTCGCGCTTCGCGCGGATGCCGAAGCCGGTGATCGAAGGCGAGGACGTCGCCGACACCGTGCGGCAGACCGTGTTCCTGATGCGGGTCGGCCATCCGGACATCGACATCGCAGCCGAGATCAAGGACGAACCGATGCGGGCGCGGTTCGACCGCCGGCTGATCTCGCAGGCTCTGACCAACATCATCAAGAACGCCACCGAGGCGATCGAGGCGGTGCCGGCCGAGGAACTCGGCAAGGGCAAGATCGAGGTGGTCGCCGCGCGCGAGGGCGAGGACATCGTGATCGACGTCATCGACAATGGCATCGGGCTGCCGAAGACCGCGCGGTCGCGGCTCTTGGAGCCCTACGTCACCACCCGCGAAAAGGGCACCGGGCTCGGGCTCGCCATCGTCGGCCGGGTGCTGGCGGATCATGGCGGCGCCATCGAGCTCAACGACGCTTCCAACATCCGCCCCGAGCAGCAGCGCGGCGCCTGGATGCGGCTGCGCTTCTCGATCTCCGGGCAGCCGCCGAAAGAGCAGCCCAGCCAGCCGGCGATCTCGATGCCCGGCGAATCGAAAATCCCCGTCACCAGCGGCAACTAAAATGACAGGCGCGACCCATGGCCAATGACATTCTGATTGTCGACGACGAAGCCGATATCCGCGATCTCGTCGCCGGCATCCTCGAGGATGAGGGCTTCACCACCCGCACCGCGCGCGACAGCGATTCGGCGCTGGCCGAGGTGTCGAACCGGCGGCCCAATCTGGTGTTCCTCGACATCTGGCTGCAGGGCTCCAAGCTCGACGGCCTGCAACTGCTGGAGCAGATCAAGCGCGAGCACGCCGACGTGCCAGTGGTGATGATCTCCGGCCACGGCAACATCGAAACCGCGGTGGCGGCGATCAAGCGCGGCGCCTACGACTTCATCGAGAAGCCGTTCAAGTCGGACCGGCTGATCCTGGTGGCGACGCGGGCGCTGGAGACCTCGCGGCTGAAGCGCGAAGTCAAGGAGCTGAAGCAGCAGGCGCCGATCGCCTCGACGCTGATGGGGCATTCCGCCTGCATGAACCAGCTGCGCCAGACCATCGAGCGCGCGGCCAAAGCCAACAGCCGGATCCTGATCGTCGGACCGTCCGGCGCCGGCAAGGAATTGGCGGCGCGCACGCTGCACAACGCCTCCGGTCGCGCCGAGGGACCGTTCGTGGTGATCAACGCCGCGGCGATCACGCCGGAGCGCATGGAGGTCGAACTGTTCGGCGTCGAGCAGAGCAATGGCGAGCAGCCGCGCAAGGCCGGCGCGCTGGAAGAGGCCCACGGCGGCACGCTGTTCATCGACGAGATCGGCGACATGCCGCGCGAGACCCAGAACAAGATTTTGCGGGTACTGGTCGACCAGACCTTCCAGCGCGCCGGCGGCACCATCAAGGTCAATGTCGACGTCCGCATCATCTCCTCGACCGCGCGCAATCTCGAAGAGGAAATCGCCGAAGGCCGCTTTCGTGAAGACCTCTATCACCGGCTCTCGGTGGTGCCGATCCGGGTGCCGCCACTGTCGGAGCGCCGCGAGGACATCCCCGAACTGATCGACTATTTCATGGACCAGATTTCGCTCGCCACCGGGCTGCCGAAGCGCCAGATCGGGCAGGACGCCATGGCGGTGCTGCAGTCGCATGTTTGGCCGGGCAACGTCCGGCAATTGCGCAACAACGTCGAGCGGGTGATGATTCTCGCCGGCGGCGGCCCGGAGGTGATCATCTCCGCGGACATGCTGCCGCAGGACGTCGGCTCGATGGTGCCGACCATGCCGACCGGCAACAATGGCGAGCACATCATGGGGCTGCCGCTGCGCGAGGCCCGCGAAGTGTTCGAACGCGACTATCTGATCGCGCAGATCAGCCGGTTTTCCGGCAACATTTCGCGCACCGCCGAATTCGTCGGGATGGAGCGCTCGGCGCTGCATCGCAAGCTCAAGGCGCTCGGCGTCGGCTGAGCGTTAGCTTTAAAGCGTTTTCGAGCGAAGTGGATCCCGGTTCGCGTGAAGAAAACGCGTCAAAATAACAATCTAGAGCTCCGGTTCTGATTCTATCAGAACCGGAATAGCTCTAGTTACACTTGGAATAGCAAATGGCTCGCATCGCCTATGTCAACGGCCGCTATCAGGATCTGCGCGACGCCAGCGTCAATATCGAGGACCGCGGCTATCAGTTCGCCGACGGCGTCTACGAGGTCTGCGAAGTGCGCGGCGGCCGGATCGTGGATTTCCCCAGGCACATGGGGCGGCTGCAGCGCTCTTTGAGCGAATTGCGGATCGCGCTGCCGATGCCGCTGTCGGCGCTGCTTATCGTGCTGCGCGAAGTGGTCCGCCGCAACCGGGTCGGCTACGGCATCGTCTATCTGCAGGTCAGCCGCGGCGTGGCGCGGCGCGACCACGGCTTCCCGCCGGCTTCGGTGAAACCCTCGATCGTGGTCACCGCGCGGCCGCTGAACTTCGCCAAGAACCAGGACACCGCGGCGCACGGCATCAAGGTGATCACGCATCCGGAGAATCGCTGGCCGCGGGTCGCCATCAAGACGGTGGCGCTGTTGCCCAACGTGCTGGCGAAACAGGCGGCGCGCGAGCACGGCGCCTATGAGGCCTGGTATGTCGACGGCGACGGCTACGTCACCGAGGGCGCCTCCAGCAACGCCTGGATCGTCACCCGGGAGGGCCGGGTGGTGACCCGCTCGGCGGACAGCGGTATCCTGGCCGGGATCACCCGCGCGGTGCTGATCGAGGCGCTGGCGGCGTTGCAGCTGCGATTCGAGGAGCGGCCGTTCACGCCGCAGGAGGCGCACGGCGCCGCCGAGGCCTTCGTCACCGCCTCCAGCCAGATCGTGATGCCGGTGGTGGCGATCGACGGACAACGTGTGGGCGACGGTAAGCCCGGGAGAATTGCCAGGCGGCTGCGGGAGGAATTCCACCGCTTTTCGTGTTTTTCATGAACTTTCTGCCCGCTGCGACACCACCGCTGCGCGAACTGGCTTGCCTTCAAACGACCCGTGCCGTCTAATCATCTTGACATCTGGCCGGAGGGGGATCTCAGGGCGAGGTGGCAACCGAGGCAATTCTCCTGCAGAGGAGCGGCGTCTGGTTTAAAAAAAGCAACAAAACGATACTCGGGACAAAAAAAATGGCGGCCGACCGCGCACAGAATCTACAGGATACTTTTCTCAACCACGTACGTAAGACCAAGACGCCACTCACGATCTTTCTGGTCAACGGGGTCAAGCTGCAAGGCATTGTCACCTGGTTCGACAATTTCTGCCTGTTGCTGCGGCGCGACGGTCATTCGCAGCTGGTCTACAAGCATGCGATCTCGACCATCATGCCGGGCGCCCCGATCCAACTGTTCGAAGGTGGCGAGGACGCTCCAGCTTGAGAACCAACTGATTGGAACCCCGCAGCTTCGAAGGGGCCGCTGACCGGCCGCAGCCGTCAGCAAACCAGACCGGACGAGCCATCGTTATCGGTCCGTATTTGCGTGCGCGTCGTGGCGATCCCGATCCGCAGGCCGAGATTCACGCCCAGCGCAGTTCGCAGGCCCGGCTCGAGGAAGCCGCTGGCCTTGCGCTGGCGATCGACCTGATGGTGGCCGAAGCCATCCTGGCGCCGATCAGCCAAATCCGCCCGGCGACCTATCTCGGCAAGGGCAAGGTCGAGGAGATCCTCGGCACCATCAAGGCCCATGAGGCCGATCTGGTGGTGATGGACTGCGCGCTGTCGCCGATCCAGCAGCGCAATCTGGAGAAGGCCTGGAGCGCCAAGGTGCTGGATCGCACCGGGCTGATCCTGGAGATCTTCGGCCGCAGAGCCAAGACCAAGGAAGGCGCGCTGCAGGTCGAGCTCGCGCATCTCAACTATCAGCGCTCGCGGCTGGTGCGTTCCTGGACCCATCTGGAGCGGCAGCGCGGCGGCTTCGGCTTTCTCGGCGGCCCTGGCGAGACCCAGATCGAGGCCGACCGCCGGCTGATCGGCGACCGCATCAGCAAGATCGAAAACGAGATCAAGAAGGTGCAGGGCACGCGCCGGCTGCACCGCGCCGGCCGGCAGCGGGTGCCGTACCGCGTGGTGGCGCTGGTCGGCTACACCAATGCCGGCAAGTCGACGCTGTTCAACCGGCTGACCCGCGCTGAGGTGCAGGCCGCCGACATGCTGTTCGCAACGCTGGATCCGACGCTGCGGGCGCTGCATCTGCCGCATGGCGGCAAGGCGATGCTGTCCGACACCGTGGGTTTCATCTCCAATCTGCCGACGCAATTGGTAGCGGCGTTCCGCGCCACGCTGGAAGAGGTGCTGGAAGCCGACCTCATCCTGCACGTCCGCGACATCGCCCATGAGGACGCCGACGCCCAGCAGGACGACGTCGCAGCCGTGCTGCGGCAGCTCGGCATCGATCCGGAGGCCGGCGGCGGCGGCCGCATCATCGAGGTCTGGAACAAGATCGATCAGTTCGCCGCCGACGAGCTCGCCAATCTGCGCAACATCGCGGCGCGCCGCGACCCGCAGCATCCCTGCCTGCTGGTGTCCGCCGTCACCGGCGAGGGTGTCGACGCGCTCTTGCTGGCGATCGAGGACCGGCTGGCGGCGGCAAGGATCACGCTTGATCTCTCGATCGACGCCGCCGACGGCGCCGGGGTGAGCTGGCTGCACCGCAACGCCGAGGTGCTGGAGAAAGAGCTCGCGGACGGCCGCTTCGCCATGACGGTGCGGGTCGATCCGACCAAGCGCGACGCCGTGATCAGCCGGTTCGGCGCGGTGTTGCATCCGGAGTAGGGGCCGACACCTCAACGTCGGTTTTGAGGTCTTGTGTCCCGGGCGCGGCGCAGCGCGAAGCGCTGCTCCGCAGAACCGGGACCGTTACGAATGCGGCGTTCCGTTAACGCACGAGTGGGTAGGCGCAAACGTGTGGTCCTCCGCGCCAAAGTCGTCATTCCGAGGCGCGAACAGCGAAGCTGTGAGCGAACCCGGAATCTCGCGACGGGCGTGGCGCGGGGTGCTTGTGCTTGCGGCAAGATTCCGGGTTCGCTCGGCCTGCGGCCTCGCGCCCCGGAATGACCCCGCAAGGTGAGCCCTGCGTCCCGCGTAAGTATTTGGAAAAACGAAGGGAAAAACCCTCGACCGGAACCAGTTAAGGGTGGTTCGCGGCCGCCCGATCAGCTATAAAATTCGAAACAGATTCTGACCGGAAATCACCCTTTGTCCGACACCGACGATAAGAAGTCCGGAGAGCCGCCGGCGCCCTCGGATATCCGCCCCGTTTCGATTCTCGACGAGATGAAACGCAGCTATCTCGATTACGCGATGAGCGTCATCGTGGCCCGCGCGTTGCCGGACGCTCGCGACGGCTTGAAGCCGGTGCACCGGCGGATTCTCTACGCGATGTACGAGAACGGCTTCGAATGGAACAAGCCGTATCGCAAGTCGGCGCGCACCGTCGGCGACGTCATCGGTAAGTATCACCCGCACGGCGACCAGTCGGTCTATGACGCGATGGTGCGGATGGCGCAGGACTTCTCCATGCGCGTGCCGCTGATCGACGGCCAGGGCAATTTCGGTTCGGTCGACGGCGATGCCGCGGCTGCGATGCGCTACACCGAATCCCGGCTGACCAAGATCGCGCAGCTGTTGCTCGACGATCTCGACAAGGACACCGTCGACTATCAGGACAACTATGACGGCTCGTTCCAAGAGCCGCGGGTGCTGCCGGCCAAGTTCCCCAATCTGTTGGTCAACGGCGCCGGCGGCATCGCCGTCGGCATGGCGACCAACATCCCGCCGCACAATCTCGGCGAGGTGATCGACGCCTGCGTCGCCTTGATCGACGATCCGGCGCTCAGCATCGACGACCTGACCAAGATCGTGCCGGGTCCGGATTTCCCGACCGGCGGCATCATCCTCGGCCGCGCCGGCATCCGGCTCGCCTATCACACCGGCCGCGGCTCGATCGTGATGCGCGGCAAGGTGGCGATCGAACCGACCCGTAAGGATCGCGAGGCGATCATCATTTCGGAAATTCCCTACCAGGTGAACAAGGCCACCATGGTGGAGCGCATCGCCGAACTGGTGCGCGAGAAGAAGATCGAGGGCATTTCCGATCTGCGCGACGAATCCGACCGCGACGGCTTCCGCGTCGTAGTTGAACTGCGCCGCGATGCGGTGCCCGACGTGGTGCTGAACCAGCTCTATCGCTTCACGCCGCTGCAGACCAATTTCGGCGCCAACATGGTGGCGCTCGACGCCGGCCGTCCGCAGCTGATGAACCTGAAGGATCTGCTGCGGCTGTTCGTGGCGTTCCGCGAACAGGTGGTCACCCGGCGCACCAAATTCCTGCTCAACAAGGCGCGCGACCGCGCCCATGTGCTGGTCGGCCTCGCCATCGCGGTCGCCAATATCGACGAGATCATCCGGGTGATCCGCACCTCGCCGGATCCCGCGACCGCGCGCGACACCTTGATGGCGCGCGACTGGGAGGCCAAGGACGTCGCGGCGATGATCACGCTGATCGACGATCCCCGGCATCGGCTCAACGAGGACGGCACCGCGCGGCTTTCGTTTGAACAGGCCAAGGCGATCCTCGATCTGCGGCTGGCCCGGCTCACCGCTCTGGGCCGCGAGGAAATTTCCGACGAACTCGACAAGCTGGCGATCGAGATCGCCGACTACCTGGAAATCCTGCGCTCCCGCGCGCGGGTGCAGAGCATCATCAAGGACGAACTCGCGGCGGTGAAGGCGGAATTCGCAACGCCGCGCAAGACCATGATCGTCGAGCAGGAAGGCGAGGTCGAAGACGAAGACCTGATCCAGCGCGAGGACATGGTGGTGACGGTGTCGCACGCCGGCTACGTCAAGCGGGTGCCGCTGTCGACCTATCGGGCGCAGCGCCGCGGCGGCAAGGGCCGCTCCGGCATGCAGACCCGCGAGGAGGATTTTGTCAGCCGGCTGTTCGTCGCCTCCACGCACACCCCGGTGCTGTTCTTCTCGTCGCGCGGCCAGGTCTATAAGGAAAAGGTCTGGCGGCTGCCGATCGCGCCGCCGAACGGCCGCGGCAAGGCGCTGATCAATATCCTGCCGCTGGAGCAGGGCGAGCGCATCACCACCATCATGCCGCTGCCGGAGGATGAATCCTCCTGGGCCGAACTCGACGTGATGTTCGCCACCACCCGCGGCACGGTGCGCCGCAACAAGCTGTCCGACTTCGTCGACGTGCGCCGCTCCGGCATCATCGCGATGAAGCTCGACGACGGCGAGGCGATCGTCGACGTGCAGATCTGCACCGACCGCGACGACGTGCTATTGACCGCCGCCGGCGGCCAGTGCATCCGCTTCGCGGTCACCGACGTCCGCGTGTTCCAGAGCCGGGCCTCAATGGGCGTGCGCGGCATGGCGCTGGCGAATGGCGATCAGGTGATCTCGCTGACCATCCTGCGGCATTTCGATGCCACGCCGGCCGAACGCAGCACCTATCTGAAGCAGTCCGGCGCGATCCGCCGCGCCGCCACCGGCGAGGAGGCCGAGCCGGTCGAGGCCGCCGAAGCGGCCGAGGTCGTGGACACCGAGGCCGAGGAGGTCGAGGCGATCGCTGCGCTCAGTCCGGATCGCTACGCCGAAATGTCGGCCAACGAGCAGTTCGTGCTGACGCTGAGCGAGAACGGCTTCGGCAAGCGCACCTCGTCGTTTGAGTACCGCACCACCGGACGCGGCGGCAAAGGCATCGTCGCGATGGCGGTGAATTCGCGCAACGGCAAGCTGGTGGCTTCCTTCCCCGTCGAGGAAGAAGATCAAATCATGCTGGTGACCGACAAGGGGCAATTGATCCGCTGCCCGGTCGGCGGCATCCGCATCGTCGGCCGCTCGACGCAGGGCGTCACGGTGTTCAACACCGCCGAGGACGAGCACGTGGTCTCGGTCGAACGCCTCGGCGAGGACACCGAAAACGGCAATGGCAACGGCCACGACAATGCTGGGCCGGAGAACGGCGAAGGCTGAGAGGCTGGCCGAAACGCAGCACGGAAGATCAGGGTTTTCGTCATTGCGAGCCGAAGCCGGCGCGAAGCAATCCAGGGGCCTCATTGCGTGGCCCTGGATTGCTTCGTCGCAAGAGCTCCTCGCAATGACGGGTCGAAGGCCTGATTGATTGCTTATTTGAGCGAGCCTTTGAGGCCGTACCGGCAGGTCAGTTGCTAGCGGCGCGGTTGGCTTGCGGGCCGATGCTTGCGCGCTCACCGTGCTGTCGCTGACCGGCACTGTTCAAACGCGATCGCCCGGCTTTTCAATTGAACCCTTGCTACGCGCCTCTGCCACCAGCCAGTCGATGAAGCTGGTGAGCGCCGAGGTCTTGTTGGCATCGAAAGGGATCAGCGCCACGTAGCCGGTGCGTGCAACGCGAATGGCTGGAAACGGAGCGACGATGCGTCCCAGCGCGACGTCGGCCTGGAGAACCGGCAGCGGGCCGATGCCGATGCCAAGGCCGTCGACGACCGCCTGCAGCGTGACGAAGAAATGATCGAACACGCGCCGCCGTTGCCCGGCCTTCGAAGATAGTCCGGCGTGCTCCAGCCAGTCGATCCAGTCACCCGGGCGCGTCTCGCTGCTCAAGAGCACATGGTTCGAGACGTCGGCCGGCTCATCGAGCGGCAGGCGCTCCAGCAAGCCCGGGCTGGCGATCAGCGTATCGACCTCGTCGAACAAATGGACCACGCGATATTGCGGCCATAACGACTGTTCAGCCGGTCCGCGCCGGATCGCGATGTCAAAGCCGCCTCGCAACTCGTCATGCAGTGTCGTGGCCGTGGTCACCGCGACTTCGACGTCGGGCCGCGTCGATTGAAACCGATCGAGCCGCGGGATCAGCCAGCGCATGGCAAAGGTCGTCGAGACGTTGACGCGCAGGATATGGCGCACCGCAGGATGTCCGCAGGCTTCCGCGGCCGTGCTCAAGCGGTCAAAGGATTGGCTGACCTCGGCGGCAAACGCCCGTGCGGCGGGCGTGGCGACCATGCGGCGCCCGACGCGCGCGAACAGCCGCTGCCCCAGCCAGGTCTCCAGCACCGCGATCTGCCGGCTGACCGCCCCGTGGGTCAACCTCAGCTCCGCCCCGGCCTGGGAGTAACTGCCGGTCCGCGCGGCGACCTCGAACACGCGTAAGGCATTGAGAGGAGGGAGGCCGCGCATGGAACCTGTGAGAAAAGTGGACGATACCTGTGATTCCATACCAGCTTTTCGATGAAAACTCACGCGTATAGGGTCTCAATCCGGAGGCCAGAGCATGCAAAGCACGACAACCGCGGATTGGACAAAGCCGAAGCACGACACCGAAGAGGCGCCATCGCGGCGCAACCTCACGGGCGCTTGCGTCGCGCATTGTCTGCACGACGGCTACACCGATCAACTCTATGCGTTCCTGCCGATCTGGCAGGCCGAGTTCGGACTGTCTTACGCCGGTCTGGCGATCCTGCGGTCGCTGTATTCTGGAACCATGGGCGGTCTGCAGATTCCGGCCGATCGACTGACCTCGCGCATGAGCCCGCGTGTGGCGTTGGCGCTTGCGACAGCCGTGGCGGCGGCGGGGTTTCTGGTGATGGCGCTGCCGCTCGGATTGCCGGGGCTGTGCGTCGGCCTCGTCCTTGCCGGCATCGGATCGAGCATCCAGCATCCGCGTGGTTCGCTCCTCGTCACAGAGACTTACGGGTCGGCGTCGCGCGGGCCCTTGGGGGTTTACAATTTTGCCGGGGACGTCGGAAAGGCGACCTTCCCGGCGCTCGCCGCGCTGCTGCTGCCGCTGATCGCTTGGCGGCCTGTCGTCGGGATGATGGCCGCAATTGGCCTCGCGGTGGCTTTCGCTTTGCTCGGCATTTTGCCGAAACAAAGCTTCGCGGCACCACGACAACGATCGAGGTCCGGCGGAAGCGACGGCCGCGGTTTTCCGCTGTTGGTTGCGATCGGGGCTTTCGATACCGCGACGCGGATGGGTTACCTGTTGTTTCTGCCGTTTCTGCTGCATGCCAAGGGCGGCACGGAAACCACCATCGGCGTCGGCCTGGCGCTGCTGTTCTCCGGCGGGGCACTGGGCAAAGCCTGCTGCGGTTGGCTCGGCGAGCGGCTCGGCGTGATCTGGAGCGTCGTCGCCACGGAAGCGATGACCGCCTTGTTCATGATCGCGACGCTGAAGCTGTCTCTGCCCGCGACGCTGGTGGCGCTGCCGCTGCTGGGGATCGTCCTCAACGGCACGTCGTCGGTGCTTTACGGCACCGTTCCCGAACTGGCGAAAAAAGGCGAGGTCGGGCGCGCCTTCGCGATCTTCTACACCGGGGTCATCGGCGCCGGCGCGCTGGCGCCGATCTTGTATGGGACGATCGCGGACCACTCGGACCAGACCATGGGCGTCATGGCGGCCGCTTTGACCGCAGCGGCCATCATCCCGATGGTGGTTTCTCTCC
The DNA here is from genome assembly GCF_036404135.1 of Rhodopseudomonas sp. Classification (GTDB taxonomy): domain Bacteria; phylum Pseudomonadota; class Alphaproteobacteria; order Rhizobiales; family Xanthobacteraceae; genus Rhodopseudomonas_A. Next base: position 41,038 of record NZ_DASWPE010000157.1, on the reverse strand, counting down.
GACCCGTTTTGCGGTCCTAAGCCGACCATGAGCCGCCGGCATGCGGGCGGGGCCGGCGCTCATCGTGATCCCCACCGCCACAGCAAGGTCCGCTGATGCAAGCCAGCACACAGGCACCGCTCATTCTGATCACGGGGGGAGGTCGCGGCGTCGGCGCGGCGACGGCGCGGCTTGCCGCCGCGCAAGGTTACGATGTCGCGCTGAGCTTCGTCTCCAACGAGGCTGCGGCGCGGGCGGTGGCGGCCGAAATAGAAGCTGCTGGCCGTCGCGCTTTGCCGGTGCGTGCCGACAACGCGGATCCTGAGCAGGTCGCTGCGCTGTTCGCCGCGATCGACCGGAATTTCGGCCGCATCGATGTGCTGGTGAATAACGCTGCGATCATCGCGCCGCAGTCCCGGCTGGAGGAGCTCGGCTTCGAGCGGATGCAGCGGATGTTCGCGGTCAACGCGATCGGCCCGATGCTGTGCGCGCAGCATGCAGCGAAGCGCATGTCGTATCGTCACAACGGGCGCGGCGGCGTCGTGATCAACGTCTCGTCGGCGTCGGCCAGGCTCGGCAGTCCCAACGAATATGTCGACTATGCCGCGTCGAAAGGGGCCCTTGAGACATTTACGACCGGATTTGCCAAGGAAGTCGCGCGCGAGGGGATCCGCGTCAATTGCATTCGCCCGGGGCACATTTACACGCAGATGCATGCCAGCGGCGGCGAGCCGGGACGGGTGGATCGCGTCAAGGATTCGATCCCGATGGGACGAGGCGGCCAGCCTGAGGAGGTGGCGCGGGCGATCCTGTGGCTGGCAAGCGCCGAGGCTTCCTTCGTCACCGGCACGTTCCTCGATGTCACCGGCGGCAAGTGAGCTCTCGATCCCGACGCGGGATGCCGGGGCGGAGCGGGGCGTGGGCGCAACGCTTCGCCTGGACGCCCCCAAATCGAAAGGCCCCCGGCGGGCACTCCGGGGGCCATCGAAGAAGCGCCACTTGGAGGAAGCGCTTGGGTAAACTCGAATTGTCTTAGCGGCGCTCGGTGGTGACCAGCCGGGCTTCGTGGATGGTCAGGGTCTTGGCGCCGGCGGTGCGCAGGCAGGAGGCTTCGAAGTTCGGCCAGGCCTGCTGCGAGCAGTCGCGGCCGACCGGGCGGATGTCGAGCCGATCGCTCTTGGCGAGCGCCACCGGCACGCTGGCTTCGACCTGCGGCGCAAATCCCGGCAAAAGTGTGAGGGCGGCTGCAACGAACGCGGCGATGGCGACGGCGGAAAGAGCCTTGATCATGACGAACCCCTGTCGAATGGCCTTTGCGGCCGGTTAGTTTGTCGCTTCCCTAAGCTGGTGATTTACCCAGCTCCGGTTTCAGGACCTTGTCGTCCGCCCGGTCATCAGGCTTCGTCGCACCGCCGAATTGTTTCATCGCCCCGGCGTTACGAAACATTGCGAGAAAAGCTGCAATGTTTTCAGAGTTTCGCGTGTTGCACCCGGATGACGCGCGAGCCCCCCAATTGGTTCAAGGGCGAATGGAAAATAAACCTTGACGTGGAAGCCGGGCCGGCCGGAACCGGGCGCTTGCGAGCCCGCGGTCGGCAGGCTAGACGAAGGGATGCCCCGTATCGCGATCTATCCCGGCTCTTTCGACCCCGTCACCAACGGCCATCTCGACGTCGTCCGCCGCGCCGTGGCGCTGTGCGACCGCCTGATCGTGGCGATCGGGGTGCATCCGGGCAAAAAGCCGCTGTTTTCCACCCAGGAGCGGCTGGACATGGTGGAGACGGTGTTCGCGCCGATCGCCGGCGCCGCGCATTGCGCGTTCGACTGCACCACCTACGACAATCTCACCGTCACCGCGGCGCAGCGGGTCGGCGCCACCATCCTGATCCGCGGGCTGCGCGACGGCACCGATCTCGATTACGAGATGCAGATCGCCGGCATGAACGAGACCATGGCGCCCGAGCTGCATACGGTGTTCATCCCCGCCGGGGTCAGCGTCCGCCCGATCACCGCCACACTGGTGCGGCAGATCGCTGCGATGGGCGGCGACGTTTCGGCTTTCGTGCCGCCGCAGGTCGCCCACAGCCTGACCACCAAATTCGCCGGCTGACCGGCTTTTCTCTCTGATCCGGAGTTATCATGATCCGAATTCTAGGCCTCATCGCCGCGCTGTTGTGCGCGGCTCCCGCCATCGCGCAATCGCTGCCGGCCAGTCTCGACAAGGCCAATGCGATCGTGATCGACTCGACCAAGGGGCGCATCGTGATCAAGCTGCGCCCTGATCTGGCGCCGCAGCACGCCGAGCGCATCAAGCAGCTCACCCGCGAGGGCTTCTATAACAACGTGCCGTTCCACCGGGTGATGGACGGCTTCATGGCGCAGACCGGCGACGGCCAGAACTTCAACGGCACCGGCGGCTCGAAATACCCCAATTTGAAGCAGGAATTCTCCCAGGTGCCGTTCAAGCGCGGCATCGTCGGCATGGCGCGGCGCGGCGACAGCGTCGACACCGCCAATTCGCAGTTCTTCATCATGTTCGCCGACGGTTCCGGGCTGAACGGCCAGTATACCGTGATCGGCGAAGTGGTGTCCGGGATGGACGTGGTCGAAAAGCTTAAGAAGGCGCCTCCGGGTTCGGCGGGCGGCGTGGTCACCGACCCCGACAAGATGATCAAGGTCCAGGTCGCCTCCGACATCAAGTAATCATCGACAATCCATTGAACAGGAATTCCATCATGGCCGTTACCGAAAACACCCTGATCCTCGAAACCACCCAAGGTCCGGTCACCATCGAGATGCGCCCGGACCTGGCGCCGAACCACGTCGCCCGGATCAAGCAATTGGTCCGCGAAGGCTTCTATGACGGCATCGTGTTCCACCGCGTCATCGAGGGATTCATGGCGCAGACCGGCTGTCCGCAGGGCACCGGCACCGGCGGCAGCGGCCAGAAGCTGAAGGCCGAGTTCAACAAGGAGCCGCATGTCCGCGGCACCACCTCGATGGCGCGCGCCGCCAGCCCCGACTCCGGCGACAGCCAGTTCTTCATCTGCTTCGACGACGCCGCGTTCCTCAACAACCAGTACACGGTGTGGGGCAAGGTGACCGAGGGCATGGAGAACGTCGACAAGATCAAGCGCGGCGAGCCGGTGAAGGATCCCGACAAGATCGTCAAGGCCCGGATGGCCGCCGACGACGCCGCTGAATAACGATCGGCGCCTCTTCCCCTCTCCCCGCCTGCGGGGAGAGGTCGACCCGGCGAAGCGTAGCGTAGCCGGGTCGGGTGAGGGGGCGTTGCGATCGGTCGCAGCTCATCAACCCCCTCACCCCACCCCTCTCCCCGCAAGCGGGGAGAGGGAGCATTCAGTGCCAACCCCTCATGCGCACCGATCTATTCGACTTTGACTTGCCGGCCTCGGCGATCGCGCTGCGGCCGGCGCAGCCGCGCGATGCCGCGCGCCTGCTCGTGGTCAAGCCCGGCGCGGCGCTGCACGACGCCGTGGTGCGCGATCTGCCGGACTGGCTCGCCACCGGCGACGCGCTGGTGGTCAACGATACCCGCGTGATCGCGGCGCAGCTTGCCGGCCGCCGCATCGGCCGCGACGCCGAGGCGAGGGTCGACGCCACGCTGATCAAGCGGCTCGACGGCGCGCGCTGGCAGGCGCTGGTCAAGGGCGCCAAGAAACTCAACGTCGGCGACAGCGTGCGCTTCGGCCATGACGGCCGGGTCTGCCTGCTCGGCCAGTTAGAGGCCACCGTCGAGCACAAGGGTGACGCCGGCGAGATCACGCTGGCGTTTTCGTTTCACGGGCCGGCGCTCGATCAGGCGATCGCTGAGCTCGGCGCGCCGCCGCTGCCGCCCTATATTGCGTCGAAGCGCGCGCCGGACGACCGCGACGCCGCCGACTACCAGACCATGTTCGCCAGCAACGACGGCGCGGTGGCGGCGCCGACCGCCGGGCTGCATTTCACCCCGCAGCTGGAAGCCGCTTTGGCCGCGCGTGGGGTTAGCATCCACCGCGTCACCCTGCATGTCGGCGCCGGCACCTTCCTGCCGGTGAAGGCCGATGACACCGCCGACCACAAGATGCACGCCGAGTGGGGCACCATTTCGCGCGACACCGCCGAGGCGCTGAACGCCGTGCGCGCTCGTGGCGGCCGCATCGTCGCGGTCGGCTCGACCTCGATGCGGCTTTTGGAAAGCGCCGCCGCCGACGACGGCAGCATCCAGCCGTTCGCCGACGATACCGCGATCTTCATTACGCCCGGCTATCGCTTCAAGGCGGTCGACCTGATGATGACCAATTTCCATCTGCCGCGCTCGACGCTGGTCATGCTGGTGTCGGCCTTCGCCGGCCGCGAGACCATGCTCAAGGCCTATGCGCACGCGGTCGCCACCGGCTATCGGTTCTATTCCTATGGCGACGCCTGCCTGCTGTTTCCGGATCGCTCATGACGCTGCCCAATCATTTCGAACTGCTCGGACAAAGCGACGCGGCGCGGACCGGCGTTTTGACCACGCCGCACGGCGTGGTGCGGACGCCGGCTTTCATGCCGGTCGGCACGCTCGGCGCCATGAAGGGGCTGCACTGGCGCGAGGTGCGCGACGCCGGCGCCGACATCGTGCTCGGCAACACCTATCATTTGATGCTGCGGCCCGGCGCCGAGCGGATCGCGGCGCTCGGCGGCCTGCAGAAGTTCACCACCTGGAACGGACCGATGCTGACCGATTCCGGCGGCTTCCAGGTGATGTCGCTGGCGCAGCTGCGCAAGGTCAGCGAGCAGGCGGTGAATTTTCGCTCGCATATCGACGGCGCGGCGATTGAACTATCTCCGGAGCGCGCCATCGACGTGCAATTATTGCTCGGCTCCGACATCGCGATGCAGCTCGACGAATGCGTGCGGCTGCCGGCGGAGCGCGACGACATCGACCGCGCGATGCGGCTGTCGCTGCGCTGGGCGGAGCGCTGCAAGCGCGCCTTCGAGTGTGCGCCGCAGGGCCACATGCTGTTCGGCATCGTGCAGGGCGGCGACGTGCCGGAATTGCGCCAGCAAAGCGCCCGCGGGCTGATCGAGATCGGATTCCACGGCTACGCGATCGGCGGGCTCGCGGTCGGCGAGCCGCAACAGGTGATGCTGGCGATGATCGAGGAGACCGCGCCGGTGCTGCCGCCGGACCGGCCGCGCTATCTGATGGGCGTCGGCACGCCGGAGGACATTCTGGAGGCGGTGTCGCGCGGCATCGACATGTTCGACTGCGTGATGCCGACCCGCAACGGTCGCCACGGCGTGGCCTTCACCCGCTACGGCGCGGTGAATTTGCGCAACGCGCGGCACGCCGACGATCCGCGTCCGCTCGATGAGCGCAGTAGCTGGCCGTCGACGCGCAACTGCTCGCGCGCCTATCTGCATCATCTGGTGAAGTCGGGCGAGACGCTGGGGGCGATGCTGTTGTCGGAGATCAACATCGCTTACTATCAAGGCCTGATGAGCGAGATCCGCGCGGCGATCGGGCAGCGCCGGTTTCAGGCATTTCGCGAACAGACCCGCGCCGACTGGGCGCAGGGCGACATCGCGGCGCTGTAAAGCTGCGTGAGCTCGATCCGCTGTGGTAGCTGGCGCGCATAGTCCATCGACGGCGCCGTGATCCTGGTCTCGGGAGCCGCGGCTGTAGCTATTGCCGCAGCTTGGTTCGTTGTCGGTCTACATCGCCAGCGCAGCGGTGTATCCGGCAATCGGTTCGAAGCACATCAATGACAGCCGCGACGATCCAGGGGCGCGCTGCACCGTCGGTGCGGCCAGATCCGCAAGGCCGATCTCCACGGCTCGCGGGTCCAGCTGGAAGCCGGTGCCGATTGCTTTGAGACACGCTTCTTTGCAGGTCCAAATTCGGTAGAACGCTTCGCTTGAGCGATCATACCGTTTCAATTCGCTCTGCTCCTGCGCGGTGAATGCGATCTCGGCAATCTGCCCTTGATCCGGCATCGGCACCACCGCTTCGACGTCAACGCCGATCCGCCCGTAACTGCTCGTGACGGCAATCAGCGCGATATCGCGCGAATGGCTGATGCTGACGCCAAGGTCCGAACCCGCGACGAACGGTCGTCCGGCGCGCGTGGACTGCAGTGCGACCTCGCCGGGCTGACAGCCGAGACGCGCGGCAATCACCGTTCTCAGAAGGATCCGTCGCCACACGAAACGGGAGCGCAGCAACGGCAGCGCGAACAGCTCCGCTCGTGTCCGCTCGCCGCAGCTCAGAACGCTCTCTTCGGCGGGCAAGGGCGCCGGACTACCCGTCTGGGCGAGATACACCCGCGCATTTCCGGAAGAATTGACGGTCAGCTCGGTGAGACGTTCCCACATATCAGCCCTGATCGACACCGAAGATCGCGACTACGACTTTTGAATGAGTTGTCGCAAGCTACGTCATGCAACAGACACGATCGTCGATGCGGCCATTCAATTAATAGTTGCCAAAGCGATGCGATATGATAGTTTTGATTAGGCCGTCGTTCAAGGCACGGGGCGTTCATAGCATCGCATTCGTAGCAGCCTCGGTAGTTGTGATTACCGGAAAGCTGTCTACCAACGGCGCTCAACGGAAACGCCGATATTATCAAGCTTTCGGGCGGTATTTTTTTCGTCCGCAACAACAAGACGCAACACGGATCGACATTTATGGGCGCGCGAAGCGCGTAGGTAATCTGTGCCGCGAAGAGTGCGCCGGAGCCTGCGTTACGTTGTGTCCGTCAGTACGCTCTCTGTTTCTGTCGCTCCGACGATCAACTCCCTTATCAGGCGCCCGACGTTTTGGGGCGAGGCGCTGACGCTTGAGTCCGCAACGAGAGGTCACTCAGAGGAGCAAATAATGACCGTCGATCACTTGGCAGCCGCACTTCAATCCACCTCGAGGCCGGCCGCGACCGCCGATGGCAAGACGGATGCGGCGCCAGCCGATGTCCTGATCGTCGCGACGGTGTTGACCAGCACCGATGCCCTTCACCTCGTCGATCTGAACGGGGCGCAGTACGAGATCGCCGCCGGGGATGTGATCGATATTGACTATCCGGCGCTCGGGCCGGTCGCCGCGGAGGCGCCGCCCGCCGAGGGTGAAGAGCCGGCTGCGAAGGAGCAGGCCGACGTCAAGCCGACGGAGGAGGGTGCCGACAAGGCGGCGGCGACGCGGGAGCCGCGACTGGCGTTCATCAAGATCAATCCGAATGCGATCCTGACGCGGCGGATCGAGGTCCCCGCCGTTCTGGTCGCGGCGGCCGGCACCTGGCTCAGCGTCGTTCCCAACACGGGTCAGGCGGCCTGAGCGGCCCGGCCGTGGCCTAAACCTTTCCCCCTGATTCAGCGCGCGCAGGCGGACCTATCTGGTCATGCCTGCGGCTGAGAACGGTTGCCCCTGCGAACGATGCGCCGGGCCTGTTGTCATTGTGCCTTGTTGCCGTTGTGCCTTGTTGCCATTTGCGGCGTCCCGGCCGCAGGTCGAGAGAGCCGCGGGTCGAGAGAGATCGAGTGAGAAGAGAGGATCGAGTGAGATTGGACCGTGGTGAACAGAGCTGAGACTTGTGGTGAGTAGATTTGCGGTGAGTTGATTTGCGGGGAGTTGATTTGCGGTGAACAGAAGTAAGACTTGTGGTGAGCAGAAGTGTCCCCGGGTTGACGTTCTGTAAGTCGTGGAAGTCCGTAAGTGGTCGGAGTTGGTAAGTGGTGGAAGTGTGTAAGTAGGTGACGTTGACAAGTAATGGACGTTTGTAAGTAGTGGACATTTGTAAGTAGCGTAAAGTTCGTGAGTAGGTGAGCGGAAGTGTCGAGTTGAACGGTCCAGAGTAACCGAGCCAGCGCCCGAGGAACTGCCGATGAGCATTCGCGATTCGATCGTCGCCTATATTGAAGAGATTTCATCCGAACGCGGATTCGACCATGCCAGCAACCTGTTTGAAAGCGGCGTGCTGACGTCGCTCGACGTGCTGTCGCTGGTGGCGTTTATCGAAGAGACGTTCGGTCTGGAAATCACCGGCGACGAGATCGACATGGCGAGTTTCGGCACCGTCGATGGTCTGGTGAACCTGGTGCTGACGCTTCAGGCGAACACCGCTCGCGCCGCCGCCGCGCGTTCACATGGCTAGTCATCCCGGAATGATCCCGGTCCATGACATGTTGCGCCGGACTGCGCGCGACCGCCCCGGCAAGGAGGCGATTGCCTGGCACGGCGGGCGCATCAGCTATGCGGCGCTTGACGTGATGTCGAGCCAAATTGCTGCATTCCTTAAAGGCGCCGGCGTTGAGCGCGGCATGCGCGTCGCGATCTACTCTGCAAAATGCGTCGAGGAGGTCGCGGTGATCTTCGCCGTCATGAAGCTCGGCGCGGTCCTGGTCGATGTCAACCCGGCGTTCCGCGACGACAAGCTTAGTCACGTGCTGGCGGAGTGCGAGCCGGCAGCCTTGTTCTTCCATCCGAGCAAGCGCGCAGTGGTCGAGCGCGCCGGCCGCGCCTCGGCGCTGCCGCCGCTGCTGATCCGGCTCGGCGCGGACGGCCCGGCGGTCGCCGCCGATCCGGATGCGGCGGGCGTCGCGGCGATCGAACTGTCGACCGTCCTGCGCGATCACGCCGCGGCCGGCGAGACCTTCGCCGACGCCGCCAGCGCCGCTGACGATCTCGCGGCGATCATCTACACCTCCGGCACCACGGCGTCGGCAAAGGGCATCATGGTCACCTACGGCATTCTGTCGCAGGCGACCTTGGTCTCTGCGCAGCTGCTCGGCAACGTCGCCGACGACCGCCTGATCAGCCTGACGCCGTTCTCGTTCGACGGCGCATTGAGCCAGCTTTTCACCATGACGCTGGTCGGCGGCACGCTGGTTCTACAGGACTCGCTGTTTCCGAAGGATGTGCTGGCGACGCTCGCCGCCGAGCGGATCACCGGCGTTCATGCGGTTCCGTCGTTCTGGCGCATGATGCAAGACCGCCACCCCGCCTTCGCCGACGCGGCGCTGCCTTGCCTGCGCTATTTGTCGTTGATCGGGGAGAGCTTTCCCGAGGCCGACCTGCTTCGGCTGAAGCGCACGCTCGCCTCGACGGATTTCTACATGATGTACGGAACCACCGAGGCGTTCCGATCGACCTGTCTTGCCCCGGCGGAGTTCTTGACCAAGCTCGGCTCGGCCGGTCGGCCGCTGCCCGGCGTGAGCATCAGCATCGTCGACGAGCATGGACAGCGCTGTCCCGCAGGCACCGTCGGAGAAATCGTGCATGCCGGCGCCTTCGTGTCGCCGGGCTACTGGAAACGTGCGACATCCACGACGTTCCGGGACGGCAGCGTCTACACCGGCGACCTCGGCACGCTCGACGCGGACGGCTATCTGCGCTTCGTCGGCCGCAAGGACACCATGGTCAAGCGGCTGGGCTATCAGCTCTATCCGGAGGACGTCGAGGCCTGCCTGCAAACGCTCGACGGGGTCGCGCTGGCCGCGGTGACCTGCCGCCCGGACCCCAGCGGCGCGCAGGCGTTGCGCGCCTTCATCGTGTGCCGACGCGGCGCGACGCTCGGCGCGACCGCGGTGGCGCAACACTGCCGGCGGCACTTGCCTTACTACATGGTCCCGGACGACGTCGTCTTTGTCGACAGCCTGCCGACCACGGGCAACAGCAAGATCGACCGCGGCCGGCTGAGGATGGAGCAGGTGTGATGCGTCGGTGCAACGTATGCGTGCTTCCCGAGAGCTTCCCCGGAATCACCATCGACCAGGACGGCGTCTGCTCGCTGTGCCGCGAGTTTTCCACCGCAGAGCCGCCGGGGCCGGCCGCCCGGCTCACCGAGGCGCTGTCGGCCGTCATCGCGGATGCCAAGCGGCAGAACCATCGCTACGACGCCGTGGTGGCGTTCAGCGGCGGCAAGGACAGCTCCTATCTTCTGCATCTGCTGGCGTCGCGGTTCGGTCTCAGGCTGCTGGCGGTGACGTTCGACAACGGTTTCGTCTCGGCGGCCTGCCTCACCAACATGCGCAACGTGGTCTCCGCGCTGGCGATCGACCACATCATCGTGCGGCACCGCCAGGATCACATGAATGCGCTGTTCCTGGAGAGCGCGTTGGCGCGGGTCTATCCGGATCACCTGACCAAGTTCGGCAGCAGCGTCTGCATCTCGTGCATCCGCATCGTCATCACCACGATGCTGCGCGTCGCGATCGAGAAGAATGTCCCGCTGGTGATGCTCGGCAACACACCCGGGCAGGTGCTCGCCTCGGATCAGGAGCTGATCTTCAAGGACAACGTCATTCCGTATCCGCTGCGGCGGCAGCTGTTCGCGCGGCTGGCGGAGCGCACCGGATCATGGGCGTATGATTATCTGATGCTGTCCGCCGACGAGTACAAAACCCGCCCGTTTCCGACGATCGTCAGTCCGCTGCCGATCGTCGGCTACGACGAGGACGAGATCTACCGCGTTCTCGCCGAGCTGGGCTGGTCGAAGCCCACCGACGTCGATCCAAGTTCGACCAATTGCCGGCTGAACGCATTCGGCATCATCCGGCACAAGAACCTGTATCAGTTCCATCCGTATGATTACGAAATGAGCCGGCTGGTCAGGCTCGGCATCCTGTCCCGCGAGGCGGCGCTCGACAAGCTGAACGATCCGAGCGGCACCGTCATCGATCTGGCTTCGGAAATCGAACGGGATCTGCTGTGCCGCTCCTGCGATAATTGCCGGCCGAGGGCTTAGCGATGTGCGGGATCTGCGGCGTCCTCGACTTGCGCGACGGGGCGGTTTCGCCGGAGGCGCTGGCATCGATGACGGCGCAGCTCGCGCACCGCGGTCCGGACGATTCCGGCGTCCACATCGACGGCGCCGTCGGCTTTGGTCATCGGCGGCTTTCGGTGATCGATCTCGCCGGCGGACGTCAACCGCTCGGCAACGAGGACGGCACCGTCTGGGTCACCTACAACGGTGAAATTTACAATTACCGCGAATTGCGGCCGGCGCTGCAGCGTCGCGGCCATCGCTTCGCCACCGATTGCGACACCGAGATCATCGTCCACGCCTACGAGGAAGACGGCATCGACTGCGTCGCGCAATTCAACGGCATGTTCGCGCTGGCGGTCTGGGACCGCACCAAGCGGCTGCTGGTGCTGGCGCGCGACAGGCTCGGCATCAAGCCGCTCTATTACGGCGTGTTCGGCAACGTCTTCCTGTTCGCTTCCGAGATCAAGGCGATCCTGGCGCACCCGGCGGCGCGCGGCGAGGTCGATCACGACGGTGTCGCGGACTATCTGCTGTGCACGTCGCTGCTCGATGGCAGAACGATGTTCCGGGGGATCCGCTCGCTGCCGCCCGGCGGCATCCTCGCGCTGCAGGACGGCGAACTGCGGCTGCACATCTATTGGTCGATGCCGCGCGCGGCCGTGCGCCACGCCGGCACCTCGCTGCAGGACAGCCGCGACGTGCTGCGCGGAATGCTCGACGCGGCGGTCGGGGCGCAAGTGGTGAGCGACGTTCCGCTCGGCACGCTTCTGAGCGGCGGCCTCGATTCCAGCGTGGTCTCGGCGCTCGCCGCCGGACATGTCGGCGGCCGGCTCAAGACCTTCGCGATGGGCTACGACCACGGCGACACGCTTCGGCACGACGACGTCGACGGCCCCTACGCCGAGCTGGTGGCGCGCGCCTATCACACCGACCACACCGAATTTTTGTTTCGGTCGGACGAGTATCGCGACGTCATGAGCCGCGTCACCTGGCACGTCGAGAAGCCGGTCGACCTGACCGCGCCGTCATTGTTCCTGCTCTATCGCGAGGTCAAGCCGAACGTGACCGTGGTGATGTCGGGGGAGGGCGCCGACGAGCTGTTCGCCGGCTACCATTTCTTCCTCGATGGCTGCGGCGCGGGCACGCCGGCCGAATTCCCGTGGGCGCCCTATCTCGACGAGGTCGCAGCACTTCTCGATCCGGCCTTCGTGGCGAGAACGCGGTGCCGCGAGCGGATCCGGACCACCTTGTCGGCCGAGATGGCGAGCTTCGAGAGCGACGATCCGCTCAACAAGCTGCTTTACCTGTTCCTGAAGTACTATCTGGTCGAGATGCTCGAACGTCTCGACAAGACCAGCATGGCGTGGGGCGTGGAATCGCGGGTGCCGTTCCTGGATCACCGCCTGGTCGAATACGTCCTCGACCTGCCGGCGGCGTACAAGGCAAAGCCGGACAGCAACAAGGTTGTACTGCGGACCCTCGCCGCCGATCTGCTGCCCGCCGCCGTGGTGACGCGGCGGAAGCGGCCTGTTCCCATCCCGGTCGATCCGAAATCGATCTGGACCGAGCGCAATCGCGCCAACGCGCTGGTGCAGGCGCCGGAGTCGCGCATCGCCGGCTATTTCGACAGGAAGAAGGTCGACGACTTCTTTCACAAGAAGAACCAGTTCGCCGGCACCGACAATCTTGCGATCTTCAGGACCGCGCACGCTTTGGTCGCGCTCGATGCGTGGCACCGGGCATTCGGGGTGGCGGCATGACAAACGCAGAGTCCGAAATCCTGAGCAATAGCAGAGCCTTCGTCCAGCGCGTGGTGGCGCCGGGCGCGGCGACCGCCGACGAGCGCGAAGAGTTTCCGATCGATGTGTTCCGGGCGGTCGGGCGATTCGGCGTGTTCGGCGCGGGCTTTCCGAGCGACTATAACGGCCTCGCGCTCGGCTTCGCCGTCCATGCCGGGCTGATCCGGGAGATCGCGCAGGCCTGCGCCTCGACCGCGATGAGCGCCGTGGCGCACGCCACGCTGGCGGCGCTGCCGATTTTCCTCGGCGGCTCCGAGCGGCTCAAGCAACGGTTGCTGCCGGCTCTGATCGGCGGCGACGCCATCGGCGCCTTCGCCATGACCGAAGCCGGCAGCGGTTCCGACATCGGAGCGACCGCGACCACGGCGACCGAGGCCGGCGACCATTATCTTCTCAACGGCGCGAAGGTCTTCATCACCAACGCCAATGTCGCCGACGTGGCCGTGGTGGTGGCCAAGACGTCACCGGCCGCCGGCATCCTCGGACTGAGCTTGTTTGCGGTCGAGAAAGGAATGCCCGGATTCCAGGCGACCGGGCGGCGCGAGCGAAAGCTCGGCATGCGGGCCTCCGACACCGGCGAACTCGCATTTAATGACGTCCGGGTGCCCAAGGACAATTTGATCGGGCGCCGGAACGGCGGCTTCGCGATCCTGCAGCAGACATTGCCGGCGGCACGGCTCGACATGGCAGCGATCGCCATCGGCATTTCCGAACGCGCTCGCGATCTATGCGTCGACCATGCGGTCGGCCGGCGGCAATTCGGCAAGCCGATCGGCCGCTTCCAGCTGGTGCAGCGGATGCTCGCCGACATGGAGACCAGTATCGACGCAGCCAGTCTGCTGCTGGCGCACGGCCTCGAACTACGCGATCGGGGGCTGCCGCTGGCCAAGGTGGCATCGGAGGCGAAGCTGTTCGCCTCCGAGCGGGCGGTCGAGATCACCCGCAACGCGATCCAGATTCACGGCGCCGCCGGCTATTCCAGGGACCTGCCGCTGGAGCGGCTGTATCGCGACGCCAAGCTGACCGAGATCGGCGACGGCACATCGGAAATCCAACGTCTGATCATCGCCGACGAGATGATCAAGGCGCGTTCGCCCCGGATTCCGGGTCGGTGAAGGGAGACGGGGATGCCCACCATCAACATCGCGAACCGGAATGTTGCGCAGGCGTCGGACACGGCGCTGTATCCGCTGTCGTTTCAGCAGGAACGCATCTTCTACCTGGACGAGATCTCGCCGCAGAAATCGATCTGGACCCGGGCGTCGTGCCGGCGGCTGTCCGGCGTGCTCGACATCGATGCCCTGAAAGATGCGGTCGCGGCGCTGATCGATCGTCACGCCGCGCTTCGCACCCGGATCACCCTGGTCGACGGCACGCTGTTCCAGTCACGTCTTGACGGCGCCGACGGCAGCTTCGCGTTCGTCGATCGCTCTGCCGGCCCGGACAGCGGCGGCGCCGACAGCGCCGCGGCCTTCGAAGCCGACGCGCAGAGCCTGCTGAACCAGGAGTACGGGCTTCCCTTCACGCTCGACGGCGGCCGGCTTTTCAAGGTTGTCCTGGTGCGCTGGTCGGAGCAGGAGTGGCAACTTGTCCTGAAGCTGCATCACATCATTTCCGATGCGATCACGATTCGCATCCTGTGGAACGACCTCAAGCGTCTCTACAATGCACGGCGTGCCGGCACCGGCGACCCGGCGCCGCTCGACCTCGATTATGTCGACTACGCGAGTTGGCTGAGAGACCGCTTCTCCGAGCGCAACACCCACGAGGCGGAGGCCTATTGGCTGTCACAGTTCGCCGACAGGCCACCGGAGCTCGATCTTCCCACCGACCTTCCGGCGCCGCCGCAGCTGTCATTTCGCGGCGCCGTGGAAACGCGTCCGCTGTCGCCAGATCTGGTCGCCCGGCTGCAGTCGTTCAGCCTGAAGCATCGCGTCGTCCCGTTCTCGACGATGCTCGGCGCGCAGGCTCTGCTGCTCTGCAAATATTGCCGGCAGGACGACATCATCATCGGCACGGTATTCTCCGGGCGTCACCACGATCCCAGGCTGAAGGCGCTCGCCGGCTTCTTCGCCAACAGCGTCGCGCTGCGGCTGCGGATCGACCCGCAAACCTCCGTCAGCGACTTCGTGCGCCAGGTCCACGACCGCGTGACCGGCGCCCATCGCATGCAGGATTATCCGCTCGAACGTCTCGTCGACCGCCTCGCGCTGGATCGCCAACATCGCCGCAATCCGCTGTTCTCCGCGATGTTCAACATGGTCACCGACTTCGAGCCGACCCACGCGTTCGGCGGCGTTCGCAGCGAGCGCGTTCTGGAGCCTGAGATCACCGCGACACAGGTCGACATGCTGCTCGATTTCCACACGGGTCCCGATGCCGCCGAGCTGCGCCTCGAATACAACACCGAGCTGTTCGAGCCGCGCAGCGTCCGGCGCATTCTCCACCACTACGAGGTGCTGCTCACCGCGATGATCGAGCGCCCCGACGCAATCCTGCGCGATCTGTCGATGCTCGACGCGGACGAGCGGCAACTGGTCCGTTCGTTCGCCGAAGGCAATGTGGTCGCCGCGGCGCCCGGCCGCGGCATCGTCGGCCTGTTGGAACACCGCGCGGCGCGCACCCCCGACCAGCCGGCGCTGCTCTCGTCCGCCGGCACGCTCAGCTGCGGCGAGGTCAACCGCAAGGCCAACCAGCTGGCCGCCAGGCTGGTCGAGGCCGGTGTTACCGAAGGCGACATCGTTGCGGTCTTGCTTGAACGTTCGCCCGAGATGGTCGTGGCGATCTTGGCGGTGCTGAAGGCCGGCGCGGCCTACCTGCCGATCGATCCCGGCTTTCCGCCGCAGCGGATCGACTTCATCCTGAAGGACGGCGGCGTCCGCTGCCTGCTGGCGGCGGGCGAGCCGCCATCCGATCCGCAGCGCCAGCGCGGCCCGCTGCCGGTGATCCGGGTCGACGATGCGGCGTCCTACGCCGGACCCGGCATCGATCCGGACCGCAGCTTCGACCCTGAGCGGCCAGCCTATGTGATCTACACCTCCGGCTCGACCGGCAATCCGAAGGGGGTGGTGGTCAGCCATCGCGCCTTGATGAATACGCTGGAATTCCTGGAGGCGAGCTATCCGCTGGCCGGCAAGACCATCCTGTTCAAGACCAACTTCACGTTCGACGTGTCGGCTGCCGAACTGTTCGGCTGGCTGTTCGACGACGGCCGGCTCGCGGTGCTCGACCTTGGCGCCGAGCGCGACAGCCGCGCTCTGCTCGAGGCCATCGAAAAATTTGCGGTGACGCACGTCAATTTCGTGCCTTCGATGCTGGACGTGCTGTTGGAGAGCCAGCCGGCGGGCGCCACGTCGCCGTTGGACAGGCTTCGCTACGTCTTCGCCGCGGGCGAGGCGCTGAAGCCCGACCTGGTGAATCGCTTCCATCGCCTGGTCCCCAAGGTCCGGCTCGAAAACCTGTACGGTCCGACCGAGGCCGCGATCTACGCGACCTATCATTCGCTGCCGCGCGGCACGGAGGCGGCGCGGGTGCCGATCGGCAGGCCGGTTTCCAACACCGGCGCGCATATCCTTGACGAGGCGCTTCGTCCGGTTCCGGTCGGTGTGATCGGCGAATTGTGCCTGTCCGGCGTCGGGCTTGCGACGGAATACCTCAACCGGCCCGACCTGACGGCGGAGCGATTCTGCCCGAGCCCCGATTTGGCGGGGCTCCGCCTGTACCGCACCGGCGACCTCGCGAAATGGGGCGACGACGGGTTGATCTACTACCTCGGCCGCGCCGACACCCAGGTCAAGATCCGCGGCTTCCGCGTCGAGGTCGCGGAGGTCGAGCAGAAATTGCGCGCCTGCGACGGCGTGGCCGAGGCCGCCGTGACCGTCAGGAGCGACGCGTTCGGCCAGAACAGCCTGGTCGCCTATCTCGCCTTCGACAAGGATCGCCCGACTTCGATCGAGCGGATTTCGAGCGACCTGATCGCATGGCTGCCCGGCTTCATGATTCCCGAAGTGTTTGTGCCGCTCGACCGCCTGCCGCGGCTGCCGAGCGGCAAGATCGACGTCCAGCGCCTGCCGGCCCCGACCCTGACCGGCGCGCCGGCGACCGCGGCGCAACGCGCGGCGACCGAGCTTGAACGCAAGATCATCGCGATCGCCGAAGACCTGCTCGACCTCCGCGGCCTGACCCCGGCCAGCAATTTCTTCCACCTCGGCGGCAACTCGCTGCTGACGCTGCGTTTCATCGCCGCCCTCGACAAGGCGCTGGGGACCCGGCTGAGGGCGATGGACTTTCTCCGGTTGCCGACCATCGCCGAGATCGCCGTGCTGATCGAGCCGATGCTTCAGCAACCATCGTCGATCAAGGATCGCATCGTCATCGTGCAGATTCCGGCGCGACCGGCGCCGCCCGCCGACCTGTCTTGCCGAGACGGCTCGCCATGACAGCGATCGGGATTCGCAGATATCCGCCGATCCCAGCCGGCGACCGGACTACTCCTTGTCCGCTGACCTTTCAGCAGGAGCGGGTTCTGCATTTCTGCGAGCTCGATCCCGCCAGCTCGATCTGGGACATCAACACCTGCAAGCGGCTGGTCGGCCAGCTCGACCTGCGGCGGCTGCGCCGGGCGGTCGAGCTGTTGGCCGCCGCGCATGCCGTGCTGCGTACCCGGGTGTCACGGCGCGGCGAGCGCCCGGTGCAGAGCTTCGATCAGGATCTCAAACGCGCTGTCCGGCACATCGACGCGGCGGCGGCGGCCGGCCCCGACCGCGATGCCGCACTGGCAAGTGAGATCGCCGCGATCTGCCGAAATCCGATCACGCGATGGAGACCCGACGATGCGTTGTTCGAGGTGGTGCTGCTGAGGCTCGGGCCAGACGATCAGGCGTTGCTGCTGCGGGTCCACCACATCATCGCGGACGCCGCCTCGGTGCTGATCCTGTGGCGGGACCTGACGTCGATCTACAACGCGCTCACCCGCGATGCGCCGGTCGCGGCATCGCCGACGACGCTGACTTATTCGGATTACGCGCATTGGCAGCGCCGTCATTTCGATGCGGAGCGGACCCGCGAGCAGGAGGCCTATTGGCTGGCACGGTTCGAAAGCGAACCGCCGGCGCTCGATCTGCCCACCGATGCGGCGCCGTCATCGGCGATGTCCTTGAACGGCGGATTGGAGATCGTCGCGATTCCGCTCCACCTGATCGAGGCGTTCCAGAAGCAGAGCTGGGAGCAGCGCGTTCTGCTGTTTTCCAGCCTGTTCGCCGCCTACCTCGTGCTCTTGCAGAAGATCTGTCAGCAGCAGGACATCACCTCCGGGGTGCTGTTCTCGGGCCGGCACTACAGCGCGGAACTCGCCAACACCGTCGGATTCTTCGTCAACATGGTGGCGGTGCGCGCCGACGTCCGCTTCGACGACAGCTTCGAACGGCTGGTGCAGGCGGTGCACGAACGGGTCGAAGAAGCCTATTTCATGCAGGACTATCCGTTCGAGCGGCTGATTCAGAAGCTGGCTCCGGCCCGCGGCAATGGCCGCATTCCGTTGGTCCGAACCATGTTCAACCTGGTGCCGGACCCCGAGGATACCACGGAATTCGATGGCGTTGCGCAGGCCCGCTGGATCGATGTCGCCACCCAGACCCAGGCGGTTCAGGTCGATCTGATCTTCGACATCCATTGGGGATCGGCGGGGGCGGAAATCCGGATCGAGCACAACACCGACATTTTCGAACGCGGCACCGTGGCCCGGTTGGGGCGCCACTACATCACCTTGCTCGACCGGCTGGCGGGTGGCTGGGACATTGCTCTCGATCGTCTCGCCGTGGTCGGCGACGCCGAGGCGCGTCAGCTGCTCGAAGGATGCAACCCGCCGCCGTCGCCGTTCGCCGCACAGAGCTGCATCCACGAGCTGTTCGAGCAGCAGGCGCGCCGCCGGCCGGCGGCGATCGCGCTGGCCGACGCCATCGGCCGGATCAGCTATGCCGACGCCGACCGCACATCCAATCGGCTCGCCCGGCTGTTGCGGGCCCGCGGGGTCGGGCCGGACAGCATCGTCGCGGTCATCGGCCGCCGCTCGGTTGAGATGGTGCTCGGCGAACTCGCCGTGCTCAAAGCGGGCGGCGCTTACCTGCCGCTCGGCCGGGACAGCCCGAGTCGGCTTTTGGGCGACATTCTGCGCGACGCGCGGCCGCAGGTCGTGATCATGCCGAACGACGACCGGCGCGACCTCGATCTCGACGTCCCGGTGCTGCGTCTGCGCGACGCCGAGGCTGCAGGCATCGATGATGGGCCGCTGGCGCATGTGACCGCGCCGTCGAATCTCGCTTACGTCGTCTACACCTCGGGGTCGACCGGAAAACCCAAAGGCGTCATGGTCGAGCATCGCAGCGTGGTCAATCTCGTGACCAATGTCGATTATCTCGAATTCCGCCCCGACGACCGCATGCTTCAGACCGGGGCGCCGGCCTTCGATGCGACCACATTCGAGATCTGGGGCGCCTTGCTCAACGGGTTGCCGCTCTACCAGATCGACGACGAGACCCTGCTGGACCACGCCGCGCTTGGCGAGCAACTCGCCCGGCACAACATCACGATCCTGTTTCTCGTCCCGGCGCTGCTCAACCAGTTCGCGGATGCCGACCCCGCGGTGTTCCGTCCGCTGCGCTATCTCATCACCGGCGGCGACGTGGCGTCGACCCGGCACGTCGAGCGGATTCGGAAAGCCAACCCGCGGCTGACGCTGATCAACGCCTACGGCCCAAGTGAGAACACCACCTATTCGACCTGTCACGTGGTCACCGGGGTCGAGCCGCGGACGATACCGATCGGCCGGCCGATCCCGAATTCGACGGCCTATGTCTTCGACCGTCACAGGCTGTTGAGCCCGATCGGCGTGGTCGGCGAGTTGTACGTCGGGGGCGTCGGCCTCGCGCGCGGCTATCTTCATCGTCCCGCGCTCACCGCCGAGCGTTTCGTCACCAACCCTCACGTCGCGGGCGAGCGGCTCTACCGCACCGGCGACCTGGTCCGCCGCCGTGCCGACGGGGTGCTGGAATTCGTGGGCCGGGCCGACCGGCAGATCAAGATCCGGGGCTTCCGCATCGAGCCCGGCGAGATCGAGAACCGGCTTCTAGAGGACGGCCGGCTTCACGAGGCCTGCGTCGTCCCCGCCAAGGCCGACGACGGCAGCGTGTTCCTGTGCGCCTATTACATCGCCGCCGCCGACGTCGGCGCGCAGGAGTTGCGGCAGCGACTGGCGGCTCGGCTTCCGGCCTATATGCTGCCGTCCGCCTTTTGCCGCATCGATTTCATGCCGCTGACCGAGAACGGCAAGATCGATTACAGCGCGCTGCCCGAGCCACGGCGGTGGATGGCCGAACCGCGGTCCCTCCGCGCCCCCGAGAGTGCGGCGGAAATCGCCATCGCCAGGGTCTGGGAAGAGTTGCTCGAGACCCGGAATGTCGGCGCGACCGCGAATTTTTTCGAGATCGGAGGCCATTCCCTGAAGGCCAGCGCCCTGGCCTCGCGCCTGAGCAAAATGTTCGGACTGAAGATCACGCTCAGGAACGTGTTCGATGCGCCAACCGTGGCGGAATTGGCGCGGCTGGTCGGCTCACTGGCGCAAATGGAGCACCGAGATGGCGTCGCCGGTTGAGCAGGGCAACTTTCCCGCGTCCGCGAACCAGAGGCGGATGTATGTCCTCAACCGGCTGTCGCCGGACAGTATCGCCTACAACGTGCCGGTCGCGATCCGGCTGAACGGCAAGCTCGACACGGCCCGGCTGCAGGACGCGCTGTCGGCGCTGGTGACGCGCCATGACAGCCTGAGGACGTCGTTCGGGATCGCTGGCGGGACGATCATCCAGACGCGTCAGGCGCCGCTCCGCGTCCCGCTCGATGTCGAGAGGGCACGCGGCAAGAGCGAGGTCGAGGCGATCAAGCGGCGTTTTGTCCGGCCGTTCGATCTCAATCGCCCGCCGCTGCTGCGGGCTTGTCTGATCAGGCTGGGCTCGCTCGAGCACGTGCTTTTGCTCGATCTGCACCACATCATCTGCGACGGCGTGTCGATCGACATCCTGAGCGACGAGCTCGGCCGGCTTTATGACGGCCAGACGCTGCCTCCGCTGCCGGCCGACTACAAGGATTTCGCGCTCTGGCAGCGCGACTTCGCCGGCAGCGAGGCGGCCGGGCAGCAGCAGCACTATTGGCTCGGCCTGCTCGAGGGTGAGCGGCCGGCGCTGAACCTGCCGACCGACTTCCCGCGGCCGAGCACGCAGTCGTTCGACGGCGACCGGGTGACGCTTCGCCCCAATCCGCAGCTCAGTGCCGCGTTGCGCGAACTCGCGGCGCGCCACCGCGTGTCGATGTACATGTTGCTGCTCGCCGCCTACTACGTCGTGCTCTCGAAATATACCGGCCAGGACGACCTGGTGGTCGGCACGCTCGCAGCCGGCCGCAACGCCGAACGGTTCCAGGGCGTGGTCGGCTTGTTCGTCAATACCTTGGCGCTGCGCAGCCGGCCTCGCGGCGAGCTCGCTTTCAGCGACTATCTGCAGCAGGTTCGCGGCGAGTGTCTCGATGCGTTCGAGAACCAGGACAGTCAGTTCGAGGATCTGGTCGATCGCATCGCGCCGCCGCGCGATCTCGGCCGCGGCCCGCTGTTCGACACGATGTTCACAGCACTGTCGTCGCATGCGACGCCGACGGCCTATGGCGGCATCGAATTCAGCTCTTACGAGCTTGACTACGCGATCGCCAAATTCGACCTCACCTTGACCGTGATCGAGCATCAGCACGGCGAGCTGGAATTCGACTTCGAGTATTGCACCGACCTGTTCCGTCGCGACACGATCGAACGCCTGTCCACCCATTACGTCACGGCGCTCGAGGCCGTTGTGGCCGACCCCGCAATTCCGCTGCGTGACATCGACGTGTCGAGCGTCGAGGAAAGGCGCGCCGTTGTCACGGGTTTGCCGCAGCCGACGGAGGCGGCGCAGAGCGTGGTGGAACTGTTCGAGATCCAGGCTCGCACAAATCCGGCGGCACCCGCGATTGCCTGCGACGGCAAGACGATCGACTACGCGACGCTCGACCGCCTCGCGAACGCGGTCGCGGCGCGGCTGCAGGCGGCCGGAGCGGGACGGGGGGCGATCGTCGGCCTCGTCGCCGCGCCGTCGATCGAGGCGGTTGCGGCGATCCTCGGCATCCTCAAACTCGGCGCCGCATTCCTTCCGCTCGAGCCGAACACGCCGGCGGACCGCTTCCGGGCGATCGCGGCGGGGTCGGGGATGGCGGTGGCGCTGCTGCCGAGCGACGCCCATCCGCTCGCGGGCCTCGGTCCGGTGGATCTCATCCTCGACCGCGCCACCAGCGACGTGGACGGCGACCTGCCGGACCGCACCGCGCCGACCGGCCGTGACCTTGCTTACGTGATCTATACCTCGGGCTCGACCGGCGTGCCGAAGGGCGTGATGATCTCGCACCGCGCGCTCGCCAATTACGTCGGCTGGGCGGTGCGGACCTATATCGGCGATGCGCCCGCCGCCTTCGCGCTGCATTCGCCGCTTTCGGTCGATCTCACCATTACGTCGGTGTTCGCGCCGCTGGTTTCGGGAAACCGGATCGTCGTGTACCGCAACGACGACGCCATCGGATTGATGCGGGATATTCTTCGCGACGATCGGGTCGAGCTGCTCAAGGTGACGCCGACGCATTTGGCGTTGCTCGCCGAGGCGCTGCGCGACGGGGCTGCCGCCAACCGTCGGCTGCGCGCGCTGATCGTCGGCGGTGAGGATTTCAAGACCGGCCTGGCGGGGAAAGTTGACAGCGGCTTCGACGGCCGTGTCGAGCTTTACAACGAGTACGGACCGACCGAGGCGACGGTCGGCTGCATGATCTACAAATTCGACCCGGCTCTCGACAAGGCGGCGTCGGTGCCGATCGGAACGGCGATCGACAATGCCGCGGTCCTGCTGCTCGACCGCTACGGGCTGCCGGTGCCGAGGGGAGCGATCGGCGAGTTGCATATCGCCGGGGTCTGCCTGGCCGATGGCTACCTGAACAATCCCGAGATGACGGCCGAGCGGTTTGTCATCCGGCATCTCGGTGGCCGCGAGATCCGCCTCTACAAGACCGGCGATCTCGCGCGCGCCCTGCCAAGCGGTGCGCTAGAATTCCTCGGGCGCAACGACGATCAGGTCAAGCTGCGCGGCTTCCGGATCGAACTCGGAGAGATCGAGACGGCGCTGCTGCGCTGCCCCGGGGTGATCGACGCCGTGGTGACGCCGCGGACCGACGCCGCCGGCGATCGCTATCTATGCGCCTATGTCGTCGCGGCCGGCGCGATCGAGACCGCCGACCTCCGTCGCCTTCTGGCGCAGCGGCTGCCGGCGCACATGGTGCCGTCGCGCGTGGTGATCGTCGATCGCCTTCCGATCGGGCGCAGCGGCAAGGTCGACCGGACAGCGCTGCCCGACCCGGCCGAGCCGACCGGAAGCCGCGATTCAGCCGCGCCCCGCACCGCGGCGGAACGCGCGATCGCCGCCATTTGGCAGCAGGTGCTGGGCGTTCAGCGGATCGGCCTCGACGATGACTTCTTCGATCTCGGCGGGCAGTCGCTGAAGGCCACCCTGATGATTGCCCGCGTCAACCGCGAGCTGCAGGCCGGTGTCACGTTGCGCGACGCCTTTGTGCGCCGTACCATCCGCGGCCTCGCCGGCCTGGTCGATGAAGCCGGCAAGGACCCGCGCGCAGAAATAGCAGCCGTTGCCCCGCGGGACTATTACCCGGTCTCGGCGGCGCAGAAGCGACTGTTCATCATCCATCAGCTGGCGCCACAGGATGTTCAGTACAACGTCCCGTTCGCGTTGAACGTGACCGGGCCGTTCGATCGGGCGCGCTGGCAAGGCGCCTTCCGCGCGCTGCTGGCGCGGCACGAGTCGCTGCGGACCTCGTTCCTGCTGATCGACGACCAGATCGTCCAGAAGGTGCATGCCAAGGTCGATTTCGCCTTCGAAGCCCGGCCTTCCGGCGCCTCCGCATCGCTGGCGCAGGCGATCCAGGAATTTGTGCGTCCGTTCGACCTCGAGCGGGCGCCGCTGCTTCGAGCGACCATCCTGCAGGCCGGCCCGGTCGAGCACAGGATTCTCGTCGACCTCCACCACATCGTCGCCGACGGGCTTTCGATCGACATCATCATCGACGATCTGCGCGCGCTCTACGAAGGCCGGACGCTGGAGGGCGCGGCTGTCCAGTACAAGGACTACGCCGCCTGGCAGCAGCTCCGTTCCGCGAGCGCGGAGGTTCGGGACCAGGAGGCGTATTGGCGAGCGGTGTTCGAGGGGGGAGCGCCGGTCCTCTCGCTTGCCACCGACTTTCCGCGCGGGGCGATCCGCTCGTTCGATGGCGACCTCGTGCGCTTCGCGATCGATGCGGCGCTCGCCGAACGGCTGCGCGCGATCGGACGGGCGGCCGGCGCGACCCTGTTCATGACGCTGCTGGCCGCCTACACGGTACTGCTGTCGAAGTACACCGGCCAGGACGACATCGTCGTCGGCATCCCGGTGGCGGGGCGGAGGATGGCCTCGCTGCAGCGGGTGGTCGGGATGTTCGTCAACACCTTGGCGACACGGAACCGGCCGCGCGGCGAGCTTCGCTTCGCCGACTATCTCGACACCGTGAAGGCGCACGCGCTGGATGCCTACAGCAACCAAGACTACCAGTTCGAAGAGTTGGTGGACAGGCTCGAGATCGAACGCGACCTCGGCCGCAATCCGCTGTTCGACACGGTGTTTGCGACGCTCGAGGGCGGACGCAACGCGTTCCAGGCCGATGGCGTCACCGTGCGGCTTGAGGACGTGCCCTGGAAGATCTCGAAGTTCGACCTGACGTTGCTGGCCGAAGAGCGCGCGGACGGCATCGTCTTCGAACTGGAGTACTGCACCGGCCTGTTCCGGCGCGACACCATCGAGCGAATGGCGGGTCACTTCGTGCATCTGCTGGAGCAGATCGCGTCCGACCCGGCGCGGGTGCTCCGCGATCTCGATCCGCTGACCGAGCAGGAGCGCCGGCAAGTCCTGGTGGAGTTCAACCGCTCCGAGGCCAGCTATCCGGCAGACCGCACCGTTCACGAACTGATCGAGGACCAAGCGGACCGCACGCCGGATGCAGCGGCGGTCGTGTCCGGCACGAAGACGCTCTCTTACGGCGAGTTGAACCGGCGCGCCAACCAGCTGGCGCGGCTGCTGCGGCGCAGCGGCATCGCCACTGAGGACGTGGTCGGCATCGTGGCGGAGCCGTCGCTCGAAATGATGATCGGCATCCTGGCGATTCTCAAAGCCGGGGCGGCCTATCTGCCGATCGACGCCGACTGCCCCGCCGATCGCGCCGCGATGATGCTGCAGGATAGCAAGGCCAGGCTGGTTGTTTTCGCCGGCGCGGAGCCGTGGGGCGAGGCGGGGCGGCCGTCGCTCGACCTCAGCCAGCCGGCGCTCTACCAGGGTGACGACAGCAATCTCGGGGGCACCGCATCGAGCCGAAACCTCGCTTACGTCATCTACACCTCCGGAACCACCGGGCTGCCGAAAGGCGTCATGGTCGAGCATTCCGCGGTCAACAATCTGTGCGCCTGGCACATCCGCAGCTTCGCGCTGTCCAGCGCCGACCGCACCACCAAATACGCCCGCTTCAGTTTCGATGCCTCGGTGTGGGAGATCCTTCCCTCGCTGCAGGCTGGCGCCGCGCTGCACATTGTCCCGCAGGAGATCCGGCTCGACCTGGCCCGGCTGGCGCGCTATTTCGACGACGCCGGCATCACCGTCAGCTTCCTGCCGACGCAGATCTGCGAACTCTTCGTGCAGTTCGACAATCGGTCGCTGCGGCTGTTGCTGACCGGCGGCGACCGGCTGCGCCGCGGCGGCCGCGGCCGCTACCAGCTCGTCAACAATTACGGGCCGACCGAGAGCACCGTGGTGACCACCAGCGGCCCGGTCGTCGCGGCCGACGGACCGATCCCGATCGGCAAGCCGATTGGCAATATCCGCGTCTATTTGCTCGACAAGGCCGACAAGCCGATTCCGATCGGCGTTCCGGGCGAACTGTGCATCGCCGGAGCGGGGCTGGCGCGCGGCTATCTCGGCGATGCGGTGCGAACCGCCGAGAAGTTCGTCGCCAACCCGTTCGAGCCGGGCGAACGGATGTACCGCACCGGGGATGTGGCGCGGTGGCGGCCGGATGGATCGATCGACTATCTCGGACGCAGCGACGGCCAGGTTAAGATTCGCGGTTGCCGCATCGAGCCGCGCGAGGTCGAAACCGCGATCCTCGGCCATGAGGCGGTGCAGGACGCCGTCGTCGTCGCCCGCGAAGATCGCAACGGCGACAAGCAGCTCTACGCCTATATCGCCTGGCGCGACGCCGCGCGGCTCGCCGATCTGCGCGGCTCTCTCAGCCAGCGGCTTCCCAACTACATGCTGCCGGCGGTTTTCGTGATGCTGGACGAAATCCCGCTGAATGCGCGCGGCAAAGTCGATCTGGCGGCGCTGCCGCCCGCGGACAGCGACGCTCCGGCCGCCGGCGAGGCTCCCCGCACGTCGACCGAAGCTCGGCTGGCCGCGATCTGGCAGCAGGTTCTGGACCGGCAGCAGGTCGGCATTCACGACAATTTTTTTGCGATCGGCGGCGATTCGCTGCGCGCCACCATCATGATCGCCAAGGCCAACAAGGCGTTCGGCACCGCCGTCGCGCTCGGCGCGGTGTTCGACCGGCCGACCGTCGCCAGGTTGGCGGAGGACTTCGCGACGGGGTCGGACAGCGTGGCGCCGCCATTGGTGCCGGTGGAGAACCGCCTGCACTACGCCGCGACGCCGACCCAGGCGCTGCTCTATGCGGTCTGCACGGCCCGCGGCGGCGTCGAATACAACCTTCCGATGGCGTTCGAGATCGGCGGCGACCTCGACATTGCCCGGCTCGAAGACGCGTTCCGCGAGGTCATCGACCGGAATGAAGCGCTGCGCACCGGGTTCATCAGCGTGGACGGCGGCGCGGTTCAATACGTCGTTCCGAAGGTGGATTTCTCGATCGCCCGTCTGCCGGGCTGCGGCGATGCGGAGATCGGGGAGGTCACGCGCGACTTCATCCGGCCGTTCCAGCTGTCGGCGCCGCCGCTGATCCGCGCGGCGGTGGTGCCGCGCGGTCCCGGCCGCCATGTTCTCCTGATCGACATGCACCATTTGGTCAGCGACGGCACCTCGATGGGGTTGCTGTTCAAGGAGATCGCGGCGCTCTACGCCGGTTCGCATCCGCCGCGTCCCGACATCACCTACAAGGATTTCGCGGAGTGGCTTCAGGGCCATTTGCGCAGCGATCGGATGCGCGTCCATGAAGCCTATTGGCGCCGGGTCCTGGATTCGCCTCCCGACACGATCCGGCTAGAGTCGGATTTTCCGCGCAAAGAGGCATTCGGATTCGCCGGAAGCCGGATCAATTGCACCGCTGACGCTGCGCTGCACGACGACCTCAAGGCGCTTTGCGCGCGCGAGGGCGTCACGCTCTACGTGCTGCTGCTCGCCGCCTACAACGTGCTGCTCTCCAAATACAGCGGCAGCGAGGATATCATCGTCGGCGTGCCGACGGTCGGTCGCTATCTCGCCGACGTTCACGACGTGGTCGGGATGTTCGTCAGCACCCACGTCATCCGCAGCCGGCCGCGCGCCGAGCGGCGCTTCGACGAATTCCTTCAGGAGGTCAAGGCCGGGGTGCGCGGCGCCGTCGAGCACCAGGAGTATCAGCTCTGGGACATCATGGTGCAGCACAACGCCGCCACCGGGAAGTTGTTGTTCAGCGCGGTGTTCGTCGTTCAGGATCAAGCCTTCACCAGCATCGAGATCCCGGGCCTCGAGATCGAAGAGATCGACCCGCATTACGACGTCGCCAAGTTCGACCTGACGATGGGCGCGGTCGAGCGGCCGGGGCGCCTCGATATCGAAATCGAATACAACACGGATCTGTTCCGCCGCAGCACCGCGGCGCGGATTGTCGGCCATTATCTGCACATTCTCGGCCAGGTCGTTGCAGATCCCGGCCGGACGCTGCGGCAAATCGAGATCGTGACGCCGGCCGAAAAGGCAGCCTTGCTAGCCGGCGTCGGGGACACCGCTCCGGCCGGCGCCGACGACGCTTGGGCGGCGGCAACCGTGGTCACTCTGTTCGAGCGGCGGGTCCGCGCCGCTCCGGATCGCGTCGCCGTGGCCTTTGACGGCGGCACCGTGACCTACCGCGCCCTCCACCAGCGCACGCGGCAGCTCGGTAGGCGGCTGGCGGCGGAAGGTGTCGGGCCGGGAATGATCGTGGCGCTGCTCGCTCGTCCCTCGGTGGAGATGGTCAGTGCGGTCCTTGCAATCTGGGCCACCGGCGCAACCTGCGTTGCGCTCGCAACCGACGATCCGCCGCGGCGGGTCGCGGCCCGGCTCGCCGAGACTGGCGCGGCACTGCTGCTCTGCGACCGCGACGCCAAGCCGGACGAACTCGGCATCCCGGCGCTGCTGCTCGACGCCGCGAGCGACGCGGAAACGGTCGCGGCTCTTCCCGATGGTCCGGCTGATCCGAACGCGCTCGCCGTCGTCAGCCTCGCGACCGACCGCGGCGGCATTCGGAAGCACGTCATGATCGAGCACCGATCGCTGCTCGACCGCGCCCGATGGTTCGTCGCCAGGTTCGCGATCGTCGAGGCGGATCGCACTGTGATGTACGGCGATCTGAGTTCGGGCGCCGCCTTGCTCACGCTGATCTCGACGCTGTGCGCCGGCGCCTCGGTCTGGATCGCACCGGAGGAAGCGCGGCGGTCTGCCACGACGCTGGTCAAGGGCGTGAGCGACCACGGCGTGACGGTCGGCTGGCTGCCGGCGATGCTGTGCGAACGGCTCGCCGGGACCGCGGATCTGCCGTTGAGGACGCTGATTGCGACCGGCAGCGCCATCACCCCGCTGCGGCGCGGCAATTACGAACTCGTCAGCTGTTTCGGCCTGCCGGAGCACAGCGAGGTGACGACGTGCAAGCCGGTGACGGCCGAGACCGCCGGCAGCCTCGTCGGCGCGCCGATCATCGGTTCGCAGACCTACATCCTCGGTCACGACGACAGCCTTCTGCCGATCGGGGTGACCGGCGAACTCTGCCTCGGCGGGGCCGGCCTGGCGCGCGGTTATCTCGGCGACGAGCCTTCGACCTCGCGGCGTTTCACGGCAAACCCGCACGTCCCCGACGCTCGCATCTTCCGCTCCGGACTTCGCGCAAGGCGGCTCGCGGACGGCGGCATCGAACTGATGGAACGCGGCGATGTGGAGATCGACGGCCATCGGGTCTATCTGGCCGAGATCGAACATTGCTTGCGCGGGCACGCAAACATTGCGGACGCGGCCGTCGTGCGGGGCGATGCGGATCAGTCTCCACCGACGTTGTGCGCGCTCGTCGTTACCACCGGCGCGCTGCCGGACTCGGCCTCGGCATTGGTCCGCGACCTGAAGCGGCATCTCGCCGAGTGGCTGCCGGGCTACATGATCCCGGAGGCCTATGTCCAGGTCGCCGCCATCCCGCGCGACGAGACGGATCGGGTCGCAGTCGAGGCTCTGCCAATACCGGAAGAGCCATCGCCGCCGATCCCGACGGAAGATGCTGCGGACCCGAGCCTCGTTCCCGAGATCCGGACCATCGTCGAGGAGCTTGTCGGCGTGTCCGCGGCCGACCCCGCGGCCGACCTGCGCGATGTCGGCCTGACCTCGCTTGCGGCGATGACGCTGCAGGCGCGGCTCACGGCCCGGTTCGGCGTTGCCCCGAACCTGTGCCGATGGCTGCAGGCGCCGTCGATCGCGAACCTTTCCCGCCATCTCTCGGAGGCCTTGCGCGGCGAACGCCAGGCCATCACGCCAACAGGGGAAACGACGCCGCCATGACGCGACACGAATCCATCGCCGCCGCGGTCGAGGATGTGCTCGACCTGCACCGCGATCGCCTCGCGCTCCTCGCCGGGATCGACCGGCCGAAGATCGGTTACCTGTCGATCCAAACCCCCGAGGAGATCCTGCTGGCCGCGGGCGCGGTCCCGTTCCGGCTGACCGGCGAGTTCAGCACCGAGACCGATAGGGCAAGCGTGCATCTTGGCAGCAACTACTGCTCCTACGTGCTGAGCTGTTTCGGCGAGGGTCTCGCCGGCGTCTACGGCTTCGCGGACGCGGTGGTGTTCGTCGACGCCTGCGATATGCGCAAGCGGCTGTGGGAGACCTGGGCGCGGACCGTTCCCGGCTGTGAAAGCTGGTTCCTCGAACTTCCCAACGATGCGAGCCCGTTGTCGAAATCGTTCTTCGCCGGTCAGCTCCGCAAGCTGATCGGCCGGCTGGAGCAGCGCTACGGCCGGCCGATCGGCGAGGGCGCGCTGCGCGACGGCATCGCGCGGTGCAACCGCACGCGTGAGCTGATGCAGCGGCTCTACGACGGCAACAAGCGCGGCATCCCGCTGCTGACGGGCCAGCAGTCGATTGACCTCGTGAAGGCGGCAACAACGGGCCTGAAGGACGAGTTCAACGATCGCTTGGCGGCGCTGCTCGACGCTGCGGCGTCGCAGCAACCCCGGGCCGGCCGGCCGCGGCACCGGGTGCTGATCTGCGGCAGCTATTTCGACCAGCCGGCGATCGTGGAGGTCATCGAGGCCACCGGCGCCGATATCGTCTGCGGGGATATCAGTAACGGGGTCAAGTATTTCGAAGGCAGGATCGACGCCGACGCGGAGCCGGTCGCGGCCATCGCGGATTACTATCTGGAAAAGCACACCAGCGCGCGCTGCATCGATACCGACATCCGGCTGCGCCACCTGTTCGACCTGGTGCGGGACTATCGCGTGGAATCGGTGATCTACTTCGCCCTGAAATTCTGCGACACCAACCTGCACGACTACCCCTACATCAAGGAGAAATTGCGCGAGCAGAAGATCCCCGTTCTGTTCATCGAAGGCGAGCACAACGGCAGCAATATCGCCAGCATCAAGACGCGCATCGAGACGTTCCTGGAGCCGCGATTTTTCTGAGGAGGCGAGATGGACCTGGACAGCATCGCGCAGCAGCGCGCGACTCAATACGAGAACATGCTGCGTCTGATCGGACGCCAGCGGGCGCCCTCGGAAGAGACCGCGCCGGGGCTCGCCGCGACCCGGATGCGCTCGATCGTGAATTGCGACCGGATCGCCGAGGCCTACAGGGCCGATGCGAAGGTAGCTTACGTTTCCGAGCAATTCCCGACCGAGATCGTGTTCGCCGCCGGCGTTCTGCCGTGGAACATCGAGTCGATGTCGAACATGCTGGCCCAGTCGCTCGATATCGATCAGGTGTTCCGGCTCACCCAAGAGCGCGAGCTGTCCCGCGACATCTGCTCGTTCCTCCGCGGGCCATTCGGGATGATGCTCGCCGAATGCTATCCGCGGCCCGACTTCGTGCTCACCAACGATCAACCCTGCGAAGGGCTTCTCAAGACCATCTTCATGTCCGGCAAGCGTTACGGCGTGCCGACCTTCGCGCTGCACACGCCGAATCTGCTGGATCAGGATGCGCTCGACTATCTCGTCCAGCAGATCGAGATCATGCTGAAGCGGATCGCCGGGGTGTTTCAGTCCGATCCCGATCCGGAGTTCTTGCGCAGCAGCATCGCGAATTCGAATCGCGCCCGTGCGTACTACAGCAAAGCGGCCCGGCTGCTCGAACGCCACGCTTTGCCCGGCGTGGCGCGCGAGCTTCTGGAGATCTTTGGCATGAACTATTTCGGCGCCCCGGAGAACATCGATCTCTGCAAGACCTTGTACGAGGAGGCGGTGGTGCTGGCCGAGAGCAGGGCGCCGAAGCGCCCGCGGGTGATGTGGATCGGCCAGACCCCGGGCGAATCCGACGAGCTGCTCCGGCATCTCGGCCGCTCCGTCGACGTGCTGTACTGGGCGCCGTTGTGGGAAGCCAACCTGATGGGGCTCGACGAAGAGCAGCCGCTGCGCAGCATCGCCGAGCGCGCGATCCGCTATCACTGGAACGCGGAACGAATGGAATGCGACCTCGACCACATCACCGACGCCTACCAGATCGAGGGATACATCATCGCCAACACCTGGGGGTGCCGCAACATGATGGCCATCGGTCCGACGTTCCGATCCCTGGCGGCGCGCAAGCGAATCAAGAACCTGACGATCAGCATCGATCCCGTCGACCGCAACAATTACGCCTTTCCCCATATCAAGAACCGCGTCGACGCGTTTCTGGAAACATTGCAGTGAATGAGAGGATGCGATGATTACGCTCGGCATTGATATCGGCTCGCTGTCGACCAAGTCGGTCCTGATGGAGAACGACGAGGTGGTGGCTTTCGACGTGGTCCTGACCGGCGGCACCAACCGCAAAGCCGCCGAAACGACGTTTGAAAACGTGCTCGCGGCGTCCGGCTTGACGCGGGGCGACGTCAAATTCGTGGTTTCGACGGGCTACGGGCGGGAGAACCTGCCGTTCGCCGACAAGCACGTTTCGGAGATCACCTGCCACGGCATCGGCATGCATCTCAGGAACCCGGACATCCGGACCATTCTGGAGATCGGCGGCCAGGACAGCAAGGCCATCCGGATCGACGACGGCGGGCGCGTCGAACAGTTCGTCATGAACGACAAATGCGCCGCCGGCTGCGGACGCTTTCTCGAGGTGACGGCGCGCGCGATGGGCATCGGGCTCTCCGAGCTCGGCGAAGCCTCGGCGCTGGCGCGCAACCCGCTGCGGATCAGCAGCACCTGCGCGGTCTTTGCCGAGACCGAGATCGTTTCCCTGGTCGCCGTTGGAACGCCGGTGCCCGACATCGTCCGCGCCGTTCACGACTCGATCGCCCAGCGCGCGGTGGTGCTGCTGCGCCAGGTCGGAATCAGCGGGCCGGTGGGGATGAGCGGCGGCGTGGCGCTCAACAGCGGCGTGGTCCGCGCGCTCGAAGATAAACTGCAGACCAGCATCTACATCGTCGACAATCCGCAGGTGCGAGGCGCGATCGGGGCCGCCTACATCGCCCAGCGACTGGCCTGAGGCGGTCCGCAAAATCAGCGCCGACCGTCCGATCGAAGATCGAGATGAAATGGAAACTCACAGCATGATCCGGCGAACCAAGCAGCGATCCTCGGACAAGGCCAGGCTGCAGCGGCAGGGGCGGAGCGGGACGGTTCCGAGAAACCTGATCATGCTTGGTGTCGCGCGACCGCGAAGCGAGGGCTTGTTCGGGGGGCGAGCATGACGACCGTGACGATGCCCGGCTCGACAGAGCCGACCCACTATCATGCGATCGGCCGCGGCAACCTTTCCGAACTGCCGGAGTGGCAGAAACTCGACGCGCAGCTTCGTCACGAGATCGACATCGTGGCGCGGGTGCTGCCGTTCCGCACCAACCGCTACGTGGTGGAGAACCTGATCGATTGGTCGCGGGTGCCGGACGATCCGATCTTTCAGCTGGTATTCCCACAGCGTGGCATGCTGTCGGAGGCTGATTTCGAGGACGTTCGAACCCTGGTGGAGAGCGCCGACGATAGCGAGGCGCTGGCGCGCGCGGTCGATCGGATTCGCCGCCGCCTCAACCCGCATCCCGGCGGCCAGCTCACCCACAACACGGCGACGCTCGCCGGTCGTCCGCTCCCGGGCGTGCAGCACAAATATCGCGAGACCGTGGTGTTCTTTCCGGCCCAGGGCCAGACCTGCCACGCCTATTGCACCTATTGTTTCCGCTGGGCGCAGTTTGTCGGCATGCAAGGCATGCGGATCGAAACGCGGAGCACCTCCGACCTCGTCGCCTATCTTCGTGCGCACCC
The DNA here is from genome assembly GCF_036404135.1 of Rhodopseudomonas sp. Classification (GTDB taxonomy): domain Bacteria; phylum Pseudomonadota; class Alphaproteobacteria; order Rhizobiales; family Xanthobacteraceae; genus Rhodopseudomonas_A. The sequence goes on along the minus strand of NZ_DASWPE010000157.1, from coordinate 7,667 downwards.
CGAAGTCACCGACGTCCTGATCACCGGAGGCGATCCGATGATCATGGCAACCCGAACGCTCCGGCGTTACATCGAGCCGCTGCTGGCTCCCGAGCTGGCGCACATCCAGAACATCCGGATCGGCACCAAATCGGTCGCCTACTGGCCGCACAGGTTCGTGTCCGATGCCGATGCCGACGACTGCCTCAGACTGTTCGAGGAGGTTGCTGCGGCAAACCGCCATCTCGCCATCATGGGGCACTACACGCATCCGGTCGAACTTAAGCCAGCGCTTGCCCGCGAGGCGATCCGGCGCATCCGCGACACCGGCGCCCAGATCAGAATGCAGGCGCCGCTGATCCGTCACGTCAACGATGCCCCGGAGCTGTGGTCGGAACTATGGCGCAGCGGCGTGCGGCTCGGACTGATCCCGTATTACATGTTCATCGAGCGAGACACCGGCCCCCGCGACTATTTCTCGGTGCCGCTGGTCCGCGCCCACGAGATCTTCCGGCGTGCTGCCGCGAACGTCTCCGGCCTGGCGCGCGCGGCGCAAGGGCCGACGATGTCCGTGCTTCCCGGAAAGATCAGAATCCTCGGGGTCGTCGCGCGCAGCGAATTGCTGGATCGCCAACTGCCCGCGGTGTTGCACAACGGCGGCGGCGCCATGCCATCGGCCGATCCGCAGGAGCAGATCCTGGTCTGCGATTTCGTTCAGGCACGGGACGCGAGACTGAACCAGACGGTGTTCTTCGCCGCTTTCGATCCCGGCGCAACTTGGCTCGATCAGATGCGGCCGGCATTCGGGGGCGAGCGGTTTGCCTTCGAGCAGGCCGGCGACCGCGATCGAACGGCTCCGCTGCACGCGCTCACCGAATGCCTGCTGGACTGATGCCGCGCCAACGACGGCGAGCCGCAGTCCGGGGTGGTGCCCCGACGGCGGCCGGGCCCGGAAATCCGCACGAGGATGGATGATGGCGATCGGCTTCCCCGAGATCGGCGGGACCCAGGATGTGTTCTACGCCCGGCCGCAGCCGGTGCCGCTCCCGATGATGGCACGGGCCGAGGGGATTCGTTTCTGGGACGAGGACGGCAAGGAATACATCGACGCATCGTCGGGCCCGATGGTGAGCGCGCTCGGGCACGGCAATCGCAACGTCGTCGCCGCAATGGCGCGGCAGGCTTTGCAGCTCGATTACGCCTACACCCAGGTCGCCAGAAGCCGGATCAATCTCGATTATGCCGCGCGGCTGAGCGGGATGGCCGGCGCCGGGTTCGAACGTGTCAGTTTCGCGTCGGGCGGCAGCGAGGCGATCGACAATGCGCTGAAGTTTGCGCGGCAATATGCGCTTGCGACCAATCAGGCCGCGCGCTGCCGGATCATTTCGCTCAATCCCTCCTATCATGGGGCGACGATCGCATCGCTGGCGGCTGGCGGAAACGATCTGCTGCTGCCTTTCTTCGAAGGATTCGCCGTGGCGGCGCACGCGGTGCCTGCACCTTTCACCTATCGCCTGAATCCGGGCGAGACGCCGGAGTCGAGCGCCGCGGCCTGCGCCCAGGCCATTGAGCAGACGATCGTTGCGCTCGGTCCCGAAACCGTTCTGGCCCTCCTGGTCGAGCCGATCGGCGGGGTCTCGACCGGCGCGGTGGTGCCGCCACCGGGTTTCTTCAAAGCCATTCGCGCCACCTGCAGCCGTCACGGCGTATTCCTGATTTTCGACGAGGCGGTCAGCGGCGCCGGCCGAACGGGCAAGTTCTTCGCCGCGCATCACTGGCCCGACAGCCGGCCCGACATCATCGTGCAGGCCAAGGGTCTGGGGGCCGGCTACGCGCCGCTCGCAGCGATGTTCGTGTCAGCAACGCATGCCGATACGCTGGCGCGCCTGAGCGGATTCAATTTCAGCTATTCCTACAATGCGAACCCGGTGTCGTGCGCGGCAGGACTGGCGGTGCTCGACGAATTCGACAGGCTGGATCTTTGCGCCAATGCCACGAGGCGGGGAGCGGAGCTGCGGATCGGTCTTGAGGCGCTGAAGCAATCTTGCCCTCTGGTTGGCGATGTTCGCGGACTGGGCTTGCTGCTCGCGGTCGAACTGGTCGCCGACAAATCGACCAAAGCATCCTTGCCGCGGGAGTTTCAGGCCCTCAACCGGCTGCGCCGCCACGCGCTCGACCTCGGCCTCCTGGTTTACGCGCGCGAGACGGCGGGCGGCCGGTTCGGGCAATGGTTCATCGTCGCGCCGCCCCTGGTGGCGACGCGCGCCGATATCGATCTCATCCTGGAACGGATCGCCCGTTCGCTCGACAAGCTTGCCGCCGATGCAGCGGCCGCTCGGCTCATCTAGATTCGCTTCGGGAACTTAAGGATGAGCAATTCCAGCGCGACAGGTCTGGTTTGAGTTGAATCTGTCTAGAGTTGAATCTGTCTAGAGTTGGATCTGTCTTGAGTTGGATTTCCATCGACTGCGGATCGCGGAGATCCGAAATCAAAAGTGGCGCTCAACGCGCCACGATCAGATCGACCGGCTTCAACTACACGGCATCAGTTGCAGGCGAATCGCTTCACCGCATGTTTGGTGACGAAGCCATAGCCGCACGTATCGCAACTCCACAGATAGCTGATGACGTTGTCGGCGACGAATGCCGAAGCCTCGGCGGCGACCATCGAATCGGCGCAAACCGGGCAGGTGGGCAGATCACTGCCACGCGGAGCGGGACGAGGCGTATTGGTCGACAGGACTTCAGCGAGTGCTGGCATCGGGGACCTCCTCAGGATCGGGCTCAGGATCAGGCGCAACGGATCAGTTGCTGAAATCATACACTGGAAACTCTGACGATGTCGCAACACAAATGCGTTTCTTGTGTGATTTCTTGCAGCCGCGATTTTCGGTTGCAGTGCAGCGATCAGTCGCGCGGTTTGTCGCTTGCAACGCCGCGCCACAGTGGCAATAATTTGTGCTACTTGCTTGTTTTCAGGCAGTCTTGCCGCGTGGGAGATGTTCAATGATGACGACGTCCGATCCGAATGCAGTGCACGCGCGCGACCCGGGCCGGGGCCGGGTGTTTGACAGCATCGTCGACGCGATCGGCGATACGCCGATTGTGCGGTTGCGAAGGCTGCCGGAACAGCATGGCGTCAAGGCGACGATTCTGGCCAAGCTGGAATACTTCAATCCGGCGACCAGCGTGAAGGATCGCATCGGGGCGGCGATGATCATCGCCATGGAACAGGCCGGCGCGGTCAACGCCGACACCGTGCTGATCGAACCGACCTCGGGTAACACCGGGATTGCGCTGGCCTATGTCGCCGCCGCGCGCGGCTATCGGCTGAAGCTGGTGATGCCGGAGTCGATGTCGATCGAGCGCCGCAAGATGCTGGCGTTTCTCGGCGCCGAACTGGTGTTGACGCCGGCGGCGCAGGGCATGAAGGGCGCGATCGCCGCCGCCGAGGACCTGGTGCGCAGCACACCGAATGCGGTGATGCCGCAGCAGTTCAAGAACCTCGCCAATCCCGAAGTGCATCGCCGCACCACGGCGGAGGAGATCTGGAACGACACCGGCGGGCAGATCGATTACTTCGTCGCCGGCGTCGGCACCGGCGGCACCATCAGCGGCGTCGGTCAAGTGCTGAAGCCGCGGATCCCGGCGCTTCGGGTGGTCGCGGTGGAACCGGCGGAGAGCCCGGTGTTGTCCGGCGGCAGCCATACCCCGCACAAGATCCAGGGCATCGGCGCGGGCTTCGTGCCGGAGATTCTCGATCGCTCGGTGATCGACGAGATCATCCAGATTTCCAGCGCCATTGCGCTCGAGACCTCGCGGGCGTTGGCGCGCAACGAAGGCATTGCGGGCGGCATTTCGTCGGGGGCGGCGATCGCCGCGGCGCTGGAGATCGGCAAGCGGCCGCACAGCGAAGGCAAGGTGATCCTGGCGATCGTGCCGTCATTCGCCGAGCGCTATCTGTCGACCGCGCTGTTCGAGGGAATCTGAGTTTTTCCGGAAACGCATTCACCGCCCGCCAGCCCGTTCAAGAGAGTCATTCGATGGCACAACCTCCACGCCGCCCGCGCACCCTGGCCGATGCGCGCAGCGAAGCCGAAGCGGCCTTCAAGAAGACCACCACCAAGGTCGCCGAATTGCCGGCGAAGCCCGTTGCGATTCCCGGCGTCAAGGAGATGGTCTCGCTGCGGATCGATCAGGACGTGCTGGAATATTTCCAGGACGGCGGGCCGGGCTGGCAGGACCGCATCAACGATGCGCTGCGCAAGGCGGCGGGGAAGTAGTTGGCGCGCGGATCGTGGCCGTGCCGCGCTCCTGTGCGCTTCACCCAGTCGCCATGCTGCGCTCATCCAGCACACTGCCGTCATCCTGAGGTGCCCGCCGGGACAGTGCGATCGCGGCGCGGCGCAGGCGGGCCTCGAAGGATGGGCTGAACGCTGTTGAGCGCTGTCTCGCTTCTAGGCCCATCCTTCGAGGCCCTCGCGTTGCTCGGGCGCCTCAGGATGACGGCGCGTGGTGGGGGGAGGACCTCGGGCGGCGCGGAGCAATGGTACGCACGACCGATCCGAAGGCACCGCATCAAGCCGTTCAGCATCATCACCGTCATCCTGAGTAGCCCGGCGAAGCTCGAAGAGCGAAGCCGGGCGTCTCGAAGGATGCGCCCCGGGCGAGCACGGTCGACACACGCTGATTGGCCGCGGGCCGGGCTGCAGCGGACGCCCGCTTGTGTTGATCGGCGCGGCGGCGTATCTCCGCCGCCGTGGAGCAGCGACCCACGCGTGCCGTCCACTCGCCGCAATGCGCTCAAAGGATGATCGATGACCCAGCGTTCCACCTCGGCCGACTTCGTGACCGGCTTTGCCACCGGCTGGCCGGAGCAGCAGCCGGACCTGATGATCCTGTCGCTGACCACCGCCAAGGGGGTGCGGGATTTCGCAGTCAACAAAGACCAGGCGCTGTTGATCGCCGAGACGATCCGGAAGACCGCCGACGCGCTGGCCAGCCCGAAAAGCTAGCGCTGTTCCGGTTCTGATAGATCAGAACCGGAGCCCACAATTGTTATTTTGACGCGTTTTCTTCACGCGAACCGGGATCCACTTCGCCCGAAAACGCTATAAGCCTGAGCCGGCTGACGCCGCTTCGCCAGCGACGAGTCACGTTGCCGCCGAACCCGGCGACGGGAGGCCTCAGGTGACCGGGATGCGGCTCAGGTGTCCAGCGTGGCGTTGCCGGTGACCAGGCTGGTCGAGCCGGTGACCGGATCGGTCACCGCGTTCTTGACCGTGGCCTTGCCGGTGCCGGTCAGCGTGAACTTGCTGTCGCCGACCCGGAAGGCATTGTCCTTGATCAGCACCGACTGAAACTTGATGGTGCCGGCGCTCTCATACCTGACCTGGGCGCGAAAGCCGCTGACGTCGGTGATGGTGATCTTGAATTTCTTGGTGTCGCTATAGGTGCCTTCCCAGGTGCCTTGATAGCTCTTGGCGTCGACGTTCTTGTAGGGCGTGGCGGTGCCCGGGTTCAATCCGACGGCGGTGTAGTTCGCCGCGATGATGCTCAACAAGTCGGCCATGCCGATCACTCCGCCGCGTCGACCAGCGCCCGGCGCTGCGACGCAGACAGTAGACCCGGCCGCGGTTAACGGAACGTAAATTGAAACAATGGCCGCGGCTCGGGCAGCGGGGATCCATCTCGCAGCGGGCGGCGGCGCGTCCGGCGCATTGCCTGCGCTGGGCGCCGATCCGCCCGCTTGATCAACTCGCCCATCAGCCCTTGGAGCCGGGCTCGGCTTGCGGTCCGGGCTCACCCTTGGGACCGGGCTCGCCCTTCGGCCCCGATTCGCCCCTGGGGCTGGGATCGCCCTTCGGCCCGGCTTCGCCGCGGGCACCGACATCGCCCTTCGGTCCGGGCTCGCCGCGCGGACCGGCTTCGCCGCTGGCGCCGACATCGCCCTTCGGCCCGGGCTCGCCCTGCGCGCCGGCGTCGCCGCGTGGCCCCGGCTCGCCTTTGGCGCCGGGCTCACCCTTTGGCCCGCGCGGCGCGCAATTGGCCACCAGCAGGTCCTTCAGCAGTTCGGGACCGGCCTGCAGGTCGAGCTTGCAACTCTCCGGCAGATAGGACAGCGCGAAGCGGAAACGGCGGGACGACGAACTCTGCACCTTGTCGCCGCTGCCCACCACCACGACCTCCTGGTTGGGCCTGGTGGTGCGGCCGATGATCACCAGCTTGCCGCTCTGGATCGCCAGCTCATCGAGATCGAGCGCTGACGCGGGCCCTGAGGCCAGCAGCGCGACGCAGCCAAGCAGCAGAGTTTGTTTCAGCATGTGGGTTCCCTTCGTTCCTCGAACGCCCGATCCGGGTCGCGATCAACCGATGCAATCCGGTGCACGGCTTCTCGTTCCGCGGTTGGCGCGCCACGCCGACCCGCCGGCATCGTCGTCGAAAAGCATAACAGCTTGGCCGGCGCCCGGCCCCTGAGACTGCTGCATCTTGTCGCGGCAAGGGTGAGGTGGAGGCAAGGGGGACGGGCTGGTCGAGGGGGCGGGCGCGGCGTCGGGGCCGCGCCGGCATGCCATCCGCCACGGCGCTCGGCCGGCGCTCGGCGTGGGCCGGCTGCCACAGCTTTGCCGCAAGTTTTTCGAGCGGGAAACATGGTGAGCGCGGAGGGACTCGAACCCTCGACCCCATGATTAAAAGTCACGTGCTCTACCGTCTGAGCTACGCGCTCACGTGACGCGCTGTGTAGGGGGCGCAACGAAGCGGGTCAAGTCCGCTGCGGTCCGCTACGCCGCTGCTGTGGGCGCCGAAACGGCGTGGCGCCGCATGGATTTATAGGTCGGCTTTCGTTCGTTTCCTGAACTTCGCCGCGGACCGATTAGGCGGTGTCGCGGTGAATTTCCGAGGCCACCGGCTGCGGCGCCGGCATCACGGCCGGCATCGCCTTGGGCAGCGCCACCGGCCGCAGCCCGATCAATTCGGCGGTGCGCACGCCGGTATTCTTCCAGAACGCAAACGAATTGATCCGCGAATTCTCCAGGATCGCAATCGCCACCGCAGCCAGGAACGGCAGGCTCTGCAGCACCAGGACGGCTGCGAAGATGTAGATTTCGTGGACTTCCTTGTAGGCGTTCGAAGCCACCAGCACCGCGGCGCCGACCAACAGCAGCACGCCGATCACGGCTTCCCAGAACGCCTGGAATTCGACCGACATCAGCGACAATCCGCCCTTCGATGTGCGGGCGAACGGCAGATGATCGGTAATCAATCCGTTTGCAACCGCGCGCGATACTGTCCATTGCACCGACATCGCCGTGACCATCGCGCCCAGCATCTGGGCCGTCTTCACCGGCACGCGCAGGCGATACAGCGCGATAAAATGGAGCAGTGACACGCAGAACGAGGCGATAATCGGCAAAGTGAGAATTTTGTCGGGAATGGCGATGTCGGCGAACGACACGACCGGTACCCAGATGAGATTAAGGATTGCAACCACCACACCGAGGCTTTCCGCACCCAGCCAGTTCAGCCAGCCGAGCGCAAACTCCCGCTTTTGATCCGGCGACAGCCGCGTCGCGCCGGGCAGGAAACGCCGCCAATGTTTTTTGAAAATCTGGAAGCCGCCATAGGCCCAGCGGTGCCGCTGCTTTTTGAACGCTTCGTAGGTGTCAGGAAGCAGGCCGAAGCCGTAT
>NZ_DASWPE010000156.1:0-9838 GCF_036404135.1 Rhodopseudomonas sp. | reverse complement strand
GTGGCGTTGAGCTTGCTGTGAGCGAGGAGACGGTTGATCGCGCCTTCGAGATCGCGGCCGTTGTGGGTGATGGTCTTGGCGAGATATTCCAGCACCGGCATCGGCACGTCGAAGGTGGCGTGATGCGCCTTCGCGGCGGAGACACGCGATTTCAGGATTTCGAGCCGCAGTTCTTCGCCGAGCGAGCCCATCTCGACCACGAGGCCGCCGGCCAGCCGCGAGCGCACGCGATCGTCGAGGCTCTCGAGATCGGACGGCGGACGGTCGGCCGCGATCACCACCTGGCGTCCGGCGTCGATCAGCGCATTCAGCGTGTGACAGAACTCGGCCTGGGTCGATTTGCCCTGCAGGAATTGCAGGTCGTCAATCACAAGCACGTCGATGCCGCGCAGCGCTTCCTTGAAGGCCAGCGCGGTCTGCGATTTCAGCGCGGCGACGAAGCCGTACATGAATTTCTCGGCGGTGAGATACAGCACCTTGCGTTCGGTGCCGGAATTGCCGGCCCAGGTCACCGCCTGCAGCAGATGGGTTTTGCCGAGCCCGACGCCGGAATGGATGTACAGCGGATTGAACATCACCGGATCGCCGCGGCGGCCTTCGGCGACCTGGCGGGCGGCGGCATGCGCCAGCGTGTTGGAGCGGCCGATCACGAAGCTGCCGAAGGTCAGTCGCGGATCGAGCGGCGAGCCGCCGAGCGCTTCATGGGTGGCGGACACCGGCGCGATCGCGGTGGCGCGGATTTCGTGCGCGGGGCGGCCATCGTCGCGGCGCGGCTCGGCCGGCGCCGGGGCGTCCTTGGCGGGCGAGGCGCAGCGCATCGCGGTGCGGACGGTGAGGTCGACGCGGTGCACCTGCGGCATCTCGGCCTGCCAGCAGCTCAGCACCCGATCGGAATAATGCGTCTGGATCCAGCTCTTCAGAAACCGCGTCGGGACCGACAGGTGCACGCTTTCGGACTGCACGCTTTCCAGATCCATGCGGGCGAACCAGCTGGAATACACGTCTTCACCGACGCTCGAGCGCAAGCGGCCCTTCACTCGTGACCAGCGATCCTGTTCGATGTTTGTCATTTGATCGACGACTTTTCAGATAGAGGAATGTTCCGGGATGATGGCGCGCGCAGCCGCAAGCCGGCTGTCGCCGCGCGCCAAAAGCGCCCTTCGGTCACAGATCAACCGCCCGGCGAAGCGCCGTTGGCGTGGTTTGATCGTCGGAAGGGGAGCGCTGGGTTAGAACAGCGCGAACGGTCCGCCCGGGCAGGTGGGGGGGCGCGCGCAATGCGCGTCGTCGAAGAAGAAAACCGCAGCCGTCAATGAGCGCTGATGGGTCAATGAGCCTTGATCAAATGAAGCAGCCAGTTCGTTGCGCATAAAGCCTCCCCCTCTCGCCGCACACCGTGCGGCAAGCTGTCGTCTCACCAACTCAAAATTCAAGCCCGCGACGGACCAACGTCGTTCAGGAGCATGTCGCGCTCCCGTCCTTACGCTTTCGGCACGGCCGGCTGCGGTGGGCCGATGCGTCGTTCCCCGGGGCGAACTGTTCGGTTGAGAACACTTCGGTCGAGAATTTCGGCATAGGTCAACCATCCTCACATTGCTATGAGTTGCAATCCGCCCTTCGCTAGGAAAGCGTCGCTAACACGCATACCGCCGCCGATTTGCATGTCCGCCCCAGGTTCTCAAACCGCGCTGATCTGAAGAGCCGTGGGCGTCGCGAACGGGTTAAGAAATACACGACGTCCTGTTTCCCGCAACGGAATTGATTGTTGCTACACGACGCCAAAATTGGCTTCGCCGCCGCGAAAACCTCGTTCGAATTTTAAGCGTCAGGACAAGGTTTTGAATCTGCGCGGTGAATCCAACTGCGCGGGGCCGTTGGCGGGCGCCGGCGCGCCAAAAATAAATTCATAAATCGTTTACCTTTGGCCGGAGCGCAAAAGCGTTTTCAAAGCGCTGCTCCGCGCTATGCCGATAAGTGATTATCGCCGCGCGTTTTTTCCTGTGCGCCGAGACAGGGTAACTCCCGTCGCGCGCGATCCGACAAAACGTGCCGCGCTTGCATTTTTCAAAACGCGTGGAGTCGGGCAAAATGTGTTTTAAGCTGATACAGCAAGGGTTTTTTCACTCGTGCGGTTACGAGGCGTTAGGTAAAACTACCTGGAGTGATGTCGCGCGACCAGACGGAAACACCGCTCACCGAAGCATCTTCGCGTGTAGCGCGCAGAACAAAAAAAAGCCCGGCGATGCCGGGCTTGTTGGTCGAATATTTTTATCAGTTCAATTCGCGAGCTTCGCGATCTGATGCGCCAGTCGCGACACCTTGCGACTGGCAGTGTTCTTATGAACGATGTTGCGTTGCGCGGCTTGCATCAGTTCCGGCTCGGCGCGGATCATCGCCTTCAGCGCCGCTTCGCGGTCGCCGCTGGCGATAGCTTCCTCGACGATGCGAACCGCGCCGCGCATCTGGGTGCGCCGCGACTTGTTGACGATGGTGCGGCGGGCGATCTTGCGGGTCGCCTTTTTGGCGGAGGTTGTATTGGCCATGGTGTTTCAAATCCTTCAGCGGCCGGCGCGTGACCGGGCGTCACGACGACGCTGATGTGTATCCGGGTTTTCCTGAGATGCTATTCCGGAAGCAGCCATGCTGAAACGTCGGCACCGCTCAAAGAACAGCGGCGGCAGGATCGCCCCTACCGCCAGTGCCGGTCTTATAGAGGCCCGGTCCTGCAGCGTCAACGGCCTCAACGCGGGATCGGGCCGGAACCGGGCCGCCGCGGCGCGATAAGTTGCTGGCGAGGTTGAATTTTGCCAGCCCGCCCTATATCCGGAGGACCGGCCAAGGTCGAGAGCTGACAGGTGACGCATGATCCGCGGGTTTTTTCGATTGATTGGCCTGCTGCTGCTGACCGGGGGCTTCATCTTCCTGGTCTATGACGGCGCCCGCTCGGTCGCCGACGACAGTCTGCGCTGGACAAGGCTCGGCGAGTTCTGGAACGACATCCACCAGTCCAGCCAGCAGGCCTTCCACACCATGGTCGAGAACGCCGCGCCGTGGCTGTGGAGCGGGGTGGTGAAGTTGCTGCTGAACCAGCCGACCTTTGCGGTGCTGGGCGCGCTAGGACTGTTGCTGATGCTGCTGTTCCGGCCGCGCAAGCCGCTGATCGGCTACGCCCGCGACTGAGCGGCCCGGCCGCGGCGATTTGCCGTCGGCGGCTTTGGCGCCCGGCTTGGCCCCTGCCGCAGCGGCCCCATCGACATTATATCGCCTCGTGAGGTCACCGCCGCGCAAGAGTGGATCAGGTTTGCCCGGCGCTTTCGCGTTCCCCTTTGCATGCGCGGCTGTTCGGGCGGCCTGGCACCACTTCGCTCGATCCGCGCCGGAGATGTCAGATGTTTTTCATGCGCAAGACGACCGCCCTGCCGAGCGCCGCCGAGGCCTTGCCCGGCCGCGCCACGCCGCTGCCGACCGCATCGACGCATTTCGTCAACGGCCACCGGCTGCAGCCGCCTTATCCCGCGGGCCTTGAGCAAGCGGTGTTCGGGCTCGGCTGCTTCTGGGGCGCGGAGCGGAAATTCTGGGAAGCCGGCGACGGCGTCTATGTCACCGCGGTGGGGTATGCCGGCGGCTACACGCCGAACCCGACCTACGAAGAAGCCTGCTCTGGCCGCACCGGCCATACCGAAGCGGTGCTGGTGGTGTTCGATCCCAGCAAGACGAGCTACGAGGCGCTGTTGAAACTGTTCTGGGAGAGCCACAACCCGACCCAGGGCATGCGCCAGGGCAACGACGTCGGCACGCAATATCGCTCGGCGATCTACACTTTCAGCGAGGCGCAGGCCAAAGCCGCCGAGGCGTCGAAGGTGGCCTATGGCCGGGCGCTGGCGGCGAAGGGGCTTGGCGCCATCACCACCGAGATCGCGCCCGCCGGCACCTTCTATTTTGCCGAGGACTATCATCAGCAATATCTGGCGAAGAATCCCGCCGGCTATTGCGGGCTCGGCGGCACCGGGGTGTCGTGCCCGATCGGCGCCGGCGTCAGCGCCTGAGCGCCGCGCGATGAGTTGCTGCGGCGGCCGGCGCGGTCGCCGCGGCATCGTCCTGCAAGGCTGAACGGCGAGCGGAGCGGTGTTCCAAACGGTTTATTAACCCTAACCGGGCATGAATGAGCTGTCTCAATGAGGGATAGGTCCGTGCGCGCGTTTCGATTATCGATGGTCGTTGGGGTTGCTGCGCTTGGGCTGGCCGGCTGCGTGCACAATTCCGGTCCGGTCGCCACCGCGCAGCCGCGCAGCGATCTGGATGCCATGGCCTATGGTGAGGTGCCGGCGGCCGCGCCGGCCGGGCACGGTCTGTTCACCGGCTCCGGCACTACGAATTCCGGCGGCGCTCTGGCGGCGCTGCGCTCCGGCTTCGGCTCTTCCTCAGCATCGACAGCCGCGCCGCGGCGGGCTTATGCGGCGATGCCGGCGGCCTATTCGGCGCCGGCGCCGGCTTACGATCCGGATTACCGGCTCGACGCCGGCGACCGCCTGCGCATCGTGGTCTACGGCCAGGAAGGTCTCACCAACACTTATGCGATCGACGCCGGCGGTTCGATCACCATGCCGCTGATCGGCGCGGTGCCGGCGCGCGGCCGCAGCCCCGCCGGGCTTGCCGCCGACATCACCGCAAGGCTGCGCAACGGTTTCATCCGCGAACCCTCGGTGGCGGTCGAAATCGAATCCTACCGGCCGTTCTTCATCCTCGGTGAAGTCGCAGCTCCCGGCGCCTATCCTTACGTACCGAATATGAGCGTGGAGAGCGCGGTGGCGGTGGCCGGCGGATTTTCGCCGCGCGCCCGCCGCGACCAGGTGATTCTCACTCACGGCGACGCCCGCGGCATGGTGCGCGCCGCGGTGCCGCTCGGCACCCCGCTCGGCCCCGGCGATACCGTGCTGGTCGGCGAGCGCTGGTTCTAGAGCTATTCCGGTTCTGATCGAATCAGAATCATAATCAGAATTCTAGTTTCTTATTTTGACGGGTTCTCTTCACGCGAACCGGGTTCCACTTCGCTCGAAAACGCTGTAGCGCCGCGTCGTCACCGTCGCCCCGAGCCGAATGAGTTCGAGTGCGCTCGGAGCTGTTATCACGGTGATTGCCACATCCAGTTGCGGCCCCAGTCGCCCCTCCAGCCGGTCAGCCGGCCGGCGCGGAATTGCAGATAGAGCCGGTCGCGGCGATCGAAAAATCCGCTGCCGCCTGCAGTGCGTAGCGCCAGCAGGATTTCCTCGCCGGGCCGGCCGCTGATGTAGGTCAGCGGCGCGCCGAGTGCGCGCGCGGTCTGCTGTTCGTCCATGCCGAAGGCCAGCGGCACATTGTTCGACAGCGTCGTCGTGAACGGCGGCGCGGCATCGATCGGGCGCGGGGGCTGCGCTGCGGCCTGTGCCGCCATCATCAGCATCGCGGCAACGATCGCGATCGGCACCGCGCCTGCGGTGCCGCGCCGAGTTGCCCGTCGACCGTGGTGCGGAGCGGGCGCCGCGGCGGCGTTACGCGCGCGACGAATGCGGCGTGGATCGGCTGCGGATTTCCGGATCGGCATCGGCATCACCAAACGTCCTGAACGGTTCGTTGCGCTCACAGTATAAAACTACCGGCGCAGCGCAGTAAATCGAGGTTTTTGGCTTTGCGGCGATTTGTACCGCGCCTCGACACGCAACGTTAAGGATGCCGTTTAAGCTTGCGGAACCATTTATCGGCGACACTGCCCCGCGACCTGACGTTGCCCGCTCGAGGACCAATGACCGCACTCGCCAAACAACTTCCCGCCAAACGCCGGCTGCTGCTGGCGTCGGATCGCACCGATCGCAGCCGAGAGCTGGCGCGCATTCTGGCCAACGTCGCCGAGGTCGATACCATCCCGACGTCGAACCTGCCGGATGCGCCGGCCAAGGATCTGTCCGGCGTCGTGGTCGATATCAACCTGCGCTCGGCGGAGACCGTGCAGCAGGTGCGCCGCAAGCTCTTGGGGGCTGCGTATCGGCCGATGCCGCGGCTGTTCGTGCTCGCCGATCTGTTGCATCACGGCGCGATGCAGGCCTGGGCGCTCGGCGCCACCGACACCATCGCGCGACCGTTCGATCCCGACGATATTCTGCAGCGGGTTCGCGCCGCCTTCCCGAGCACCGACGACGACAGCGCCGAAGCCGAATCCAAAGGCAAGGCGCTCAGCGAGGGCGTGGCCGCGGCGCATGCGGTGATGGTCAAGATCTTCGAACGGCTGCCCGCCGGCATTCCGCTGACGCTCGGCGACGTCATCAAGGCCGAAACCCACATCCTGCGCGCCATCAAGCGCACCTCGCTGCGCGAATGGCTGGCCGCGGTGGGCCGTCATCACAATGAGAGCTACCGGCACTGCCTGTTCGCCACCGGCTTTGCCGTGGCCTTCGCGCAATATCTCGGCATCCGCGAGGACGACCAGCGCCGGCTGACCCGGGCGGCGCTGTTGTACGACGTCGGCAAGGCGTTCGTGCCGGCGGCGATCCTCGACCATCCGGATCGCCTCAGCCTCGGACAGCACGGCATCTATTGCCAGCATCCGCGGCTCGGCTATGACGCGCTCGTCGCGCAAGGCGGATTCCCCCGCGAGATGCTCGACGTCGTACTGCACCATCACGAGATGCTGGACGGCTCCGGCTATCCGGACGCGCTGCACGGCGATCAGATCAGCGACCTGGTGCGCGTTACCACGCTGGTCGACACCTTCACCACGCTGGTGGCCCGGCAGCCGAAGGAAACCGTGCACAGCCACGCCGCGGCGTTTGCCGCGATGGAAGCGATGGGCGACGGCCTCGACCAGCGGCTGGTGCAGGCGTTCCGCCCGGTGGCGCTGGGCGGCTAGATAGTCGGCCTCGTCATCTCGTTGTCGCAATCCGGTCCCGCCGCGGCGCGACCTGCCAAACCCCCGCCGCGGCCGGCGCCATGAGCCGGCGGTCGGGCAGCCCTGCCTGCGACGTTCGGCCTATCCGTCCTGAGGAGGGGTTGTCGACGCCGCCTCCGCATGGTGAATGCGGCAGAGCAATTGGCGGGAGACAAGGCATGACCACGGCCGTTCTTGGCATCATCGGCGGATCCGGAATTTACGATCTGCCCGGGCTGGAAAACGTTCGCGACGAGGCGATCACAAGCCCGTGGGGCGAGCCGTCGTCATCGGTGCGCCACGGCAGCATCAGCGGCCTGCCGATCGTGTTCCTGCCGCGCCACGACAAGGGCCACCGGCTGTCGCCCTCCGATATCAACTACCGTGCCAATATCGACGTGCTGAAGCGCGCCGGGGTCACCGACCTGATCTCGCTGTCGGCCTGCGGCTCGTTCAAGGAAGACCTGCCGCCCGGCAGCTTCGTGCTGGTCGATCAGTTCGTCGACCGCACCTACAAGCGCGAGAGCTCGTTCTTCGGCAAGGGCTGCGTCGCCCACGTCTCGATGGCGCATCCGGTCAGCCCGCGCTTACGGATTCATCTCGCCGCGGCGGCGGAAGCCGAAGGCATCGCGATGGCGCGCGGCGGCACCTATCTGTGCATGGAAGGCCCGCAATTCTCCAGCTATGCCGAGAGCATCACCTACAAGCAACAGGGCTATTCGGTGATCGGCATGACCAACATGCCGGAGGCCAAGCTCGCCCGCGAGGCCGAAATCTGCTACGCCAGCGTGGCGATGGTGACCGATTTCGATTGCTGGCATCCCGACCATGACGCGGTGACGGTGCAGGATATCATCCGGGTGCTGACCACCAATGCCGAAAAGGCCAAGAGCCTGGTGGCGCGGCTGGCGCGCGACTTCCCGCGCCAGCACGAGCCATGCCCGATCGGCTCCGACCGCGCGCTCGACTCAGCGCTGATCACCGCGCCGGAAGCCCGCGATCCGGAGCTGTTGAAGAAGCTCGACGCGGTGGCGGGAAGGATTTTGCGCGCATGAAGGTCGACGGCAAGCCCACCCGCACCATCTGGCTGGAGCCCGACGGCGTTACGGTCGCGGCGATCGACCAGCGCCGGCTGCCGCACGAATTCGTCGTCGTGCAACTGACCACCAGCGACGCCGCCGCCGAGGCGATCCGCAGCATGCTGGTGCGCGGCGCGCCCTTGATCGGCGCCACCGCGGCCTATGGCGTGGCGCTTGCCATGCGCGAGGATGCCTCCGACGCCGGGCTCGACCGCGCCTATGCCAAGCTGATCGCGACGCGGCCGACCGCGATCAACCTGAAATGGGCGCTCGACGACATGCGCGAAGCGTTGCGGCCGTTGCCGGCGGAGGCGCGCGCTGCCGCCGCCTATGCGCGGGCTGCGGCGATTGCGGAAGACGACATCGCCATCAACCAGAGCATCGGCCGCCATGGCCTGACGCTGATCGAGGCGGCGCGCGCCGCCAAGAAGCCCGGTGAGCGGGTCAACGTGCTGACCCATTGCAACGCCGGCTGGCTCGCCACCGTCGACTGGGGCACCGCCACCGCGCCGATCTACAAGGCGTTCGACGCCGGCGTGAACATCCACGTCTGGGTCGACGAGACCCGGCCGCGCAACCAGGGCGCCTCGCTCACCGCCTGGGAGCTCGGCCACCACGGCGTGCCGCATACCGTGATCCCCGACAACACCGGCGGGCATCTGATGCAGCACGGCATGGTCGATCTTTGCATCGTCGGCACCGACCGCGTCACCGCCTCGGGCGACGTCTGCAACAAGATCGGCACTTATCTGAAAGCGCTGGCGGCGCGCGACAACAACGTGCCGTTCTATGTTGCGCTGCCGTCGCCGACCATCGACTTCACCATCGACGACGGGGTCAAGGACATTCCGATCGAGCAGCGCGAGGCCGCCGAGGTCACCGACATGACCGGGCGCACCAAGGACGGCCGCATCGAAACCGTGCGGGTGGTGCCGCAGGGCTCGTCGGTGGCCAATTACGGCTTCGACGTCACGCCGTCGCGCCTCGTCACCGGGCTGATCACCGAACGCGGCGTGTTGCTGCCGGAACGTTCCGCGCTCGCCGCGGCGTTTCCGGAGCGGGTGGAGCGGCGCACGGAATCGCTATCGGCCTGATCGCTGGCGACGGTCTGTCGCCTGCCGCTGCATCAGATCGCTCAGACAACCCCCGGAAAATCGCCTACACCGGCGGTTGCGCCGCGGCGTCGGCTGGCCATCAAGGCTTGCGGCGACGGCGGATCAGGGAGCAACCGACATGAAGCCATCCATGGTGTTCGGATTGGGCGTCGCCGCGCTGGTGGCGTTTCCCACGCTGGTCTCGGCCAGCGACAAGATCGCGGACGTCAAAGGCAGATGGGTCGGCAAGAGCCATTCGATCGTGGTCGGCGGCGGCGGCCATTGGCCGAGCGGCAAAGGCACCTTCGAAAATCCCGGGCTCGCCGAGAAAGACCTGGTGATCGAGATCAAGGGCCAGGACCAGCGCCGGTTCTGGGGCGTCACCACGCTGTCGGGCAACGGCGAGAACACCACCGAGCCGTTCATCGGCGGCCACGACGGCCACGACGTCTTGATCGCGGATACCGACGGCTACATCCACGGCGAGATCGACGGCGACACTTTCACGTTCTGCTATGCGCACACCGGCGGCAAGACCGACTCCACCGTGGTCAGCTGCTCGGAAGTCAAGCGCACGAAGTAAGCTTGCGGGCGGACTGGATGCCCTCGTCGATTCCTAGCGATCGCTGAGCCGTCATCCTTGTAACTTAAATTCTGCTGGGCGAGGCGGTAGGCTGTCTCGCGCGGTGGCGGACGAGAGACCGGGTCATCCGAGGGCTTTGAAGCCCGAACCTCAGCTTGGGCCTTCGTCCGTCGTTCCATCGAAC
>NZ_DASWPE010000155.1:0-18569 GCF_036404135.1 Rhodopseudomonas sp. | reverse complement strand
CGACATTTCCGACATCATGGTCAACGGCGCCGGCACGGTGTTCATCGAAGTCGCGGGCCGGATCCAGCGCACCGGCATCCGGTTTCGCGACAATCAGCAACTGCTGAACATCTGCCAGCGCATCGTCAGCCAGGTCGGCCGCCGGGTCGACGAATCCTCGCCGATCTGCGACGCCCGGCTCGCCGACGGCAGCCGCGTCAACGCCATCGTGCCGCCGTTGGCGATCGACGGCCCGGCGCTCACCATCCGCAAATTCAAGAAGGACAAGCTGACGCTCGATCAGCTGGTCAGGTTCGGCGCGATCACGCCGGAAGGCGCCACGATTCTGCAGATCATCGGCCGCTGCCGCGCCAACGTGCTGATCTCGGGCGGCACCGGCTCCGGCAAGACCACGCTGCTGAACTGCCTGACCAATTATATCGACGACGACGAGCGCATCATCACCTGCGAAGACGCCGCCGAATTGCAGTTGCAGCAGCCGCACGTCGTCCGCCTGGAAACCAGGCCGCCGAATATCGAGGGCGAAGGCCAGGTGACGATGCGCGAACTGGTGCGCAACTGCCTGCGCATGCGGCCGGAGCGGATCATCGTCGGCGAAGTCCGCGGACCGGAAGCGTTCGACCTGTTGCAGGCGATGAACACCGGCCATGACGGCTCGATGGGCACGCTGCACGCCAACAATCCGCGCGAGGCGCTGTCGCGCTGCGAATCGATGATCACGATGGGCGGCTTCTCGCTACCCTCGCGCACCATCCGCGAGATGATCTGCGCCTCGATCGACGTGGTGATCCAGGCCGCGCGGTTGCGCGACGGCTCGCGCCGCATTACCCACATCACCGAGGTGATGGGCATGGAAGGCGACACCATCATCACCCAGGATGTGTTCATCTACGACATGATCGGTGAGGACGCCAACGGCCACATCGTCGGCCGGCATCGCTCCACCGGCATCGGCCGGCCGCGATTCTGGGATCGCGCCCGCTATTATGGCGAGGAGAAACGGCTCGCCGCGGCACTCGACGCCGCCGAAATCGCCGTCGAAATCTAGCGGGGGGATCGATGCAGATACAAACGCTCGCCGTCGCTTTCCTCGCCGCCACGGCGGTCGGCGGCGTGGCATGGGTGTTCATCTATCCCGCGCTGTCGGGACAGAAGGTCGCCGAACAGCGCCGCGCCTCGCTGGCGCGTCCGGAACCCGTGGTGCGACTGGCCGACCGGAGCCAGCGCTCGCGCCGCGAGCAGGTCGAGGGCTCGCTGAAGGAAGTCGAAGCCCGGCTGAAGAAGGAAAAGAAGGTTGGGCTCAGCACCCGGCTGACCCAGGCCGGCGTGAAATGGACGCCGAAAGGCTTTCTGATCGGCTCGGGCGCGCTCGGCTTCGGGTTTTTCGCCATCACCTATCTGCTCGGCGGCGGCCTGCTCGCCGCGCTCGGTCTGGGCTTTGCCGCCGGCTTCGGACTGCCGCGCTGGGCGCTCGGTTATTTGAAGAAGCGCCGGGAAAAGAACTTCCTCAAGGCGCTGCCCGACGCCGTCGACGTCATCGTGCGTGGCATCAAGGCCGGGTTGCCGCTGTTCGATTCGCTCAAGGTCGTCGCCGCCGACGCCCCGGAGCCCTTGAAGAGCGAATTTCTGGCGATCCTGGAGACCCAGGCGATCGGCATGCCGCTCGGCGAGGCCTGCGCGCGGCTGTACGAACGGATGCCGCTGCCGGAGGCCAACTTCTTCGGCATCGTGGTGGCGATCCAGCAGAAGTCCGGCGGCAATCTGTCGGAAGCGCTGGGCAATCTGTCCAAGGTGCTGCGCGACCGCAAGCGGATGGCGGAAAAGATCCAGGCGATGTCGATGGAAGCCAAGGCCTCCGCCGGCATCATCGGCTCGCTGCCGCCGATCGTGATGCTGCTGGTCTATCTGTCTACGCCTGACTACATCTCGCTGTTGTGGACGCATCCGACCGGGCAGTTGATGCTGGCCGGCTGCGTGGTGTGGATGGCGATGGGCATCTTGGTGATGAAGAAAATGATCAATTTCGACTTTTAGCGGTGCAGCATGTTTGAATTCATCATCGAGAAATTCCACGATGCACGGTTCATGACCATGCTGCTGGCCGCGATCGCCGCCAGCGCCACCGCCTACACCCTGATCACGCCGCTGTTCGCCGGCGAAAGCCTCTCCAAGCGCATGAAGGCCGTCGCCAGCGAGCGCGAGCGGATGCGGCAGCGCGAGCGTGATCGGCTGTCGAAATCCGAGCGGGTATCGCTGCGCCAGGCGCCGAAGCAGTTCGTTTCCAAGGTGGTGGAAGACTTCAACCTCGGCAAATGGGTGGCGCAGGAAACCGCGCGCGACAAGCTGGTGATGGCCGGCTATCGCGGGCACGCGCCCTATGTCACCTTCCTGTTTTTCCGCATGGTGATGCCGATCGCCTTCATGCTGGCGACCGCGCTGTACGTATTCCTGATTTCCCACCTGCAGCAGCCGATCGCGATCAAGATCGCGATCTGCATCGCCGCTTGCTACCTCGGCATGCAGGCGCCGATGCTGTTCCTGACCAACGCGATTTCGAAGCGGCAGCTGTCGATCAAGCGAGCGTTTCCCGACGCGCTGGATCTGCTGCTGATCTGCGTCGAATCCGGCATGTCGATCGAGGTGGCGTTTCGCAAGGTCTCGATCGAGATCGGCTCGCAGTCGATTCCGCTGGCCGAAGAGTTCACGCTGACCACCGCCGAACTGTCCTATCTGCAGGACCGCAAGGTGGCCTATGAGAATCTGGCCAAGCGCACCGGCCTCGAAGGCGTCAAATCGGTCTGCCTCGCGCTGCAGCAGTCCGAACGCTACGGCACGCCGCTCGGACAGAGCCTGCGGGTGATGGCGCAGGAAAACCGCGACATGCGCATGAACGAGGCGGAGAAGAAGGCGGCGGCGTTGCCGCCGAAGCTGACGGTGCCGATGATCGTGTTCTTCCTGCCGGTGCTGTTCGTGGTCATTCTGGGGCCGACCGGGATCAAGGTCGCGGGGTTGCAATAAGTGCCGCGGCTGACCAAGCCTCGGTCAGCCTAACAGCCTGACTCGAAAAGCGATCAATAAATCAGGTATTCAACGCGCCATTGCGAGGAGCTCTTGCGACAAAGCAATCCAGAGCCGCGCTTGCAGCCCGTGGATTGCGTCGCATCGAAGCCTGCGTTGCGCGCCGGCCTCGGCTCACAATGACAAGACCGCTGTATTGCGCGTTGCTTTTTCGATCAGGCTTTTCAGGACCTTCCGGGCGCGGCGTCGGCTGCGCCGAGCCGCGGACCGTCTTTGCGGCTCAGCATCTGCCGCAGATAGGCGGCATTGGCGGCGGCCTCGTCGGCGGGCAAGTCAGCCCGCACGATGCTTTCGGCCTCGGCGAAGCGGCCCTGCAGCCCGACCACCAGCGCCAGATTCTGTCGCACCCGCGGATCGGTGCTGGCACCGGCGCCGTAGGCGCGACGCAGCGTCTCCTCGGCCTTCGGCAGCTCCTTGGACAGCACGTAGGACAGCCCGAGATTGGACAGCACCGAGGGCTCTTCCGGCTTGATCTTCAGCGCGCTGGCGTAATAGCGCCGCGCCTCGTCGTGACGCCCCATCTGGTCGAGCGTGGTGCCCTGCACCGAAAGGATCCGCCAATCCGGATTTTCCGGGGTGTGCGCGCTGCCGAGCACATCGAACGCGCGTTGGAAGTTGCCGGCATCGGCCAGCGCCCGGCCGTAGCCGGCGAGCAAAATCTTGTTTCCCGGGTTGGCGATGGTGGCCTGTTCGAACACCGCGACCGCCTGCGCCCGCTGGCCGGTGGCGCGCAGCGCCTGACCGTAGCGCAACGCCGCGTCGACATCTTTCGGGTTGGCGCGGTAGCGCTCGCCGGCGGCCTCGACCCCGGCCTGGGGATCGGTCATGGCAGCCGATTTCTTGCCGCCGAGCGAGCCGGTGACGTCGGATCCGGTGGTCTGGCAGCCGGCGAGCGGCACCGCCAGCATCGCCGCCACAGCTGCGGATGCAAGATACCGGGCAAGACTGGACTGCTGGCGCATGACGGCTTAACTCACGATGGCCGCGAACGGCGATCAGGGCTGATCCCCCGAGCAATAGTCTGTTAACCCTAACGGCGGGTTAATCGGCCCGCCCCGCGGCGCTCGTCCGCCCAGCAAGTGAGGCCCCGATGCATCCCGTGTTTGAAACCGCCGCAGGGCTGTCGGCCACCCCGATCAGCTTCGTCAGCAAGGCCACTTGGGAGGCCGCCTGCGCGGCGTTGCCGGATCACGCCCGCCAATTCGCACAGGCCAATGGTTTTGCCGCCAAGCCCGGCGACACTCTGGCGTTGCCGGCACCCGAAGGCGGCATCGCGCAGATCATCTTCGCGCTGGACGACCCGACCGGGAAATCGCTCGATCCGTTTCGCGTCGGCCAATTGCCGAAGCTGTTGCCGCCCGGCACCTATCGTTTCGCCAACGCGCCGCATGATCTGCGGCTCGCCACCCTGGCCTTCGCGCTCGGCAGCTACAAATTCAGCCGCTACCGCAAGGCCGAGGCCGTCGCCGTCAGGCTGGTGCCGCCGGAGGGAATCGATTTCGACGACGTGTCGCGGATCGTCGAGGCGGTGACGCTGGCGCGCGATCTGATCAACACCCCGGCCAACGACATGGGGCCGGAGCAGCTCGCCGCTGCGGCGCGCGAACTCGCCGAGCGGTTCGGCGCGAGCTTCAACTGCACGGTCGGCGACGAGCTGTTAGCGGAGAATTTTCCGCTGATCCACGCGGTCGGCAGGGCCTCCGACCGCGCGCCGCGGCTGATCGACTTGTCCTGGGGCGATCCCGCGCATCCCAAGGTGACGCTGGTCGGCAAGGGCGTGTGTTTCGATTCCGGCGGGCTCGACCTGAAGCCGTCCGGCGGCATGCTGATCATGAAGAAGGACATGGGCGGCGCCGCCAACGTGCTGGCGCTGGCGCTGCTGATCATGGACGCCAAGCTCAAGATGCGGCTGCGGGTGCTGATCCCGGCGGTGGAGAACGCAGTAGCCGGCAACGCGATGCGGCCGCTCGACGTCTATCCGTCGCGCAAGGGCCCGACCGTGGAGATCGGCAACACCGACGCCGAGGGCCGGCTGGTGCTGGCCGACGCGCTGGCGCTCGGGGACGAAGAAGCGCCGGAGCTGTTGATCGATCTCGGCACGCTCACCGGCGCGGCACGTGTGGCTCTCGGCCCGGACTTGCCGCCGTTCTACACCAACGACGAGGCGCTGGCGCTCGACGTCGCGCGCTGCGCCAAGACCGAGAACGACCCGCTGTGGCGGCTGCCGCTGTGGCCGCCTTATGATGCCTGGCTCGACTCCAAGGTCGCCACGCTCAACAACGCGCCATCCGGCGGCTTCGCCGGCTCGATCACCTGCGCGCTGTTCCTGCAGCGCTTCGTCGAATCCGCCACCAGCTGGCTGCATGTCGACATCTACGGCTGGACGCCCACCGCAAAGCCCGGCCGCCCGGAAGGCGGCGAATGCCAGGCCGCGCGCGCGATCTACAAATTGCTGAGCCAGCGTTATGGCTGATCTGACGCGCGATCCCAGGCTGACGCCGGCGCGGCCCGACCTCGCCGCTAAACATCTCGAAGGCAAGGTCGAGGCCTTGCGCTTCGTCGCCGGCGAGGAGTTCGAAGTGTTCGACGGCGTAGCACCGCTGCGCCGCGATCCGTTCGGGGGCGCGATGCTCGACACCCAGGCGCTGAAGGGCGAACGGGTGACGATCTATGAACGCACCGCCGAGGGCTGGGACTGGGGGCAATTGCACGGCGACGGCTATGTCGGCTGGCTGCCCGATCTGGCGCTGTATCCGCCGGGGCCTGCGGCCACCCATAAGGTGACGGCGCTGCGCACTTTCGCCTTCCCCGGTCCCTCGATCAAACTGCCGCCGGCGGACACGCTGCCGCTCGGCGCGCGGCTCGCGGTGGTGCGGCTGGACGGCGGTTTCGCGATCACCCACGACGGCCAATACGTGCCGGCGCAGCATGTCGGCGATATCGACGCTTTCGAGACCGACTTCGTCGCGGTGGCGGAGCGCTTCATCGGTACGCCGTATCTGTGGGGCGGCAAGAGCAGCCTCGGCATCGATTGCTCCGGGCTGGTGCAGGTGGCGCTCGCCGCCTGCGGCCTCGCCTGCCCGCGCGACAGCGACATGCAGCAGGCGCAGCTTGGCCGCGCGCTATCGCCGTCCGAAATGCAGAGCCTGCAACGCGGCGACCTGATGTTTTGGCGCGGCCACGTCGCCATTGTCCGCGACGAAGGCAGCATCGTCCACGCCAACGCCCACGCGATGGCGACCGCGATCGAAGGCATTGCCGATGCGATCGCGCGGATCAGTGCCGCGGGCTGCGACCTCGCCGCGGTCAGGCGGCTGGATCTGTTGCATAATCCTGCAAGCGGTCGCGGTGCAGCGCCAGCCATTGCAGCGCGCTGACCAAGAGCGCGTTGGCGACCAGGCCACTGTCGAGTGCGGCGATGGCCGCGTCGATCGGCACCGCGAACGGGCGGATCTCCTCGGTCTCCTCGGCGAGCCCGCAACGCTCCGGCAGATTCGACGCATCGATCAGCCCGAGAAAGAACGTCACGGATTCGTCGGTGATGCCGGGCGTCGGCAGCACAGTGTACAGTTCGACGAGGCGCGACGGCGCTGCGCCGATCTCCTCGACGCATTCCCGCGAAGCGGCCTGCGCCGGCGTTTCCCCTGCATCGACCCGCCCGGCGACGATCTCCACCATCTCGCCGCAGCCGGTGACGAAATGCGCCGGCAGCCGGAACTGGCGGATCAGCACCACCTCGCCGCGCATCAGATCCACCGGCAGCACCGCGGCGACCCGATTGGCGCGCAACACGTCGCGGCGCTGCCTGAGCGGCGGCTCGCCGGCACGGTGCAAGGCGATATCGAAGCGCTGATAGGCCATGAAGCCGCGGCCGATCAGCGACGGTTCGGAAATCGTCACCTCGGCGGCTTGATCGGCGATGGCGACGACCGGCGGTTTGTGATCGTCCATGTCAACGACTCATTGCGCTACCGCGCCGCCCGGCGCGGTCTCGATGCGGAACGCGGCGGCAAACAGCGCGCGGGTGTAGTCGGTCTTGGGCTGCGCGAACAGTTCCGACGCCGGCCCCTCTTCCACCACCTTGCCGTGGCGCATCACGATCAGATGGCTGGCCAGCGAGGCGACCACGCGCAGGTCGTGCGAGATGAACATGTAGGTCAGATCGCGTTTGCGCTGCAGCTCGCGCAACAGATCGACCATCTGCGCCTGGAACAGCATGTCGAGCGCGCTGGTCGGCTCGTCCAGGACCACGAAGCTCGGTTCCAGCACCGCGGCGCGCGCGATCGAGATACGCTGGCGCTGGCCGCCGGAGAATTCATGCGGGTAGCGAAACCGCGTCGCCGGATCGAGACCGACATCCTGCAGCGCCTTGACCACGCGGGCGTCGCGCTCGGCCTCCGACAGCGCGCGCTGATGCACGCTGAGTCCCTCGGCGATGATGTCGCCGACCGACATCCGCGGACTGAGCGCGCCGAACGGATCCTGAAACACGATCTGCATATCGCGGCGGAACGGCCGCATCGCCTTGAACTTCAGGCCCTGGATATTGTTGCTGAGGAACACGATCGGACCGTCCGAGGAGATCAGCCGCAACAGCGCTAGACCCAGCGTAGTCTTGCCGGAGCCGGATTCACCGACCACGCCGAGCGTCTCGCCCTTACGGACGCTGAGGCTGACGCCGTCGACTGCCTTGATGTGGCCGACGGTCTTGCGCATCAGGCCCCGCTTGATCGGAAACCAGACCTTGAGATCGTCGGTCGCCATCACCACCGGCGCCTCGGGTCGCGGCGGCGCCGGATCGGGCTTCGGCTCGGCGGCGAGCAGCGCGCGGGTGTAGGGATGTTGCGGCGCGGTGAACACCTGCTCGACCGGCCCCTGCTCGACGATCTTGCCGTTGTTCATCACGCAGACCACGTCGGCGATGCGCCGCACGATGCCGAGGTCGTGGGTGATGAACAACAGACTCATGCCGAGCCGGCCTCGGATCTCCGCCAAGAGCGCCAGGATCTGCGCCTGCACGGTGACGTCGAGCGCGGTGGTCGGCTCGTCGGCGATCAACAGGTCCGGCTCGTTGGCCAGCGCCATCGCGATCATCACCCGCTGGCGCTGGCCGCCGGACAGTTGATGCGGATAGCTGCCGAGCCTCGTCTCCGGCTCCGGAATACCGACCTGGGTCAAAAGCTGCAGGATCCGCGCCCGCGCCTTGGCGCCGCGCACGCCGCCATGCAGCTGCATGATCTCGCCGATCTGCGACTCGATGGTGTGGAGCGGATTGAGCGAGGTCATCGGCTCCTGGAAGATGATCGAAATGTCGTTGCCGCGCACGCTCCGGATGGCGTCTTCCGACAGGTTGAGCAGTTCGCGGCCCTTGAAGCGGATGCTGCCGGAGGGGTGCGACGCGGTCGGATACGGCAACAGCCGCAGAATCGACAGCGCGCTGACCGACTTGCCGGAGCCGGATTCGCCGACCAGCGCCACGCATTCGCCGCGCTTGATCTCGAACGAGATGTGATCGACCGCGATCGACTGCCCGCTCGGCTGATGAAACGCCACCGACAGGTCGCGGACGTCGAGCAAGGGCTGGTTGAGGACGTCCATCAGGAGAGCTCGTTGATGAGGCGGGAGATATTCTCGCGATCGATGCCGATGATCGAGAGGCCGTCTGGTAGCTTCATTCTCAAATCACCGGACAGGATTTGGCTACACCCGCTCCGCATCGCGGTGACAATATGGATAGCATCGGCCAACTTCGGCATTCCCGCGATCCGACGATAGCTCGCCGTTTCAATCACAATGTCCCGACTGATGGGATGCGCTTCGATCACCCCGCTCCATGCTATCAGATTCAGATAATACCGACGTTGGAGGATGTCAGCCTTGGGAAGAACTTCGGCAAGCGTCAATTCGCTCGTCACGGCTACCCCAACCTTGACCGCAAAGAGACGGAACAGACTCTGCAGCGGATCCGCGATTTCGGAACTCCCCTCAGCGGCATAGATGAACACGTTGGCATCGATATAGACGCGTGACGCCTTCAGTTCAGTCATTCCATTGGTCCCGATCCCGGCGGAGATCGGCATCGATCTCTTCCTTGCTCCGGAAGGGAGGGCGGCGCAGCGCAAAGATCTCGTCCAGAGTCATGACCTTCTCAGGCGGCCGCTCCGTTTCCTCGATCGTCACGGTCACCACAGGAGCGTCCAACCCCTCGCGCAAATCCGCGGGCAACGCCGAGACCGGGTAATTCTCCTTCACGATCCTGTTCATCGGCAACCTCCTTCCCCGCAGCCTACCACAGCCTCACCTGAACGTCTTGCGCGGGTCGAAGGCGTCGCGGACGCCCTCGCCGATGAAGATCAACAGCGACAGCATGATCGCCACCGCGAAGAAGCCGGTGAAGCCGAGCCACGGCGCCTGGGCGTTGGCCTTGCCCTGCGCCAGCAATTCGCCGAGCGAGGGCGAGCCCGGCGGCAGGCCGAAGCCGAGGAAATCCAGCGCGGTCAGCGTCATCACCGAGGACGACACGATGAACGGCAGGAAGGTCATGGTGGCGACCATGGCGTTCGGCAAAAGATGCCGGATCATGATCTTGGCGTTGGAGACGCCGAGCGCGCGCGCCGCCATGATGTATTCGAAATTCCGCCCGCGCAAAAATTCGGCGCGCACCAGGCCGACCAGCGACACCCAGGAGAACAACAACAGAATGCCGAGCAGTACGAAGAAGCCCGGCACCAGCACCGAAGACAGGATCAACAGCAGGTACAGCGAGGGGATCGCGCTCCACACCTCGATGACGCGCTGGAACAGCAGGTCGACCCAGCCGCCGAAATAGCCCTGGATGCCGCCCGCGGCGACGCCGATCACCGACGAGATGATGGTCAGGCTGAGGCCGAACAGCACCGAGATGCGGAAGCCGTAGATCAGCCGCGCCACCACGTCGCGGCCCTGGTCGTCGGTGCCGAGCCAGTTGTATTCGAGATCGCGGCAGCTTTTCAGCCCCTTCTTCTCGACCACCGGCTTGCACTGCGCCTCGGTGAGCATCCAGGTCGGCTTCGATGGCGCCGGGGTCGGCAGATCGAGATTGTGGGTATCGTAGGAATAGCGGATCAGCGGCCAGATCGTGGTGCCGCCCTTCTCCGCGATCAGCTTCTGCAGGAACGGATCGCGATAATCCGCCGCGGTTTCGAAGTCGCCGCCGAACGTCGTCTCCGAATAGCTGACGAAAGCCGGGAAATACAATTTGCCGTCGAACTTGATGAGGAACGGTTTGTCGTTGGCGATCAATTCGGCGAACAGCGAGACGAAGAACAGCAACAGGAAGATCCAGAACGACCAATAGCCGCGGCGGTTCGACTTGAAATTCTGCCAGCGCCGCCGATTCAGCGGCGACGGCGTCAACAGCCGCCGCGCCGGCGGCACCGCCTCGCCGAGCGGCGCGGTAGTGGTGGATTCGATCGGCTGGCGCGCGATGATCGTCATCAGACCTCGCGCGCTTCGAAATCGATCCGCGGATCGATCCACATATAGGCCAGGTCGGACAATAGGTTCACCACCAGCCCGACCAGCGAAAAGATGAACAGCGTGCCGAACACCACCGGATAGTCGCGGTTCAGCACGCTCTCGAAGCCGAGCAGGCCAAGCCCGTCGAGCGAGAAGATGGTCTCGATCAACAGCGAGCCGGAGAAGAAGGCGTGAATGAAGGCGCCGGGAAAGCCGGCGATCACGATCAGCATGGCGTTGCGGAAGATGTGATTGTACAGCACCTGGCGCTCGCTGCAGCCCTTGGCCCGCGCGGTCATGACATATTGCTTGCGGATCTCGTCGAGGAACGAGTTCTTGGTCAGCAGCGTCATGGTGGCGAAGGCGCCGAGCACCATCGAAATCAGCGGCAGCGTGATGTGCCAGAAATAATCGATGATCTTCCAGTACCAGGGAAACTCGCTCCAGCCATCGGAGGTCAGCCCGCGCAACGGGAAGATGCTCCAGAACGAGCCGCCGGCGAACAGAATGATGAGAAGGATCGCAAACAGAAATCCCGGGATCGCGAAGCCGACGATGATCACCGCCGAGGTCCAGGTGTCGAATTGCGAGCCGTCCTTCACCGCCTTGCGGATGCCGAGCGGAATTGAGATCAGATAGGTCAGAAGCGTCATCCAGATCCCGAGCGACATCGACACCGGCAGCTTTTCCTTGATCAGTTGCAGCACGCTGACGTCGCGGAAGTAGCTCTTGCCGAAATCGAACCTTGCGAAATTCCACAGCATGATCGCAAAGCGCTCCGGCGCCGGCTTGTCGAAGCCGAACTGCTTTTCCAGGCTCTTGACGAAATCCGGATCGAGCCCCTGGGCGCCGCGATATTTCGAATTCACCGCGTCGCCCGAGGCGCCGACCTGGCTGCGGGCGCCGAAATCACCGCCGGAAGAGCCGGAGACCCGCGACGCCGCGCCGGTGTCGGCGCCGGACAGTTGCGCGATCACCCGCTCGACCGGCCCGCCCGGCGCGAACTGCACCACCACGAACGACACCAACAGGATTCCGAGCAGCGTGGGAAACATCAACAGCACGCGGCGGGCGATATAGGCGGTCATGCTATTTCGCCTGTTCGGTGGCGGCGGATTTCGCCGTCGACCACCACAGATCCGGGGCGCCGACGCCGAGATATTTCGGCAGCTTGGCCGGGTGGCCGAACACGTCCCAATACGCCAGCCGGTGCGAGGCCGAGGACCATTGCGGCACCCAATAGCGGCCGGCGCGGATCACACGGTCGAGCGCGCGGGCGGCGACCACCAGCTTGACGCGGCTATCGGCGGCGATGACCTCTTCGACCAGCGCGTCGACCACCGGATCGGCGATGCCGGCGAGATTGCTGGAGCCCTTGGTAACGGCGGCCCGCGACGAAAAAAACGGC
This sequence comes from Rhodopseudomonas sp., assembly GCF_036404135.1. Classification (GTDB taxonomy): domain Bacteria; phylum Pseudomonadota; class Alphaproteobacteria; order Rhizobiales; family Xanthobacteraceae; genus Rhodopseudomonas_A. Next base: position 6,586 of record NZ_DASWPE010000155.1, on the reverse strand, counting down.
CGCAGCGAATCGCCGGGCACCGTCGAGAACGTAAAGCGCTCGATCGCGACGTCGAAATCGAAATCGTCGCGGCGGGCGCGTTGCTGCACGGCATCGACCAGCCGCAAGCTCGCCTCGATGCCAAGCGTGGCGAGGTTCTTGATGTAGGGCATGTGATGCGGCTGGAAGGTCGGCTCGTCGAGCAGAAACTCGATCTTGAACGGCTCGCCCTGCGGCGTCAGCCGCTTGCCGTCCTTCATCACGCAGCCGGCGTCCTGCAACAGCTGCACCGCCTTCTTCAGCAAGGCGCGGTCCTGCCCGGAGCCGTCGGACACCGGCGGCACGTAGGGCGCGCCGAAGACCTCGTCCGGCACCCGGCCGCGGAACGGCTCCAGCAGCGCCAACTCTTCCGGCGACGGCGGGCCTTCCGCCATCAGGTCGGAATTCTGGAACGGCGACACGGTGCGGACATAGGCGCCGTACATCAGCGTCTTGTTGGTCCATTCGAAATCGAACGCGCAGCCCAGCGCCTCGCGTACCCGCGGGTCCTTGAATTTGTCGCGGCGGGTGTTGAGAAACCAGCCCTGCGCGCCGGACGGCGTTTCATCCGGCAGCATCTCGCGCTTGACCCGGCCATCGAGGATCGCCGGGAAATCGTAGCGCGTGTTCCAGACCCGCGAGGTGAATTCCTCGCGATACAGATAGCTGCGCCCGGTGAAGCCCTCGAAGGCGACGTCGCGGTCGCGATAGAAATCGTAACGCACCACGTCGAAATTATTGCTGCCGCGGTTGACCGGCAGTGCGGCGCCCCACCAATCCTTCAACCGCTCGAACTCGATGTAGCGACCGACTTCGAACTTGCCGACCTTGTAGGGCCCAGAGCCCAGCGGCACATCGAGCGTCGATTCGTCGAACGGATGCGTGGTGTAATAGGCCTGCGAAAAGATCGGCAGCCCGGCCACGAACAGCGGCACGTCGCGGCCGCGCTTCGGCGCAAACTGCACCAGCAGCGTTAAATCGTCGAGCGCTTCGGCCGAGACCACGTCGCGCATCTGCTGGGTGATCAAGGGATGGCCCTTGGTCTTCAGCGCGGTCAGCGAAAACGCCGCATCGCGCGCAGTGAGCGGACTGCCATCGTGAAACCGCGCCTGCGGCCGCAGCGTGAAGCGATAGGCGAGCCCGTCGGCGGAGATCCTCACCGATTTGGCAACCAGCCCATACATCGCATCGGGCTCGTCGCCGGCACGCGCCATCAACGGCGCAAAGGTTAGCCCCATGCCCTGCGCGCCGTCGCCCTTGAAGATGAAGGCGTTGAGCGAATTGAAGGTGAGGAACGACTGGTTGAAGGCGCGGTAGGACGGATTGGTGGAAAACACCCCGCCCTTCGGCGCATCGACATTGACGTAGTCGAAGTGCTGGAAATCCGCCGGATATTTCAGGTCGCCGAACGCCGAAATGCCGTGCGCTTCGGTCTCGCCGGCCTCGCCGGCCAGGGCCGGCCGCAACGCGGCGGCGGTCATGGCGCCGATGCCGAGACCGAGCAGATGCCGGCGATTGAGTTTGGCCATGCGCGGCAGTCTCCTCAAGATCGTTTGCCGATCCGGGCGGCCTTGTCGGCGTCGTACCACCACAGCGACGGCAATCCGGCGCGGGCGTATTTCGGCAGCGGCTCGGCGTGGCTGAAGCGGTCCCACCGCGCGTAGCGCGCAAAGCCGTAAGTGAACTGCGGCACCAGGTAGAAATTCCACAGCAGCACGCGGTCGAGCGCGCGGGTGGCGGCGACCAGCGAGCCGCGATCCTTGGCGAAGATCACCTTCTCGATCAGCGCGTCCACCGCCTTGTTCTTGATGCCGATGGTGTTGCGCGAGCCCGGCTGATCGGCGGCCTGCGAGCCCCAATAGTCGCGCTGTTCGTTGCCGGGCGACAGCGACTGGCCCCACAGATCGGTGATGATGTCGAAATCGAACGCCCTGATCCGGTTCTGGTATTGCGCGTCGTCGACGGTGCGGATCGACACCGTGACGCCGATCCGTTCCAGCGACGGCTTGTAGAACAGCGCGATCCGCTCCGAGGAGGGATCCTGCACCAGAATCTCCACCATCACCGGCTTGCCGGCGGCATCGACCAGCCGGCGGTCGCGCACCTCGAAGCCGGCCTCCTTCAATAGCCGCATCGCCTCGCGCAGATTGCCGCGCACCGCGTCCGGATTGCCGCCGACCGGGTTGCTATAAGGCGTGGTGAACAGCTCGGCCGGCACCTGGTCGCGCAAGCCTTCCAGCAGCTCCAGTTCGGCGCCTTGCGGCAGCCCGCTGGAGGCCAGTTCGGTGCCCTCGAAATAGCTGTTGATCCGGCTGTATTGCCCGTAGAATAGCTGCTTGTTCATCTCCTCGAAATCGAACGCGTAGTTGAAGGCGCGGCGCAGCCTTGCATCCTGAAACAGCTCGCGGCGCAGGTTGAAGATGAAGGCCTGCATCCGCCCGGAATCGTTGATCGGGAATTCTTCCTTGATCACGCGCTTTTCGGTGACCGCCGGGAAATCGTAGGCGGTGGCCCATTGCTTGGCGGAATTCTCGATGATCCAGTCGGCCTGGTCGGCCTTGAAGGCCTCCAGCGCCACCAGATTGTCGCGGAAGAACTCGAAGCGCAATTCGTCGAGATTGTTCTGGCCGACCCGCGCCGGCACCGCGGTGCCCCAATAGTCCGGCACCCGCTCCAGCGTCACCGAACGGCCGGCGACGAAATCCTTGATGCGATAGGGTCCGGAGCCGAGCGGCTTTTCCAGCGTGGTCGCGGAGATGTCGCGCGGCCGACCCTGCTCGTCGCTGGCTTCCCACCAATGTTTCGGCAGCACCACCAGTTCGCCGACGATGGTCGGCAATTCGCGGTTGCCCGGCATGTCGAAGCTGAACTTGATCTCGCGCTCGCCGGTCTTTTCGGTCTTCACCACGTGGCGATAGTAAGAAGCATAACGCGGGCTGTATTTCTTCAGCGCCGCGAGCGAAAAGATCACATCCTCCGGGGTCACCGGCTTGCCGTCGTGCCAGCGGGCGTCGGCGCGCAGCCGATAGATCACCCAGGAATGGTCGTCGGGGTGCGCCGCGGCTTCCGCCAGCAGGCCGTATTCGGTGCCGACCTCGTCCTGCGACTGCGTCATCAGGGTTTCGTAGATCAGCCCGACCGCCGGCGCGATCGAGCCTTTGACGCCGGCCACCGCCAGATTGAAATTGTCGAAGGTGCCGAGCGAAATCTGCCGCGCCGCGCCGCCTTTCGGGGCGTTCGCATCGACGTAATCGAACCGCTTGAAGTCGGCGGGATATTTGACGTCGCCGAACAGCGACAGACCGTGACGCCAGACCAGGTCGGCCGGCGCCGCCGGTGCGGGCGTGGCGCCGTTGGCCGAGACGACGCCGAGGCCCAGCGCCGGGACCGCCGCCGCCAGGACGCCGCTTTGCAGAAGATGTCGTCGGGTGATGGGCAAATCAGGTTCCTCTGATGACGCCGCGGTGTCAGCACCGTCTTAGGAGACAACGCCTGAAATCTAGTCGGAGCAATGCCGCAGGGCAAATCCGGCCAAGAGGGTCGGCCGCGACCATGGAGCGCGCGCAACGACGCAACAATAAGGCAAGGTTCCGGCCCGCGTGGCCTTGAGCATAACACCGCGGCTGTGACCGCCGTTGCGGCGAAACGCCCCGCCGGCCGCGGATTCGACAACCCGCAGTCGGCCGGCCGCTGATTCGTCGCGGCGCTCTCGAGCTATTCCCGATTCTGATAGAATCAGAACCGGAGCTTGAGATTCTTAGTTTGACGGGTTTTCTTCACGCGAACCGGGATCCGCTTCGCCCGAAAACGCTATAGGCGGCGCCCCGGCTATTTCGCGGCGGTGGGAATCGGAACCGGATTATCGGACAAAGTGCGCAGATAGCCGATCACGTCGGCGCGCTCGCTGTCCTTCGGGATGCCGGCGAAGCCCATCGCGGTGCCGGGGACGTACCCCTTCGGATTGGCAAGGAAGGCGTTCAATTCGTCGAAGGTCCATTTGCCGCCCTTGGCCTTCATCGCGGCGGAATAGTTGAAGCCCGGCTCGGTGGCGCGGTCGCGGCCGACCACGCCGAACAAATTCGGCCCGGTGCGGTTGGGGCCGCCCTTGTCCAGGGTGTGGCAGGCCGCGCATTTCTTGGCGGCGGCGCTGCCGCGTTCCACCGAGGCGGTCTGCAGCAGCTTTTCGATCGGCTCCGATGCCGCGGCCGGTGCGGCATCCTTGGCTGCGGGAGGCGCCACCTCCTTGACGGCAATATCATACCCCGGCTTGTCAACCTTGCGCGGCGTGAAGATCGCTTGCGCGGCGAAATTGGAAACCAGCAGAATGAGACAGGTCGCAAGAAGCGCACCCAGCACTTTATTCAATTCAAAGGAGTCCATGTCGGCGAGGCTCCGTGCGTTTCCTGTTTCATTTGTCGACAACGGACCGGCGAGGGTCGTCGCTGCTAATTGGCATTCGCAATTAAAATTGTAAGGCGACCAGATAACGGTTTGCCCGCGCCCTGGCAACCCGTATAACCGCGCCAGTTCACGCTTCGGCTGCCGAATCCTGACCGTTTTCAACGCGTTCGGCGGCTTCAGGTTTCACCTGCGGCACGGTCCAGACCCACACCCCATGACTGAGACCACAACGCTGGTGCTGATTCCTGCCCGCATGGCCGCGACCCGGCTGCCGGGCAAGCCGCTGCTGGAGATCGCCGGGCTGCCGATGATCGTGCATGTGCTGCGCCGCGCCGAGGCCGCCGCGATCGGCCCGGTGGCGGTGGCCACCGACACCGCTGCGATCGCCGACGTGGTGCGCGCGCATGGCGGCCGGGTGGTGATGACCAGCGCCGACCATCCCTCCGGCTCCGACCGCATCTTCGAGGCCTTGCGCAAGCTCGACCCCGACGGCAGGGTCGAGACCGTGGTCAATCTGCAGGGCGATTTTCCGACTATTCGGCCGGACAATATCCGCGCGGTGCTGGAGCCGCTCGCCGATCCCGCGGTCGACATCGCAACCTTGGCGGCTGAGATCCACACCGAGGAAGAGAGCCTCAACCCCAACGTCGTCAAGGTGATCGGCTCGGCGCTCGGCGACCGGCGGTTGCGGGCTTTGTATTTCACCCGGGCGACCGCGCCGTGGGGCGAGGGTCCGCGCTATCACCACATCGGGCTTTATGCCTATCGCCGCAAAGCGCTGCAGCGCTTCGTCGCGCTGCCGCCCTCGCCGCTCGAGTGCCGCGAAAAGCTCGAACAATTGCGGGCGCTGGAGGCCGGGATGCGGATCGACGTCGGCATCGTCGACACCGTGCCGCGCGGCGTCGATACCGCGGCGGATCTGGAGACGGCGCGCCGCGTGCTGGCGTCCTGAATCGCAGCGTCGCCGCACTGGCAAAGCTCTGAACGATTGGTACAAGGCGTGATGACAAAGACTTTGAAGATTGCCTTCCAGGGCGAACCCGGCGCCAACTCGCATCTGGCGATCGTCGAAGCCTATCCGACCGCCGAGCCGTTGCCCTGCGCCACCTTCGAGGACGCGCTGGCGGCGATCAGTTCCGGCGAGGCCGACCTCGGCATGATCCCGATCGAGAACTCGGTCGCCGGCCGCGTCGCCGACATCCATTATCTGCTGCCGCAATCCAATTTGTTCATCGTCGGCGAGTGGTTCCTGCCGATCCATCACCAGCTGATGGCGCCGCGCGGCGCCACGCTCGCCGGCATCAAGAGCGTGGAAAGCCACGTCCATGCGCTCGGCCAGTGCCGCCGCATCATCCGCAAATTCGGCTTCAAGCCGATCGTCGCCGGCGACACCGCGGGCTCGGCGCGGATCGTCGCCGAGCGCGGCGACTTGAGCTGCGCGGCGATCGCCTCGCCGCTGGCGGCGCAGATCTACGGCCTCGATATCCTGGCCGAGAACGTCGAGGACGAGACCCACAACACCACCCGTTTCGTGATGCTGGCGCGCGAGCCGCGCTGGGCGCCGCCGGGCGCCGCACCGCTGGTCACCACTTTCGTGTTCCGGGTGCGCAATCTGCCGGCGGCGCTTTACAAGGCGATGGGCGGCTTCGCCACCAACGGCGTCAACATGACCAAGCTCGAGAGCTACATGGTCGACGGCAATTTCTTTGCCACGCAATTCTACGCCGACGTCGACGGCCATCCCGAGGACCGCAACCTCGCCTTCGCGCTGGATGAATTGAAATTCTTCTCGCGCGAATTCCGCATCGTCGGGGTCTATCCGGCGCACCCGTTCCGCGCGACGTTCAGCGAAACGCAGAGTTAGCGCGCTGCGCCGCTTCGACACAGCGGCCTTACTGACTCACTCCACATCCGCCGTCATCCTGAGGTGCACGCAGGCGGCGCTCTTGCGCCAACGGCGTGCCTCGAAGGATGAGCCGTAAGCGCCCGGAGCCGCATCCTTCGAGGCTCGCCGCTACGCGGCTTCGCACCTCAGCGACTGTCTTGGTTGTCAAGCGTTTTGCCATGGCTGATTGTCCCGCAGGATTGCGTTGAGGGTGGTGAGGAGCTTTCGGGCGACGGCGATCAGGGCGACCATTTTGGGCTTACCAGCGCTGATCAGGCGCTG
>NZ_DASWPE010000154.1:0-18460 GCF_036404135.1 Rhodopseudomonas sp. | reverse complement strand
CGGTCGGGCGACGCTGCACGCCTGCCGCGACTCGCTCGCCGTCAGCGCCAAATCGGCGCTCACCGTCGGCATGGCCTGCGCCATCGTCGGCACCATCATCGGCATGATGACGCAGACCGGAGTCGGTACCATTTTCGGCGGCTGGGTGATCGGGCTCGGCGAGCACAGCCTGTTCCTGGCGCTGGTGATGACCATGCTGCTGTCGATCCTGCTCGGTACCGGCATCCCGACGATCCCGACCTACATCATCACCGCCGCACTCGCCGCCCCGGCGCTGGCCAAGCTCGGCGTGCCCTTGATCGTCAGCCATATGTTTGCGTTCTACTACGGCATCATGGCGGATCTGTCGCCGCCGGTGGCGCTGGCGGCGCTGGCGGCGGCGCCGATCGCCCGCGAGAACCCCGACAAGATCGGCTGGGAGGCGATGCGGATCGCGCTCGCCGGCTACGTCATTCCGTTCATCGCGGTGTATTCGCCGGCCTTGATGCTGCAGGACGGCGATCCGATGGCGGCGCGGATCGGGTTCTACGGCGCTGTGGTGTACGCCAGCGTCAAGGCGCTGGCGGCGATCGGGCTGTTCGGCATGACGGCGATCGGCTTCCTGTTCACCCGGATGAGCGTGCTGGAGAGGCTGCTGGCGTTGTTGGCGGCGATCTGTCTGCTCGGCGAATTTTCCTACAGCGATTGGGTCGGCTTTCCGCTGGCACTGCTCATCGTGGCCTGGCAATGGCGGCAGCGGCCGCCGCGGCCGAAGGTGGCGCACGCGTGAGCCTGTGCCTGGCCTCGGCGGGGGTGGTGAAGACGCTTGCCGTCACAGCCTTCACGCTGGCCTGGACCCATTCGATCGAAAAGACCGCGTGGCAGGAGGATTGGCGCGTCACCCCGCCGGGGCTCCAATTGATCGAGGCGCGGATCAAGGGCTTTGGCGCCGGCATGGAGCCGCCGCCCGAGGCGCGCTTGATCGACGGCTGGTTTCAATGGGACCCGCATCGCCCGCCGCAGCCGGATCTGGTGCTCGGCAATTCGGGCGCCGCCGGCGAATGGCGGCTGTGCGACGGCGGGGATTGCCGGACGCTGTCGGAGATTCTCGGGCATGACATCGGCGCGCATACGACGACGCTGAGCGCCTGTGAGCCGTAGCCGGCCTTGCAGTCTCTCTCAATCTGCGCTCAACGAACCTGACGCTAGAGTTCGTCATTACCTCCTGATAGGACGATTTGATGCGCCGTTACCTGATCATCGCGGGGCTGAGCTTTGCCGCGCTGCTCGGCCTCGCTGCGACGCCAGGCCGCGCCGCGGTCGGCGAGCCGCCGAGCGATCCCGCGATCGATGCCGGCCCTTGCCTGACTGCCGCAGCGGGCGGCGACGCCGACGCCATCATCGCCGCCTGCTTGCCGCTGATCGATCACGACAAGACCGTCAGGCCCGACCGCGTCAAGGCGCTGCTGGCGCGCGCCGCGGCGTTCGACCGCAAGCAGCAGCCCGACCGCGCGCTCGCCGACTACGACGCCGCGCTCGCGCTCGATGCCAGCCAGGCGGAGCCGTTCAACGCCCGCGGCGAGCTGCGGCGCCGGCAGGGCAACCGCCCCGGCGCGCTTGCGGATTTCGCCGCCGCGATCAAGCGCGATCCGCAACACATCGCAGCCCGCGCGAACTACAAATCGCTGGCGCAGGAATTGGAGCGGCTCGGCGCCGAGCTGGCGGTGAAGGGCAAGCCGAGCTTCGACTGCAAGACCGCGAAGCGGGCGGTGCAGAAGGCGATCTGCGCCGATCCCGATTTGGCCGATCTCGACCGGGCGATCGGCGCCGCGTATCAGGCGCAGCTCCGCCAGGCCGGCACCGCAGCGGTATCCCGCCGCGCTTTGCAGCAGGCGCAGGACGGCTTCGTCACCGCGCGCGAGGCGGCGTTCGGCCGCTCCAGGGATGAGCTACGCGGCGTGATGCAGGCCCGGCTGCAGCAATTGCGCGGCGGCAAGGCCGATTAGGCCGCAACGCCGGCCAAAAATCCCCGTTTTGCCGGCGGATGTGGTTGATTAGGAACAAAGGCGGGGTTGCTAACGCCGGGTAAAAGCTGGAGATGGCGGCAAACCGCCAAAGCCAAGGGGAGAACGCGCCATGAACGTCCATGAAAAGAGCCGCTACCGCGAGGTCCACGCCCGATCGCTCGCCGACCCGGAAGGTTTCTGGGGCGAGGCGGCGCGCGAGATCGACTGGATCAAGCCCGCCGACAAGGTGTTCGATCCGACGCTCGGCCTGTACGGCCGCTGGTTCGCCGGCGCGCTGGTCAACACCTGCTACAATGCGCTGGATCGCCACGTCGAACGCGGCCGCGCCGATCAGCTGGCGCTGATCCACGATTCGCCGCTCACCGGCACCGTCACCAAGCTGACCTACGCGCAACTGCTCGAGGAAGTCACCACGCTCGCCGCGGTGATGCAGGATTTCGGCGTCGGCAAGGGCGACCGCGTCATCCTCTATATGCCGATGGTGCCGGAGGCGATGGTGGCGATGCTGGCCTGCGCCCGGATCGGCGCGGTGCATTCCGTGGTGTTCGGCGGCTTTGCGGCGAAGGAACTGGCGACGCGGATCGACGATGCCAAGCCGAAGCTGATCCTGTCGGCGAGCTGCGGCATCGAGCCCGGCCGCATCGTCAAATACAAGCCGCTGCTCGACGACGCCATCGCGCTGTCGGCGGCGCCGCCGCAAGCCTGCATCATCCTGGAGCGGCCGCAGCAGAGCTGCGACCTCACGCCCGGGCGCGATCACGACTGGGCCAGCTTGCGCGCAGCCGCACTCGCCGCCGGCAAGAAGGCCGATTGCGTCGCGGTCGAAGCCACCGACCCTCTGTATATCCTCTACACCTCCGGCACCACCGGCAAGCCGAAGGGCGTGGTGCGCGACAATGGCGGCCATCTCGTCGCGCTGAAATGGACCATGGAAAACCTCTATGGCGTGAAGCCCGGCGAGGCCTGGTGGTGCGCTTCCGACATCGGCTGGGTGGTCGGCCACAGCTACATCATCTACGGCCCGCTGATTCATGGCGCGACCTCGATCATGTATGAGGGCAAGCCGGTCGGTACCCCGGACGCCGGCGCGTTCTGGCGGGTGATCGCCGAGCACGGCGCGGTCGCGCTGTTCACCGCGCCGACCGCGTTCCGCGCCATCCGCAAGGAAGACCCGGACGGCACGTTCTTCGGCAAGTACGACCTGTCGAAGATGCGCACTTTGTTCCTGGCCGGCGAGCGCGCCGACCCGCCGACGGTGGAATGGGCCGAGCAGCAGCTCAAGGTGCCGGTGATCGATCACTGGTGGCAGACCGAAACCGGCTGGTGCATCGCCGGCAATCCGGTTGGGCTCGGGCTGTTGCCGGTCAAGCACGGCTCGCCGACCGTGCCGATGCCGGGCTACGACGTCCAGGTGGTCGACGAAGCCGCCAAGCCGGTCCCGCTCGGCACCATGGGCTCGATCGTGATCAAGCTGCCGCTGCCGCCCGGCAATCTGCCGACGCTGTGGCAACAGGACGAGCGCTGCCGCGAAAGCTACTTCGTCGACTATCCCGGCTACTACAAGACCTCCGACGCCGGCTACATGGACGAGGACGGCTACGTCTTCGTGATGGGGCGCACCGACGACATCATCAACGTCGCCGGTCACCGGCTGTCCACCGGCGGCATGGAGGAAATCCTGGCCTCGCATCCCGACGTCGCCGAATGCGCCGTGCTCGGCATCAACGACACCATCAAGGGAGAGGTGCCTTGCGGCTTTTTGGTGCTGAAGGCCGGCGTCACCCGCGATCCCGAGGTGATCGAAAAGGAAGTGGTCAAGCTGGTGCGCGACAAGCTTGGTCCGGTCGCGGCGTTCAAGCTCGCTATCACGGTGGGCCGCTTGCCGAAAACCCGCTCCGGCAAGATTTTGCGCGGCACCATCAAAAAAATCGCCGATGGCGAAGAATGGGCGATGCCGGCGACCATCGAAGATCCCAAGGCGCTGGACGAGATCAGCGACGCGCTGAAGAGCCACGGCTGAGGCCGGCGGCCGTTGGCGACGCGGCAGACTTGCAATTGCCGCGATCGCGGGGCAACTGGGCGGGCGAAATGCCCGTCCAGGAGAGCGCATGACCATTCCCTTCCGCCCGATCGCACTGCTGTTGGCGGCGCTGGCGCTATCCGCCTGCGCCACCCGCAACGACGTGCCGGCCGCCGCCAATATGGGCGACGACGACGCGTTCTGCCGCGCCAACAATGTCGCAGTGGGCTCGGCCGAATACGTGGCCTGCCGCAAGGACCGCGACGTCCAGCGCAGCAACGCCATCACCCGCGCCAACCGCGCGCAACGCAATCTCGGCGAGTACATGATGGATCACCCCGACCGCCCGTAAGGCGCGGGGCGGCCGCCGGCGCGTCGCGCGCGCGGCGCAACGCGCTGCGTCTTAGCCTTTGGTCTATATGATCTGCACCTGATACCGGCGCGTATTCGCACTGCGAACAGGCCGCGCGCGTAGCTGTGACAATGCCGCCACGCGCACACCAAAACACCGCCGACTTGATTTAGATCAAACTCGCAAAAACTCTTCCTGCGCTGGTTCCCCCCGGCGGGCGCGCTCGCGCCCGTGGTTCAATCCTAACAGGGGCAGGTCATGAGGAAGCTTTTGGTTGCGATGTCGGCGCTGATGATGGCGACGGCACTGAATGGGGTGGCGGCGACCGCCGAGGCCGCCGACATGCCGGCGGGCAAGCCGTTCTACAAGGCGCCGGTCGTCGAAGCGTGGAATCCCTGGATGATCCGGCTGCGCGCGCTCGGCGTCGTCACCCGCGATTCCGGCACCGTCAACGGCATTCCCGGCTCCAACCTCGCCACCTCCGACGTCGTGGTCCCCGAGCTCGACATTTCGTATTTCTTCACCCGTAACATCGCCGCCGAATTGATCCTCGGCGTCACCAAGAACCACGTCACCGGCACCGGCTCGCTGACCGGCATCGACGTCGGCAAGTCCTGGCTGCTGCCGCCGACCCTGACGCTGCAGTATCACTTCACCGATTTCGGCGCCTTCAAGCCCTATATCGGCGCCGGCGTGAACTACACCTTCTTCTTCAGCCAGTCGGCCGCCGGGGGCACCGTGATCGACAGCCACCTCAAGGACACCGCGGCGCCGGTGGCACAGATCGGCTTCGACTACATGATCAACAATCACTGGGGCTTCAACGTCGACGTCAAGAAGCTGTGGCTGCGTCCGGATTGGAACGGCACGCTGGCCGGCGGCGTCCCGGTTACCGGCAAGGTCAACCTCGATCCGTGGCTGATCGGCACCGGCATCACCTACAAGTTCTGAGCTTTTTCACAGAACCGGCGCGGGGCGGAGCGATCCGCCCCGCTTTGTTTGTGATTGGCAGGTGGTGGGCATGGCGTCTGTGCGCTGCGGGCAGGGCGCTCGTATCCGGCTTCCCGTGAGCGTGCAAAGTGCACCGCGTCTGCGGGCGCGCTGTGCATTTCAACGGGTCGTCCCTGCGCACGCAGGGACCCATACGGCGCGGAGTCTCGGTTGAGCACTTTGGCGGAGACTATTTCTTCACCTCGGAAGCCAGGGGTGATGGGTCCCTGCGTGCGCAGGGATGACCCGTGGAGGGGCTGAGGTCGATCGCTGCCATGCAATGCGCAGTCGACATCGTCATAGGTGAAATCCTCCTTGCCGGGGTGGGGTGACGGGGGCTCGCCGATTGCATCTGAAAGCAACTTCGGCTTTGGTGCCGCCATCTCATTCCCCGCGCGCGGCGCCACGAGGACAGCACATGGACATCAAGGTCAAGGATAGCAACGGCGGGCTGCTCGCCGAGGGCGACACCGTCACGTTGATCAAGGATCTGAAGCTGAAAGGCTCCTCCACCGTGCTGAAGCGCGGCACCGTGATCAAGAACATCCACCTCACCGACGATCCGGCGGAAATCGAAGGCCGCACCGACAAAGTCAAAGGCCTGGTGCTGCGCACCGAGTTTCTGAAGAAGGCGTGAGCAGCGGCGGCGACCTGACGGCCGCGGGATCTGGTTGAATCTGCCTTTTCACGAGCTAAGCTTGCGCTCGGTGGCGCGGCTGGGCGGTAAACGAAATGGACGTGGAAATTCAATTTCCGCTGGAATTTCTCGTGGTGGGAACGCCGGTTTCCTTACAGGCCAAGCGACGCGAGTCGATCAAGCGATGGCAGGCGCAGATCGTCGCAGCCAGTCGGGCGGCGCTGCCGGAGGGGCATTTCGCCCGCGGCAGTCCGATAGCCGCAACGTTGTTTTACTTTCCAGCCGCGGAAATGGCCGGCGATATCGACAATATCGTCAAGCCGGTTCTCGATGCGCTCGGGCGGAATGTCGATCTGGACGATCGACAGGTGCACCGGGTGCTCGTGCAAAAGTTCGAGCCCGGTAACGTATTTGCCTTCTCACCTAGCTCGACCCTACAGGACGCCTTAGATAAAAGGGAGCCTGTGCTATATATCCGGTTGTCGGATGATCCATTCGAGGATCTGGCCTGATGAGCAGTCTTGACGGCGATCTTGGCAGCAGCGAAGCGGAAGTGATCGAGAGCCTTCTGCCGAAGTACCAGGCGGAGGGTTTTGATGTTTATGTGAATCCGTCGCCCGCTATGCTTCCGCCCTTCATGCGGGCCTACAGGCCTAATGCTATTGCGCTCAAGAAGGGCAAGAAGATCGCCATTGAGATCGTCGGCCCGGCTGCGCCGTCCGATAAGAAGATTGAACGGCTGCAGTCGCTATTTGCCGGTCATGGCGATTGGGAGCTGCAGGTTTTCTATGCATCGCCGTTGGCCTCCGGCAGAAACTTAGGCGTCGCCTCTCGCCAATTGATCGACGGTTCCATTCGGCAGGTGGAGGCGTTGCTCTCGGCCGGTCATCATCAGCCAGCCTTGGTGATGGCCTGGGCGACCTTCGAGGCGGTGGGACGCGCCTTGCTCCCCGATCAGTTCCGGCGCCCGCAGACGCCGGCGCGGTTGGTCGAGGTGCTAGCGTCGGACGGCTATGTCACGCCTGACGAAGCCCAAGTCCTGCGGCGCGCGATCGCGCCGCGCAACGCCGTCGCGCATGGCGGTCTCGATGCCGTGGTGGATGACGAACTGCTCGAGCAGTTTGTCGCGATCTTGCGGATTTTGGCCGACCTGCTGCCGGACGCGGTGTAGCCTGCCGACCCGACCGCACCGACAAGGTCAAAGGCCTGGTGCTGCGCACCGAGTTTCTGAAGAAGGTGTGAGCGGCGGTGATGGCTGCAGCGGGCTTTCGTTGGCGCCTGCTGCTTGGCCGGCCTGCAGCCGCGCGATCTCGGATTCCAACCGTTCGTTGACCAGCAGCAGCGCTTGCAACGCCCCGATCAGATTGCCCTCGCAGGAGGCGACGATCTCCTCGATCTGCGCATCAACCCGGTTACTCATCACGCCACCTCGTCTTTTGCCGTCGCGGCCAACGGCCGTCTTGGCGAAGTATCGGCGGTGGATGAAGGCAGAAGTTTTCCGCCTTTCCGGCACGATTGAGATGTGCGACTTTTCCACAGGGGCGCGGGCTACACCAACTGCGTGCACCGCTCCGGCCGCAAAGCCAGGCCGTGCCTCGGTCGATCAGGTCTCGACGTAATCCGCGATGCTGGTCGCCGCGGACACCGGCAGGCCGTCCTCTCTCAAGCCGTCGATGTGAAACCGGATGGCGTCGCGGATTTCAGCTTCGACTGCCGCGACGCTGTCGCCGGTGGCGACGCAGCCCGGCAGGTCCGGCACATAGGCCGAATAATTGCCGTCCGCCTGTTCGATCACGATGGCGTAGCGCGTCGGTGCCTCTCCTTAAGGCGACAATAGCGGAATGGCGCGCCGATGCACGCCTTTCACCCTCCCCCTCCAGGGGAGGGTGAAGTGGCCGCTGCTAGTTGCTCGCAGCTCTCCCCCTTTCGTCGGGGCCGACCCACGCCGCGCGGGCCTTGACATCGCGCGCCGCGGGTGATGGTTTAGCCACCATGCGCACGGCAGCCCGCCTTTCCCGTCTCTGGTGGCCCACCTTCTGAAGGTGGCCGGTGCGATTTCCATTTTTCCAATCGTCAAGGCCGTCAACGCAGTGCGACGGCCTTTTGTTTGTTTGCCCTGCGTTCCCAGCCTTCCGCAAAGCCGCGATTTGCGACAGGGCCAGCGTTTAAGGAGCAAGGACAGATGAACCGAACCGTATTCGCGCTGCCGGCGCGCAGCGACTACAGCACCGCAAGCGGCCTGGCGGTGACGCGCAGCGTGCAGCAATTCACCGGCGGCGACGCGCTCGACAATCTGATCGACCTGCTCGACCACCGCCCCGGAGTGGTGCTGTCGTCCGGCACCACGGTGCCGGGGCGCTATGAGAGCTTCGACCTCGGCTTCGCCGATCCGCCGCTGCGGCTTGTCTCCACCGGCGACAGATTCTCGCTCACCGCGCTGAACGCCCGCGGCGAGGTGCTGCTGGCGTTTCTCGCTGCCACTTTGCAGGAGCCCTGCGCGGTGATCGACAAGGTCGCCGGCCGCCAGATCGACGGCCATATCCTGCGCGGCGAAGCGCCGGTCGATGAGGACCAGCGCACCCGGCGCGCCAGCATGATGTCGCTGGTCCGCGCGCTGGTGGCGGCGTTCGCCTCGCCGGCCGATCCGATGCTCGGGCTGTTCGGCGCCTTCGCCTACGATTTGGTATTCCAGTTCGAGGACCTGAAGCAGAAGCGTGCGCGGGAGGCCGACCAGCGTGACATCGTGCTCTACGTCCCGGACCGGCTGCTCGCCTATGACCGCGCCACCGGCCGCGGCGTGCATCTGGCCTATGAATTTGCCTGGAACGGGCGCTCCACCGAGGGGCTGTCGCACGACACCCCGGACAGCGTCTATGCCAAGACGCCGCGGCAGGGCTTTGCCGATCACGCGCCTGGCGAATATCAGGCCACGGTGGAGGTCGCCCGCGCTGCGTTTGCCCGCGGCGATCTGTTCGAGGCGGTGCCCGGCCAATTGTTCGCCGAGCCCTGCGAGCGGTCGCCGGCCGAAGTGTTCCAGCGGCTGTGCCGGATCAATCCGTCGCCCTACGGCGCCTTGATGAATCTCGGCGACGGCGAATTCCTGGTGGCGGCGTCGCCGGAAATGTTCGTCCGCTCCGACGGCCGCCGCATCGAGACCTGCCCGATCTCCGGCACCATCGCCCGCGGCGTCGACGCCATCGGCGACGCCGAGCAGATCCGGCAATTGCTGAATTCGGAGAAAGACGAATTCGAGCTCAACATGTGCACCGACGTCGACCGCAACGACAAGGCTCGGGTCTGCGTGCCGGGCACCATTAAAGTTCTCGCGCGCCGCCAGATCGAGACCTATTCGAAGCTGTTCCACACTGTCGATCACGTCGAGGGCATGCTGCGCCCCGGATTTGATGCGCTCGACGCCTTCCTGACCCACGCCTGGGCGGTGACGGTGACCGGGGCGCCGAAGCTGTGGGCGATGCAGTTCGTCGAGGACCACGAGCGCTCCTCGCGCCGCTGGTACGCCGGCGCGATCGGCTGCGTGAATTTCGACGGCAGCATCAACACCGGGCTCACCATCCGCACCATCCGGATGAAGGACGGTCTCGCCGAAGTCCGGGTCGGCGCGACGCTGTTGTTCGATAGCGATCCGGTCGCCGAAGAGAAGGAATGCCAGACCAAGGCCGCGGCCCTGTTCCAGGCGCTGCGCGGCGATCCGCCGAAGCGGCTGTCGGCGGTGGCGCCGGATGCCTCGGGCTCCGGCAAGAAAGTGCTGCTGATCGACCACGATGACAGCTTCGTGCACATGCTGGCGGACTACTTCCGCCAGGTCGGCGCCCAAGTCAGCGTGGTGCGCCACATCCACGCGCTGCCGATGCTGGCGAACAACAACTACGATCTGCTGGTGCTGTCGCCCGGCCCCGGCCGGCCGGAGGACTTCAAGATCAAGGCGACCATCGACGCCGCGCTGAAGAAGCAGATGCCGATCTTCGGGGTCTGCCTCGGCGTGCAGGCGATGGGCGAATATTTCGGCGGCCATCTCGGGCAATTGGCGCAGCCGGCGCACGGCCGGCCATCGCGGGTCCAGGTCAGCGGCGGCCGGCTGATGCGCGGCCTGCCGGACGAGATCGTGATCGGCCGCTATCATTCGCTCTATGTCGAGCAGGACAGCATGCCCGAGGTGCTGCAGGTCACGGCGGCGACCGATGACGGCATCGCCATGGTGATCGAACACAAGACCCTGCCGGTCGGCGGCGTGCAGTTTCACCCCGAATCGCTGATGTCGCTCGGCGGCGAGGTCGGCCTGCGGATCGTCGAAAACGCCTTCCGGCTTGGCCTTCCGGCCAATTGACCTTGCGCGAAAAGGACCTTGGAATGACCGCCGCAGCAGTGAAAGCCCCACCGATGACCATCGCATACGACCTGAAGGCCAGCGTCCGCACGATTCCGGACTATCCGAAGCCCGGCATCCTGTTTCGCGACATCACCACGCTGCTCGGCGACGCCCGCTCGTTCCGCTGCGCGATCGACGAATTGGTGCAGCCCTGGGCCGGCTCCAAGATCGACAAGGTCGCCGGCATCGAAGCGCGCGGCTTCATCATCGGCGGCGCCATCGCGCATCAGGTGTCGTCGGGATTCGTGCCGATCCGCAAGAAGGGCAAGCTGCCGCATACCACGGTGAGCATGTCCTACGCGCTGGAATACGGCTCCGACATCATCGAGATGCATGTCGACGCCATCAAGCCCGGCGAGCGGGTGATCCTGGTCGACGACCTGATCGCTACCGGCGGCACCGCGGAGGGCGCCATCAAGCTGCTGCGCCAGACCGGCGCCGAGATCGTCGCCGCCTGCTTCATCATCGACCTGCCGGATCTCGGCGGCGCCGCCAAGATCCGCGACATGGGCGTGCCGGTGCGGGCCTTGATGGAATTCGAGGGCCACTGAGCGGCTGTCTTTGGCGCCGTGCAACAGCTTCTGCGTCATCCTTCGAGGCGCGCCGATGAAGTTCGGCATGCGCGGTTGTGCTGTGCAAAGGCGCGCACCTCAGGATGACGGGCCCGCCGATGCCTCGCGCCTGCAGATTAACACCTCTGGCGTCATCCTGAGGTGCGCGATCGGCGCGCGGTTGCGCGCGGATCACGCCTCGAAGGATGGGCTCCGTGCCGCAGAGCGACGTCGCAAGTCAGGACGATGCTATCCCGGCAGAGGCAAAGCCTTCACCGCCGCTGCGGCGCGAGGTTGAGCTCGAGGTCGCGGAAGCTGAAATAATTCTTCCGGATCCACTGGTGCAGTTCGGTCGAGGAATCCTTCTCGGTGCGCAGATAGCCGGTGAAGGAAAAATTCAGCCGGTCGATATAGGTCTTCAGAAAACTCGGCAGCGCGTCGATCGGCAGCACCCGGCCGCGCGCGAACACTGCCGGAAATTCGCCGCGCAGCGCGTAGTCATTGGCGATGGTGATCAGCGCCCGCGGCGGAATCTGCGCCTGCAGCATGTCGAAGCTGCGCAACGAGGCGCGGTCGGTGTCGGCGACGAACAGGATATGCGGCGCTACCTGGCGCCGCGCCGCCTCCTTGAGATAGCCGATTTCCTCCGACATCTTGAAGAACTCGTCGAAGGCGTGGAAGCCGAGATCGACCACCTTGGCGATGCCGTCGTCGAGGATCAGCCGGTCCATCAGCGCCATCTTGCCGAAGGTGTCGTCGACATTGGCGGTTTCGGTCAGCCGCGGCAGATAGTCGAGCAGCGACGGTTCTTTCAGATTGACGTCGAACGCCACCACATTGCCGCGCTGCAGCGCCAGAAATTCGGTCAGCAGCCGCGCAATCAGCGTCTTGCCGACGAACGGCCGCGGCGAGCAGATGATGTAGACCGGGGTGCGGGCCATGGGGCGATATCAGGCGAAGCTGTCGCCTGATTCCACCAAATCACGGCGCTTTGCAACTATTTCTCACCACCGTCCGGCGAGGTGTTCGGGCGGGTGGCGGATTTGTCCTTGCCGACGATGTCGGTGAGCTTGATGCGGTCGAATTCGCTCCAGACATTGGCAAGCCAGTGCCTGACATAGCCGCGCAGCACGAAGGAGTAATTCGCCGGCTCGTCCTGGGTGCCCTTGTTGGCGACGAATTTCAGGAACGGCACCTTGGAGACCTCGACCTGCTCATAGGCCATCTCGTTCAATTTCGGGATGGTGAGTTCGGTGGCGTCCTTGATGCGGTGGAAATACGAATTGTAGGTCGCCTGGTCCCACTCGAAGAAGCTGGTGTTGTTGATGAAGTTCTTCACCAGGAAGTATTTGGCGCCCTGCATGAAGTTGGCGGTCTCGGCGATCTCGTCCAAGGAGGCGATCGAGGGTCCCAGTATATGGAACACGGCGAAGGTGATCTGGCCGGATTTCGCGGCGTCGAGAAAGCCGATGTCGCGCAGATTGGCCAGCGCCGAGGACATCAGTCCGGCGCGGACGTCGATCACTGTGACCGACGGCGCCGCGGAGTTCAGCGTATCGAAGATCTTCATCTGGTCCGCGGTCGTCGTCATGTCGACGATCTCGGTGATGTCGGGGTGGAAGCGCTTCAGGGTGCCGCGCGGCGATTCGGTGTCGAACGCCCGGGTCGGCACGTTGTTGGCGCTGAAATAGTCGAGCAGGGTGCGCGAGACCGTGGTCTTTCCGACGCCGCCCTTGTCGGCACCCACAACAATCACTGCTGGCTTCGCCATGAGAATCCTTCTTGGAGCCGCTCTGTTACCGCCTGCGCCCGAGCGAGACTCACGCGCGCGGATTGCCCCTGTCTGCTTTGGGCGCGAACATGGCAGAAACAAGGGATATTTCAATTGCCGAGGTGGCGGCGCACCGAATAGCTCACAAATTCCTCGGCGAATTGCGCCATTCGCTGCGGATTTTGGGCTGCGTGGCCCCTCCCCGCGGCGCGGCCGGGAGTCGGGCGGTGCGCCATGGCTCGGCCCGGCTTGCGCCGATTCGCCGCCGCAACCGCCCCTTCCGATCAGACCGTATTGCCCCAATCCAGTTTCTTGAACCGCGCGTAGTCCGGCTTATTGCGGCGCGGCGCCACCGCGATGTCGAGGCCGGCCGCGGTGCACAGCTTGGCGGTGACCGCGATCTTGGTGGTGAGCGGCTGTGCCAGCACCCGCGACGGCCGCGGCTGAAGCGCCGCCCGGGTCAGTGCGACGTAGCTGAATTTTTCGTCCTCATAGGCGAGCTCGGCGCCCTTGAGGTGCTGATGCGCGCGCGAGCGCGGCAGCCTTTGCGTGAAGTGGCACCAGTCCGGCGCTGTCAGAGGACAGCCGCCATCGTGCGGGCAGGGGGCGACCACCCGCGCGCCCTGCGCGATCAGCCGGCTGCGCAGCGCCAGGACGCGCGCATGGCCCGTCGGCGTGCCCGGCTCGACGATCAACAGCGTGTCGGTGGTCTTGCCCCAGGCCAGATCGGCAAAGGCATCGCGTTGCTGATCGCTCAATTCGTTGATCATGTAGCTGGCGATCACGAGATCCGCGGGCTCGGCCTTGGCCAACAGTGTCAACGCGTCGCCTTGCGTGTAGCTGGCGGCGGTGAGCCGCGCGCTGCCCTGCATGAGGTCAATCGCCAGCGCGCGCAGCGCGGCGTTGGCATCGAGCAGCGCGAACGAGCGCAGCGTTTCCAAGCGTTCCGCGGCGGCCCAGCTCGCGGTGCCGGGCCCGGCGCCGCAATCCAGCAAACCGCGGGGCGTGAAGTCGGGGCGTTGCGCGGCGAGCGCGTCGAGGCAGGCCATGACCGCCGCATAGGTCGCCGGCATCCGCGCCAGCGCATAGGCCAGAGCGTCGGCCTCGCTGCGGATTGCCGTTGAGCCGCCGCCGCCGCGATAGGTCTTTGACATCGCCGCGGCGCGCGCGGCGGCGTCGCCGAGCGACAGCCCATGCGATTTACGCGCCAGCGCGGCGGCGAGTTCGGCGGGCAGCGCGGCGGAGGTCATGGGCTCTTCACCCTCCGCTGGAGGGGGATTCTTCGCATCGTCACTTCCACGGGTCGTCCCTGCGAACGCAGGGCCCCATCCCCCCTGGCTTGCAAGGTGAAGAAATGGTCTCGCCACAATGCCAAAACCCACGTCCGCGCCGTATGGGTCCCTGCGTGCGCAGGGACGACCCGTTGAAATGTGGAGGCCATTTTACGGGCGCTGCTCGCTCGGCGCCATCTGCGTGAGTCCTCCCCCTCAAGGGGAGGGAAAGAAAGGCTACGCCACGTTCTGGTCGAGGATCTTCACCGCGGCCTCGAGCCCGACGGAGACCAGCTGCGAGACGCCGCGCTCGGCCATGGTGACGCCGAACAGCCGGTTCATCCGCGCCATGGTGATCGGATTATGGGTGATGACGATGAAGCGGGTCTCGGTGGTGCCGGCCATCTCGTTCAACAGGTCGCAGCAGCGCTCGACGTTGTGGTCGTCGAGCGGCGCGTCGACTTCGTCGAGCACGCAGATCGGCGACGGGTTGGTGAGGAACACTGCGAAGATCAGCGCCAGCGCGGTCAGGGCCTGCTCGCCGCCGGACAACAGCGACAGCGTCTGCGGCTTCTTGCCGGGCGGCTTGGCGATGATCTCGAGCCCGGCTTCCAAGGGATCGTCGCTTTCGGTCAGCTTCAGCTCGGCCTCGCCGCCGCCGAACAATTGCACGAACAGCCGCTTGAAATGGCCGTTGACGGTGTCGAACGAGGTCAACAGCCGCTCGCGGGCTTCCTTGTTGAGGCTCTGAATGCCGGTGCGCAGTTTCTTGATCGCCTCGACCAGATCGTCGCGCTCGGTGGCGAGCGCGTCGTGCTGGGTCTCGACCTCGCGCAATTCCTCGTCGGCGCGCAGATTGACCGCGCCGAGCCGTTCGCGGTCGCGGCGCAGCTTGTCGAGCTCGACCTCGATCTCGTGCAACGGCGGCAGCGTGGAATCCGGCGTGATCTCGGCGAGGCCGGCCACCGCCTGCGGCTCGACTTCGAGCATGTCGCGGATTTCGCGTTCGATGTCCTCGAGCCGGCGCCGCGCGCCTTGCATCCGTTCCTCTGCGCGCGCCACCGCCTCGCGGGCGCTCGACAGCGCCTCGAGCGAGGATTTCGCGGCGCGGTCGGTGTCGGCCATCGCGGTTTCGGCGGCGGCCAGCGCGTCGGCGGCGACGCGGCGGTCGGCCTCGGCGAATTCGATCTCGCTGATCAGCGCGCGGCGCTGTTCGGCGAACGCCGCCGGCGCGTTGTCGAGCTCGGCGCGCTCCTCGGTGAGTTCGGTGAGCCGGGATTCGATGGTGGCGATCTGCGAGGCGGCGCCTTCGCTGCGCCTTTGCCACTCGGCGCGCTCGGCGATGATCGCCTGCAAGCGGCGGTCAGCGAGTTCGGCCTCGCGCGCCAGGGCCTGCGCCTCGGCGCGGACTTGCGCGGCCAGGCGGCGGTGGCCTTCGATCTCGCCGCGCACCGCGGCGAGCTGCTGCTCGGTGTTGCTGCTCGGCGGCAGTTCGGCGAGGGTTTCCTCCGCCGTCACCATCGCGGCTTCGGCCTCGGCACGGTCGGCGGCGAGCCGCGACTGCGCTTCGGTCAAGGCCGAGCGCCGCGCGGCATGGCGGTTGATTTCGCGTTCGGTGGCGGCGTGGCGCTCGCGCGCGCTGTCGACTTCGCGCCGCGTGGCGCGCAACGCCTCGCGCGATTCGCTTTCCATGGAGGCTGCGGCCTTCAGCGCCGCCTCGGCGATCTCCAGCGCCTCGCGCTGGGCGGCGGCCTCGATCCGCGCCTGTTCGAGATCGGCTTCGATTTCGGTGAGCCTTGCGCGCTCGGCGAGCCGCCGCGCCGCGCCGGTCGGCGCATGCGCCGCGGCGACGAAGCCGTCCCAGCGCCAGACGTCGCCTTCGCGCGACACCAGCCGCTGCCCGGTCTTGAGTTGCGCCACCAACTCGGCGCCGCGCTCCTTGCTGACGACGCCGATCTGCTTCAGCCGCCGCGCCAGTTCCGGCGGCGCCGTCACCAATGCGGCTAGCGATTCGACGCCCTCGGGCAACTCCGGATCGCCGTCCTGCACGCCGACGTCGCTCCAGCGCATCGGCGCCGAGGCCTCGACCGGGGCGTCGAGATCGTCGCCGAGCACCGCGCCCAACGCCTTCTCGTAGCCCTTGGCGACGTGCACGCCGTCGATGATCGGCGGCCACAGATTCTTGGATTCGCCGTTGAGGATCTTGGAGATGGTGCGGGCTTCGGTCTCCAGCCGCTGCACCTTCTTCTCGGCTTCGGCGAGCGGCGCGCGGGACGCCTCCAGCGCCTGCCTTGCCGCGACATGGCCGGATTCCGAGGCCTGCGCCAGCGCTTCGGATTCCGCCAGCGCCTCCAGCGCCGCCTCGACCGCGCCCTGCAGCGCTTCGAGATCGCCGAGGCCGCCGGTGAGCTGCGTCAGCTTGGAAATTTCCGCCTCGACATTGGCAATTTCGTTGTCGAGCCGGGCGAGCCGTTCGCGATGCGTGCGCACGCCGGACTCGAACTGCCGGCGCCGCGCGGTGAGGTCGGCGAGCGCGGTGGTGAGTTCGGCGAACACCCGCTCGGCGGCGGCCAGCGTGGCCTCAGCCTCGGCGACGCGTTCGTCGACGCCGCTGCGCTGTTCGACGCGCGACTTGATCTCGTCCTTCAGTTCGACGTCTTCGGTGGCGAGCCGCTCCAGCGCCACCACCGCGTCGGAGGCCTGCTGCTGCTCGCGGGCGATATCGGACGAAAACTGCGACAGCCGGCGGTCGAGTTCGGCGGCGCGCTCCTTGGCGCGGACCTCTTCGCGGTCGAGCAGCTCGCGGGCATTGGTCAGCCGCTGCAGCCCGGCGGCGGCGCGCGCCTCGGCGTCGCGCAGCGCCGGCAGTTCGGAAGCGCGGATCGCCTGGATCCGCGCCGATTCCGCCTGCTCGCGGGTGCGCTCGGCGTGGTCGCGGACCGTGAGATCGTGGGTCTGCGCGGCGGCGCCGACCTCGGCATGGGCGTCGAGCCAGCGCAGGTGAAACAGTGTCGACTCGGCCTTGCGCACCTTGGCGGCGACGTCCTTGAAGCGGATCGCCTGCCGCGCCTGCTTCTTCAGGCCGTCGACCTGTGAGGACAATTGTCCGATCACGTCCTCGACGCGGGTGAGGTTGGTTTCCGCGGCCTTCAGCCGCAATTCGGCTTCGTGGCGGCGGGCGTGTAGCCCCGCGACGCCGGCGGCGTCTTCCAGCACGCGGCGGCGCTGCTCCGGCTTGGCCTGGATGATTTCGCCGATCTTGCCCTGGTGGACCAGGGCCGGCGAGCGCGCGCCGGTGGCGGCATCCGCAAACAGGATCTGCACGTCGCGGGCGCGGACGTCGCGGCCGTTGATACGATACACCGAGCCGGCCTCGCGCTCGATGCGGCGGGAGATTTCCAGAATCTCGGCGTCGTTCAGCGCCGCGGGCGCAGTGCGGTCGGCGTTGTCGATCGTCATCACCACTTCGGCGTGGTTACGCGACGGCCGGTTGCCGGAGCCTGCGAAGATCACCGCGTCCATGTCGGCCGCGCGGAGAGATTTGTGAGACGTCTCGCCCATCGCCCAGCGCAGCGCTTCGACCAGGTTCGACTTGCCGCAGCCGTTCGGCCCGACCACGCCGGTCAGCCCCGGCTCGATCAAAAAATCGGTGGGCTCGACGAACGACTTGAAACCGTGAAGGCGAAGGCGCGTGAGTTTCATGGACACGATGCTCTGTTGGCGAAAGCGGCTGCCGCGAATCTCTGTGACCGAACAATACCATAGTAGGCATCGTCGTGCCGCCACCGACTCGCAATCCGCGGCTCTCAAGCGGCCGACAATGGCGAGCCTAAGGGGGCAGGGCAACCGCGGAACCCGGCTTTTCCAGAGGTGATTTTGCGGCATATCGCGGAAAAAACAGGGGATTTCGTGGCGGGGACCGTTCCGCAGCGATCATCTGTAGCCCGGATGTAGCGAAGCAAATCCGGGAGAAAAGAGCGCCTCGCCTCTCGGCAAGATATCATGCCGACAATTCCTGCGTAGAGACCCTGTCCCGGATTTCGCTTCGCTTCATCCGGGCTACAGCGCCCACCCACCCCATTGACACCTCCACTAACAAGATTATATTCCTAATCACCCTGTCCGTGAGAGGCGCTTCTCGAGGGCGCTTTTGAAGCGGGACAGAGCGAGCGGCCGGGCAACCCGCCAAATCTCGCTGCCGAGCGGAAGCTTGTTTCCGATCGGTCGACGCGGCGTCCCGCGCTGGTGCCTCGCAAGCACTACCCGGGAGGCCCCAGGTCACGCAAACAAGTTTACGCAGTTTGCGAAAAGACAAACTGCTATGCCGGGCCCACTACGAGGCTCTGCCACTTGCTGGTTGGCTGGACGCGGGACAGGTGAACGGCGGGAGATCGCCGGGATCAGTGGTGCGGAGTGCATCGCGCCTGTCCCCGGAAGCACGGTCCCGGGGCCCATAATCGCCGCCGGTGGCGCGC
>NZ_DASWPE010000153.1:0-18701 GCF_036404135.1 Rhodopseudomonas sp. | reverse complement strand
TTGACGAACAGCGGGTTGTAGACCCGGATTTCCGCCGGCACCGCGTCCGCCGCCGACAGCCAATGCATCGTGGCTTTGACCTTGCGGCCGTCCGGCGCGTTGCCGCCGCGGGTCGCCGGATCATAGCTGCAGCGCAATTCGACGATCTCGCCGGCGTCGTTCTTCACCACCTCGGTGCATTTGATGAAATAGGCGTAGCGCAGTCTCACCTCCTTGCCGGGCGACAGCCGGAAGAACTTCTTCGGCGGGGTCTCCATGAAGTCGTCCTGCTCGATCCACAATTCGCGGCCGAACGCGATCTTGCGACTGCCCGCCGCCGGATCGTCCGGATGGTTGACCGCGTCGAGCAGTTCGCTCTCGCCTTCGGGATAATTCTCGATCACCACCTTGAGCGGCCGCAGCACCGCCATCCGCCGCAGCGAGGTCTTGTTGAGTTCTTCGCGGATGCAGAACTCCAGCATGCCGACGTCGACCACGCTGTTGGCCTTGGCGACGCCGATTCTTTTCACGAATTCGCGGATCGCCGCCGGCGGCACGCCGCGCCGCTTCAAGCCGGCGAGGGTCGGCATCCGCGGATCGTCCCAGCCGTTGACATGACCGCCGCGCACCAGCTCGGTCAGCACCCGCTTCGACAGCAGCGTGTAAGTCAGATTGAGCCTGGCGAATTCGTACTGGTGCGGCTTCGACGGCACCGGCAATTTATCGAGCAGCCACTCGTACAGCGGCCGATGGTCCTCGAACTCCAGCGTGCAGATCGAATGGGTGATGCCCTCGATGGCGTCGGACTGGCCGTGGGCGTAATCATAGCTCGGATAGATCGACCAGGCGTCGCCGGTGCGCGGATGGGTGGCGTGCAGGATGCGATACAGCACCGGGTCGCGCAGATTGATGTTGCCCGCGGCCATGTCGATCTTGGCGCGCAGCACCCGCGCGCCGTTGGGAAATTCGCCGGCCTTCATGCGGCGAAACAGATCGAGATTTTCCGCAACCGAACGCTCGCGGAACGGCGAGTTCTTGCCCGGCTCGGTCAGCGTGCCGCGGCTTGCGCGAATCTCCTCCTGCGACTGGTCGTCGACATAAGCGTGGCCGGCCTCGATCAAGGATTCCGCCCAGCCATACAGCCGCTCGAAATAATCCGAGGCGTAGAACAGGTTGGTTCCCCAATCGTAGCCAAGCCAATGCACGTCGGCCTGAATCGAATCGATGTATTCTTGCTCTTCCTTGGTCGGGTTGGTATCGTCGAACCGCAGGTGGCAACGCCCGCCGAATTCCTGCGCAATACCGAAATTCAAAGCGATCGACTTGGCGTGGCCGATATGCAGGTAGCCGTTCGGCTCCGGCGGGAAGCGCGTTACGATCTGGGCGTGTTTCTTGGAGTCGAGATCGGCCTGAACGATATCGCGAATGAAATCGCGCCCTGCCTCAGCCGTCGCTGCCTCTGCCGTCATTGCTGTGAATTCCTGCGTGTCGGGACCTGACGCGTATGTGCCAAATCCGGAGCGCCCCGCCAACCCCGGTTGTCCGATCGAGAGCTTTGTTTATGCATCGTTCCTGCTATACACCCTGCGCGCCGCTCCGGCGTGCCAATCATCGCAGTTTTGAATGACCCGTCCCGTCGTCACCCGCTTCGCCCCCTCGCCCACCGGATTCCTGCATATCGGCGGCGGCCGCACCGCGCTGTTCAACTGGCTGTACGCCAAGAAACGCGGCGGCAAGATGCTGCTGCGGATCGAGGACACCGACCGCGAACGCTCCACCCAGCCGGCGATCGACGCCATCCTCGACGGCCTGAAATGGCTGGAACTGGATTGGGACGGCGACGTCGTCTACCAATACGCCAACGCCGCGCGGCACCGCGAGGTGGTGGACGAGATGCTGGCCGCCGGCACCGCCTATCGCTGCTATGCCAGCGCTGAGGAATTGGCGCAGATGCGCGAATCCGCCAAGGCCGAAGGCCGCACCCGGTTCTACAACGGGCTGTGGCGCGACCGCGATCCGTCGGACGCCCCAGCCGGCGTCAAGCCGACGGTGCGGCTGAAGGCGCCGCTCACCGGCGAGACCGTGATCGAGGATCAGGTGCAGGGCCGCGTGGTCTGGCAGAACGACAATCTCGACGACTTGGTGTTGCTGCGTGGCGACGGCAGCCCGACCTATATGCTGGCGGTGGTGGTCGACGACCACGACATGGGCGTCACCCACGTCATCCGCGGCGACGATCATCTGATCAACGCCGCGCGGCAGAAGCAGATCTATGACGCGCTCGGCTGGGAGCTCCCCAGCATGTCGCACATCCCGCTGATCCACGGGCCGGACGGCTCCAAACTGTCGAAGCGCCACGGCGCGCTCGGCGTCGACGCCTATCGCGCGATGGGATATTTGCCGGCGGCGCTGCGCAATTATCTGGTGCGGCTGGGCTGGAGCCACGGCGACCAGGAAATCTTCTCGACGCAGGAAATGATCGAGGCGTTCGACCTGCCGGCGATCGGCCGCTCCGCGGCGCGGTTCGATTTCGCCAAGCTCGAAAACCTCAACGGCCACTACATCCGCCACGCCGACGATCAATCGCTCGTGACCATGCTGGAAAACGTGTTGCGGTATATTCCGCATGGCGCCGACGTCGCCGCCAAGCTCAACGACACCACCCGCGCGCAATTGCTGCAAGCGATGCCGGGCCTCAAGGAGCGCGCCAAGACGCTGCTGGAGTTGATCGACAGCGCCGGCTTCATCCTGGCCGACCGTCCGCTGCCGATCGAGCCGAAGGCGCAGGCGGTGCTGACGGCTGACACGCGAAAATTGATAGCTCAACTGCGCGCCGCGCTGGAGACGGTGACGTCGTGGTCGGCGGCCACCACCGAGGCGGCGATGCGGGCCTTCGCCGAACAGCACGGCCTGAAGCTCGGCGCGGTGGCGCAGCCGCTGCGCGTGGCGTTGACCGGGCGCACCACCTCGCCGGGGATCTTCGACGTGCTGGCGGTGCTGGGGCGGCAGGAATGCCTGTCGCGGCTCGCCGATCAGGCCTCGGAATAGGCCCAGATTTGGCCTGCCGCGGCACCGGGACGGTGCGTCTTGCAGTGCACACAGCAATAAGCTACGCATTCAACCTGCATAAATAGAACGTCCGGTTTCCGGCGCCGTCTGTTCAGATGGCGGCGGAAGTTGGCCGCTTCGGCAACGATCTCATCGGGGACCACACGATGGACGCAACAACAAATACCAAGAACGCCACGCTCACGGTCGGCAACAAGACCTATGATTTCCCGATATTGAGCGGGACCGTCGGGCCTGATGTCGTCGACATCAGCAAGCTGTACGCCCAGGCCGGAATGTTTACCTACGATCCGGGTTTCACCTCGACCGGCAGCTGCCAATCCAAGATCACCTATATCGACGGCGACGCCGGCATCCTGCAATATCGCGGCTATCCGATCGAGCAGATCGCCGAAAAGGGCGACTTCCTCGAAACCTGCTATCTCCTGCTGTACGGCGAACTGCCCAACAAGGCGGCGAAGGAAGATTTCGACACCCGCGTCACGCACCACAACATGGTGCACGAGCAGATGGCGCGGTTCTTCCAGGGCTTCCGCCGCGACGCCCATCCGATGGCGGTGATGGTGGCCTCGGTCGGCGCGATGGCGGCGTTCTATCACGACTCCACCGACATCAACGATCCGACCCAGCGGATGATCGCCTCGATCCGGATGATCGCCAAGATCCCGACGCTGGCGGCGATGGCCTATAAATACTCGGTCGGTCAGCCGTTCGTGTATCCGCGCAACTCGCTGAGCTATGCCGCGAACTTCCTGCGGATGTGCTTTGCCACGCCGTGCGAGGAATACATCGTCAATCCGGTGCTGGCGCGGGCGCTCGACAAGATCTTCACGCTGCACGCCGACCACGAACAGAACGCGTCGACCTCGACGGTACGGATCGCCGGCTCGTCGGGCGCCAACCCGTTCGCCTGCATCGCCGCCGGCATCGCCTGCCTGTGGGGACCGGCGCATGGCGGCGCCAACGAAGCCGCCTTGGCGATGCTGGCCGAGATCGGTTCGGTCGACAAGATTCCCGACTTCATCCGCCGCGTGAAGGACAAGAACTCGTCGGTGCGGCTGATGGGCTTCGGCCACCGCGTCTACAAGAACTACGATCCGCGCGCCAAGATCATGCAGCAGACCTGCCACGAGGTGCTGGCGGAAACCGGCCATGGCGGCGATCCGCTGCTCAAGGTGGCGATGGAGCTGGAGAAGATCGCGCTCAGCGACGAGTACTTCATCGAGCGCAAGCTGTACCCGAACGTCGACTTCTATTCCGGCATCACGCTGAAGGCGATGGGCTTCCCGACCGACATGTTCACCGTGCTGTTCGCGGTCGCCCGCACCGTCGGCTGGATCAGCCAGTGGAGCGAGATGATTGAGGATCCGCAGCAGAAGATCGGCCGGCCGCGGCAGCTCTACACCGGCGCCACCCGCCGCGACTATGTCGAGATCGGCGAGCGCAGCTAAGCCTGCCGCCTCCTCTGCAATCGATCAACGGCCCGCCTCGCGCGGGCCGTTTTGATTCCGGGATTTGATTCTTCGCGTTTCGATCCGCGGATCAATTCGCCGCAGCGCTGGCGTCGCGAGCCACCGCCAGCACGATGTCGGCGGCGCAGGCGCTCGGCGACTGCGCGCCGGTCGACATGATGGCGTCGATCCGGCCGAAGGCGGCGAGCTGGCGCTGCCGCAGCGGCGAATCCGACAGCACCTCGCGCAATGCCGCGGCCAACGTCGGCGCCGTGCATTCTTCCTGCAGATATTCCGGCGCCACGTTCTCGCCGACCACCAGATTGGCCAGGATCACCGACGCCGAGGTGATCCGCCGCCGCACGATCCAGGCCTCGAGCTGGCCGGCGCGATAGGCGGTGACCATCGGCACGCCGGCGACCGCGAGCTCCAGCGTCACCGTGCCGGACTTGGCGAGCGCGGCGCGGGCGATGCGAAACGCCGCGCGCTTGTCGGTCTCGCCGACCACGATGCGCGGCTGCAGCGGCCAGTGCTTCACCGCCTCGGCGATCAGGGCTTCGAGATGCGGCATGGTCGGCAGAATCAGTTCGAACGCCACGCCCTGCGCCCGCAGCAGCCCGAGCGCCTCGCCGAACACCGCCATGTGATGGCGGATCTCGCTGCGCCGGCTGCCCGGCAGCACCAACAGCACCGGCGGCGCGGCGGCGCGGCGAAGCTGCTCCTGCGCGTCCGGCCGCAGCGTGGCGATCTGTTCGGTCAACGGATGGCCGACATAGCTGCACGGCGGCCCCTGCAGCCGGCGATATTCGTCGGGCTCGAACGGCAGCAGCGCCAGCACGTGGTCGACATATTTGCGCATCACCTTCGCCCGCCCCGGCCGCCATGCCCACACCGTCGGCGAGACGTAGTTCACGATCGGGATCGAGGCGTCGCGCGCCCGCACCCGCCGCGCCACGCGGTGGGTGAAATCCGGGCTGTCGATGATCACCAGCACGTCGGGCGCGGCCTGCAGCACGGCGTGCGCCGCGCTGCGGATGTGGCGCAGGATGGTCGGCAACCGCCGCGCCACCGCCGACAGCCCCATGATCGACAATTCCTCGATCGGAAACAGCGAGGCGAGGCCCTCGGCCGCCATCGTCCGGCCGCCGACGCCTGCGAATTGCGCCGCCTCCCCGAGCCGATCGCGCAATTCGCGGATCAGGCTGGCGCCGAGCCGGTCGCCGGATTCCTCGGTCGCGATCAGGAAGATTCTTCGCACGGCGGGGGTCCTCGCGGCCGTCATCACGCCGGCATGCCGGTGATGAACAGCCCGGCGCGGTCGGCGGCGTCGATCATCGGCTGCGGTTCGGCGACCACGGTGTGGCCGGCGACCACCGCGACCCCGGCAAGCTCCGCGGCGGCGACGCCGGCGATGGTGCGCGGCCCCAGCGCCGGCAGATCGAAGCGCAGGCTCTGGCCGACCTTGGGAGCCTTCACCAGCACGCCCCGCCTCGGCTTGGCGCGGATCAGCCGCTGCGCCCGCAGCCGCGCCACGCTGGCCAGCAAGGCGTCGGTGCCGCCGATGTCCTCGACCGCGACGACATGGCCGTCGATCACCACGCAGCCCTGCCCGATATCGAACGGGCTCAGCGCCGCCAGCACCGCGCGGCCCTTGGCGATATCCGCCGTGGTGCTGCCGTCGGGCGTGGCGCGGGTCACGCAGCCCGCCGGCATCAACAGGTCCGGCGCGACGTCGCGGATGCCGAGCAGCCGGAAGCCGTCCTGCTCGAAGATCTGGCCGATGCCGGACAAGAGATGGTCGTCGCCGCCGCGATACGCCGCCATCACCGCGCGGATCACCTTGAGCGCGCCCCAGTCCAGCCGGACCTCGGCCAAGGATGGCCGCACCACCGCGCCGATGAACACCAGCTCGCGGCAATGCTCGGCGCGCAGCAGCTTCTGCAGCCGGCCGAACCGGCCGATCGAAATCCAGTGGTGACGAAACCGGCTGACCGCGGCGGCGTCGCAAAAACCGTTCAGCGCAAAGATGATCGGGGTGATGCCGCGCGCCAGCAGCGAGTCAGCGACCGCGAACGGCAACACACCGCCGCCCGCGACCAGGCCGATCGGTGAGGAGATCTGCACGCCCTCGGCCATCGCCCGCCCATCGCTCCGCTAATCGACGACGCTGCCGCCGTCGCCCGGCATGCACAGCGAGCGATGCCGGCCGCCGCGCGCCTTGCCCTCGTCGATGAAGGCGATGATCTCGGCGATCGCCGGATCCTCGCCGCCACGCGGCCGCACCCGCTCCAGCCGATCGGCGAACAGGCCTTCGCTCTGGAACAGGTCGTCGAAGAACGAGCGCACCACGACGAGGCGCCGCTTGGTGAATTTGCGCCGCCGCATGCCGACGATATTCAAGCCCGAAAGCTTCGCATAGATGCCGTTGGCCAGACCATACGGAATGACGTCGTCGCGCACCCCGCTGGCGCCGCCGATCATCACCTGGGCGCCGACCCGGGTGAACTGCTGAAACACCGTCATGCCGCCGATGAAGGTGAAATCGCCGATCTCGCAATGTCCGCCGAGCGTGGCGGTGTTGGCGAAAATCACGTCGTTGCCGACGTGGCAATCGTGGCCGATATGGCTGCCGGTCATGAAGAAGCCGCGGTCGCCGACCCTCGTGACACCGCCGCCCGACACCGTGCCGCGGTTCATCGTCACCGACTCGCGAATCGTGCAGCCGGAGCCGACTTGCAGCGTGGTCGGCTCGCCCTTGTAGCCGGTGGATTGCGGCGGCGTGCCTAGCGAAGCGAACGGATAAATCGTGGTGTCGTCGCCGATCGTAGTGTGACCGTCGATATTGACGTGCGACAGCAGCCGACAGTTGGCGCCGATCACCGCGTCGCGGCCGACGATGCAGAACGGACCGATCGAGGTGCCGTCGCCGATCACGGCGCCATCTTCAACCCGCGCGGTGGAATCGATCTTGCTCATGGCGCTCCAGTCTTAGAATGTCGATTGAGCATGCGCTTTTTTTGCAAAAACCGCGCTCCGCGGCCTCATGCTCGAGGTGTGGATTGCGAGTGGGTAGCCCGCGCGACCACCGCTGTCCACTAACGTTGAATGACGCAATATGACATCGGCCCGGCCGGGCACGCACGGCTGAAGCGCCGCGCCAGCATCGGTTCAGCGCAAGCGACGCGGCCGCTCAGTCGGTCAGCATCGCCCCGACATCGGCTTCCGCGACCACCACGCCGTTGACCTTGGCGTCGCCATGAAACCACCACATCGACTTGCGGCGGCCGACGCTGCGCATGTGATATTCGATGGTGTCGCCGGGCAGCACCGGCTTGCGAAACTTGCACTTGTCGATGGTGAGGAAATACACCGCGCGCGGCTTCTCGGTGCCCTCCACCGACATGATGCCGATCACCCCGGCGGTCTGCGCCATGCCCTCGATCATCAAGACGCCGGGAAACACCGGGCGTTCGGGGAAATGCCCGAGAAACGCCGGCTCGTTGACGGTGACGTTCTTGATGCCGATGCCGCTGTAATCCTGGCGGATGTTGACGACGCGATCGATCAGCAAAAACGGATAGCGGTGCGGCAGGGTCTTGAGAATCGTGTTGATGTCCACGGTCTCGATTCTGATCGGTGACTCCATCAACCCCGCCTCTCGTCCTTCGCATCCTTCGAATCCGCGCCCGGCGCGCCGCCACGCGGCAAGCGCTCCACCGCGAGGATTTCGCGGAACCATTGCTTGGTCGGCTTTGCGAAGAAGCCGCCCCAGCGGCCATTGGCCGGCACGTCGTCCTTGACCGCGCTCATCGCGGTCACCTGGGCGCCATCGCCGATGTGGAGATGATTGTTGATCCCGACCTTGGCGCCCAGCGCGACGTTGTCGCCGAGCGTCAGGCTCCCGGCAAGCCCGCATTGCGCGGCAATCAGGCAATGTCGACCAATTGTTACATTGTGGCCGATCTGCACCTGATTATCGATCTTGCTGCCCTCGCCGATCACGGTGTCGCGCAGGCTGCCGCGGTCGATGGTGGTGCCGGCGCCGATCTCGACGTCGTTCTGGATGATGACGCGGCCGGTCTGCGGCACCTTTTGATGGGTCTCGGCGAAGATGAAGCCGTAGCCGTCCTGGCCGATCTGGCAGCCGGGATGGATCAGCACGTTGTTGCCGATCAGCGCGAATTGAATGACGGTGCCGGCGCCGACATTGCAGTCCCGCCCGATCCGGACCCCCGGCGACAGCACCGCGCCCGAGCCGATCACCGAACCGGCGCCGATTTCCACATGCGGGCCGATCACCGCCAAGGGGTCGACGGTGACGCCGTCCTCCAGATGCGCGGTCGGATGGATCACCGCGGAGGCCGCGATCCCGGTGAGGTCGAAGCCGGACTGCGGCCGCATCGCATCCTCATGGATGAGGCGGGCATAGGCGACGAAGGCGCGGAACGGCCGCTTGGCGCGCAGCACCGCGACGTGCGGCGGCACGCTGGCCTCGAACCGCTCGCTGACCAGACAGGCGCCGGCGCGGGTCTGCGCCAACTGCCCGGCATATTTGACGTTCTCGAAGAAGCCGAGATGCATCGGGCCGGCCTCGTCGAGCGAGGCCACCCCGGTGATGCGCTGATCGGCGCGCGAGGCGTCGGCCAGCTCCGCCTTCGTCAACGCGGCGATTTCAGCCAGCGTCGACGAAGCGCCTTGTTTAAAGAACGATGGTTGCGCCATTACGCCCGTCGCAGTCTGGCCCCGGTCGGGCTCAGAACGAGGTACCGCCACCGAACTTGAACTGCTGCACGCGGTCGTACTGACCCTTGGTGATCGGGATCGCGTAGTCGAAGCGCAGCGGACCGAACGGCGAGGCCCAGATCAGGCCGACACCGACCGAGGTGCGGACCAGATTGCTGTCGTCGTAGGTCATCCCGGCGCAGGTGCCGATCGCATTCTTGGTGGCCGGAGCGCAACCCACGGTGTTGACCTGGTTGGTCAGCGCCCACGAGGTCGGCCCCTTGTAGTCCCACAGCGAACCGGCATCGGCATAGACCGCGCCCTTGATCCCGACTTCCTTCGGCAGGAACCAGAACGGCATCTGCAATTCCGCCGACGCGCCCCAATATTTGGTGCCGCCCAGCGCATCGCCGTAGCCGGTCAAGTAGTAGTTCGAGATATCGCGCGGACCGATGCCGTTCGGCGCAAAGCCGCGCACCAGGTTCGGACCCATCTGGAAGTGATCCAGCATCCGGATGTCCTTGCCGCCGGCTTCGTTCAGGATACCGCCCTGAACATGGATCAGGCCGACGATATCCGACACCAGCGGGGTGTAGTATTTCGCATCGAAGGCCGACTTCAGATAGCTGACGTCGCCGCCGACGCCGGCGTAATCTTCCCGGAAGTCGATCAGCAGGCCGTCGGTCGGGTTCTTGTTGTTGTCGAGGGTGTTGTAGGTCAGCGTGTAGCCGATCGCCGAGGTCAGCGACTTGCCGTCCTGCAATTCGATGCGGACCGGAAGTGCGGCTTCGCCGTCGCCGAGACAGCCATAGGCACCATAGGCGGTGGGATTATCGTTCCCGGCGTTGATGAAGCCCGGGGTCGGGAAATATGACGACGTGCCGAAGTTGTTGTTACAATTGTTCAGCGCGTCCGGCAGCGAGATTTCCTGCTGATAGATCGAATAGCGCACCTGCAACGACAGGTCTTCCCGCAGGCCGAAGCCGAGCCGCGGGCTGAAGCCCAGCGTCTTGGTGGTGTAGGAGACGTAGCTGTTGGCGAGCTGCTGGCGCTGATAGAGGTCGAGGCCGAGAGCCACCCGGTAGTCGAGCAGATAGGGCTCGACCAGCGACAGCGAATAGCCGCGGGAATATTGCCCATAGCTCACCGAGGCCTTGGCGAACAGGCCGCGGCCGAGGAAGTTGCGCTCCGACACCGAGACTTCGGCCAACGCGCCGTCGCTGGTGGAATAGCCGCCCGACACCGAGAAGTCGCCGGTGGATTTCTCTTCGAGGTCGACCACCAGAATGATGCGGTCGCTCGACGAGCCGGGCTCGGTGACGACCTTGACGCTCTTGAAGAAGTCGAGGTTCTTCAGCCGGCGCTCGGCACGATCGACCAGCGCGCGGTTGTAGGCGTCGCCTTCGGACAGATCGAATTCGCGGCGGATCACGTAGTCCCGGGTGCGGGTGTTACCGCGCACGTCGATGCGCTCGATATAGGTGCGCGGACCTTCATCGATCGCGAACACGATCGAGACGGTGTGGTTGTCGAAATTGCGATCGCCGCGCGGACGCACGGTGGCGAAGGAATAGCCGCGGCGCGAGGCTTCGATCGACATTTCCTCGACCGACTTTTCCAGCGCTTCGGCGTTGTACAGCGAGCCCACCGAGACCCGCGAATAACTGCGGAACGAGTTGGCGTCCAAGGTCGGAATGGTCGACTGGAACTCGACCGAACCGACGCGATATTGCTGGCCTTCCTCGATCTTGAAGGTGACCAGGAAGCCCTTCTTCTCCGGATCGTATTCGGTCAGCGCGGCGACCACCTGGACGTCGGCATAGCCGTGCTTGAGGTAGTAGCGGCGGATCAGGTCGCGGTCGGCTTCGACCCGGTCCGGATCGTACAGATCGCCCGACGCCAGGAAGCTCAGGAAATTGGATTCGTGGGTCTTGATGACGTCCTTCAGCCGGTACGACGAGAACGCATTGTTGCCGATGAATTCGATCGAACGGACGCCGGTCTTGGCGCCCTCCTCGACCGTGAAGATCAGGTCGACACGGTTGTTCGGCTGCTCGATGATTTCCGGCGTGACGCGCACGTCATAGCGGCCGGAATGGCGATAGACTTCGGCGATGCGCAGGGCGTCGGATTGCACCATCGGCCGCGACAGCGTGCCGCGCGCCTTGGACTGGATTTCCGCGGTGAGCTGCTCGTCCTTGACCTTCTTGTTGCCTTCGAACGCGACCCGGCCGATCACCGGGTTTTCCACCACGGTCACCACCAGCCGGCCGCCGGCCTGGTTGATGCGAACATCCTGGAACAGCCCGGTCTCGATCAGCGCCTTGAGCCCGTCATCGATCCGTCCCTGGTCGAGACGACCACCGGGGCCCGGCTTGAAATAGGAGCGGATGGTTTCGACCTCGACGCGTCGGTTGCCTTCGACGGCGATCGACTCGGCCGTTTGGGCAGCCGCGGGCGACGCCACCAGCGCTGCGGTCACCGTAGCGGCGACAGGCATGGCGAAAAACACCAGGGCCGCCAGCAGGCCTCCCCGAAACACTCGCATTCCAACGTTCATGCGCAACGCGCCCTTGTCATTCCAGTGCCGGCCCGCACCCCTGCGCACCGGCAGATTCCCATTCGCTGCATCGCTTGTAGACAATTTTGTCGATTGGGCAAACGGCCATTCGCGGTGCAATTTCAATTTCATTCCAAGACGTTGCCTATCGGCCACGGCTTCCGAATCGCGGCTCATGACGCGGCCAGATGCAAGATGTCATTGTAGGTCGCGAACACCATCAGCATCAAAACCAGCCCCAAACCGATGCGAAAACCCATTTCCTGCGCCCGATCCGACAACGGCCGCCCGCGCGCCGCCTCCACCGCATAGAACAAAAGGTGGCCGCCATCGAGCAGAGGTACCGGAAACAGGTTAAGGAGTCCGATCGAAACCGATAGCACCGCGGCCAGATGCAGCAGCGGCGACAGCCCGAAGGTCGCGACCTGGCCGGAGATCTGGGCGATTCGCAGCGGCCCGCCGAGCTGGTCGGCGGCCTCGCGGCCGGTGAAGATGCCGCCGATATAGGCCAGCGTGCGATCGACGACGAACCAGGTTTCCTTGACGCCGAGCACCAGCGCGGTTCCCGGATTGACCCGCTCGGTGACCACGTCGCCCGGATTGGTGGCGCGGCTGATGCCGAGGATGCCGACGCGGTGAGCGTTGCCGAAGGCGTCCTTGATCTCCTTCAGCACCGGGGTGGCGCGCAATTCCAGCGTGGCGTCGCCGCGCTTGACCATGAAGGTGAGCTGCTCGCCGGCCTCGCTGCCGACGGCGCGCTGCATTTCGGTGAAGCTGCCGATGGCCTTGCCGTCGATTTGCACCACCACGTCGCCCGGCTGGAATCCGGCAGCGGCGGCGGGGCTGTCGGCCTGCACTGCGTCAACCCGGGCGCTGGTGATCGGCCGCCCGGAAATCGTGAACAGCGCCGCGAAAATCGCGATCGAGAGTAGGAAATTGGCGATCGGGCCGGCGGCGACGATGGCGGCGCGCGGACCGACCTTCTTGTGGTGGAAGCTGCCTTCGCGTTCCGCCTCGGTCATCGACGCCAGCGCGGTGTTGGACGGCGTCGAGGCCTCGCTCTCGTCGCCGAAGAATTTGACGTAGCCGCCGAGCGGCACCGCGGAGATCTTCCAGCGGGTGCCGTGCTTGTCGTTGAAGCCGATCAGCTCCGGACCAAAGCCCAGCGAGAACGTCAGCACCTTCACCCCGGCCCAGCGGGCGACCAGGAAATGCCCCAGTTCATGGAAGAACACCACAATCGTCAAAACGAACAGAAAGGGGATCACATAGCCGATCACCCCATGGCTCAACACATTGAAACTGTTTAGAAATATGTCAGCCATCCGATTTCCCTCAGCAGAGCCGGAGGCCCCGTCTGTAATGCTCTAGGATGCCTTTGCGGCAATTTGAGGCAACAGCGCGGCAGCCATATCGCGCGCATTGTGGTCGATGGCGATGGCATCGTCGGCACAGCTCAACGGCGCCAGATTGCCGGCCCGGATCCACGAATTCAGGGTCTCCTCGACCAGTCGGGCGATCGCGCCGAACCGGATCCGCTGCGCGATGAAGGCCGCCACCGCGATCTCGTTGGCGGCGTTGTAGACCGTGGTGGCGCCGTTGCCGGCGCGCAGCGCGTCATAGGCCAGCTTCAAACCGGGGAACCGGGCGTAATCCGGCGCCTCGAAGGTCAGGGTTCCGATCTTGGCGAGGTCGAGCGGCGCGGCGCGGCCGACGATGCGGTCCGGCCAGCCCAGGCAATGCGCGATCGGGGTGCGCATGTCGGGCGAGCCGAGCTGCGCCACCACCGAGCGGTCGGAAAACTCGACCATGCCGTGGATGATCGACTGCGGATGCACCACGACGTCGATTTCGTCGGGCGACAGCGCGAACAGCCAGGACGCCTCGATCACTTCGAGGCCCTTGTTCATCATCGAGGCCGAATCGATGGTGATCTTCTGGCCCATGCTCCAGTTCGGATGTTTCAGGGCCTGCGCCAGCGTCGCCTGCTCGATGTCGGCGGCGGCCCAGGTGCGGAACGGGCCGCCCGAGGCGGTGATGATCACCTTGGTGAGTTCGTCGCGGTTGCCGGAGGCCAGCGCCTGGAACAGCGCGTTGTGCTCGGAATCCGCGGGCAGGATGGTGGCTCCGGCCTTCGCGGCGCGGTCCATGAAGAATTCCCCGGCGCACACCAGGCATTCCTTGTTGGCGAGCGCAACGTGGGCGCCGCGATCGACCGCGGCCAGCGCCGGCTTCAGACCGGCAGCGCCGGCGACCGCCGCCATCACCCAGTCGGCCGGGCGTTCGGCGGCCTCGACGATGGCGCCGTCCCCTGCCCCGCAGGCGATCCCGCTGCCGGCCAGCGCCGCGCGCAATTCGCTGAGCCGCGCCGGATCGGCCACCGCGACGAAGCGGGCGTTGAATTCCTTTGCGAGCTTCGCCAGACCCGCGACGTTGGTGTTGGCGGTCAACGCCTCGACCTGGTAGCGCTCGGGCGAGGCCCGCAGCAGGTCCATGGTGCTGTCGCCGATCGACCCGGTGGCCCCGAGCACGCTGACGCTACGGAGGCCGGACGCCGCGACCTTGGCGTTTCGCAATGGAACTGCACTCATTTTTCTCACCAAACCATAAGACCGCGGCCGGCGCCATCCAAAGCGCCCCGCATCACCCCGAACAGGGCCGCAACGACAATCGCCGCAACATAGC
The DNA here is from genome assembly GCF_036404135.1 of Rhodopseudomonas sp. Lineage (GTDB taxonomy): Bacteria > Pseudomonadota > Alphaproteobacteria > Rhizobiales > Xanthobacteraceae > Rhodopseudomonas_A. The sequence goes on along the minus strand of NZ_DASWPE010000153.1, from coordinate 4,235 downwards.
CGTCGAGGCGGTCGAGCAGACCGCCATGACCGGGGATGATGTGGCTGGAATCCTTGACGCCGAACCGCCGCTTCACCGCCGATTCGAACAAATCGCCGAGCTGCGAGACCACCGACAATAGCGCCGCCAGCGCCAATAGCGGCAGCCATTTGCCATAGCCGAGCGCGGCAAAGCCGCAGGCCACCACAAGGCTGCCGAAAAATCCGCCGAGCGCGCCGGCCCAGGTCTTCTTCGGGCTGACCCGCGGCCACAGCTTCGGGCCGCCGATGCCGCGGCCGGCGAAATAGCCGCCGATATCGGTCACCCAGACCACGAGCAGCACCAGGATCAGCGCGGCGAAACCCTCGCTTGCGTCGAGCCGGACCAGCACCGAGGCGATCAGCGCCGCGGCGGCGTAGCCATAGCCCAGCACGCTCCAGCCGCGCCGTTCAGGATTCAGCGCCGCCACGGCGACCAGGCCTGCGACGATCACAAAAACGCAGAGTGCGCCCTGCCCCAGCGCCAGCGCGCCGCCGCCCAACGCCAAGCCGGCGCTTCCGGCCACGACCACGCGCTTGTCGCCCGCCGCGCCGACGACGCTCAGCCATTCGATATAGAGGCCGACCGCGACCGCCGTGGCCAGCACCGCCCAGACCCAGCCGCCGGCATAGGCAATGCCGATCGCCAGCGGCGCCAGCACCAGCGCGGTCGCTGCCCGCATCACCAGGTTGCGCGAGCCGGTGTCGGCCGCCGGTGTCGGCGCCGAATGTTGCTGATCCACCTCGGTCACGATCCTGTTTTCGCCGCCAACCCGCCGAACCGGCGTTCACGGCGGGCGTATTCGGCGATCGCGCCCTCGAGCGCCGCCTTGTCGAAATCTGGCCAGTGAATCGGCACGAACACAAGTTCGCTGTAGGCCGCCTGCCACATCAAAAAGTTGGAGAGCCGCTGCTCGCCGCTAGTGCGGATGATCAGGTCGGGATCGGGAATGTCGGGGGCGTCGAGATACTGGCTGAGGCTGTCGGGATCGATGGAAGCCGGATCGCGCTTGCCCTCGGCGACCTCGCGGGCCAGCCGCTGCGCGGCGTTGGCGATTTCCTGGCGCGAGCCGTAGTTGAAGGCGACCACCAGATTGAGCCGCGTGTTGTTGCGGGTCAGCTCTTCGGCCTCGGTCAGCAGCGCGCACAGGTCCGGCTCGAGCCCTTCGCGCTCGCCGATCACCCTAACCCGCACGCCATCGCGGTGCAGCGTGGCGAGATCGTTGCGGATGAAGCGGCGCAGCAGGCCGAACAGATCGCCGATCTCGCTGGCCGGCCGCGACCAGTTTTCCGAGCTGAACGAGAAGATCGTCAGATAGGCGATGCCGAGTTCGTTGGCGGCGCGGACCACGCGGCGCAGCGCGTCGACGCCGCGACGATGGCCTTCGGCGCGCGGCAAGCCGCGCGCCGCCGCCCAGCGGCCGTTGCCGTCCATGATGATGGCGACGTGCACGGGCACCTCGGAGGAATCCGATCGGTCAGGCGCGGGCGCGGCGACGTTCGACATAGGTCAATTCCCAATGCGTAATCCGCGAAGAGGCTTCCCGTTTGCCGCAACAAGTTCATCAGTAGGCTGCGCATATTCCGATCGCAAGGCCGCAGCCACGATCGGCCTCAGACGGTCAGGATTTCCTTTTCCTTAGCCGCCAGCAGCTGGTCAACCTCGAGAATCGTCGCGTCGGTGGCCTTTTGCACCTCATGCGCCAGGCGCTCCTGATCGTCCTCGGAAATCTCACTGCTCTTTTCGAGCTTTTTCAGGGTGTCGAGGCCGTCGCGGCGGACGTGGCGGACCGCAACCCGGGCCGCCTCGGCATATTTATGCGCCACCTTGACCAGTTCCTTGCGGCGCTCCTCGTTGAGCTCCGGAATCCGCAGCCGCAGCACCTGGCCCTCGGTAGCCGGGCTGAGGCCGAGATTGGAATCGACGATGGCCTTTTCGACCGCTTTGACCATCGACTTGTCCCACACCTGCACCGACAACAGCCGGGGCTCCGGGACGCTGACGGTGGCCAGCTGGTTCAGCGGCATGTGGCTGCCATAGGCTTCGACCTGCACCGGCTCCAGCATCGACGCCGCGGCGCGGCCGGTCCGCAGGCCACCCAGTTCGTGCTTGAGAGATTGGGTGGCGCCCTGCATCCGGCGCTTCAATTCGTTGATGTCAAAACCGCCCGTTGGCATTGCCGCCTCTCCTTGCAAACGCTTACTCAATCCATGCAGCCGCCGCGTTGCGCGGCGCCGCGATCAGCCCGCCACCACCGTGCCGCGCCCGGTCCCGCTCAGGATCGCGCCGATCGAACCGGCTTCGGCGATCGAGAACACGATGATAGGCAGCGCACTTTCCCGGGCAAGCGCGAATGCGGTGGCGTCCATGACCTTATAGCCGCCTTCCAGCGCCTGCGAATGCGACAGCCGCTCGAAACGCTGCGCTGACGGATGTTTTTTCGGATCGGCGCTGTAGACGCCGTCGACATTGGTGGCCTTCAGCACCGCCTGCGCGCCGATCTCGGCGGCCCGCAATACCGCCGTGGTATCGGTGGTAAAGAACGGATTGCCGGTGCCGCCGGCCAGCAGCACGATCTTGCCTTCGGCCAGATAGCGATGCGCCGCACCGCGGGTGAACAATTCACAGACCTGCGGCATCACGAATGCCGACAAGGTCCGCGCCGCCACCGCGCGGCGCTCGATCGCCGCTTCCAGCGCCAGGCAGTTCATCACCGTGGCGAGCATGCCCATGGTATCGCCGGTCGGCCGCGACACCCCGCGCGACGACACCTCAACGCCGCGAAAGATGTTGCCGCCGCCGACCACCACCGCGATCTCGACGCCGAGCTTCTGCGCCGCGATCAGGTCGCCGGCGATCCGGTCGATGGTCGGCTGATCGATACCGAATGACTGGGCGCCGGCGAAATATTCGCCGGACAACTTGATCACGACCCGACGATAGACCGGCTCACCCATGATGCGATCGTTCCTTCCGAGCGCGGCACCCGGCCGTTGCGTCGGGCGCCGCTGTCGGCGGTTACTTCTGGCCGCTGGCCGCGGCGACTTCGGCGGCGAAGTCGGAGGTCTGCCTCTCGATGCCCTCGCCGAGCGCGTAGCGCACGAAGCCGGTGACTTTGATCGGCGCGCCGACCTTGCCCTCGGCTTCCTTGACCGCCTGCGCCACCGACTTGCCCTTCTCGTCGAAGATGAAGGCCTGCTCCAACAGACAGACTTCCTTGTAGTAGGTCTTCAGGCCGTTCTCGACGATCTTGGCGATCATCGCCTCGGGCTTGCCCTGCTGGCGATACTTGTCGGCCATCACGTCCTTCTCGCGCGCCACCACTTCGGGATCGAGCCCGGCGGGCTCCAGCGCCTGCGGATTGGCGGAAGCGACGTGCATCGACAGCTGCTTGCCGAGCGCGGCCAATTCGTCGGTCTTGCCGGCGGATTCCAGCGCCACGATGACGCCGAGCTTGCCGGCGCCTTCGGTGACGGCGTTATGCACGTAGCTCGCCACCACGCCCTGCCCGACTTCGAGCACGGCGGCGCGGCGCAGCGTCATGTTCTCGCCGATGGTGGCGATCGCGTCGGCGATCGCGGTGGCGACCGTCGAGGAGCCGACCGGCGCGGCGTTGATCTTGTCGAGATCGGCGCCAACCTTCAACGCGACCTGGGCGATCATCTTGACCAGGCCCTGGAACTGTTCGTTGCGGGCGACGAAATCGGTCTCGGAATTGACCTCGACCAGCACGCCCTTGGTCTTGTCGGTCAAGGCGCCGATCAGGCCTTCGGCGGCGACGCGGCCGGCCTTTTTGGCGGCCTTCGACAGGCCCTTCTTGCGCAGCCAGTCGATGGCGGCTTCGATGTCGCCCTGCGTTTCGTTGAGCGCGGCCTTGCAGTCCATCATGCCGACGCCGGTCTTTTCGCGAAGGTCCTTCACCATCGCGGCGCTGATCTGGGCCATGCTGTTTGTCCTCGCACAGGCTCCGGGACGAAAAATGGCCGGAGCGAGATGAAACGAAACTGCGGCCATCCTGTCGGAATGGCCGCAGATGAAAACCGGTCGTCCCACCAAACGCGGCGACCTGGTACCTTTGGCAGCCTTGGATGCCGTCCCGCCTGGGCGAAACAGCGGCTGCAGCCGTGAACCTAGGCCCCGGCCATCGCTTCGCGGGCCTGAGCGACCCAGCCTTCGCGCTCGATGCGGCCGTTCAGCTTCAGATCCTGGTCGAGCTT
>NZ_DASWPE010000152.1:0-44511 GCF_036404135.1 Rhodopseudomonas sp. | reverse complement strand
CCAGCATGCGACACCCCCGTCAAAATCGAAGTGTCGCAAGACAGATCACACGAATTCCCGATTCTGGAATCCCCCCAGCAACACCCGAGTCAATCCGTCGCACCCAAGATGTGTGCATGCCTTAGTGCACACGCAGGGACCCATACGGCGCGGAGCCGCGTTTTGACTTGTGGCTGCGGTCGTTTCTTCATCTTGGAATCCAGGGGTGATGGGTCCCTGCGTGCGCAGGGACGACGCGGGGAGAGGTCCTGCACGTTCGCTACTCGCTGCGACCAAGCACAGCCGCCTCGGTCATTCGTCTTCGAACTCTCTCACCCGATCTTGATCGCCGTGGTCTCTTTGATGCGCTTCACCGGGATGATGCTGCGGGTGTTGGCGACGCCCTCGATGCGCGCCAGCACCTGGGTGAGAAAGCGGTGAAACTCGTCGAGATCAGCCACCGCGATCTTCAACAGATAATCGAACTCGCCGGTGACGAAGGCGCAATCGATCACCTCCGGCCGCGTCAGCACCACGGACTCGAACCGGCTCGAATAGGTCTCGACCTGCTTCTCCAACCGCACCTCGACGAAGGCGATGAAGCCGGTGCCGACCGCAGGGCCATCGACCAGCGCGACGTAGCGCATGATCACGCCGGCGGCCTCCAGCGCCTTGACCCGGCGCAGACAGGGCGACGGCGACAGCCCGACCCGGGCCGCCAGATCCTGATTCTGGATCGCGGCATCATCCTGCAGAATGCGCAGTATCTTGCGGTCGAGTTCGTCCATGCGCAATCCAGTGCCGTGATGTGATGTTTTGAGCATAGCGGATGCCAAAGCGCCGCGCGAGCGGGTCGCACTTCGCCGCCCGCTGGCGCGCCGTCGCGGCTATCGTCGTGCCAGCGTCACGCGAGGACATGCCATGACACGACGGGCCAGCGACATCCTGCTCGATATTCTGCGCGACGAGGGCATCAGCCACGTGTTCGGCAATCCCGGCTCCACCGAGATGCCGCTGATGGACGCGCTGGTCGATGCGCCGGACATTCAGTACGTGCTCGGGCTGCAGGAGGCCACCGCGGTCGGCATGGCCGACGGCTGGGCGCTGACCTCGGGCAAGACCGGCTTCGTCAACCTGCATGCGATGGGCGGGCTCGGCAACGCGATGGGCGTGCTGGTCGCCTCGAAATCCAGCGAGACGCCGCTGGTGGTCACCGCCGGCCAGCAGGACACCAGGCATCTGGCGACCGAACCCTGGCTGTCCGGCGACCTTGTGGCGCTCGCGGCCCCGGTGACCAAATGGGCCAAGGAGGTGCGTCGCGGCGAGGACCTCGGCGCCGCGTTGCGCCGCGCCTTTGCGATCGCCCGCACCCCGCCCTGCGGCCCGGTGTTCCTGTCGCTGCCGATGGACGTGCTCGATCAGCCGGTCGAGGGCGTGACGCCGCCGGCCTCGGCGTCGCCGCGGCTTGGCCCCTCGCCGGATTCCGACAGCTTTGCCGAGATGCTGTCGCGCCACGCGCCGGAGAAGGTGCTGGTGCTGCTCGGCGACGACCTGCCTACCACCGCCGCGCCGGGGCTGGTGGAGTTCGCCGAGGCCGGCGGTTACGCGGTGGCCGGCCTGCAACTGACCTCGCGTTCGGCGTTTCCCTCGGCGCATCCGTGCTGGGCCGGGGTGCTGAAGCCGGACTTCGCGGCGATCCGCGAACGGCTGCACAGCGTCGAGGCGCTGGTGCTGGTCGGCGGCCGCGCCTTCGTCGCCTATCCCTATCGCGACGTCCGCCCGATCCCGGAGGGCGTGAAGATCTTGCACCTCGCCGACAATCCGGAGGCGTTCGGCCGCGAACACCCGGCCGACCTCGCACTGCTCGGCGACATCGGCGCGACGCTGCAGACCGCCGCCGCAACGCTCGGGCAGTTGCTCGACCGCGCCGGCGTCGCAGCGCGACTGGCGGAGCGCGCCGCCGCCAAACAGGCGCATATCGCAAAAATTCGCGCCGAGATTCTCGGCACCGCGCACGAGACGCCGCTGTCGCCCGACGCCGCGGTGCTCACCGTGTCCGACGCGCTGCCGGACAACACGCTGCTCGCCAATGATTCCGCGGCGACCTTCGGCCAGGTGCAGGACTTGCTGATGACACGGCCGGGGCGCTATTTCTTCGCCCGCGGCGGCGTGCTCGGCTGCAACATGCCGGCCTCGGTCGGCGCCGCCTTGCTGCATGACGGGCCGGTGGCGTCGTTGGTCGGCGATGGCGGCGCGATGTATTCGCCGCAGGCGCTGTGGAGTGCGGCGCGCTATCGCACCAAGGTGCTGTTCATCGTGTTCAACAACCGCCGCTACGGCGTGTTGCAGAACATTGCCAAGCAGCTCGGCTGCAAGAACGCGGTGGCCGGGCGCTTCGTCGGCATGGATGTCGACGATCCGCCGATCGACTTCATGGCGTTGTCCAAATCCATGGGGGTGCCGGCGGTCAAGGCCGACACCCCGGATGCGATCCGTGCCGCGATCGCCGCGGCGCTTTCGCGCGACGGGCCGACGCTGATCGAGATCGCGGTGAAGTAGGCGGCGCTACGCGGCGGGCCCCACGGCGGCGCCGCCGGAGACAACGCCGCGCCGGGTGCGCGGCCGCAGCTTGCGCCGCGCCCACATCACGAGGCCGGAGCCGAGCAGACCCGCCAGCAGCACCGAGGTGATGAGGTTGAGCGAGCCGGACAAGAGCGTCCACCAATTGCCTTCGTGCAGCAGCCGCGGCCAGTTGCGCGGCAGCGGCGCGACGCCGTCGGCCGTAAACGTGTAGGCGCGCAGTTCGCCATCCTCGTAGATCCGCGCCATCATCCGTCCGCCGCGATTGCGGATCGACGTCAGCCCGGACAGATCGTGCGATTGCGCAATCGCGCGCACCGCGTCGGTCAGCGGCAGCGGCTTGGCCGCGGCCGGCGGCGGCGCGCCCTGGAAGGTGACGCCGGACAGCATCAACAACGCGGTGATCGGGCTCAGCAGCAGCAGCGGAATGCCGAACCAGGCCATCCCCTTGTGCCAACCGGACAGGCTGTTGCGCAGCCGCGGCAGGCCCATTAGCAGGCCGATGCTCATGATCGCCACCATGGCGATGGTGGAAGCGATCACCAGCCATTCCTGGTCGAACAGATGCTCATGGGTGCGCCGCGACCACAGCAACACATCGCCGACCACGTCGCTGCCGGTCGCCGCCTCGCCACTGACCAGATCGATCGCCGGCGCCCCGCTGCCCTGCAACTGCAGGCGCTGGCCGACCGCGCTGATCGACAGGCCGCGCGCCTTGCCGTTTGGATCGTAGCGCTGGATCAGCGCGGCGATGCGATCCGCGTTAACCAGGTCGGGGGCCAGCGCACGGTCCTGCACGATCGGCTCGACCGACAGCATCAGGCCGGTAACGATGATCGCGATCAGCGGTAGCGCGAACACCAGGCTGGTCCAGCGATGTAGTTTCAAAAGAGTTGTGTTGTTCATGGCAGTCTCCGTGGTCCGGACCGCGCTGCAAAACACCGCTCGCGCAAGGTCGGCGTGACCTTTTACCCGACGCTAGCTGACGGAACGCTGACCGGCGAAGCTCACAATTCGATCAGCTCGATCGGATGATCGTTGAGCGATTTGGCCAGTTCGGCGACGTGGCGGTGATGCGTGAACAGAATGATCTGGCGTTGCTGGCCGGCTTCGGCGAGCAGCCGCAGCGTCGCCAGCGTGCGCGGCTCGTCGAAGCTGGTCAATAGATCGTCGCCGATGAACGGCATCGGCTCCGCGGTGCGGCGTTCCAGCAGCGCCAGCCGCAGCGCCAGAAACAACTGATCGCGGCTGCCTTCGCTGAGGCCGGCGATCGCGACCTGCGCGCCGTCACAGCGCCGGGCCACCAACACCGGCTGGTCGTCGTCGCCATAGTCGATGCCGAGCCCGGCGAACGCGCCGCCGGTCGCGGTGGCGAACAGCGAACTCGCGCGCGCGATCAGGGGATCCTGCACCATCGCGCGGTGCCGTTCGATGGCGCGGGCGGCCAGCCGCGCCGCCGCGGCGCGCAGCAACCAGCGCTCGGCGATCGACAGCAATTCGGCATTGGCCTCGGCGCGTTCGGCGGCCTGCGCGGCGGCATCCCGGCCCTTGGTCAGCGCCGCGCAATCGGCCTGCGCCTGATGCAGCGATGCCGACGCCGCGGCGATGTCGCCCAGCAATTGGCTGTGCCGCAACGTCTCGCGGTCGATGTCGCCGGGCAGCCGGTCGAGGTCGAGGCCGTCGCGCTCCTGGCGCAGCGAAGCGTCGTCGCGGCCGTCGGCGATGTCGTAGAGGTCGCGGCGCAGCGCATCCTGATCGGCCGCCAGACGCTGACGCGCCAGCGCGCGCTCCAGCGGCAAAGCCAGCCCGGCGATGTCGGCGACACCGAAGGCGCGGCGGGCGTCGTCCAACACAGCTTCAGTCGCGCCACGCCGGGCCAACAGCGCGTTGCGGCTGGCGGCGCGCGCGATCGCCGCCTGCTGCAGCCGCCGACAGGTCTCGGCGTCGCGCCGGGTGGCGTCGAGCTTGTCCACCAACCGCGCCAGCGATTGTTGTGTATTATCCGAGCGCAGCGCCGGCGCGGTGCGCGCCACGACGTCGAACACGTCGGCATCGAACGCAGCAAGGTCGGCCTCGATCGCGGTGACGCGATGGCCTTCGAGCTGATAGGCGGCCTTCGGCACCGCCACAGATTGCCACACCGCCAAAGCCGCGGCGGCCTGCACCGGGGTTACGCTGCAATCTTGTCCGATGCCGGCCATCGCCGCGGGCCAGGCCGCGCGATGGCGGGCGAGCGCGGTCTGCGCGGCCTCGCGCGCGGCCTTGGCTTCGGTGAGATCGCGCTCGATCCGGCTCTTGGCCACCGCGCGCGCCTTGGCGTCGGCCCAGGCGCCCTGCAGCGCATCGAACCGCGCCTTGGCCTCGCGATACAACAGCTCCGCCGCCAGCGCGCGATCGGCGACGCGCCCGGTAGAGTCGAGAAAGCCCAGCACCGCAAGCTTGCCCTGCTCCAGCGCCGCCGCCAGCGCCGCGAGTGCGGCCTTCTGCGCGTCGCATTTGTCTAGCCGCTTGGCGATGTCGTCGAACCGCTCGCGCCAGCGCAGCATCTCCGCTGGGCTGCGCGGCGCCAATCCTGACGCCGCCCACGCGCCGCGCCAGCCGGTCTCCAATTCGGCGCGCCGCGCCTGCAGGCCGGCAAGCTTGTCGTGCTGCCGCGTGCGTTCGTCGCGAGACGCCGCCAGCCGCTGCTGCGCATCCTCGTGGCGGGTGGCGCGCTCGGTATCGCTCAGCAACCGATCGGTGACGCGGTCGATGCTCTGCGAGGCCTGCTCGGCGGCGTCGAGCTGGCGCTCGACCACACGGGGGTCGACGGCGAGCGCGGCACGCAAGGCGCTGAAATGGCTGTCGCGGTCGTCGCGGGCACGGACCAGATCGGCGCGGGTCGGCACCACGCCGGCGTGCGACAGCCGCGTCAACTCGACCTCGGTCTTGGCGATCGCAGCGTCGGTCGCGGCCAGCGCTTCGCTCAGCCGTTTCACCTCGGCGTCGGCGGCCTCGGCGGCGCGGGCGAAGGTGGCGATGGTGGCCGGGTCCGGCGCGGGCACCGCGCGCAGTTGCTCGAGCGCGCCCGGCGAGGGATCGAGCGCCGCGGCCGCGGCCGCCAGCGCGTCGCTCTCGATCTGCAAATTCGCGCGGTCGCGGCGCAGCCGGTCGGCCTGCGCCGGAATTTCGCCGAGCGCACCGAAGCGCTGCCGGAGCTGATCGATATCGACCACGGCGCTCGCGTCGTCCTGCTCGGTGGCAAAGCCGTCGCGCTCCTGCTGCGCTCGCGTATAACGCGCCGCGGCCTCGGCGATCGCCTGCTCGGCGCGCGCGGTCTGCGCGATCAGCTCGCGCGCCTGCGCCAGCGCCGGATCGCTCGGTAGTTGCGCCAAAACGTCCTGATGCGACGCCAGCCCAAGCCGCTGCGCGGCTTCATCAAGTTGGGCCTCAGCCATCTCGCGGGCTTGCCTGCGCTTCGGCAGATCTTCCAGCGCCTTGCGCACCGCGCCGAGCCGTTCGCGCAACGCGTCGATGGTCGCGGCCTCCGCCAGCAGCGTCTGGTCGACCGCCATCGCCGCGATCTCGGCGGCATCGGCGGCGGCATCGGCCTCCAACGCGCCGAGCTCGCGCTCCAGCGCGGCGTGGCTGTCCAGCGCGGCGCGCCATTGCGCCAGCGCGGGGGCCGCGACCGCCGGCAGATCGGCGAGCGCCGCGAGCTCCGCGGCGATGCCGTCGAGCCGCGCCAAATGCGAGCGCACCCGTAGCGTGCGCTGCCACAGCGCCAGCGTGCCGCCGATCTCGGCATGCGCGGCGTTCAGCGCTTCGAGCTTCTGCCGCGCCTCGCGCACCATCGCCTCGGCCTGCGTCACCGCTTCGCGGGTGACGATGGCGTCGCGCAGCGCGCGGTCGGCAGCGTCGCGCCGCTCGGCCGCCAGATAGAACGGTTTGGAGCCGGACTTGCGCGGCATGAACAGCTCGTCGGCCTCGCTCTGCAAGCGAAGCCGCGTCTGCGACAGCGAGGCCATGCCGGCCGAACTCGCCGCCAAGGTCTCCGCCAGCCGGCCGCCGGCGGTGAGCAAGTCGTGGCCGCCCTCGCGCAGCGCCTGCGCGGTCAGCCCGAACTCACGGCTGAACATTTCGCGCGATACACCGGCGAGCAAAGGCGCCAACAGATCATCGGCGAGCGGCTGGTCGTTGGCGTCGACCAGCGTGTTCTTGTTGCCCTTGCGCCGCCGCGCCGCGATCAGCCGGCCGTCGGAATGGCGGAAGCTGCCGCCGATCCGCAACGCTTTGCTCTCGTGCAGGAAGTCATAGCCGGTGCGGCCGCCGAAGCCGAACAGCAGATCGCCGATCGCCGCCAGCGCCGAGGTCTTGCCGGCCTCGTTGGCGCCGAGCACGACGTGCAGCACTGCTGCGGCATCAAAGCTGAGCGTGCGATCGGTGAAGCGGCCGTAGCGCTCGAACGCCAGTTGCTCGATCCTCACGACGCGTCTCCGGCGAGCAGCGCGCGCGCATCATCGGCCAAACGCTGCAACGCCTCCGAGCGATCGAGTTCGTCGTGCAGGTCCTTCGGCAATTTCGCCTTGATGGTGTCGGTGAGTTCCGCGAGCAGCGCGGCGAACTCCGCATCGGAGGCGGCGTCGCGCAACAACTGATCGACGTCGAGCGCGTCGGCACCGGCCTGCGCCGCGAGCGAGCGCGGCGGCGCGCTGGTTTTCACCTTGAGCTGTTCGACCCAACAATCGGCGGCGAGCTGAAAGCCGATGGCGCGAAGATCGTCCTGCAGCGTCTCGCGCCGCGCTATCAGCTGATTGTGCAAGGAGGTGGCGCCGGTCAGCGTAAGCCGCGCCGCCAGCGGCCGGCCCTCGCTCTGCGCCTGTGCGGCGGCCAGCGCGGCGCGGCTTCGCGCCAGCATCTCGTCCTCGCCGCTGAGGCCGGCGACGTCGACGCTCACATGCGCCCAGCGCGCGCCGTCCAGCGCCAGCGGCGTCACCTCGACGATGCGGCCGTCCTCGACGGTGACGCGCATGGCGCCCTTGGCGCCGGTCTCGCGCACGCTGCGGCCTTGCAGATTGCCGGGATAGACGATCCAGGGATCGTCACAGACCACGGCTGCGGCATGGACGTGGCCGAGCGCCCAGTAATCATAGCCGAACCGCTTGAGGTCCTCGACGCTGCATGGCGCGTAGCCGTCGTGGCTGCGGGTGCCATCGAGCGAGGTATGCAGCACGCCGATATTGAGCCAGCCGTCGCGGCGCGGCGGATAGCTCTCGACGAAGTCGGCGGTCAGCCGGTGCGGAAAGCTGCGGCCATGCAAGGCGACGCGCTGCGGCTCCAGCGCCACGGTCTCGGCCTTGCCGGCGCTGAACACCCTGACGCTGCCGGGATAGGGCAGATCGCGCGACATCACGCTGGCGGCGTCGTGATTGCCCTTGACCAGGAACACCGGGATGCCGGCGCGATCGAGCGCGCCGAGCGCGCGAGCGAAGAACAGCCCGGTCGAGACGTCCTTCCAGTCGCCGTCGAAAATATCGCCGGCGATGATCAGGAACGAAGCCTTGCTGGCGATGGTCTGTTCGATCAGCGCCTCGACCGCGCGCCGGCCGGCCTGCGCGAAGCGCGCGGCCACCGCCTTGTCCTTCAGGCTTAGTCCGGCGAGCGGGCTGTCGATGTGCAGATCAGCGGCGTGAATGAAGCTAAAACGCATGACGATCCGGATCGGCGCGGCGGATACGCCGTCGCGCGGGGGCGCAAATTCGCATCACGCGTGTGCTGCACGATTGCCCCCTTATAAGTACAATCATTCGTTGCGATCAAGGGGCATCGGGGCAGCGATCGAAGGCTCATCCCGCCGGCGCGATGGCCAGCCCCCTGCCCTGATCGGCCAGTCGCAATTTGGTATTGACCGCGAGCGCCCGCAAGCTCGCCTTGACGTCGTCAGCGGAGGTTTCGCCGACGCTGACGAGCTGGTTGTCCCACCACAGCGCCGCCAGACCCGCCACATGCGGGCACGCCATGCTGGTTCCGCTCATCGCCACCAGCCCGCCGCCGACCTTGGCGCCGACGATATCGACGCCCGGCGCGGACAGCATCGGGTTGACGTTGGAGAACGGCGCGACGGCGTAGCCGTTCGCGGTTCGGCCGAGCGCGGCCACCGAAACCACGCCTTCGGTCGCCGCCGGCATGCTGACGTCGATCAGCTGATCCGGGCCGCCGGCGCCGCGCTTGCTGTCATTGCCGGCCGCGGCGATCAACAGCCGCTGGTCGAAGTTGAGAAAATCCACCAGCTTGTCGAAGTAGCGGATGTTGTCGCGGTAGGCCTGCAACGCCTTGGACACCGCCGCCCGCTCCGGCCAGGACGCCGCCTTGAGCCGCTCGACGATCGCCGGGAAATCGAACCCGAGCGACATCGACAGAATCCGCGCGCCCTTGCCGACCGCCCATTGCAGCGCCGCGGCGACCGCCTCGTTGGAGCCGCGACCCTCGTCGTCGAGCACCTTGGCGATGATCGCGGTGGTCACCCCCGGCGCCACGCCGATGCGGACGCCGTCGACATCCTGGCCGAACACGGTGCTGGCGCAATGCGTGCCGTGACCCTTGACGTCGCTGACATCGGGATTCGGCGCGCCCTCCGGCCCCGGATCGATGAAGTTCTGGGTGTGCCAGGTCTTGATGCCGCGGAACGCGGGGTGGGTTCGATCGATCCCGGTGTCTAGTATCGCCACCGGGATATCGCGCTCCGGCGGCCGATCCGGACTGATGGCATATTTCGCCTGCACCGCGCCGATGCCCCACGACGCGCCGGCGGCCGTGGCCGCCTGTAGCGCCGCCGCCGCAGCATCGACATCGGCGGTGGCAGCCGGCGCCACCAGCGCCATCGGAATCAACGGCGCGGCTTCCTGCTTCGGATCGCGCAGCACGGCGTCGCGCTGCCGGTCGGACAGCGTGGTGGCTTCCAGCGTCAGCCGCGGCGGCGCGGCGCGCATCTCTTCGACCACCTCGGGCCGCAGCGCATTCATGCTTTGCAGCCGGCTCACCCCGGCCGGCATCCGGCCGTCGATACGCAGCACCAGATAGCGATCGGGGTCGTAGGGAATGCTCATCACGCGCTCCATGCTAGCGGCAGGGCGGCCTCGGCTTACTTGTTGGTCGCGGTGGCCGGCTGTTTGGACGGCAGCACCGGCGAAAGATCGACCCAGACCTCGAGCGAGCCCGGCACCAGCGGCTTGCTGCCGACAAAGCTCAAGAGCGGCCGCAGGCTCACCGGCCGACCGCCATTGATCTCCCGCACCTTGGCGGCAACGGCTTCGGCCAGATCGGTATCTTCCTTGAAAAAGAAGCGGATCTCGGACAGGCCGGCTGCGCCTGCAATCTTCTCCGGCGCGTAGGTGACCTGGAAGTCGGAAGCGGTCAGATTCTTGCGAAGCTGGTTGGCGAGGTCGTCGGAGCCGGCATACTGGATGTTGACCTTGGCGCAGCTTTTCCGCGGCGCCGACACCTTGGCCCAATATTGCAGCCCGGTCTCGCGCTGATAGGCTTTGGTCTGCTGCACCGTCACCGCGGTACCCTCCGGCACGAAGCCGAACGGCACCGCCATGGCATATTCCGGAAGCTCGGTCGGAAAATCGGCCCGCAGGTAGATGCTGGCGTTGGTCACCGCAGGTCCCGGCCGCAGCTTGTCCGGAGAGTCGGGGGACTTCAGCTTCCAGTTGGTTTTCGAGCCGACCCACATGTAGCCGAAACAATCCCCGGTCTTCGGATCGAATTGCGGCTGCGGCAATGCCGGCTGACTGTCGGCCAGAATATTCCCAGCAGCCGAGAGCCGTTGCGGCGTCGGTTGCGGCATCACGGTCTGCGCCGCCGAGTCCGAGATCGTCGAGGCCAGGCTGGCCTTGAAGTCGACGGACTTGCCTTCGGCCGCGGTCCTCTGCAGTTCCTCCAGCCGGTCGGTCAGTTTCTGCACCTCGGCGCGCAGCCCCTCCTCGATCTTTCGATCCTCTTGCTGCTTCTGGTAGTATTGCGCCAAGCCGAACGCGGCGATGATCACGAAAGCCGAAACGATCGCGCCGATGCGGACGCCGCGATCATAGCGCTGCTTTTTTTGCAACTCCACTTCGTGATCGGCCCGGGCCTTGAAGCTGGCCTCCAGCAACTGCCGCACGTCCATCGAATCGCTGCGATAGTCCTTGAACGGCTCGAGCGCGTCGCCGGTGATCAGATAGCCCTCGTCGCGGCCGCTATCGAGCCACAGCCGCGCGGTGGAGATCAGCTTGGATTCCGTCTCGCGGCCGTGCCGGGCGTCCGCAAGCCAGCTCGCCAGCGTCGGCCAATAGCCGATCAGCGTCTCGTGCGCGACTTCGAACCGATCCTCGCCGTCGATGTCCGCCGAAGACAGCCGCCGCAACAGCCGCGCCCGTTCGAAGGCGTCGAGGATTTCGCCGACGGCGGCGGCATCCTCGCCGAGCGCCAGCGTGTCGCGGCCGACCCGGTTGCGGACAAAGTCCTTGTCGCCGGCCGGCACCACCAGCTTGAGGAAGATCCGCCGCGCCAGATCCTTCTTCGGATCGGAGAACTGCTGCAGCACCGTTTCGGCGGTGCTGGTCAGCGCTTCGCGCGGCGAGCCGACCTCGCGATAGACCGCCTGGGTGATCTCGTCGCGGTCCTTGTAGTCCCACAATTTGTTCAGCGTGAATTGCAGCAGCGGCAACGCGTCTGGATTTCCCGCCACCGAGCGCACCAGATCGTCGACCACGCCGACGCCGAACCGCAGCCCGACCTGCTCGGCCGGCCCCTCGATCATGCTGCGCAACTCGTAGATCGACGGCGGCGGCGGACTGAACAGGCTGGCCGGCGAATGCGCCGCATCGCCGATCCCGGCGATCTTCTCGAACTGCAGCCGCTGGCTCTCGCGCAGGCAGACCAACAGCTTGTGGCTGCCGGCGAGCGACGCTAACGCCCGGCCGATGACGTCGAGCGACGGCTGCACATCCGCCCTGGCCAGCGCCTCGCCGAACTGATCGATGATCAGGATCGCCTGCGGATCGAACGCGGTCAGCGCATCGTTCAATTTGCCCGGCGTCTTGACGATGGCGCGCTCCTCGGAACGGATCGCGGCCAGATCGGCGCCCGGCCTGATCGCGCGAAGGATCGCGGCCAGCGGCTCGCGGCCCGGCGAGGCGACCACCACGACCTTGTGGCCCTTGTCCTCCAGCCGCGGCAGCAGGCCGGCATTGATCAGCGAGGATTTGCCGCTGCCGGACGGCCCCAGCAGCAGCACCACCGGGCGCGGCCCCTCGATCCGGTTCAGCAATTCCTCGGCGGCGTCCTCGCGGCCGAAATAATCGTCGGCGTCGCCGCGGGTGAACGGATCGAGCCCCTTATAGGGCGATCGGTCGCGGCTGAGACTGCGGTTGGTGCGCGGATCGAAATCCGCCAGCACCGCCACCGTCGGCGCCGCCGGGTCCGCCGACGAAAGCGCTTCCGACGCCGCCCCCGATGAATATTCCCGCGACAGGATCAACGAGGTGGTCCAGTACTCGATCGCGGCCTGCGCCGCCTTGCGCTCCGAGGGCCGCTGCAGGATTTTGCCGGTGACCACCGCCTTGCCGATGAATTCGACCACCTTGTCGAGATGCCCGCCGCTGCCATTGCCATCGGTCGAATCGACCTTGTCTTCCAGCAGTTCGAGATTGGCCTGCTGCAACTCAACGAAGGATGCAAAGGCGCGGCCCTGCGAAATGGCCGACAGCAGCGTCGTCATAGACTCGCCTCCACCAAAGCCGCGAGCGGGTTGCCGAGTAGAATGATCTGCTCGCTGCCGGACAGCAGCGATTTGTCGACCTGGCTGAAGCGATTGGTCATGTCGCTGCGGAACAGGTCGAAATGTTCGAGCACCAGATCCCATTTGCTGGCGGCGATGTCGGCGGCAACGACACCGCCGTGCCGCAGCATCTCGCCGGCCCAATCATCGGCCGCACTCGCCTGGCACAGCGCCGAGGCCTTCGGCCAGGCCTTTTCCCAGGTCGCCTCGAACCAGCGCTGCTGCAACTGCTCGGTGACCTGCATTTCCTGCAGCATGGAGAGATCGTTATCGAGATCCTGCCAGGAATTGTGGTCGGCGACGTTGCTGCGCAGCGCTTCCCAATGCGCCCGCAGCCGGTCCGGGCCGGTACTGACCACGGTGCGCAACACGGCGTCTTGCAGGTCCATCGAGCGGATCACGGTCTCGAACAGATCGAGCAACTGATCGACCGGCAGGTCGCGCAGGATCAGCCGGACCTTGCCGTTGAGTTCGGAGGGCTGAAACCGCAGGTGTTTCTGGATCAGCTTGGCAGCGCCCATCTTGTCGATGATGCGGTCGGCCTCGATCAGGCTGGTCAGCGCGCCGGTGAATTCGTCGATCCAGTCCATCTCGTGCAGGCCGCGCGCCCGGCCGGCTTCCTTCAGTTCGTTGGCCTCGGTCGAATAGTTGCGCCAGGATTGCCGCATGATTAGCGCGGTCATCCGGATGCCGTCGCGGGATTTCTTCTGATCGGGCTCGTTCAGCGCCGACATCAGTATCGGGAAATTTCCCTGAATGGTCTGCAGCACGTCATGGATGGCCTTGTGCCGTCGCAGATCGGCGGTGCGCTCGGTGATGGTCTTGATCGTTGCGCCGCTGTCGCGGATCGCCGTCTTGGCGTCCGGATATTGTCCGAGCAGCTGGAACAGCCCGCTCCATGGCGCCTGCTGCCTTGCATCGGCGAGCACGTCGTATTTCGGAATCGCGGTGGTCTGGGTCTTGACGATGCGCTGCCGGATCAGTCTGATCGGGACGCCCTGCGAGGCGACGATCGCGTTCCAGTTCGGATCGCCGAGGTGATGCAGCGCGAACAGCTTGTATTCTTCGGTCAGGCAGGGCGAGCCGGATGAGCCCGGGCCGGTCATGTATTCATAGCGCATCCTGGTGTGCAGCGCGTTGTCGCCGATAAATTCGCGGGCCTTGTAGACCTGCGGCGCGCCGAGCGGGTGCTGGATCACGATCACCCGGGCGCCGCGCGGCAACACCGCGACGCCGTCGGTCGGCGGCGGCAGGGATTCCCACGGCGTGTCCCACAGGTCGATCCAACCGCGACGCTGCAACACCCGGCCCGGCGGCTGCATCTGGCCGACCGGCTGCGCCAGTTGCAGCAAGGCGTAGTCGAGCTGGTCCTCGGTCGGCATCGGGTCGTTGATGTGATCGGTGATCTCGGCCTGGCCGTAGCCGCTCCAGTCGAGGCAGCGCAGCACCGGGATCGGCGTGCCGAGCTTCACCGAATTGTCGGCGCTTTTCTGATAGTCGAACACACAATTGGCCGGCTGCACCAATTGGCCCACGGCATCGATGATCCGCTCCACCACGTGAAAATTGGTCAGTACGGTGTCCGGCCCGACCAGAAACCCGGTGCCGAGCGGCGCGCCGCCGGTCTGGATGCTGCAGACGCTGCTGAGAACCCGGCCAAATCGCTCCGAGACCTCGTTCGGCGTAGGCATGCTGCTCAGCCCTCCGTGGGCAGATCCTGCAGGCTGACCCGTTGGAACAGCGGCACCACGGCGAATTCGCCGCCCGGCGTCGCCACGGATTCCGCCTTGACGAATTGCTTGGGCCGGATCGCGGTGGCGCGCGCCCAATCGATCTCGAAAGCCTGCGCGTAATAGCCGGCGAGTTCCTGGTCGTCGAAGATCAGCGAGGCGTCGCGGTTGAGCGTCACCCCCGGCTTGCTCCAGTTGTGACTGCCGAGCAAAATCCGCTGGCCGTCGACGATCATGCCCTTGGTGTGGCTGTCGTCGATCCGTCGCAGCCGCTCCGCGATGTCGACGCCCTTCGACTTGAAGTACCAGGCGGCGTGGGTGGGGTCGGAGTATTTCGCGCCGCCGGTGCGCAGGATCACCCGCGCGTCGTCGAGCGTCTTCAGCTTCTGGGTCAGCGCCTTGATCAGCTCGTCGATGTAGCCGCGATCCTGCCGCGGGTTCGACGGCATGCCGATATAGGGGATCTGGAACAGCAAGCTGTTGCGCGCCGACTTGATCAGATCGAGCACCGCCTCGCTATACACCGCGCCCTCGCGGTCCGGCGTCAGCAGCGGCTTGACCTTGACCTTGCGGGTGATCTCGAGCGGCTCCACGACCCGGCCGGGCGGCCGGCGCTCCAGCTCGACGCCCTCCTCCAGCGGAACCTCGACCTCCTTCACCATCTTGCTTTTCGGCACCACGCCGCCGCCGAGATCGGTCGAACGTTTGAAATCCTGCTGGATATGACTGCGGAAGCGCCCCGACAGCGTGGCGTTGTGGATGACGACGTGCCATTCGCGGTTGCCGGGCAGATCGGTATCGGCGGCGTCGTCGCGCTGCTGCTGGGTAATGATCGGCTGGCTCGACTCCGCCTTCCAGTTCCCCGACGACAGCCAGAACACGTCGTCGTCGCGCACCGTGACCTTGATGTGATAGGCGTCCGAGATCAGCCCAGAGGTGCCTTCCGGCGCCACGATGCGCTCGAAGCCGGCGAATTTCTCCCACGCCTTGAAGGTCGGAATACGATCGAACTCGCCGTCCGGATCCTTCACCTTGGAAAAGCTGGCATTGTCCAGCACCAGTTGCAGCGCCACGTTGTTGTCCAGCCGCTCCTGCAGCGCGTCCTTGATGTGCGCGGCGTGAAACTCATACATCGCCGATACCAGCGTGCGGGGCGCCGCGGCCAGGAACGCCTTGAGTTCGTCCCAGGAATATTCCGGCCCGACATGGGCGCGGATCGTCATAGGCTCGTTGACCTCGGCAAAGGAGAACTGCTCGCCGCTGCGGGCGTCGTCGTCATAGGCGATCGAGTCGACGGATTCCACGGCCGGGCCGGCCTCGATCTGCTCGGCGACGCTGGCCGGAAAATAGCGCACCGGAAAGCCTTGAAACTGCGACGGCACGGCGGCGGCGACCGCGGCCAGCCGTGACGGCAACACCGATGCGGCGATGCAGGGCGCGTCGCCGATCGCCTCGCCGTCATCGAGGAAACCGACCCGCGCCGCCAACACGCCATCCGGGCGTGCGTTCCAGAATTGCGCGACCGCGGTCTCGATGTCGGGCGCGGCGCCCGAAGGCGGCGCGCTTGAACCCGACGCTGGCGCGCCCCCGCCGGACGACGTCTGCGGTTGGCCCAGCGAAACCCGGATGATCAGCGGAATGCTGATTTCGACGCCGCCGGTCGCGCTCACGACCTGCGGCGCAGCCGAGGGCTGCTGCGGCGGCGCTGGCCCTTGCGCGACGCTTTGGCTGCCCGGCCGCGGCAGTGGCGCGCCACGGTTCAGTTCCAGCACCGGCGGCTCACGCCAGCGCTCGCGCTTGATGTAGTCGCTCAGCACCGAGGCCGGCACCGCGTAATTGGCCTGCTTGTACAGCCCGGCGAAATGCAGCCCGGCGGCGCGCCCGGTCTTCGGATCGATCACCGCCGCCCCGGAATTGCCGCCCAGCGTGCTGCAGTCATGCTCCGCCGCATTGTTGCGTTCGACGGCCATGATCAGCCCAGGCGCGGCGCGCTTGACGTCGTAACGGTCTCGAAACAGCTGCTTCATCCATGCCTGATCGGGAATCATGCGCTTGGGCGCCTTGGCCGGATATCCGATGGTGACCACCGGGGCATTGACGGCCAGATTACTGTCGCAGATCGCGATGAAGGCCGGCCGTGCACCGTCGACTGTTCGGGCCACCTGGATGAACGCAATATCGTTCGGGCCGCTGGTCTTTTCGATATAGAGCACCTGCTTGACGTCAAACACCCGCCCCTGGTTCGCCGCCAGATCGTCGAATTCGTGCACGGTATTGAGCGAGGCCGAGATCGGCTTGCCGGCGACGCCGCGCGAAAATACGAAACGCCGGCCGTCCTGCTGCGCGATCAGTTGCGCGACATGCCGGTTGGTGACCACGATGTCGGCGGCGACGAACCATGCGGTGCCGACGAAATCCAGATTGCCGGGAAAGTCGACAACGTCGATGCGGCCGACCAGCGGCATGATCGGTTCGACGGCGGTGCGCGAGGCGTTCAAATCCGTCACCAGATCCCTGGCCTCGTCGCCGTCCAGGCTCACCTCGACGGTATCGATCCAGTCATTCCTGACGAACAGCACCGGGCGTTGCTCGCGGACGATGGTTTCGTTAACCACGTCGACCGGCGATGCGGCGATGCCACCCACCGCCTCGGCCTGCACGCGAGGCGCCAGCGCTTCGGCCTCGATTGCCTTCTGGTAGCGCTCGCGCTGCGCGGGCCTGCGCGCCAGGAAGCGCTCGACGAATTTCCGGTTATAGTCGCGCTGCTCGTCGTTTTCCATGACGGTCTCGACAATTCTGCGATCCAGATTCCTGACCGGAGAGCCGGGCCTCGGGCGACGCCCCGGCGCGAAACGTTGCAACGGCTACAGCGTGCCAAAACTGGTTTCGTGCGGTCGACGGTTCGAGAAACCATCGTCCGTCCATCAAAAAACATTGATATCAAAACTACTTAGCAGGCCTCAAAATTCCGGCCAAACCCGCCACGCTAATAACAACCGTGAGTTTAATTTGAGCACCGCTTGTCGCCAGACGCAAGCGTTTTGAATTGCCGCCGCCCGACCGATGAGCGACCACCTGTCGCCGCTTCGGAACCAGCCAGGCTGGCGTCCTACATCCGCGCCGTTCACGGCGAGCTAATCGATCAGGATGTCCGCGCTAATATGAAGCGCGCCCTGCGCCGTGGTCTCGACGGTCGCGGCGACGCCGTAGACATCGCGCAGCATCTGCACGCTGACCGTGACGGCGGCAGCGCCGGCGCCATACAACGCGCCGCCGCGCAGCACCACGATCTGATCGGCCCAGCGCGCCGCGGCCTGCAAATCATGCAGCACCGCGATCACGATGGCGCCGGCGCGGGCGGCCTCGCGCACGATTTGCATGACTTGCAACTGATGTCGCAGATCGAGCGCGCTGGTCGGCTCATCCAGCAACAACAGTTTCGGCGAGCGCACCAAAGCCTGCGCCAGGCTGGCGAGCTGGCGCTGCCCGCCGGACAATTGATCGAACGGCCGCATCGCCAATTCGACGATACCGAGCCGCTGCAGCGTCGCCAACGCGGCGTCGCGAAATCCATCGGGGCTCGGATCGGCCGATTGCGCCGGCGACGCCCGCAACGCGCTGATCACCGATTCCAGCACGCTCAACGCCAGCCGCTGCGGCACGAATTGCGGCATGAACGCCATCAGCCGCGAGCGCGCCACCGCGTCCATCGCCAGCACGTCGTCGGCGCCGAGACGCGCCATCCCCGTGGCCGGCACCAGTCCCGCGAGCGCGCGCAGCAGCGTGGTCTTGCCGGCGCCGTTGGGGCCGACCAGCGCGGTGATCTGCCCCGCCGCGATCGGCGGCAGCGACAGGTCGGCGATGATCCGGCGCCCGCCATAGCCGGCGCAAAGATTGCCGATCCGCAGATCTGGCGCGGCCATCATAGCGAGCCTCGCCGGCTGAAGATCAGCGAAAAGAACACCGGCAGCCCGATCAACGCGGTGACGATGCCGATCGGCACCAGCACGCCGGGGATGATGCTCTTGCTCGCCACCGAGGCCAGCGACATGATGATGGCGCCGGTCAGCGCGCTCGCCGGCAGGAAGAAGCGATGGTCCTCGCCGATCAGCATCCGCGCGATATGCGGCCCGGCCAGCCCGACAAAGCCGATGGTGCCGACGAACGCCATCGCGGTGGCGGTCATCAGGCTGATCCGTAGCAGCGACATGAAGCGCAAGCGGCCGATATTGATGCCGAGGCTGCGGGCGCGATCCTCGCCGAGCCGCAGCGCCATCATCGGCCAGGCGGCGCGCTGCGAGAACGGCAGCGTCACCACTAGCACCACGGCGAGCAGCCGCAGCTTGTCCCAGGAGGCCCGCGACAGGCTGCCCATGATCCAGAACACCAATTGCTGCAACGCCTGCTGGCTGGCGAGAAACTGCGTCAGCGCCACCAGCGCGTTGAAGGTGAAGAACAGCGCGATGCCGCACAGCACCAGGATGTCGGTGCCGGGTCCGCGCATCCGCACCACCGATTGCAGCACCAGCACCGAGACGAAGGCGAAGGCAAAGGCATTGGCCGAGATGATCCAGTTCTGCGGCACCCCGGGAATGCCGATCCCCAGCACGATCGCCAGCGCCGCGCCGAACGACGCCGCCGACGACACCCCGAGCGTGAACGGGCTGGCCAACGGATTGCCGAGGATGGTCTGCATCTCGGCGCCGGCGGTGGCGAGCCCGAGCCCGACCAGCACCGCGAGCAGCGCCTGCGGCAACCGCACCTCCCACAGGATCGCGGCGTGTGCGCCCGACAACGACCCCGGCTGCCAAACGCCGCGGATCACGCCGGACAGGCCGAGGCTGGAGGGGCCGGTGCCGAGATCGATCGCGAAGGCGGCGACGCTGATCAGCGCCAACAGCAGCAGAACCGCGATACGGCGGCGGATGACGCGCTGATAGGCCCGCGCCATAGCCTTGCTGGCCTCGCTGGGTGCCGGCACGGCGCTGAGCGGCGACGTCATCGTCACCGGCGCAACTCCTGAGGCAACAAATCCTGAGACATGGGCTGCGTCACTTCAGATCGATCCAATAGGTTCCGCGCATCGGCACCGCCAGAAAGCGCGCATTGATCTCCGCCATCGTCGCATCGGGGTCGATGTCTTGCATCAGCTCCGGGTTGATCCATTTGGCGAGCGCCTCGGTCGCCAGCAAGTTCAACGGCGTCGACAGCATGTTGTGGAACAGCCCGTGGACCCGGCGCTCGCGCACCGCGCGCAGTTCGGCAAAGCCCGGCCGCGCCACCACCGCCGCCAGCCGCGTGCGGATCGTCGCTTGATCAAACCCCGGACCGATCACCAGCCCGCCGGAGGCTTGCAGATGCGCGCCGCCGGTGCCGACATAGATCTGCGGATTCTGCGCGATCACATATTCCAATCCCAGTTGCGCGCTCGGCGCTGACGACACCGCGGCGGAGACGCTGTCGCCGCCGGCGAAGGCGATGAATTGCCCGATATTGCCGGCACCCGGGGCGTGGCAGCAATCGGAAATCCCGGCATGGGTCTCGACCAGAATGCTCGGCCGCGGTGCGGTCCTGCGCGCCAACCGCTCGGCGATCCGATCCATATGGGCCTGGTAGAACGCGGCATAGGCTCCGGCCTGCGCGTCGCGGCCGGTGACGCGGCCGAGGATGCGCAGGCTGCGCAGCGTGTTGTCGAACGGCGCGACGAAGAAATCGGTGAACACCACCGGGATGCCCGCCGCCTCCAGCTGCCGCGCCACGTCGTTGGCGCGACCACCCGGCGCAAAGCTGACGCCGAGCACCGCGAGACCCGGCTGCATCGCGATCGCCTGCTCGACCGAAAACGTCCCGTCATTGCCGAGGCCGAGCACCGGCACCGCGTCGATCGCCGGGAATTTCTCCCGGTACAGCGCGTAGCTCTCCGGGTCGCTTTTGCGAAAATCCCCGAGCCAGCCGGCCAGCAGACTGACGGGGGCGTCATGGATCAGCGACAGCGCGATGATCTGGCGGCCTTCGGCGAGCAAGATGCGCCGCGCCGGGCCTGGCAAGGTCACGCTGCGGCCGGTGACGTCGGTGACCTCGATCGGCTGATCGGCGCGGGCCGGCAAGATCACTCCGCCGAGCGTCAAGGCGAAGGCCAGCAGCAGCAGCGCCGCAATCGATCTTGCCGCCGCATCGCGCCCGCGAACACGCATCATGCCGCCCCCAATGCAAAGCGCAGCGCCCGGCTGATCGCCGCCGGCAGCACCGAGCCGTGGTCCTCGTCGGCGAATTCGGTGAACGACACCGCGAGCAAGGCGGCGTCGGCGCCGCTGAGTGCGCCGGCCAGTTCGGAGGCGTTCTCCACCATCCGGTTGCGCCGAACCCAGGCATCGTGCGGGTCCTGCCCCGCGCCGATCTGTTCGAGGCTGCCCACCGTCAGCAGCAACCGCCGCGGCAGTTGCTGCGGCGCGCTCGCCAGGAAGCGCTCGCGTTGCGCAAGCAGCCGCTCGCGAGCAAACCAGATCGAGGGGCTGGCCGCGATATAGCTGCGAAACAGCGCCGGTCGCGAGAACAGTGCGTGCAGCACCAGCAGTCCGCCGAACGAATGGCCGAACAGCGCGCTGCGGGCGCGATCGATCGAAAATTCATGCTCGATCTGCGGACACAATTCGTGCGTCAGAAAATCCAGAAAATCCTCGGCGCCGCCGGTCGCCGGCCATGGCTCATGGTTCGGGCGCGGTGGCAGCAGGTCTTGCGGCAAGGCCGGTGTATAATCGAAGGTGCGGCGCCCGGCATCGAGCCACGAGGTGGTCGGATAGCCGATCCCGACCACGACCGCCGGAGTCACGCCGGTCCGCTCCGGCCGCCGCGACTGCAACGCCGCGGCCGCCGCGGCGATCGGAAAGCTGCCATTACCGTCGAGTAGATACAGCACCGGCAGCGACTCCGACGCCGCGTCATGCTCCGGCTGCCAGACGAAGATCCGGTACTCCCGCCCGGCACTCGAACGGATGTCGCGCACCGACGCGCCGGGGATCACCGCGTTTGCCATCATGAGACGCTCCGGTTGGTGATCCGATGCAGATCGAACGGCCGGAGGCATCAGCGCGGCGGCGGTCGCTACCATTGGTACTTGACCGTGCCGAGCGTGGTGCGGCCGTTGCCGTAGAAGCATTGCGTCGCCGAGGCGCAGGCCGAGACATAGGTCTTATCGAACACGTTGCTCATGTTGACGGCGAGTTTCCAGCCTTTCAATTGCGGCGACAGCCCGGCGAGATCGTAATGCAGTTGCAGATCGGCCAAGGTATAGGCCGGCACCAGCATTGCCGCGGAGTTGATGTTGTCGCCGAACGAGGCGCCGACATAGCGGACGCCGCCGCCGCCGCCGAAGCCGGCCAGCGCGCCACTCTGCAGCGTGTAGTCCAGCCACAGCGAGGCGGTGTCCGACGGCGCGCCGACCGGAGCTTTGCCCTGCACCGCGATGCCGCTGACCACCTGCGTGCTCTTGGTGATCTCGATATCGGTGTGCGAATAGGCCGCGACCAGGTCGAGGCCGGGCTGCAGCGTGACCTTGCCGCTGAGTTCGACGCCCTTGGAGCGGACCTGGCCTTGCTGGATCTGGCAGTTGGTTCCCGACGCCGTGCACAGCGTATAGGCCGAGGCCAGATGCGTGGTGTCCAGCGTCAGCACGTTGTTCTGGGTGATGTCGAAATAGGACAGCATGAAGAAGCCGTTGAGACCGACCGGCTGATATTTGACGCCGACTTCATATTGTTCGCCGGTGGTCGGCACGAACGCAGCCCCGGTGTAGTCGGTGCCGATGGTCGGCTCGAACGAGGTCGAGTAGCTGGCATAGGGCGCAATGCCATTGTCGAACAGATAGGTCGCCCCGGCGCGCCAGGTCGCCGCGGAATCGTCCGGCCGGGCGCTGCTGGTGGTCTTGCCGGTGGCGATCGCCGAGGTCACCGAGGTGGCGTCGGCCCAGTCGTTGCGGACGCCGAGCACCACGGCAAGCTTGCCGAGCCGGACCTGATCCTGGGTGTAGACGCCGAGCTGGTTGCGGTCCTGATCGGTGCGGCTGGTCAGCGCCGGCACAACAAGGGTTCCGTAGTTCGGATTAAGATAGTTGATGTTGGTCGCAGTGCCGTTGCCGAACTGCGCGCTGGCGCTCGAGGTCTGATAGTCGAGGCCGGCGAGCACGGTGTGATGCAGCCAGCCGGTGTCGAACTTCGCCTCGACCTGGTTGTCGAGCGAGGCGGCTTTCAATTGCTCGATATAACGCGTGGTGGTGCGCACCAGGCAGAGATTGGTCTTGCTGCCGGCGCCGCAGGTCGAGCCGGCGCCGAACCCGGTGACCGACAGCGCCCTGAAGTCGCTGGAGACCTCCATGTAGCGCAGGTTCTGGCGAACGCTCCAGATCTCGTCGAAATGGTGCTCGAACTCGTAGCCGATCGAGGTCTGGGTGCGATCGTATTCATTAAAGGCCGGATGGCCGGAGAAGAAGTTCTTCGGGATCTGGCCGTTGGGATTGGCCTGCAGCGTGCCGAGCGCCGGCAGCCAGTTCGGCTGATAAGCGGAAGGATCGTGGTCGTAGCTGCCGCGGATCGTCCAGGTGGTGTCGACCGACGGTCGCCAGGTGATGGTCGGCGCGATCAGCTCGCGTTCGGTGGTGGTGTAGTTAACCTCGGTGTCGGCCTTGCGGCCGAGCCCGATCAACCGATACAGCAGGTCGCCATCCTTGGTGAGCGGCCCGGAGACGTCGAAGCCGGCTTCGTAGCGGTTGTGATCGCCGAACCTTGCCATCACCTCGCCCTGCGGCGTGGCGGTGGGGTTCTTACTGATCAGATTGACCATGCCGCCGAGATTGTTCTGACCGTACAGCACCGAGGCCGGTCCGCGCAGGATCTCGACCCGCTCCAGCAGATAGGGATCGACCGAGGGCATCGCGTAGGAGACGCCGCGCGGCAGCCGCAGCCCGTCCCAGAAATGCAGGTAGTTGGCGTTGGCGCCGAACCCGCCGAAGCCGCGGATGAACACATTGTCGAACCGATCGCCGACCCGGCTTTCCGACACCACGCCGGGCTCGTAGCGCAACGCCTCGGCGACGCTGCGGGCGCCCTGCGCGGCGATCTGGTCCTTGGTCACCACCGACATCGATTGCGGCGTCTCCAGGATCGCGGCGTCGGTCTTCGATCCGGTGCTGCTGCGCTGCGCGACGATGCCGCGAACCGGACCGCGCGCGCTTTCTTTCGGCGCGGTGTCGACAACCGGCGCCTGAACCGCCGGCGCCGGTTGAACCGCCGGCGCGCGGGTCACGCGTTTCGCCGCGGCGCGCGGCTTGACGTTGCGGCCCTCGATCACCACTGCGGGAAGGTCGGAGCCGTTTGCCGGCGGCTGCGCCGCCGCGCCGGAAGTGAAATCGACCAGTTCGGCCGCCGCGACCAGCGCGGACAACAGGGGCAGCCGGCCCCGGCGAAAGGATGTCGTCATGTCAGCGCGCCCCACCAAATAAGTCCCCGCAGGCGCGCGAACCGTTCGCAACGCCACGTCTCTTGGTGCGACAGTGGCCGCAGGAGGACAATGGCGAAGGCTTTCGTTTGCCGAACTCTGGCTTTCGGTGCAGTTTAGTGGCGTTAAAAACTGCCGCGATGAAGTCACCCGCTAGCGCAGACTGCTCGGCGACACGCCGAACCGCTTGCGGAACACGGTGGCAAAATGCGCGGCGCCATAGCCGACGTGATAGGCGGCTTCGGAGACGCTCATTTCCCCCGACGAAATCAGCTTGTAGGCCTGCTCGAGCCGGTATTCCTGCAGGAAGCCGTAGGCGGTGGAGCGATAGATCCGGCGAAAGCCGAGATTGAGCTTGCGCACATTGAGGCCGGTCTGCTGCGCCAGCGAGTCCAGGCTGGGCGGGTTGCGCATCGCGCCGACCAGCAGATCGCGGGCCTGGCGGATGCGGTCGACATCCTTCGAGGAGAACTGATGGCCGTCATGGTCGTCCGCGTCGGAGATGCAGGACGACAGCGCCAGCGCAACCAGTTGCATGGCCTTGCCGCCGAGATACAACTCGCGCTCGACGCCGCGGATCGGGCAATTCATGATCTGCGCGGCCACCGCCTGCAAATCATTGCCGGCCGAACTGGACAGCAGCACCGCGCCGGGCGCGCTGCCGCCGCTCGCCTGCAGCGGCGAGCGATCGAACGCCGCCGCGATCTCGCTGCCGAGCAGCTTTTCGTCGAGCTGCACGATGACATAGCGGACCGGCACATCGGCGGCGAACACCTGGTCGCGCTGGCCGCCGCGGAGGCTTCTGATCATCAGCACCGCGGGGCCGCAGATCTCGCGCTCGCCGGCGTCGCCGATCCGGATCCGCAACCGCCCGCTGAGCAGCATCACGGTCTTCACGCCGGCGGCCAGTTCGGCATTCACTCGCTTCGGCTGATCGAACTGGGTGATTCCGGCCGACACCACCATCGCACCGGAGAACAGCGGAAACCTTTCGCCTTCCCGTTGCAAGGATGACCGTGTCGTTGTGGTCGCGCGACTTGTCATCCACTCCTGCACTGGCCCGGGCGCGCCCCGAAAGCCTCACGGATTGCCGGGGCCGGAGCATCGGGCATCACCCGATCAAGCCCTTTCGATAAGCGAAAAGAGCCTAACTTTGCCATTGCAGCGCGGCAAGCCGCGCGGGCCGCGGCAGACTACATTCGCTCCAAACCGGCGGCGGCCGTCGCTATGGCGTGGCGCGAGCCGCGATGGCGCGTTGCTGGGTTTCGATCCACGCCACCCAGGCCGCCAGGCCCTCGCCGCTGGTGGCGGAGAGCTGCAGCACCGGCAGGGTCGGATTGACCCGGTGCGCCAGCTCCAGGCAGCGTTCGACATTGAAGCTGACATAGGGCGCCAGATCGATCTTGTTCAGGATCATCAGATCGGCGGCGGCGAACATGTCGGGATATTTCAGCGGCTTGTCCTCGCCCTCGGTGACCGACAGGATCACCACCTTGGCGGCCTCGCCGAGATCGAAGGCGGCCGGGCAGACCAGATTGCCGACGTTCTCGACGAACAGCACCCCACCCTCGGCAAGATCGAGCCGCGCGAAGGCGTCGGCCACCATCGCGGCATCGAGATGACAGCCCTTGCCGGTGTTGACCTGGATCGCCGGCGCGCCGGTCTCGCGGATGCGATCGGCGTCGAAGCTGGTCTGCTGATCGCCCTCGATCACCGCCACCGGCAATCGGCCGGCCAGCGCGGTGATGGTGGCGCAGAGCAGTGTGGTCTTGCCCGACCCCGGGCTCGACAGCAAATTGAGCGTCAGAATGCCGGCCTGCGCGAAACGCGCGCGGTTGGCTTCGGCGAGACCGTCGTTGTGCGCCAGCACCGCGCGCTCCAGCTTGATGACCTGGCGCTGGTCGAGCCCCGATACGGAAACCCCGGCCGCGCCGGCGCCGTAATGCATAGCCGCATGATCGTGCTCGGCGTGTTCGGCGTGACGATGATCATGGTCGTGCGGATGATCGTGGTGATGGCCGTGCGGGGTGCCGGCCGCGTGCAGCGCCGCATGCGCGGCGGCGTCGAGCTCGGCGTGGTCGTGGCGATGCTGTCCGTCAATGGTTTCCTGGCCGCAGCCGCAGATCGCACACATGGCCCGCCTCCTGTTCGATGTGGCGATCGCTCGCCAAAGCCCACCGCCGCCCGTCTTTAGGGCGGCGGCAAAATCAAATGTCAGATGATGCCGCTGAGCAGGCCGACGCCGGCCGCGGCGACCACGCCGCCCGCGGTGCGCACCGCCGCCGTGCCGAGCCGGTCGCCGACCTTGCCGATCGCAAAGCCAAGACCGATGCCGCCGACGTGGAGCAGCGCGGTGGCGGCCATGAAGCCGAATGCATAAGATAGCCCGCTGACGTCCTGCGGCATTTCCGCGCCATGCGCGTGACCGTGAAACACCGCGAAGAATCCGACCATGCCGACGGCGAGCGCCACCGGCATCGCGACGCCGCTGGCAACGATGGCGCCGAGCGCGATCAGCGAGGCGGCGATTCCGACTTCAACGAACGGCACGGCGATGCCGGCCGCGCCGAGCGCGCCACCGCCGGCCATCACCAGCACGAAGCTCGCCGGCAGCAGCCACAGCGCGCGGCCGCCGAGCTTGAACGCCAGAAGCCCCACGGTGACCATGGCAAAGACGTGGTCGAAGCCGAACAGCGGATGCGCGAAGCCGTGCGCCACTCCGCCGAGGTGATCAAGGCCGGGATGGGCGAAGGCGACGCTCGGCAGCAACGCGGCTGCAAGGCCGAGCGCGGCGATCTTGATGACGTTGGTGTTCATGGTCGTACCCTCTTCTGCTGATGCGTGTGGGGCGAACGCCGCCGAGCAACATCGGCACCGTTTGTGCGAATTGCATCAGAGTTCGTTCGTCATGGCCGAACGTCGTCGGATGCCTCGGCAGGACTTCTTCAAATCGTCATCCTGCTCGAGCTTTTTGATTGAGCATGATCTGTTCCGAAAACCGGCGGTCAGTTTTCGGGATCGTGTTTTAGAGCGGGCGAATCTTCTTGCCCACGCTCGACCATTCCTCCGCCGGCAACCGACCGGCCGCCGCGATGGTCAGCCGCGGCATGTCGAGGATGGTGTAGTCGGTGCGGCCCTTGCGGCTGATGTAGCCCTCCTTGATCAAGCTGTTCAGCGCCGTCGAGGTGGTCTGCCGCGAGGAGCCGATCAGATTGGCGATCTCCTCGATGGTGAGTTCGACCGACAGCGTGATTCCGGTTCCCGAAGCCTTTCCCTCGCTCGAGGCGCGGTCGACGAAGAACCACGCGATCCTTTGCTTGATGTCGTGAAACATCAGATCCTCGATGGTGCGCATGCAGGACATGATCGCGCGGCCGAGAATCGAAACCAGTCCGAAGGCGATCGCCGGGCACTGCTCCAGTTTCTTGCTGAAGGTGCGGATATCGGTGAAGCGCAATTCGCTCTTCTCGACGGCCTCGATCAGACAGCCGGAGTGCATGCAGAAGATATCGCCGGGGACCAAGTAGAACAGCGTCATTTCCCGCTCGTCGCCGACCAGATAGACCTTCAGCTTGCCACCCATCACCACGAATACGCCGTTCTCGTCGCCCTCGCCGGTGCAGATCATGCTTCCCTTGTCGTGCTTGCGCACGTTGAAGCCGTTAAAGAACCCCTCCCCGGATGGGCTGGTCAACACATCGGCGATATTGAAGCGCGGCGGCATGTCGTTTCCCTCACGCAAGGGGCCTCGGGCGCCAGCTGTCCGACATCGGGCTGTGACCGCGTTGATCGAACGCGGCAACCCTGTCGTCACGCGATCGGGCGCGGCCCTCCAATTTTGGCTTTATGATGCTCAGTCACATCATGGGAGCCGGGTGTCACTACACTTTCCGGGGAGTGGTGAAGGTGGGGTTGATGGCCATGCGCGTGGTGCGAGAACACGTCCCGCGCCGGGCTGCCGCCGATCTCCTGCAGCGCGGCCTCCAGCGAGCGCCGCGCCAGCTGCACGTCGGCCATCGCCTGGTCCAGCGCCTCATCGAGCCTGGCATTGACGCCGATGGCGCCGCGCTGCGCTTCGATCTCGGCGACATGGTCCTGCGCATGATCGATAAAATGCGCCAGATAGGCGCGCAGCCGCGCCTTGGCCTGGTCCTGTGGCGTCATGGGGTGTTCTCCTCGATAAGAGTGACGATTACGCCTTTTTGCATGTCGATCCGCTGGATCGAGACGCCCAAAAACAATTGCTCGTCCCCGAACAGGGTCGAGACCCGCACCGCGCCGGGCTCAAAGCTGATCGCGGTGACGTCCTTGACTTCAACCGCGCCGGTCGAGGCGGTGCGGCTGACGACCACGGTTCCTAGGCACATTGCATCTGCTCCTTCGGCTGCTGCGTGGGCGCGATGCGATCGAGCAGCGTCAGCTGCAGCGCATGCGCGCGCTCGCGTCCCGCCTCGGCCAGATCGTAGAACGACACGCCGGCCTGGTCGGCGGCCTGCACCGCGGCGTCGAACGGCAACGAGGCCAACAGGTCGCAGCGCTGCGATTGCTCGGCGATGAAGCCGCGGTCCTGCTCCGAGGCCACCTTGTTGGCGACGTAACAGATCTGCTTGATGCCGAGTTCGCCGGCCAGTTGCTCGATCTGCCGCGCGGTCTGGAAGCTGCGCGCGCCGGGCTCGACCACGATGATCAACAGGTCCACCGCCTCGACGGTGCCGCGGCCGAAATGCTCGATGCCGGCCTCCATGTCGATCAGCACGCATTCCTTGCGCCGAGTCAGGATGTGCCGCAGCAAGGTCCGCACCAGCGCGTGCTCCGGACAGACGCAGCCAGTGCCGGCGTGATCCACCGTTCCCATCAGCAGCATCTTGACGCCGGCATGCTCGACGCAAAACTGGTCGGGAATGTCGTCGACCTTCGGGTTGAGGATGAAGTGGCTGCCCATCCCGGCGTGGGCGCCGGTGCGTTGGCGCGCCAGATCGACCATCTTCGAGATCGGCGTGACGCCGGCCAGCCGCTCCGGCGAAACCCCGATCGCCGAGGCCAGATTGGCGTCGGGATCGGCGTCGATCGCCAGCACTTTCCAGCCGTCGTCGGCGAGCGCGCGGGCCAGCATGCCGACGATGGTGGATTTGCCGACGCCGCCTTTTCCGGTGACCGCGATCTTCATGACAGCCTCGCAGGGATCACCGGGCGCTTCGCCGCGGCGAGCGCGTGGATCAGCGGCGCGGCCAGGGTGCGGAGGCCGAGCCCGTTGCGACGCTCCTGGATCGCGGCGAACATCTTGTCGGCGGCAATCGCCGGATCGGTCTCGACGATGAAGTAGCCGCCGAGCAGCTCGCGCGCCGTGGTGGTGACGAGTTGGCTCACCACGTCGGAGCCGACGATCGGCGGCACGGTGCCGAGATGGGTCGGGATGCCGAGCGCCACCGCCCAGCTGCCGATCACCACGGCCTTTTCGGTCATCGCTTCCGGCGCCGAGGCGACCAGCGGCAGATCGGAAATATCGACGCCGAGCTTGTTGGCGAGCGCGGTGGCGAGCGCCACGGCGCGGCTATTGTCGACGCAGGAGCCCATATGCAGCACCAGCGGCAGCGGCCCGCCAAGCCCGGCGGATTCGCCGATCGCGGTCAGCACGCCTTTCAGGCCCTCGCCGGCATATTGCCGGGTGGCGTCCTGGGTCATCATGCCGGCCTTGGCATAGGCGCCGGCGGCGCAGCCGGTGGCGAGCACCAGCACGTTGCGTTTCGCCAGCGAGCGGGCGATCTCGATATAGGCGCTGTCCTGCTGGGTCTTGGTGTTGT
The DNA here is from genome assembly GCF_036404135.1 of Rhodopseudomonas sp. Classification (GTDB taxonomy): domain Bacteria; phylum Pseudomonadota; class Alphaproteobacteria; order Rhizobiales; family Xanthobacteraceae; genus Rhodopseudomonas_A. The sequence continues at coordinate 15,130 of NZ_DASWPE010000152.1, read as the reverse complement.
TGCAGCCGGCGAACAGTACCACGCCCTGGATATTGCCGTTGACGATGTTGTCAACCAATGGCTGCAGCGGATCCTCGGCGTTGATGGTGGCGAGCGCCGCCACGATCGCCTCGGTGCTGAAGCCGACGATCGCCTCCTGCGCAATGTTGGGGATCTGGATGCGGCGCGGATCGCGATGCTTGAACGCTTCGATCGCCATCCGCACGATCGAGGTGGCGTTTTCCGAAGCCTTGGCCTCCTGGAAATCCATGTGGGTGGCGCCGGCGATCTTGTTCTGCTTGTCGGTGGTGATGATCTTGGTGTGGAAGCACTCCGCAACCCGCGGCAGCGACGGCATGATGCACTGCACGTCGAGCACCATGGCGTCGAGCGCGCCGGTCAGGATCGGCAGTTCCTGCGATAGATAGTTGGTGGCGAGCGGAATGCCGTGGCGCACCATCACCTCGTTGCCGGTGCAGCAGATGCCGATGATGTTGATGCCGTCCTTGGCGCCGGCGGCGATCGCCTCGGCGTTGAGGTCAGCGGCGATGTCGCAGATGATATCCGACAACAAGGGGTTATGGCCGTTGACCGCGACGTTGACGGCGTCGCGCTTGATCACGCCGAGATTCGACGAGGTCACGATCGGCTTCGGCGTGCCGAACAACGCGTCGGACAATTCGGTCGCCAGCATCTCGCCGTCGAGATCGGCCAGCGCCACGCGCAGTCCGCCGAGGATCAGGTTGGTCGGATCGGCGTCGCAGCCGAGATGGGTGCGCGACATCGACTGCGCCACCGAGGCGTCGATATTGTGCGGCAACAGCCCGAGGTCGCCGAGCTTCTTCAGCCGCGGCGCCGGCAGCGACGCCGACAACCAATGGCACGGCTCGTCGTAGTTCTGGTTCTGGAAATCGTGCAGCGTGAGATCGGCGAGTTCGCGGACGATGGTCATCAGGTCGCGGCCCTCGGTCGCGACCCCGAGCCGCGTGGCGACGACCCGCAATTTCTCTTCGTCGCGGATCGAATAATCGTGCAGATGGCCTTGGCTGAGATGCAGCATCGCCAGCGCGATATGGCGGCCGTGCTCGGAATGCGCGGCGGCGCCGGCGGCCATCATGCGGACCAGGTGGCGCGCGACGATGGTGTCACGATCGGCGCCGCAGATGCCGAATTGCGGGCCCTGGCCGAACGGATCGATCCGGCACGGGCCTTTCAGGCAGATCCGGCAGCACAGGCCGGTGGTGCCGAAGCCGCATTGCGGCTGCTGCTGGGCATGACGGCTCCATGCCGTGCCGATATTGTTGGCTTCGGCAATCGCCAGCATCTGGACGGCGGCGGGATCGGACGAACAGGTGTTACAATCGAGGCAGGCCACGGGAGAACCTCTTCAATTAGAGCGAAATACGCAGGGAACGATGGGCTTGGGCGAGCTCGCGGGCGCGGGCCAGTCGCAACGCATCGCGGTAGGCGATCAGATCGACCATCTTGATCGCCTTGGTCGGGCAGGCCTCGACGCAGGCCGGATCGGTCTTGCCGTTCTCGGCGCGCCAGTCGCTGCACAGGTCGCACTTCTTGGCGACGCCGCGGTTGGTGATCGACGACGGGCCGAGCTTGGCCTCGGAGCGCACCGTGATGGCGCCGAACGGGCAGACCATGACGCAGAGCTTGCAGCCGATGCATTGCTGCTCGACGATCTCGATCTGGCCGTTGGCCTGGCGGCACGATCCGGTCGGGCAGACCATGGTGCAGGGCGCGTCCTCGCACTGCCGGCACTGCATCGGCATGGTGGCGCCGTCGACCGACACCACCTGGTTGCGGGCGTGCAGCGGCAGATGCGCCGCGACCGCGCTGACGATATCGTGGCCGTCGCCGTGCGCGACGGCGCAGGCCAGTTCGCAGGAATGGCAGGCCAGACAGCGATCCGGCTCGGCATAGATGATGACGTTTTCTTTGGCGGGTCGTTGCGACATCTGTCGGCCTCCGGGCCTGTTACATTGGCTGCGCGCCGCTAGGCGCAGACCACGATCTCATCGACGGTCATTCCTTCCGACGGCAGCATGCTGACGTCGCTTCCCTGGCAAGAGCCGCATCGGAAGCGCTGATCGGCCACCCGCTCGTCTTGGCAATCCCTGCAGAACACCCGCACAGGGCGACGGTTGATCCTGAGCAGCGCGCCGGCCATGTTGGTGTCTTCGGCCAGCAGATCGAACGACGATTGCAGCACGCGCGGCTCGATGCCCTGGAGGCCTCCGATCGTCATCGTGATCGCGGAGACCTTGCCGCCACCGCGGCGCAGCACCTCCTCGTTCACCACCCGCATGAGGGCACAAGTGATTGTGATCTCGTGCATCTCGGGGACCCCAGAACCATGTCGTGGTGGTGGATTAGGCCGATGCCGCGGGCGGTTCTGTCCGCCAAATGACAAATCGAAAAAAGATTTAGAACGCTGCAAAACCGGGCGAGACGCCGCGCGTCCCGGCGCTTGCCGGCCGACGACGGCGCGGTGCGCCAGCCGAACGGCGAAAGCCATCCGGGGCTTGCTGAGCCACCCTGGATGGCTTCTTTGACGGGCTTTAATGCCCGGTTTCGCTGAACGGCCTTCGCGCAAGACGGCCGGGCGATGTCTGATCCTGGCGCGTCAGCGCTCGGTGCAGGAAATGCAAGGATCGATGCTGTTGACAATCAAGGGAATGTCGGAGATCCCCTCGCCCACCATCATCAGATGCAGCACGTCCCAGTTCATGTAGCTCGGCACCCGCCATTTCACCCGCGCCGGAATATCGGTTCCGTTGGTGTTGACGTAGTAGACGAGTTCGCCGCGCGGCGCCTCGACCTTGGTGACCGCCTCGCCGGCCGGAATGAACGGCAAGGGGCCGGCGTCGGTCGCACCGTCCGGCAGGTCACGCAGGCATTGCCGCAACAGCCGGATCGAGACCGCCACCTCCTTCAGCCGCACCATGGCGCGCGACCAGACGTCGCCGTCCGGATAGCTGATCACTTCGACGTCCATCTTGTCATAGACCGCATAGGGCGCCGCGGTGCGCACATCGTAGCCGTAGCCGGCGCCGCGCGCCACCGGACCCATCAGACCGTATTCGATGCAGTGTTCGCGGCTGATCTGGCCGACGCCGCGGGTGCGCCCCTGGATCGTGGCGTTGCTCTCGTAGACCGGGATGATCTCGTTCAGCAGCAGCGGCTCCAGCCGGTCGAGCTGGGCAATGATGTAGGCCGACTGAGCGGCGTCGATATCGTATTTCACCCCGCCGATGATATTGGCGGCGAGGTCCATGCGATTGCCGAACACGGTCTCCTTGGTGTCCTGCATGATCTCGCGCGCTTCCATCACATGCATGAACAGCGATTCGAAGCCGACCACATGCGCCAGGATCGCGACGTTGAACATGTGCGAGGCGACGCGCTTGATCTCATCGGCGAACACCCGCAGATATTGCGCGCGCTCCGGCACCTCAATGCCGGCGATGGTCTCCAGCGCCATGCAATAGGCTTCCGGATGGCTATTGGAGCACAGCGAGCAGACCCGCTCGATCAGCGCCAGGTTCTGGTAGATGTTGCGCTTGGCGGTGAGATATTCGATGCCGCGATGGACGTGGCCGGCGGTGATCTCCAGCCCGGCAACCTTCTCGCCCTCGACGTCGATGCGGAAATACATCGGCTCCTCGAGCGAGACGTGCAGCGGGCCGACCGGCATGTTGAAGGATTTCATCGTTGCTTCTCCCGATCGGTGATCAGCCGCTCGAACAGCATGTTGGTCGAGGCGGCGTTGGAAATCACGGAGAGCGGAATCAGCCGCTCCATCACCCGGCCGTCGACGCTTTCGTCGAGGAACAGCCGGCGATTGTCGGTCCGGCCATTGGTCTTGATGTCGTAGAACTCCATGAATTCGCGTTCGTGCCAGTCGGCGTTGCGGAACAGCGTCACGATGCTGTCGACGCTGGCGCCGCTCGCGAGCGTCACCTTGATGGTGACGGTCGAGCCCTCGATGTCGAAATGATAGGCGATCTGGTTGCAGCCGGCCTGTTGATCGGCGAGCGCCGTGATCATGCTCAGCCTTGCGTCGAACGCTTTCAGCGCGCGGCACGCCGCGATGAGGTCGTCCTTGTCGGCCAGCGTGATCCAGGCGGTGACCCGACCGTGGCGGTCTTCGCTGATCGAGAAATCGCCGCGGATCATGCGGGCGACGGACATCACCCGATCCTTGATGCTGGATGCATCGCTCATATCATCTCTCCTCTGTAGCTCGCCTTGCGCCGGCACTCCGGGCACAGATCCATCAGCCGCTCGGCGCGCGGATTCGGTCCCTTGTAGGCGAGCTGTGTCAGCACGCTGCCGGTCGGCAGCAGCTTGTCGCCGCACGACGTGCAGCGCTTATAGGCAACCACGGCATGGTCGAGCTGGGCGTATTTGTCCTGCTGCAGATGCGACAGGTGCCAGTCGTTGCTGAGCTTGATCGCCTTGGTCGGGCAGTAATAGGCGCACAGCCCGCAGGATACGCAGGTGTTGTGCCAGATCACGAAATGCAGGCCGTCCTCGGCCTCGGCGAAGCGGATCGCGCCGGCGGCGCAGACGTGCTCGCACATGTTGCAGCCGACGCAGGTGGCTTCGTCGAACGTCACCTTGCCGCGATAGCCGGCGGGCGTGGTCGCTTCGCCGAACGGAAACGCTTCGGTCGAAGGCCCCTTGCGCAGATTGTCCCAGAGGATTTTCAGGAATGCCACGATCCGCTCCTATGTCCGCTTGGCCCAGATTTCGATGGCCATGGCGATGCCTTCGATGATCGCCTGCGGCCGCGGCGGACAGCCGGGGACGTTGACGTCGACCGGCAGATAGCGATCGATCGGCCCCTCGATCGCGTAGCTTTCGCGGAACACGCCGCCGGAGATCGGACAGATCCCGACCGCGACGGTGACCTTGGGGTCGGGAATTTCCTCGAACACCCGCAGCACCCGGTCCTTGACCCGCGCGGTCAGCGGCCCGGTGATCAGCACGATGTCGGCGTGCTTCGGGCTGCCGCAATATTGGCAGCCGAGCCGCTCGACGTCGTAGCGCGGAATGCAGGCGGTGGTGGCGAGCTCGACGTCGCAGCCGTTGCAGGAGCCGGCGTTGATGCGATACAGCCAGGGTGACTTTTTCGCCGCGGTCGAAAACAAATTCATGAGCATCGCTCCTTAAAGCCGCGCCGCGACGAGAACCAACCCGGCAACGCCGAGCAGCTCCGGCCACTTCAGATAGAACAGCACCGCCTGATCGATCCGCATCCGGCCGACCGCGGCCTTCAGCAGCGCGCCGGCCAGCACCATCACCAGGCATTTCAGCGCGAACACCATGAGGCCGGCGATGCCGTCCGGCCCGTTGGGAAAGAACAGCGCGACGCCGAGCCCGATCACCACCACGCTTTTGATCGCCGAGGTGAGCTTCAACAGGCCGAGCGGCGGGCCGGAATATTCCACCAGCGGCCCTTCCAGCACTTCGGCCTCGGCCTCCGGAATGTCGAACGGCGCGATGCCGAGATTGGCCGGGATGAAGCTCAGATAGGTCAGGAACGCCGGCAGCAGCCAGGGATCGAACAGGAACGCGCCGTGGCGCTGCTGATAGGCGACGATGTCGGACAGATTGAGCGCGATCGGCTGGCCCATCACCGAGCCGGCGTGCAGCGCCACCGCGACCAGCGACAGCAGGATTGGCCCCTCATAGGCCAGTACGATCGCCATCTCGCGGGAGAAGCCGATCGCGCCATAGGGCGAGCCGGAGGCGGAGCCCGCCAGCATCAACGCCACCGCCGGCACCGAGACCAGATAGAACAGCACGATCAGGTCGCCGAGCATCGGGCTCGGCTGGTAGAAGCCGGGGATCGGGATCATCGCCGCGGCGACGCCCATCGCCGCGAGGCCGATCAGCGGCACCGTCAGGAATACGAATGGATTGGCGGTGTCGGGGATAAGCGTGCGTTTGCGCATCAGCTTGATGAGATCGTAGAACGGCTGCACGAGCGGCGGCCCGATCCGGCGCTGCAACCGGGCGATGGCGCGGCGCTCGACGCCTTTCAGCGCGAGGCCCAGGGCCATCGCGAACAATCCGCCGGGAAACACCACGACGGCGAGCAGGGTCCAGAGCGCGTCCTTAATCATGGTGGTGACTTTCGATCGCGGGTTCGGCCCGAAGTGCGAGCCGGATCAGCCGCTCCGGCGTCTCGTACAGCGCCGAGGCCGGCATGTGCATGCGGGCGTTGGGGATATTCATCACACCGCCGGTGTGGACGTAGCTCGCGACCCTGGTGCTGCCGGCGATCCGGCAATACAGCCAACCGATCAGGCCGACGCCGGCGAGCGCCACGCTGAGCAGCAGCGGATTGAACGATCCGGGCAGCCCGCCGAGCCAGCTTGCCTCGATCGGCTCAAGCCCAAGACTGGTCTGGATGCCGGCGATCGGCACCAGCAGCAGGCCGGGAAACACGCCGACCGCAACGCTGGCCGCGACCAAGAGCAGCATCGGCGCCAGCATCACCGCCGGGGCTTCCTTCATGCCGGCCGCAACCGGCGACAATTGTCCCATGAAGGCGGTGTGGGCGAATTTCAGCACTGCGGCCAAAGTGAACAGGCTCGACATCAGCGCCGCCAGCGCCAGCAGATAGTGCCCGCTCTGGAACGCCGCCTGATAGATCAGCCATTTCGAGCCGAAGCCGTTGAGCGGCGGAATCCCCGCCAGCGACAGCCCGGCGAACAGCAAGATGCCGAAGGTGATCGGCATTTTCCGCCCCAGTCCGCCGAGTTCGTCGAGGCTAGTGATATGCGCCTGCGCCAGGATGCAGCCGGCGACCAGAAACAGCACATCCTTCAGCAGCATGTGGTTGGCGGCGTGCATCAAGCCGCTGGCGATGCCGAGCGAGGTGCCGAGCGAAATCCCGAGCAGGATGTAACCGAGCTGGCTCACGGTGCTATAGATCAACAGCCGTTTGATGCCGGTCTGCACCACCGCCATCGCGCCGGCATAGAGCAGCGTGATCGCGGCGATCACCGCCACCACCTGCATCAGGTTCGGCATCCAGGCTGAAATGCTGGCGATCCTGGTGAAGGTCGCGCCGGCGCCCAGCACCACGAAAAATTTCAAAATGCCGTAGGGGCCGACCTTCAGCAGCACCGCGGAGATGTAGCCGGAAACGGGCGTCGGCGCCGGCACGGTGTGCATCTGGTAATCGATCCGCAGCGGCAATTGCGCGGCTTTCATCAGGAAGCCGGCGAAGATCAGGCTGACCGGAACCAGCAGCGCGACCGCCGGCAGCTTGCCGACAGCTGCGGCCAATTCAGCGATCTGGAAGGTGCCGGCGACTGAGGCCAGCATGGTGACGCCGAGGAACAGCACGCTGGCGCCGACGAAATTGAAGATGAAATACTTGGTGCCTTCGCGCAGCGCTTCCGCGGTTTCGTCGTGGCTGATCACCAGATACAGCGTCCAGCTGCTCATCAGCTCCCAGAAGGCGAAGAACGAGAACAGATTGCCGCTGGCGGTGACGCCGAGCAGTCCGGCGATCATCGCCAGGAAGTAGAAGAAGAACCTGTTCTGGGCATGGCCGTGCGCCATATAGCCGATCGAATAGCACAGGTTGATGCCGCCCATCGCCACGATCGCCGCGGCGTACCAGAACGACAGCGCGTCGTAGCTCGCCGCCTGCAGCAGCACGCCGGCCAATGCAGCGGCCATCACCGCCACCGAGAGCACGCCGGCGCGCAGCGGGCGGCCGCGGCCGAAGAGATAGACCGCGACGGCGCCGAGCGCGGCGATCGCGGCGGCGAGCGACCACTGCATGGTCAGGGGCGGCAAGGCTGCGCGAGCCAATTCGCTGTGCGCGGCCAGCCGATCCACCACCGGCACCACGAAATGCAGCACGGCGTCGGGATACAGCCCGTTCACCACACACAACGCGGCCAGCGCGCCAAGCACGATTCGCATCGACAGCGACGCCTCGGCGATCTCCGGGCCGCGATACGGCGCGAAGAACACCGCGCGCAGGATGCGGGCGTAATACATCGCGCCGATCACGCCGCCGAACAGCATCACCATCGCCACCGGGATCTGGCCGGCCTCGACGCAGGCATAGATCATCAGGAACTTGCCGACGAACCCACCGAACGGCGGCACGCTCATGATCGCCAACAGGCCGATGCCCATGCAGAACGCGGTGAACGGCATCTTGCGGCCGATGCCGTTCAAGGCATCGAGGGTCTGGCCCTTGGCGCGCATGATCAGCGCGCCGGCGCAGAAGAACAGCAGCGTCTTCATGATGGCGTGATTGGCGACATGCACCAGCGCGCCGGCCAGCGCCAAATAAGTGCCGACGCCGATCACCATCGTAATCTCGCCGATCTGCGCCAGCGTCGAATAGGCCAATAGCCGCTTGATATCGACCTGCCGATAGGCCTGGATCTCGCCGATCAGGAAGGTGACGCAGCCCAGCGTAATCAGCACCACGCCCGGCGCGGTGAGCCCGCCGAACACGTCGAGATGCACGAAACTCGCCGCGCCGAACACCGCGAACAGCAGCTTCACGATGCCGAGAATGCCGGCCTTCGTCAGGATGCCGGACATCGGCGCCGAGATCGACGATGGCGCCACCGGATGGGCGTCCGGCAACCAGCTATGCAGCGGAAACAGCCCGGCCTTGGCGCCGAGCCCGACCAGGAAGGTGGCAGCGATCAGCCAGCCCATCGCCGGCGACAGCTGCGACGCGCGCTCGGCAATCTCGCTGAGCTCGAAGCTGCCGAGCTGGGTGTGCAGCAACAGGATGCCGAGATGCATCACATAGGCGCCGGAGGTGCAGATCAGGAAATATTTCATTCCTGCCTTGAGCGCCTTGTCGGTCTGCTCGTGGATCACCAACAGATACGAGCTCCAGGTCATCAGCTCCCAGAAGAGATAGAAATTGCCGAGATGCTCCGCGGTAGCGACGCCGATCAGCGAGCCGATCATCACGAACAGGAAGAAGAAATAGCGGTTGATGGCGTGCGAATGCGCGATGTAGCGGACCGAATACACCGCGACGGCGAGGCCGACGCCGGCGAAGATCAGCGCGAAATAATCGCCGACGTCGCCGCGCTTCAGGGTGAACGCCACCAGCGCCAGCGTCGCCGCCGCGATCACCACGGCGCCGACGCTGCGCAGCGAGGTGGAGAACCGGCCGAGCACGAACAGCAGGAACCCGCCGACATAAGGCAGCAGCACCGGCGCGCTCCAGGCGGTCTCGAATTCCGGCAGCGCGGAATGATCGACCATGCCGGCGGCGGTGGCGGCCATCGCCAGGAAAGGGTCGGGATAAAGACTCATCACGATGGTGGCGAGCGCCAGCACCACCATCGGCGCGTCGCGCGGGGTGATGGCGAAGAACGAGATCGGTTTGTCCTTGAGGATGCCATGGCTCTGGCGCTGGAAGCACACCACCTGCACGGTGCGGATGAAATACACCGCGGCGATGATGCTGGCGAGCGTGCCGCCGACCGCGAGCAGCCAGTCGCCGTTTTCGATCGCGGCGTACAGAATAATGAATTTGGAGAACGCGCCCTTGAACGGCGACAGCCCCATCACCGAGAACATGCCGAAGCCGAACATCAGCGACACGAACGGGAAGCGCTCGACGCTGCCGACCAGATCGACCAGTTTCGAGGAGCCGGTGCGGCGGATCAGGTGCCAAGCCGCGACGAGCAGCAGCGCGCGCATCACCAATTGGTAGCCCAGATGCATGATCGCGCCGGTGTCGCCGGTCAGGGTTCCCACGCCGAACCCCATGAGAACATAGCCGATTTCGGCGACGCACGAGGCGATCAGCAGGCGCTTGAGATCGCGCAATTGCAGCAGCGCGGTGATTTCACCAGCCACCGTAAGCAACAGGCCAAGCCAGCCAAGAAACGAAATATGAGCCATGGACCGCATCCGTCCTGTTGCCTGCCCCGCGGGGATCGGCCGTGGAGTAGGCCAACCCCGCGGCGAATTCCGTCAGACAGCGGACAAATCGGAAATCTTTGCCGCGGCCGGCGGCGATCCGGCAGCCGGCCGGCTGCAAATGCCGGACGCACGGCCGGATGCAAAACAGCCTGGGCCCCGGTCGCATCCGCGACCGAGGCCCAGGCTGTGTGCTTTGCGGCTGACGCTGCGGCGAGCCGGATATCGGCGGCGGCTGCGCGGCGAAACTGCTGCGGAGCCCGCAATGCGCCGAGATCGTCGCCGCGGTTGTCGCTCCCGAACGACGCGGGACGCGGCTATCGCGCAGCTTGCGATCGCATCTATCGATTGACCAGGCAGCGCTGATCGACGGCCCCGCCCCGCAGCAGCGTCAGCACGTTACGCACCGTCATCAACGAGACTTCGCGCCGCGCTTCCTCGGTGACGCCGCCGCAATGCGGCGTCACGATCACGTTGGGCAGGGTCCACAGCGGATTGTCCTTGGCCGGCGGCTCGACCGCGAAACTGTCGAGTCCCGCCGCCGCGAGCCGACCGGACGTCAGCGCATCGAACAGCGCCGCCTCGTCGACCACCTCGCCGCGCGCGGTGTTGATCAGCAGCGCGCCCGGTTTCATCAGGCCCAAGGCGCGGGCGTCGATCAGGTTCTGGGTCTGCGGGGTCAGCGGACAATGCAGGCTGACGATGTCAGAATCCGCCAACAGCGCGTCGAGCGACTCCACCCTGCGGGCGTGCGGACCGAACGCCGCTTCGGGCGCGAACGGATCGTAGGCGATGGTGGTCATGCCGATCGGCTGCACCATCGCCGCCAGCGCCCGACCGATCATGCCGATGCCGATCAGGCCCAGCACCCGGCCGCGCAATTCACGGCCGCGGTAGCCCTTCTTGTCCCAGCCGCCGCCGCGCACATAGGCGTCCTGGTTGCGCACATCCTTGATCAGCGCGAGCATCAGCATCAAGGCGTGTTCGGCGACCGAATGCGCGTTGGCGCCGACGGCGGCGAGCACCGGCAGGCCGAGCGCCTTCGCCGCTGCGAGGTCGATCTCGTTGGTGCCGGCGCCGTGCTTGGCGACGACCTTCAGATTCGGCGACGCCTTCATCAGGTCGGCGTCGATCCGCTCGACCAGGCGGACGATGATGGCATCGGCGCCGGAGCGGCCGAGCAACTCGACCGCCTCCTGCTTGATCGGATAGGCCGCGGTATGCAGCGAGGTGACGCCGGCCTCGCGCAACATGTCCTCGCCCTCGGCGGCGACGGGGCCGCCGAGGCTGACAACGGTGAACGCCATGATCTATCCCTTCCAGTTTTCGCTGCGGCTCACGCCCGGATCGGCTCGACCTTGCCGAGCAGCAGGGCGTAGTTGAGGATGCCGAGCAGTCCGATGCCCGCCGAGAACAACAGCGCCGCGTTGAACGATCCGGTCTGCGCGACGATGAAGCCGGTGACGATCGGGCCGACCACGCCGCCGAAATTCGACACCATGTTCTGCAGGCCGGCGACCACGCTGGCCATGTTTTTCGGCGCGACGTCGCCGGGCAAGGCCCAGACCTGCGAGGCAGCGATCGTGGTGCCGGCCTTGGCGATGCACAGCAGCGTCACGGTCAGTACCACGCTCTCGGCGACCGCGGCGAGCCCGATGCACAGCGCCATCGTCAGGCCGGCGATCAGGAACAGCTTGCGGGTCGCGGTCAGCGACAGCCGCTTGGAGCGCACCACGCGGTCGGACAGCATGCCGGCGACGATTTCTGCGACCAGACCGGCCAACAGCGGCAGCGCGGCGATGAATCCCATCTGGATCATCCCCATGCCCTTCTCCTTGACCAGGTAGGTCGGCAGCCACGTGATGAAGAAATACGAGATATAGTTGATGGTGAAGAAGCCGAGGCACATCGCCCAGATGTTGCGATAACGCAGCAGCTCGTACCATCGCATCGCAATGGTCTTGTCCTCGCCATGCTTCATCGCCTGGCCGTCGCGGATGTAATCGACCTCCGCCTTGTTCGCCATCGGATGGGTTTCGGGCGTCTCGGTGTAGAACCACCACCAGATGATCGCCCAGACCACGCCGATGCCGCCGATCACCACGAAGGTCATGCGCCAGCCGACCAACGCGATCAGCCAGACGATCAGCGGCATGGCGATCGCGCCGCCGAATTTCGAGGCGCTGTCGAACAGCCCGGAGATCGTCGCGCGCTCGCCGTCGGGGAACCATTTCGAGGCGATGCCGGCATTGCTCGGATAGGCGCCGGCCTCGCCGACGCCGAGACCAAGACGCATCGCGAACAAAGAATAGAAGCCGGTGGCGAGCCCGGTCGCGGAGGTGGCGAGCGACCACAGACCGACAGAGGCGCCAAGCCCGATCTTCTGGCCAAAGCGGTCCGCAAAATAGCCGGCCGGGATTTGCAGCAGCGCATAAGACCAGAAGAACGCCGACAGGATGAAGCCCATCTGGTCCGCAGGAATCGACAATTCCGAGCTGAGATGCGGCGCCGCCGCCGACAGCACGGTGCGGTCGATGTAATTGATCGCGATCGCCGACCACATCAGGCCGGCGACGATCCAACGGATGTTGGTAGCTTTCACCAAGGAACTCGTCGGCAACGCTGCAACATCGCTCATTTTTGTCCTCCCTTTCAATGCATTTCCGGTTGCCGTCGATCAGTCGATCGCTTCGGCGAAGCGCTGTGAAATCTCTCGCACCTTCTCGTTGACCTCGTCGGAAATCAGCACCGGCGCACGGCTCGCTCCGACCTCAGGCATCGCCAGACGCAGCGCGCGCTTCACCAGCGCCGGCGGGAAGCCGTGGGCGTAGAGTTGCTTGCGCAGGCTCGAATAGTGGTCCTGGTGCTTGGCCGCCAAGGCGGCTTCGCCGGCGACGAACGACTTGTGAATCGCGTTGAGCGTCACCGGCGAGATGTTGCCGAGACCAGAGATGCAGCCGGCGGCGCCGTTCTGCAGGCCGTGCAGCACCAGGGAGTCGGCGCCGACCAGCACGTCGAAATCCTTGCGCTCGCGGGCGATGGCGAGGAAGGCATCGAGGCTTTCCTGGGAGCCCGCGCTGTCCTTGATGCCGATGATGTTGGGGTGATCGGCAAGAATGCGCGCGGTATCCGGCTGGATCGTGTTCCCGGTGCGGGCCGGGATATTGTACAGATAGACCGGCTTCGACAGTGCGTCGGCGACGCGGCGATAGTGATCGATCAGCTCGGATTGCGAACAGGCGATGAAGGACGGCGTGATCGCCGACATCGCCTTGACGCCGAGCTTCTCGATGAGCTTGCCAAGCGCAATGGTTTCGTGGGTCGAAATTTCGCCGATATGGGCCAGCACCGGCACCCGCCCGGCGGCGGCCTCGACGCAGATCTCGGCGACGCGGAGTTTTTCCTGGAACGACAGCGCGTAGAACTCGCCATTGGTGCCGGCGCAGAACACGCCGTTGCCGGCTTTGGCCTGGCGCTCGACCTGGCGACGCAGTGCGGGTTCGCTGATGTCCTCGCTGGCGTCGAACGGGGTGACGATGGCGACGAATGGTCCAAAGATCCTGGTCATGTGGTTTCCTTCCTGGCCTTAGGCGGCGGCGCGGTAGATGGCGAGAATGTCGTCGCGCGTCAGATCGCGCGGGTTGTTGTCGAGCAGCCGGCGGATGGCGTGCGCCTCGTCGGCCATGATCGGCAAATCGTCAGCGGGAACGCCGAGCGCCGACAGCCGCATCTCGCAGCCGAGCTCGACGCACCATTTATGCGTGACCGCGAACACGGCGGCGGGATCGGAGTTCGCCTGAAGGCCCAGTGCCGCAAGGATCGTCGCGGTGCGCTCGGCGGCCGCGGGCGCGTTGAAGGCCAGCATATGCGGGAAGATCAGCGCATTGGCGGCGCCGTGCGGAATGTGATGACGCGAGCCGAGCGGATAGGCGACCGCGTGGCCTCCCGCGGTATTCACCGGACCGAGACAGAAGCCGCCATAGAGCGACGCCAGCGCCATGCCGGCGCGGGCTTCGCGGTCGGCGCCGTTCTCGGCCACGCGCGGCAGCCAGTGGCCGACCAGCCGAATGCCTTCCAGCGCGTAGAGATCGATGGTCGGATGCGCCTTCTTGTTGGTGTAGGCCTCGACGCAATGCGCCAGCGCGTCGACGCCGGTCGCGACGGTCACGGCGCGCGGCACGCTGAGAGTCAGGTCGGGATCGACCGCGGCGAGATCGGCCAGCATGTGGTCGCTCTGCACCGCGAGCTTGGCGAGCGTGTTCGGATCGGTGACCAGCGCGCGGGTCCCGGCCTCGCTGCCGGTGCCGGCGGTGGTCGGCACCTGAACCAGCGCGGGGGTGCGGCCGAGAACCTTGTCCGGACCGACGACGTCCATGAAGTGCTGGCCGCTGCCGGGCAGCACCGCGGCGAGCTTGGCGAGATCCATCGCGCTGCCGCCGCCAAAGCCGATGATCAGATCGGGCTTGGCGGCTTCGACCGCCGCCAGCAGCCGTTCGAGATCCGCGGCGTCCGGTTCGGGCCGGAAGCTGTCAAACACGATCGTCTCGCAGCCGAGCTTCAGCACATCGACGCGCGTCGCATTGAAGCTGTCGGCGACGACGAAAGCCTTGTTCAGATGGCGCTTGCCGACCCAGTCGCCGACGCGCGCGGCGACGCCGGACCCGAACAGGATCTGCGGCGGACGGAGAAGGTCGATCGGCTGAGACAGGTTTACGGCCATTATCAAGTCCTGTTGTGGAGACGGGCGGCGGCCAATTTCACGGCGTAGTCGATCGCTTCGAGCAGCGAGGTCTCGCTGGCGATGCCCTTGCCGGCGATGTCGAAGGCGGTGCCGTGATCGACCGAGGTGCGGATGATCGGCAGGCCGAGGGTGATGTTGACGCCGGAGAGGTCGTTCCAGGTGCCGGTGGCCGGGTCGATATCAAAGCCGAGCAGCTTGACTGGGATGTGGCCCTGGTCGTGGTAGTTCGCGATCACGGCGTCGTATTGGCCGGCGCGCAGTTTGACGAACACGGTGTCGCCCGGCACGGGTCCGACGACGTCCATGCCGTCCGCGACGGCTTGGGCGATGACTGGGGCGGCGATGTCGATATCGTGGCGTCCGAAGAGGCCGCCTTCGCCGGCGTGCGGGTTCAGGGCGGCGACGGCGATGCGGGCGCGGCCTAGGCCGAGCCGGGTCAGTGCTTCGTGCGTCAGGTCGAGC
>NZ_DASWPE010000151.1:0-16063 GCF_036404135.1 Rhodopseudomonas sp. | reverse complement strand
TCCCGGCGGCGCTGCCGCACGTCTTCGTCGGGCTGTTCATGGGGCTCGGCGCCTCGTTCGCGGTGCTGGTGGTGGCGGAGATGATCGGCGTCAAGGCCGGGCTCGGCTGGTACTTGCAATGGGCGCAGGGCTGGGCCGCCTATGCCAACATGTATGCTGCGCTGATCGTGATGTCGCTGTTGTGCTCCGGCGCCATCACCTTGCTGTTCCGGGTGCGCGACTGGTTGCTGATTTGGCAGAAGGGCGTCGTGAAATGGTAGCGCTGGCGCTGCAGCAGGAGGTGCCGCAGCCGGCCGGTGCCGCGCTCGACATCGCCGACGTCAGCCATCACTTCGACATCGACGGCAAATTGCTGCCGGTGCTGGATCACGTCTCGCTGCGTGCCAAGCCCGGCGAGTTCGTGGCACTGCTGGGGCCGTCGGGCTGCGGCAAGTCGACCTTGCTGCGGCTGGTCGCGGGGCTGGAGCCGCCGCGCTCGGGGCATCTCACCGAGGACGGCCGCGTCATCCGGGGACCGCATCCGTCGCGCGTTGTGGTGTTTCAGGATCCGACGCTGTTTCCCTGGCGCACGGTGTGGAAGAACGTCGCACTCGGGCTGGAGGCGCAGGGCATCATCAAGACCGAGCGCCACCGCGTCGATGCCGCGATCGAGCTGGTGGGCTTGAGCGGCTTTGCCAACGCCTATCCGCATCAATTGTCCGGCGGCATGGCGCAGCGGGTGTCGCTGGCGCGTGCGCTGGTCAACGACCCGCAGATTCTCATTCTCGACGAGCCGCTCGGCAAGCTCGATTCGCTGACGCGGCTCAGCATGCAGACCGAGATCGTCTCGCTGTGGCAGCGCAACGGCTTCACCACGCTGCTGGTGACGCATGACGTCGAGGAGGCGCTGTTCCTGGCGCAGCGCGTCATCGTGTTCAGCGACCGGCCGGCCAGCATCAAGGCCGACATCACCGTGGAGCGGCCGTATCCGCGGCGCCGCGGCGACGCCTATCTCGCCGAGCTGCGGCAGCAGATCCTCGGCCTGCTTGGGCTCGACGCGACCTGGTGAGCTGCATTAGCAGTGACCTGTAGCCCGGATGAGCGTAACGACATCCGGGACGGCTCGTCGAGTGATCTCCATTCGACAGCCGTCATTGCGGGGCGCGAGCAGCGAAGCTCGCGAGCGAGCCCGGAATCTCGCAACATGTGGCGGAGGCTTGCACCCGCAGCAAGAGTCCGGTTCGCTCGTTCTGGCGAATTCGCGCCCCGGAATGACGGCCCTCATGCGGATCTGGCGTCGATGATTATAGCGTTTTCGAGCGAAGTGGATCCCGGTTCGCGTGAAGAAGACGCGTCAAAATAACAATCTAGAGCTCCGGTTCTGATTCTATCAGAACCGGAATAGCTCTAGTGCCGGGTCTTGTTGTCGACGTTGAGAAACGGCCGCCGCGCGGATTCGTGTTTTTCGAACAGTTCGAGCCAGCGGCGGTCTTCCGGCAGCGACCAGTCGGAGCCGCCGAGCTGCGAGCGCGGGCAGGAATTGGCGATCGCCTCCTCGAGCCGGAAGAACTCCTCGGTCTCCTCGAAGCTGAGCCCGATCAGCACCCGGTGGCCCTGCGCGTCGAGCTGATAGCGGTCGTCGTCGTCGATCATCATGACGCCAGATGCGCCGCCTGCGGCGCGGCGTCAACGCGTAGATGCACTTAACCTAACCGCTCAACCTTAACGGCGCGGCCGACATGGTTAACCGCGGCTGAGCGCACGGCACGAACAGATCGTTAAAGAAGTTGTTCGATTGTGCGCGGATGACGCGCGGAGTTCGTTTGTATCTCGTCGGCTCCTTGATGCTTGTCTCGTTGGCGGGTTGCGGCCGCGGATTGTTTCAATCCGCCGAGCGCGAGCCCTGGCGAGCCGAGGCCGAGGTCGCATGTCTGAAATCCGGCGCGGTGAGAGAGACCCCGGACCTGGTGCGGATCGATCCGATTTCCGGCCCCGGGGTGTGCGGCGCCGAATTCCCGCTCAAGGTCGCAGCCTTGGGCGAAAGCGCCAGCCTCGGCTTTGCCGATGAGTTGCGCCCGCCGGGCGAAGTCGGCAACAGCCAGCCGCGCTGGCCGGTCAACCCGCCGCGCGCCGCGCCGAATTCCTATCCGGTGAGCCCGGCGGCGCAGCCGGGATACCAATCCTCGGCCGGGCCGATGACGCTCAATCCGCCCGGCGTGGCCCAGCCGCAGGAGGACATCGAGCTGCCGCCGGAGGGAAGCTGGCAAGGCGGCGCCGGCGCCATGGAACCGCCGCGTTATCGCCCGGCTTCGGCCGCAGCGCCCGGCGAGCGCGGCGCTGCCGCAGCTTTGCCGCAAGATTTCTCGCAGCCGCGGCTCGGCCCCGGACCCGACAATAGCGTCACCGGCGCGGTCGGTCCGGTGGCGGTGAAGCCGGTGGCGACCTTGGCCTGTCCGATCGTCTCGGCGCTCGACAAATGGCTGGCGGACGCGGTGCAGCCCGCGGCGCAGCGCTGGTTCGGCGTCCGCGTCGTCGAGATCAAGCAGATCTCGGCCTATTCCTGCCGCGGCATGAACGGCAATTCGCGCGCGCATATTTCCGAGCACGCCTTCGGCAACGCGCTCGACATCGCCGCCTTTACGCTCGCCGACGGCCGGCGGATTTCAGTCAAGGACGGCTGGAAGGGACTGCCGGAAGAGCAAGGCTTCTTGCGCGACGTGCAAGGCTCGGCCTGCCAGGTGTTCAACACCGTGCTGGCGCCGGGCTCCAACGTCTATCACTACGATCACATCCACGTCGACCTGATGCGCCGCTCGAGCCGCCGCATCATCTGCCAGCCGGCCGCGGTGTCCGGCGAAGAGGTCGCGGCACGCGCGCAGCAGCACAACCCCTACGCATCGAATTCGCCGGCGATCACCGGATCGTTGGGCGGTCGCCACGCCACGCCGCCGCGGCACAAGCCGGCCGGCGACGACGACTACGACGACGAGTAGTCGGCGCCCGGTGCGGCGAGATAGGCGGCGAGAAACATCCTTGTGGCGCTGTCGACGACCTTGGCGATCTGCTCGGGCGAGGGCGCCGGCGTCGCCTGGAAGATGAAGGGCAAGAACAGCGAGGCCTGGCAGCACATCATGAATTGCGAGGCGGCGAAGTCGCAGTCGTCGATCGTGAGCACGCCGGCCTCGACCTGGGTCTTGAGATAGGCGCCGAGCCGGCCGACGGTGGTGGCGATCACCCGCTGGTAGTAGCCGCGGCCGATCTCCGGCATCCGTTCGGCGATCGCCATCACGGTGCGGATTGCCGAGCCGCCGCGCGGGTTGCACAACAGCCGGATATAGGCCTGGCCGAATTTCGGCAGCGCAATGCCGACCTCACCGTCGAGGTCGAAATCGAACGCCAGAATGCCGAGCTCGCGACTCTCCTGTTCGACGATGGCGCCGAACAGCGAATTCTTGTCGGCGAAGTAGACGTACAACGTGCCCTTGGACACGCCGGCCGCCTTGGCGATCTCTCCCATGCTGGCGCCGTCGAAGCCGAGCTCGAGAAAAACCGCGCGCGCGCCCTCGAGAATCTGCCGGCGCTTGGTGCAGTCGTCCTCGCTGTGCGGGCCGTGTGCCGGGCCGGGAATTGCAACCATTGCTTTAGACTGTCCGAGGAAAAGCCGTCCGCTGAAGGATTTCGAAGGGCCGTTGCCGTTACCGTTTCCGCAACCAGAATCTACATTGACCGAACCGTTCGGTCAATGATAAATTGCCTGGCAGTTGAGGGCGATGCCGACGGCGTCCGGCCCGATAAATCTCGTCCAAGGAGCCTGCGATGGCCGGAAGCCGCGACCAGACTGCCCGCATCCTGCCTGTCGACTCGGATGCCGACAGCGCCGCGGCGCGCGTTGCGGCGCCCGCCCATGATCCGGTTCGCGCGGTGCCCGAGGAGGCCCCGCGGCCTCGCGCCGAAGCGCCGCCGCAGGATCAGCATGCGGCGGCCGAGGTCGCGCCGCGCCCCGCCGCCAACACCTCCAACAAGCGTAAGCTGATCGGGCTCGGCGTTGCCGCAGTGCTGGCGCTCGCCGCGATCGGATTCGGCGTCAACTACATGCTGGTCGGCCGCTTCATGGTCGGCACCGACGACGCCTATGTGAGGGCCAACAACACCACGATCGGCGCCCGGGTGTCCGGCCATCTCGCCGCGATCCTACCCGGTGACAACGTTCAGGTCCGCGCCGGCGACGTCGTGTTCCGGATCGACGACGGCGACTATCGCATCGCGGTGGAGTCCGCGCGCGCCAAGATCGCCACCCAGCAGGCGACCATCGAGCGGATCGGCCGCCAGGTCACCGCGCAGATCAGCGCGGTCGAACAGGCCAGGGCGCAGCTCGCCTCGGCCGACGCCGCATCGAAGCGCGCCGGGCTCGATTTCGATCGCCAGCAGGCGCTCTCGACCAAGGGCTTTGCGTCGCGCGCCACCTTCGAAGTGTCGCAGGCCGGCCGCGATCAGGGCACCGCGGCGGTGCAGGCCGCGCAGGCCGCCTATGCCGCGGCCAGCGACAACGTCGAAGTCACCAAGGCGCAGCAGCTCGAGGCCCGCGCACAGCTCGTCGAACTGCAGTCGGCGCTGGCCAAGGCCGAACGCGATCTGGATTTCGCCACGGTGCGCGCGCCGGTCGACGGGGTGTTTTCCAATCGCCTCGTCAACACCGGCGATTACATCCAGGCCGGGCAGCGGCTCGGCAATGTGGTGCCGCTCGACGACGTCTATATCGACGCCAATTTCAAGGAGACCCAGCTTCGCCGGCTGAAGCCGGGCCAGAAGGTCGAGATTTCGGTCGATGCCTTCAGCAACCGCAGCATCGAAGGCACGCTCGACAGCCTGTCGCCAGCGGCCGGCGCGGTGTTCACGCTGCTGCCGCCGGACAATGCCACCGGCAATTTCACCAAGATCGTGCAGCGCGTGCCGGTGCGGGTGAAGGTGCCGGCTGAGGTGGCGCGCGAGAACATGCTGCGCGCCGGCATGTCGGTCTACGTCAGCGTCAACACCAAGGACTAAGCGCTTCCGGCGCCAAGCCAGCGTCGACGCCAACCCGCGGAAAGCCTC
This sequence comes from Rhodopseudomonas sp., assembly GCF_036404135.1. GTDB lineage: Bacteria > Pseudomonadota > Alphaproteobacteria > Rhizobiales > Xanthobacteraceae > Rhodopseudomonas_A. The sequence goes on along the minus strand of NZ_DASWPE010000151.1, from coordinate 10,993 downwards.
ATGTCGGACACCACAGCAACTCCGGCGATCGCCGGCGCCCCGCCGGCACCGCCGGTGGCGTCGGATCACATCGCGCCGATCCGGCTATTGGCGTTCCTGATCATGGTGTTCGGCATGTTCATGGCGATCCTGGACATCCAGATCGTCTCGGCGTCGCTGTCGGACATCCAGGCCGGATTGTCGGCGAGCTCCAGCGAAATCTCCTGGGTGCAGACCGCCTATCTGATCGCCGAAGTGATCGCGATTCCGTTGTCGGGATTTCTGTCGCGCGCGCTCGGCACCCGCTATCTGTTTGCGATTTCGGCGGCGGGCTTCACCGGCGCCAGCCTGATGTGCGGCTTCACCTCGTCGATCGAGCAGATGATCCTGTGGCGGGCGATCCAGGGTTTCGTCGGCGCCGGAATGATCCCCACCGTGTTCGCCTCGGCCTATACGGTGTTTCCGCGCAGCAAGTTTCACATCGTCGGTCCGATCATCGGGCTGGTGGCGACGCTGGCGCCGACCGTCGGGCCGACCATCGGCGGCTACATCACCGATCTGATGTCGTGGCACTGGCTGTTCTTCATCAATGTAGTGCCCGGCATCGGCATCACCATCGGCGTGTTGCTGCTGGTGGATTTCGACGAGCCGCATTTCGCACTGCTCGATCATTTCGACTGGTGGGGGCTGGCCTTCATGGGCGGCTTCCTCGGCTCGCTCGAATACGTGCTGGAGGAGGGGCCGCGCAACGACTGGTTCCACGACGATTCGATCGCCAGCTTCGCCGTGGTCTGCGTGCTGTCGGCGGTGGCGTTCTTCTGGCGGGTATTGACCGCGCACGAGCCGATCGTCGACCTCAGGACCTTCGTCAACCGCAATTTCGGCCTCGGTTGCATGTTCGCCTTCGTGGTCGGCATCGGGCTGTACGGCCTGACCTATCTTTATCCGCGCTATCTCGCCGAAGTGCGCGGCTACAGCGCGCTGATGATCGGCGAGACCATGTTCATCTCCGGAGTGGCGATGTTCGTGTCGGCGCCGATCGTCGGCCGGCTGATGCAGAAGGTCGACATGCGGGCGTTGATCGCGATCGGCATGCTGCTGTTTGCGTTCGGCACCTGGCAGATGACCTGGATGACCCGCGACTTCGACTTCTACGAATTGCTGTGGCCGCAGATCTTCCGCGGCGTCGGCATGATGATGGCGATGGTGCCGGTCAACACCGTGGCGCTCGGCACGCTGGCGCCGGCGCGGCTGAAGAATGCCTCCGGGCTGTTCAATTTGATGCGCAATCTCGGCGGCGCGGTGGGGCTCGCGGTGCTCAACACCACGCTCGACGACCGCACCGATTTCCACATCTCGCGGCTGCACGACAAGGTGACCTGGGGCAACGCCACCGCGGTCGAGACGCTGAACCTGTTCACGCAGAAATTCCAGGGGCTCGGCGACGCCTCGATGATGGCGATGAAACAACTCAGCCAGATCGTGCATCGCCAGGCGGTGGTGATGAGCTTTGCGGATTCGTTTCTGCTGATGACGGTGATCTATGTCGGGCTCAGCACGCTGGTGGTGCTGCTGGCGAAGCCCGGCAATCCGGCCGGCGCGCCGGCCGAGCATTAGTCGTAGTTCGGGTGGGCAAAGCGACTTGTCCGCCATAGCTCGCAGAGCGACGGCGGAAGCGTGCCCACCACATTTGCCGAACGGTTTGACGTTGGTGGGCACGGCGCGAGCGCGCCTTTGTCCACCCGACGCAAGCTGTCATTCCGGGGCGCGAGAGCGAAGCTCGAGCGAACCCGGAATCTCGCTCCAGGGCCCGGCGCTTTTACATGCAGCAAGATTCCGGGTTCGCTTGGCCTTGCGGCCTCGCGCCCCGGAATGACTGGGGAGTGACCAAGCGACAGCATCGAAATCGCGTCGGAACTACGCCGCGGCGTCGATGAATTGCGCGATCGCCTTGTTCTGGCGCAGCGTCGCCAGTTCGTCGGGCCGCGGCAGTTGCGGCCGGTCGCGGTCGGCGTTGACCAGACAGAGGAAGCCCAGCACGTCGCCGGCATTGGCGCGGAACTGGTGCCAGGTCAGCGGTGGGATGAACACCAGGTCGCCGACAGCGACGTCGCTGATCACAGCGCCGACCAGGCATTGGCCGCGGCCGCGGTGAATCATCACCGCGTGCACATGCTGATGCCGCTCCAGCGTCGAATAGCCGCCCTCGGCGACCTCGAAGTAGCGCCATTCGCAGCCGAGCCGCGGATCGGAAAACAGCACCTGCCGCGTCACCGAGCGGAACGGCGCGCTGTCGTCATTCTTGTAGGCCATCAATTCGACGTCGTGCCATCGGCCGGGGCCTGCGGCTGCGCGGACGCCGGGCTGTTCGGTCTGCGGCTCGATTTCGCCGTGCGTCATCGTTCTATCGTTGACCATAGTCGGCAACCTTATTGACAAATCGTGACGCTTGTTCGGTCAGCTGCTCGCGCGCGGCCAAGAGGCTGCCGCCGATCAGCAGCATGACATCCTGCCCGTAGAACTGCAGCAACTCATTGACGCGATGCAGCATGATGCCCCCCGCCGGCGTCGGGATGCAAGCGTTCAATTCGCCCCAGGGCTGCCGCGCCGCCCGCGCCAGTTCCAGGCAGGTGTCGGTGGAATAGGCAAAGCGGCCGCCAAAGTTCGGAAACACCGTGATATCGGCGCCGAACAGCCGGAACAGCCGGCCGAGCAGCAGCGGCGGAGCAATTCTGGCGGCGCCCGCCATCGCCGGATGCGCCACCACGACGAGGCCGGCGGCTTCGTTGACGATAGCGTGAAAATTCGCAAGCCCGACGATCATCGGCGCCACCAGCAGCGCGCCGATTCCTTCATTGCGGATGATGCCGAGCTGGCGGCGCATGTCGTCGAGCGTGCCGGAGACGTGCGGCGCGTAGAGCGTCCGTCCGCCGGTTTTGGCATTGGCGTCGCGCACCGCGCGACCGACCGCGGCGGCGCGCGCCGCGAACGGGCTGAAAGCCTGGTCGGCGATGCCGTGATCGTCCTTGATCAGATCGACGCCGCCCGACGCCAGGCGATGCGCAAGGCTGGCCAGCGCGTCGGGCGACAGGCCCTGCGGTTTCAGCGCCGAGGCGGTGAGGGCGCGCTGCGGCGCGCCGAGCCGGGCGCGCAGGCCGGCGAGTCCGACCCGCGGTCCGCCGAACGCTTCGAGGTAACTGTTTGGCAATGCGATGTCGGCGAGCGCGATGTCGGGCTGGATCGAGCTGTTGCCGAACAGCATGTTGAGCAATTGCCCGGGCTCGGCCGGCGCGGTCGCAGCCGCAAGGCCAATCTGCACCGCATAGCGGCCGGGCGCGAGCTCGGCGATGTCCTCGACCCGGCCGAGGATGTTGTCGAGGATCGCCGGATCGTTGATGGCGTCCAGCGGGCATTCGACGCTCTGCTCGATGGCGAGACCCAGCGCCCGCTGCTCGATGTGGTGGGCGTCGCTTGTGATGTGATAGGTGGCGAGGATGCGGGGCTCGGTCATCGGCGGATCATTTCGGGCTGTGCGGCCCACGGCACCAACTGGCGAGGGGCCCGGCGAGTTGCGCCGAACCCCTCGTTCGTAAGGATCAGCCGGCCTGTAAGCCGGGTTCTGGAGGGCACCGCCCGCTTGCACGGACGATACGCGACGGCCATTCCTCTGGGACAACGTTTGCACGCTGCCTCTAGCAACCTACCCGGACGGCGAGCCTGACATCGCCCTGCGGAGTTATCGCCTGATAAGCGAACTGTCCGCGTTGCCGCCCCTATTCGGTTTTGCTCCCGGTGGGGTTTACCCTGCCATTTCCGTTACCGGAAACGCGGTGCGCTCTTACCGCACCTTTTCACCCTTACCCGGCTTCGTCCTTGCGGACTTCGCCGGGCGGTTCGTTCTCTGTGGCACTTTCCCTGGGGTCGCCCCCGCCGGACGTTATCCGGCACCGTATGTCGATGGAGCCCGGACTTTCCTCCCTCGCAGCCTTTCGACCGTAGCGAGAGCGGCCGTCCGGCCGACTGACCGCCCCTGCATGCGGGCTCGGCGCCGCCGCGTCAAGGGTTGCCGTTACAGCCGGGTCGCAACCGCGGCGGCATCGCGCCGGCTGTCGAGCAGCATTTGCAGCGTGGTCAGCGTCGAGGCATCGGCGATGCCGTCGACCCGTTGCGGGCGGAAATGGCGCTGGAACGCGGTCACCACGTCGGCGGTGGCCGGGTCGTAGCGCCCGTTCGGCGTCAAGCCGTAGCCGTAATCGGCCAGCGCCCGCTGCAGCGCCATCACCTCGTCGCCGTCGGTGCCGAGCTTCAGCACCTCGCTGCGCACGATCGGCGCCGGCGGCACCCAATGCCCGACCGCGGAATCCGACAGCGCCTGCCAGGGAAATTTCTCGCCCGGATCCTTCTTGCGCGAAGGCGCCACGTCGGAATGCGCCAGCACCCGATGGCCCTGCACGCCGCGCCGGATGATGATGCCGCGGCACAACGCGATGGTCGCCGCGACCTGGCGCAGCGGGAAATCCGGATAGCCCCAATCGTGGCCGCGATTGACGATCTCGATGCCGATCGAGCAGGAATTGATGTCTTCCTCGCCGGCCCAAGAGGCGACGCCGGCGTGCCAGGCGCGGCGCGACTCCGGCACGCATTGAATCACCCGGCCGTCTTCCAGCACCACGTAATGCGCCGAGACCTCGGTGCCGGCCTGGCACAGCCGCGCCAGCGCGCCCTCGACGTCGGGCATCCCGGTATAGTGCAGCACGATCATGTCGGGCAGCCGCGACTTGTTCCGCTCGCCATGATTGGGCGACGGAATCACGTCGGAGACGACCGAGGAATCCGGGGTGAAAGTCTTCATCTCTGCGACGCCCTTGGGAACGGGGAGGGACCGTCGACGCTTCGGATCGATGGGGGCAGCGGGAAACGAACCAGAGAGCATGGGACAACCTAATCCGGGCGGGAGGACGGCAGCGATGCCCCGCAGTCCACCGGCTGCTGCGGCCTAAAGCTATTCCGGTTCTGATAAAATCAGAACCGGAGCTCTGAGATTGTTATTTTGACGCGCTTTCTTCACGCGAACCGGGATCCACTTCGCTCGAAAACGCTATCGTATCCGGAGCCGGAGTCGCGGTGCAACGATTGCATGACACGGCGCCGGCCTTTTCTGTGGAGTGTGGACGCCCGGCATCACTCGCCGTTCTTGGTCAGGGATGCCCGGCCGCGCGCGGGCAATCCGACCGATCCCGTCAACGATTTCTTAACGCTAAGTGACGTTACTCAGTGCTGAAAAGCCGAGCCCGGTGGGGTTCGGCCGCGGCCCTTTTGACGCCCGAGCCATGGCAACCGATCGAATTCCATGCGGCGCGCCGGGTTGGCCTGCACGGCACGGGCCGGAGGCTTGCTGCGCGCGCGGGATCGGTCGGTCACGCGACCTTGCCACCGGCCGCCGGGACGGCGGCAAGGCTCGGAAATCAAGGCTCGGAAATCACGGGTGGAATGGGCTGGTTGATGTCGGATTGGGGCAGCCGCCGCGGGCGCGGCACAACGCAAGGTTCGGGGCATCCCGGATGGCGCCCCCGTGCGGCCGCAGGCTCCCGCCGATGACCGAGCCCACCCGCCATATTCCGGTATTAGGCCAGGAAGCCGTCGAGCTGTTGGCGCCGCGCGATGGCGGCGTTTATGTCGACGCCACCTTCGGCGCCGGCGGCTATTCGCGGCTGATCCTGGCGGTCCCGGGCAGCCGGGTGATCGGCATCGACCGCGACCGCACCGCGATCGCCGGCGGCTTCGACCTGGTCGATCGCTCGGCCGGCCGGCTGACGCTGGTCGAGGACCGCTTCTCCCATCTCGCCGAGGTCTGCGCGGCGCAGGGCGCCGGGCTGGTCGACGGCGTGGTGATGGACGTCGGCGTGTCCTCGATGCAGCTCGATCAAAGCGAGCGCGGCTTTTCGTTCCGGCTCGACGGTCCGCTCGACATGCGGATGGGGCAGAGCGGCCCCTCCGCCGCCGACGTGATCGCGGTGGCCTCGGAGGCCGAACTCGCCAACATCATCTACATTTTCGGCGAGGAGCGGCATTCCCGCGCGGTGGCCCGCGCCATCGTCGCCGCCCGCGCCGCCGCGCCGATCGTCACCACCAGGGCGCTGGCCGACATCGTCGGCAAGGTGGTGCATGCCAAGCCCGGCGAGATCCACCCGGCGACCCGCACGTTCCAGGGCGTGCGGATCTTCGTCAACGCCGAGCTCGACGAGCTGCATCTGGCGCTTAGCGCCGCCGAGCGTGTGCTGAAGCCGGGCGGCCGGCTGGCGGTGGTCTCGTTCCATTCGCTGGAAGACCGCATCGTCAAGAATTTCTTCAACGCCCGCGGCAAGACCGGCGGCGGCTCGCGGCATCTGCCGGAGCGCGACCAGGCGGCGCCGAGCTTTACCATCCTGACCAAGCGCCCGATCACCGCCGGCTCCGCCGAACTCGCCAGCAATCCCCGCGCGCGCTCCGCCAAGCTGCGCGCCGGCGAACGCAGCGCGGCGCCGGCCCATGCCGGCGACGAATTGCCGGCCTGGCCGACGCTCGACGCCGTGATGGGGAGGCGCTGACGATGCGGCTGATCCATCTTCTTGTCATCGGCGCCTTGGTGTTCGCCGCGGCCTATGTCTACCAGATTAAGATGGAATCCACCGCGCGCACCGAGCGGGTGCTGCGGTTGCACGCCGAAGTCCGCGAGCAGCGCGAAGCGATCGCGGCGTTGCGCGCCGAATGGTCCAAGCTCGACGCGCCGCTGCGGCTGCAGGGGCTGGCCGAGCGGCACCTGAAGCTGAAGCCGGTCTCGGCGCAGCAATTCGATTCTTTGAAGAACCTGCCGGAGCGGCCGCCGAATCTCAATCCCAATGAGTCCGACTCGATCGGGGCGATGATCGACACCATCGATCCCGACATCATCACCGGTTCGTTGCCGGCGCCGGAGGTCGGGCGGTGAGCATGCAACAGACCTCCAAGCCGCGCCCCACCGAGCCCTGGCGACAGCGGCTGATCCGCAGCCTGCTGTACGGGCGCAACGTCGACCGCTCGATCAAGGCGCGGGCGCGGGTCGGCTTCGCCATGCTGGCCTTCGCCGCGATCTACGCGGTGATCGGATTTCGTCTGGTCACCATCGCGGTGATCGGCGACAGCCACGGCGCGCGCCGCGCCGCCGCGCAGGACGCGGTGGCGACCGCGCGGCCGGACATCGTCGACCGCAACGGCGAAGTGCTGGCGACCGACGTCAAGACGCCGTCGCTGTTCGGCGAGCCGCGCCGCATCATCGACAAGGACGAGGCGGTCGAACTTCTGACCGCGACGTTGCCCGATCTCGATACCGCCGAGGTCCGCGAGCGGCTGTCGTCGAAGAAAGGCTTCGTCTGGCTGAAGCGGGAAATCACCCCACAGCAGCAACTGGAAGTCCGCAAGCTCGGCGTTCCCGGCATCGGTTTCCTGCGCGAGAACAAGCGGGTCTATCCGTCCGGCCCCGCGGTGTCGCATCTGATCGGGCTGGTCAACATCGACAATCAGGGCATCGCCGGCATCGAGAAATGGCTTGATACCAACGGGCTTGCCGACCTGCACCGCGCCGGCTTCGCCACCGACCGGCTGCAGACGCCGATCGAACTCGCGGTCGACCTGCGGGTCGAGCACGCGCTGCGCGACGAACTGATGAAGGCCAAGGAAAAATACAGCGCCAAGGCGGCTTCCGGCCTGGTCTCCAACGTGCGCACCGGCGAGATCGTCGCGATGGTGTCGCTGCCCGATTTCGATCCGAACAATCCGCGCGAGGCGCACGACCCCGATCGGATCAACCGGCTGACCACCGGCGTCTACGAAATGGGCTCCACCTTCAAGACTTTGACGCTGGCGATGGCGCTGGATTCCGGCAAGGCCAATCTCAACACGCTGTACGACGCGCGTGGCGCGCTGCATTTCGGCAAGTTCGCGATCCACGACTCCCACAGTCTCGGCCGCGCCATCACCCTGACCGAGGTGTTCACCTATTCGTCGAACATCGGCGCGGCGCGGGTCGCGCTGGCGCAGGGCGTCGAGGCGCACAAGGCGTTTTTGAAAAAGGTCGGCCAGATGGATCGGCTGCGCACCGAATTGCCGGAAAGCGCCGCGCCGATCGTGCCGAAGCGCTGGAGCGAGCTTAACACCATCACTATTTCGTTCGGCCACGGCATCGCGGTGGCGCCGCTGCAGGCGGTGATGGGCATCAACGCCATGGTCAATGGCGGCTACCTGATTCCGCCGACCTTCCTGAAGCGCAGCGAGCAGGAAGCGATGGAGCTCGGCAAGCGCGTGGTGCGCAAGGACACCAGCGACAAGATCCGCTACCTGATGCGGCTGAACGCCGAAACCGGCACCGCCAAGCAGGCCGACCAATTGGCCAAGGGCTATTATATCGGCGGCAAGACCGGCACCGCCGAGAAGGTGGTCGGCGGCCGCTATTCGAAGAAGCAGGTGCTGAATTCCTTCACCGCGATCCTGCCGGCGGACAATCCGCAGTTTCAGGTGCTGGTGATGCTGGATGAGCCGAAGGCGCTGCCGGAGACCCACGGCTTCATCACCTCGGGCTGGAATGCGGTACCGGCCGGCGGCAAGGTGATCGCCCGCATCGCGCCGCTGTTGGGAATCGAGCCGCGTTTCGATCTGCCGCCGTCCGACCGCCTCATTCTTGCGGCATCGAAGGCGACTCAATAGGCGATTCCGCCGGTTGAAGACGTCGGCGGAGCCGGCGCAATCGGTTGCGCCGGGGTCTGGTTGCGCTAAAAGCTCCTGACCCTCGGACGTCGGTTGTTCGCATGCGCCGGACTGGATGAAGATGAAGCTTCGCGAGCTGTTCAGCGATGATGTTGCGATCGCGGCCGAGCCGGCTGGGATCGAGGTCGGCGGCCTCGCCTCAGACAGCCGCGCGGTGAAGCCGGGCGACCTGTTCTTCGCGCTGGCCGGCGTCAAGACCGACGGCGCGCGCTACATCGACCAGGCGATCGCCAATGGCGCGGTCGCGGTCGCCGGCGAACAGTTTCCCGAGGCCGAGCCTGGCGTGGCGCTGGTTCGCGTCGCCAATCCGCGGCGCGCGCTGGCGCTGGCTGCGGCGCGGCTGTATCCGCGCCAGCCGGCCACCATCGCCGCGGTCACCGGCACCAGCGGTAAGACCTCGGTCGCCGCCTTCACCCGGCAGATCTGGCAGCGACTCGGCTTTGCCGCGGCCAGCATCGGCACCATCGGCCTGGTGACGCCGCAACGCAGCGTCTACGGCTCGCTGACCACGCCGGACCCGATCGCCCTGCATCGCGAGATCGACGAGATCGCCGGCGAGGGCGTCACCCATCTGGCGCTGGAAGCCTCGTCACACGGGCTCGATCAGTTCCGGCTTGACGGCGTCAAAGTCGCGGCCGGCGGCTTCACCAATCTGTCGCGCGACCATATGGATTACCACCCCGACGTCGCGCATTATCTTGCGGCAAAGTTGCGGCTGTTCACCGATCTGGTGATCGACGGCGGCGCCGCGGTGATTTCCGCCGATCACGACCATTCCGCCGCGGTGATCGCCGCGGCGCGGGCGCGCGGGCTGCGGCTGATCACGGTCGGTCGCAACGCCGACCGTCAGGACGGCATCCGGCTGGTCGCAGCCTCCATCGACGGCTTCGCGCAGCGGCTGATCGTCGAACATCACGGCCGCGAACGCGGCCTGCGGCTGCCGCTGGTCGGCGAATTCCAGATCGAGAACGCGCTGGTCGCGGCCGGGCTCGTCATCGGCACCGGCGGCGACGCCGAACAGGCGTTCGCAGCGCTGCAGCATCTGGAAGGCGCCAAGGGCCGGCTCGAACTGGTCGGCGACCGCAACGGCGCGCCGATCTTCGTCGACTACGCGCACAAGCCGGACGCGCTGGCCAAGGCGCTGCAGGCGCTGCGGCCCTATGCCAGGCGCAAGCTGATCGTGGTGTTCGGCGCCGGCGGCGACCGCGACGCCGGCAAGCGGCCGTTGATGGGCGCGATCGCCGCTGAACAGGCCGACGCCGTCATCGTCACCGACGACAATCCGCGCAGCGAAGATCCCGCCTTGATCCGCGCCGCGATCCTGGCGGCGGCGCCCGGCGCCAGCGAAATCGGCGACCGCGCCGAGGCGATCCGCACCGCGATCGGCGCGCTGCAGGCCGGCGACGCGCTGTTGATCGCCGGCAAGGGCCACGAGACCGGACAAATCATCGGCGGCCGGGTGCTGCCGTTCAGCGACCACGAGGCCGCTGCGGCGGCCCTTTCATCGAGCGCCGCATGAGCAATTTGCCCCTTTGGACGGCCTCGGCGATGGCGGAGGCGATGCGCGCGACGGCAGCCGGCGAGCTGCCCGACGCGATCTTCGGCATCTCGATCGACAGCCGCACGCTTGTTCCGGGAGATGCGTATTTCGCGATTCGCGGCGACGTCCATGACGGCCATGACTTCGTTGCTGCGGCGTTGAACGCCGGCGCCGGGCTCGCGGTGGTGGAGCGCGCGCAGCGCGACAAATTCCCGACCGATGCGCCGCTCTTGGTGGTCGACGATGTGCTCGACGGCCTTCGCGATCTGGCGCGCGCGGCGCGGGCGCGGCTCGGCGCCAAGGTGATCGCGGTCACCGGCTCGGTCGGCAAGACCTCGACCAAGGAGGCGCTGCGCACCGTGCTCGCCGCCCAGGGTGAGACCCACGCCTCGGCGGCGTCGTTCAACAATCACTGGGGCGTGCCGCTGTCGCTGGCGCGTTGTCCGGCCTCGGCGAAATTCGCGGTGTTCGAGATCGGCATGAATCATCCGGGCGAGATCGAGCCTTTGGTGGCGCTGGTGCGCCCCGAGGTGGCGATCATCACCACGGTGGAGCCGGTGCATCTGGAATTCTTCGACAGCGTCGAGGCGATCGCCGACGCCAAGGCGGAGATCTTCACCGGGCTGGAGCCGCACGGCGCGGTGGTGCTGAACCGCGACAATCCGCAATTCGCAAGGCTGCGCCAGCGCGCCAAGT
>NZ_DASWPE010000150.1:0-18220 GCF_036404135.1 Rhodopseudomonas sp. | reverse complement strand
TGCGCGACGTTGACCGGAAAGCCCTTGAAGCGTTCGGTAAAATTCTTGGCGTGCTGGCGCGCCAACAGCGTGGTCGGCACCACGACAGCGACTTGCTTGCCTTCCAAGGCGACCGCGAAGGTCGCGCGCAGCGCCACCTCGGTCTTGCCGAAGCCGACGTCGCCGCAGATCAGGCGGTCCATTGGCCGGCCGCTTTCGAGGTCGCCGAGCGCGGCATTGATCGCGGACTGCTGGTCCTAGGTCTCCTCATAGGGGAAGCGCGCGCAGAACTCGTCATAAAGATGCGGCTGGATCACCGTCTTCGGCGCCTCGCGCAGATGCCGCTCGGCGACGATCTTGATTAGCTCGCCGGCGATCTCGCGGATCCGGTTCTTCAGCTTGGCCTTGCGCGCCTGCCAGCCGGAGCCGCCGAGTCGATCCAACTCGACATTGGCGTGGTCGGAGCCGTAGCGCGACAACAGCTCGATGTTTTCGACCGGCAGGAACAGCTTGGTATCGGCGGCGTAGTGCAGCTCCAGGCAGTCATGCGGCGCGCCGCCGACCTCCAGCGTCTGCAGCCCAACGAAGCGGCCGATGCCGTGCTCGACATGCACCACGAGGTCGCCGGCCGAGAGACTGGTGACTTCGGAGATGAAATTGTCGAGCTTGCGGCTGGCCTTGCGCGGCCGCACCAAGCGGTCGCCGAGAATGTCCTGTTCGCTGATCACCGCGACATGGTCGGTCTCGAAGCCGGCTTCCATGCCGACCACCGCCAGCATCGCCTCGTTGCGCGGCGTCGCCTGCACGGTGCGCCAGGAATTGACCGATGTGAGATTGAGCAGCTTGTGGTCCTTCAGCATGCTCGCCATGCGGTCGCGCGAGCCTTCGCTCCACAGCGCCACCACCACCTTCTTGCGCTGGCCCTGCAGCGCCAGCACATGCGCGACCACGGCCTCGAACACGTTGACCGCGGTATCGGCGCGCTCCGGCGCGAAGTTGCGGCCGGCCCTTGCTGCGGCATCGATGACGTGGCCGTCGTCGGCCGGCACCGCGAACGGCGTCAGCCGCGCCAAGGCCGCGCCCTGCAGTCGCTTCTCCCATTCGTGCTCGACCAGATACAGCCGGTCCGGCGGCAGCGGATTGTAGATCGCGCCGCCGCCCGGGATGTCGCGGGCCTCGCGGCGGGCCAGATAGTAATCGCCGATCTGCTTGAAGCGTTCGCGCGCGGCGTCTTCGCCTTGGGGTTCGATCGCTATCGGGGTGCGGTCGAGATAGTCGAACAGCGTGTCCATCCGCTCCTGGAACAAGGGCAGCCAGTGCTCCATGCCGGGATAGCGGCGGCCTTCGCTGACCGCTTCATAGAGCTGGTCGTCCCGCAACGGCGCGCCGAATTCGGCGACATAGCCCATCCGGAACTTGCGGATGGTGTCGGTGACGAGCTGGAATTCCGAGATCGGCACCAGGTCGAGCGCGCGCATGTCGAGCAGCGTGCGCTGGGTCTCGGCGTCGAAGGTGCGGATCGATTCCAGCGTATCGCCGAAGAAGTCGAACCGCACCGGCTGGTCGAGGCCGGCGGGAAACAGATCGAGGATGCCGCCGCGCACCGCATATTCGCCGGGCTCGCGCACCGTGGAGGAACGGCTGTAGCCGTTGTGTTCGAGCCAGGCGACGATGGAATCCATCGGCACCGCATGGCCCGGCGCCACCGACAAGGCCTGCGCCGCGATCACTACGCGCGCCGGCACCCGCTGCACGATGGCGTTGACCGTGGTCAGCACGATCAAGGGCTTCTCGCTGCCCTTCAACCGCGACAGCCGGGCCAGCGTGGTCAGCCGTTGCGCCAAGATGCCGCCATGCGGCGACACCCGGTCGTAGGGCTGACAATCCCAGGCCGGGAATTGCATCACCGCCAGATCCGGCGCGAAGAACTCCAGCGACCGCGCCAGTTGCTGCATCCGCGGGCCGTCGCGGCAGATCACCGCCAGCGACACCACCGGCGGCTTCGGCCGCGCCGCCACCGCGCGCGCCAGATCCGAGACGATCAGCCCCTCGGCGCTCTCGGCGACGTTGGCAAACGTCAGCGCCTGTCCGGGGGCAAGCAGTTCCGCTGGCGAGCGGGTCGGTGATTTCATGCGTCGCGGTCCATGTTGCCGTAGGTCTTGACGCGCTCGAACAGCCCGCCCCGGAACGGCGCCGGCAGCGCAGCCTCGCCGGTCACCGCGGCGTAGAGATCGTGATCGGTAAGCTCGATCAACCGCTCCAGCTCGTCGACTTCGTGATCGGTCAAACTGCCGATTTCGGCGTCTGCGAACTGGCCGAGGATCAGATCCATCTCTCGTGTGCCGCGGTGCCAGCATTGGAACAAAAGCCGCTTGCGGCGGACGTCGAGATCGCCGCTGGTTCGTGTCGTTCCTGTCATTGTCAAACCTGTCTGAACGCCGAAAGCCCGGACGTGCCGGGCGCGCCTGCTATAGCGGGCGGCGGCGGCGCTGTCAGCCTCTGATCGCGCATTGCATTCGGCGCAAAATGCATCCAATCGTCACCGATTGCAGGCAACGCCATGTGCCCAGAGTCGTTCGATGCGCCCTCCGCTGCTCAATCCGTTATTCGCGCCGGTCACCAGCCTGCCCGGCGTCGGGCCGAAGCAGGATAAGTTGTTCCGCTATCTGCTCGACCGCAGCGAGACGCCGCGGCTGGTGGATCTGTTGCTGCATCTGCCGGTCAGCGTGATCGATCGCCGGGCGCGGCCGAAGATCCGCGACGCCGTTCCGGGCTCCATGGTCACGCTGGAAGTCACCATCGACCGGCATCGTCCGGCGCCGGGCGGCCGCTCCCGCGCGCCGCATCTCGTCTATGCCAGCGACGACACCGGCGACGTGGTGCTGACCTATTTCCGCGCCAAGCCGGACTATGTCGAAAAGCTGCTGCCGGTCGGGCAGAAGCGCTACGTTTCCGGCACCGCGCAGATGTTCGACGGCACGCTGCAGATCGTGCATCCCGACCGCGTGGTCGATGAAGCGGGCCTCGCTTTGCTCTCCGGCATCGATCCGGTGTATCCGCTCACCGAGGGTCTGGCGGTCGGTTCATTGCGCCGCGCCATCGCGCAGGCGCTGCTGAAGCTGCCGACGCTGCCGGAATGGACCGCGCCCGAGGTGCTGCGGCGCTGCGGCTTTCCGCCGTTCGCCGAGGCGCTGGAGCGGGTGCATCGCCCGGTTGAGCTCAATGACATCTTGCCAAACGGTCCGTTCTGGTCGCGGCTCGCCTATGACGAACTGCTCGCCGGGCAATTGGCGCTGGCGCTGGTGCGCGCGCAGTTGCGCCGGCCGGCCGGCACACGCAACGCCGGCGACGGCGCGTTGCGGGCCAAGATCATCGACGCGCTGCCCTACGCGCTGACGGCGTCGCAGCAGGCCGCGGCTGCTGCGATCGCCGAGGATCTGCGCCAGCCGGTGCGGATGCTGCGGCTGTTGCAGGGCGACGTCGGCTCCGGCAAGACCGTGGTGGCGCTGCTCGCCGCCGCGGCCGTCGCCGAAGTCGGCAAGCAGGCGGCCTTGATGGCGCCGACCGAAATCCTGGCGCGGCAGCATTTCAAGACCGTCGCGCCGCTCGCGGCACATGCCGGCCTGCGCGTCGCGATTCTGACCGGACGCGAAAAGGGCAAGGAGCGCCGCGAGATTCTGGCCGGGCTCGCCACCGGCGAGATCCATTGTCTGGTCGGCACCCACGCGCTGATCCAGGACGACGTGGTGTTCAACGATCTGGCGTTGGCGGTGGTCGACGAGCAGCATCGCTTCGGCGTGCGCGAACGTCTGGCGCTGACCTCGAAGGGCGATGCCGTCGACGTGCTGGTGCTGAGCGCCACGCCGATCCCGCGCACTTTGGTGCTGAGTTATTTCGGCGACATGGACCTCTCTGAACTGCGCGAGAAGCCGGCCGGCCGGCAGCCGATCGACACCCGCGCGGTGCCGAATAGCCGGCTCAACGAGGTGATGGACGCGGTCGGCCGGGCGCTTTCGGCCGGCAAGCTGGTGTACTGGATCTGCCCGCTGGTCGAAGAATCCGAGACGGTGAATCTCACCGACGCCGAGCAGCGCTTCGAGAGCCTGAAATTCCGCTATGGCGACCGCGTCGGGCTGGTGCACGGCAAGATGCGCGGGCCCGACAAGGACCGGGTGATGGCGCAATTCGCCGGCCACGAGATCGGCCTGTTGGTCGCGACCACCGTGGTCGAGGTCGGCGTCGACGTGCCCGACGCCACCATCATGGTGATCGAGAACGCCGAGCGCTTTGGCCTCGCGCAACTGCATCAGCTGCGTGGCCGGATCGGCCGCGGCTCGGAATCCTCGACCTGCCTGTTGCTGTACAAGGACCCGCTCGGCGAAATGTCAGCGGCACGCTTGCGGGTGATCCGCGAAACCACCGACGGCTTCCGCATCGCCGAGGAAGATCTCAAGCTGCGCGGCGAAGGCGACGTGCTCGGCACCAGGCAAAGCGGCCTGCCCGGCTATCGCATCGCGCGGCCGGAGGTGCACGCGCAACTGATTTCGCAGGCCCGCGACGAGGCGCTGCAGATCCTCAAGGACAATCCGAAGCTCAAGGGCGAGCGCGGCGACGCGCTGCGCTGCCTGCTCTATCTGTTCGAACGCGACGAAGCCCTGCCGCTGATCGGCGCCGGGTGATCGTTGTCATTCCGAGGCGCGAGGCTGATAGGCCGAGCGAATCCGGAATCTTGCGGCATGCGGAGCGTGGAGCGGGATTCCGGGTTCGCTCGCAGCTTCGCTGCGCGCACCCCGGAATGACTCAAATCACTTCTTCTAATCGACCTTGGCCGGGCGGCGCGAGAATGCGGACTCAGGCGCGTCGCTGACGGTGCGCGCCGCCATCACCGTGCCGGCCAGTGCGGCGATCTTCTTCTGCGGGTCGGAGCCGGGCTGCACCACGCCCGCCGACATGATCAGCGTCGCCGCGGCCTCCGCGGTCATGTCGACCTCGATCACCTTGCTCTTCGGCACGTAGAAGAAGAAGCCGGTGGTCGGGTTCGGCGCGCAGGGCAGAAACACCGACATGTGCTCGTCCTGGCCGGGCAGCTTGGTGGCGATCTCGTCGCTCGGCGGCTGCGAGATCAGCACCAAGGACCACATCCCCGGCGCCGGAAATTCGACCAGCCCGACTTTGCGAAAGCTCGAGCCGGTGGCGGAGAACAGCGTCTCGAACACCTGTTTCAAGCCGCGATAGATCGCCCGCACCACCGGCATCCGGCCGAGTAGCCGCTCGCCGAGATCGACCAAAGTGCGGCCGATCAGATTGGCGGTGAGAAAGCCAAGCAGCGTCAACGCGACGAAGGCCACGATCAGGCCGGAGCCCGGCACGCCGAACGGCAGATAATGCTGGATGTAGGTTTCCGGGCGATAATCCGCCGGCACGAACGGCCGCACGAAGGCATCGACCCAGGTCACGAACGACCAGGTCAGATAAAACGTGATCGCGATCGGGCCGGCGACGATCAGCCCGGTGAGGAAATAGTTTCGGATCCGCGCCATGAAGCCGCGCGGCGGATCGTGCGGAAGCTCGAGCGGGCTTTCGGTCGGGGCTTGGTCGTTACGGGTCATCATGGATCCAGGTCATTTAAAAGAACATCGTGGCTGGACCACGAATCGTCAACGCCGTTCGAGCCGACGCGGCTTGCCGGCATTCTAGCAGACCCTCGCGCAATCTATCGCGCAGACTGTTGCATCTCCCACACCCGCCGCGGCATCTCATGGGGATAAGGTTTGCCGCCCACGCCCACCATAACCCGCTGGAATGATTTGATTGTTTCCACAGGACCGCGGCGCCGGCGGAAACCATCGGCGGCCGCCTGCGACGGTTTGTCTATTCCACGGTCACCGACTTCGCCAGGTTTCGCGGCTGATCGACGTCGGTGCCCATGATCACGGCGGTGTGGTAGGCCAGGAGCTGCACCGGAATCGCATAGATCATCGGCGTAAACGCCGCCGCCATGTCCGGCAGCACGATGGTGACCAGCGATTGGATGGTGGCCTCCGCCGCGCCCTTGGCGTCGGTCATCAGAATGATGTTGCCGCCGCGCGCCGCCACTTCCTGCATGTTCGACACCGTCTTTTCGAACACCCGGTCAAACGGCGCGATCACCACCACCGGCATATTCTCGTCGATCAGCGCAATCGGGCCGTGCTTGAGCTCGCCGGCGGCATAGCCTTCGGCGTGGATGTAGGAAATTTCCTTCAGCTTCAGCGCGCCCTCCAGCGCCAGCGGATAGCTGGTGCCGCGGCCGAGATAGAGCACGTCCTGCCGCTTGGCGATGTCGCGCGCCAGTTTCTCGATCTGCGGCTCGGTGCCGAGCGCCGCCGCCATCAGCCGCGGGATCTCCACCAGGCCACGCACCAGCCTCGCCTCGTCATCGTCGGACAATTCGCCGCGCGCCTTGCCGGCGGCCACCGCCAGCGCCGCCAGCACCATCAGCTGGCAGGTGAAGGCCTTGGTCGAGGCGACGCCGATCTCCGGGCCGGCCAGCGTCGGCAGCACCACCTCGCTGTCGCGGGCGATGGTCGAGGTCGGCACGTTGACCACCGACAGCGTATGCAAGCCCTGCGATTTGGCGTAGCGCAGCGCCGCCAGCGTGTCCGCGGTCTCGCCGGACTGCGAGATGAAGATCGCCAGATCGCCCTTGCGCAACGGCGCCTCGCGGTAGCGGAACTCGGAGGCGACGTCGACCTCCACCGGCACCCGGGCGAAGCGTTCGAACCAGTATTTGGCGATGAAGCCGGCGTAGCTCGCGGTGCCGCAGGCGGTGATCGAGATCCGCTGAATGTCCTTGAAATCGAACGGCAGCGTCACCGGCAACGCGGTGCGGTCATTGGCCATGTCGACGTAGCGGGCCAGCGTATGGCCGACCACTTCCGGCTGTTCGTGGATTTCCTTGGCCATGAAGTGCCGGTAGTTGGCCTTGTCGACCACCAGCGAGGAGGCGCCGGATTTCAAAGTGTCGCGGCCGGTGACGATGCCCAACTCGTCGCGCACCACGGCGCTGCTGCGGGTCAGCACCACCCAATCGCCGTCCTCGAGATAGCTGATGGTGTCGGTGAACGGCGCCAGCGCGATCGCATCCGACCCCAGATACATCTCGCCGTCGCCATAGCCGATCGCCAGCGGCGAGCCCTTGCGGGCGCCGATCATCAGGTTGTCGTGACCGCTGAAGATGAAGGCCAGCGCGAAGGCGCCGCGCAGTTGCGGCAACGCCTGCCGCACGGCGTCTTCCGGCGAGGCGCCGGCGGCGAGATAGGAGTTGACCAGATGCGCGACCACCTCGGTGTCGGTTTCGCTGCTGAAGCTCGCGCCCTCTTTCTCCAGCCGCTGCCGCAACTCGCGGAAATTCTCGATGATGCCGTTATGGACCACGGCGACGCGCGCGGTGGCGTGCGGATGGGCGTTGGATTCGGTCGGCTTGCCGTGGGTCGCCCAGCGGGTGTGGCCGATGCCGAGATGGCCCTGCAGCGGCGAGCTCTTCAGCAGCTTTTCCAGATTGCGCAATTTGCCTTCGGCGCGGCGGCGCACCAGTTGCGATCCCTCCAGCGTCGCGACGCCCGCGGAATCATAGCCGCGATACTCAAGACGCTTCAGCGAATCGACCAGTTGATCCGCGACCGGACCATTTCCCAGAATGCCGACAATGCCGCACATGCGGTTCAATCACTCCACGTTGACAGAGGCAGACGCCCAAATTGGTCTTTACGAGCTTCTGCGAAAGCGAAGCTAATCAATAATCATTGCGAAGTAAGACAACGTTAATCGTTAGGGTAAATTTGCCGTCCGAGCGGTCCGCTACTACTTGGCGGTTTTGGTCTTGCCGCGGGTTTTCGCCTCGCGAAACCGTTTCGCCCAGCCGTCCCTGATCGATTGCTGACCCCGCGCCACAGCGAGCGCATCGCTGGGAACATCGCGGCTGATCACCGATCCGGAGCCGATATAGGCCCCCGCCCCGATCGTCACCGGCGCCACCAGCGAGGAGTTCGAGCCGACGAACGCGCCGGCGCCGATCTCGGTCTTGTGCTTGCCGAAACCATCGTAATTGCAGGTGATGGTGCCGGCGCCGATATTGGCGGCCGCGCCGATATGGGCGTCGCCGATATAGGTCAGATGGTTGACCTTGGCGCCGGCGTCGATGATCGCCGCCTTGGTCTCGACGAAATTGCCGATCCGCGCGCCCTCGCCGAGCGCGGTGCCGGGCCGCAGCCGGGCGTAGGGGCCGACCGAGGCGTTCTTGCCGATCGTGGCCTGCGAAAGATGCGAAAACGCATGGATCACCGCGCCGTCGGCGATGCTGACGCCGGGCCCGATCACCACGAAGGGTTCGATGGTGACGTCGTTGCCGAAGGTGGTGTCGGCGGCGAGAAACACCGTGTCCGGCGCGATCATCGTCACCCCGGCGTCGAGCGCCGCACGGCGCAGCCTCGCCTGCATCACCGCCTCGGCCTCGGCGAGTTGCGCCTTGGTGTTGATGCCGCGGACTTCGTCCTCGCCGGTCTCGATCACAATCGCCTCCAGTCCCAGGTCGCGCACGATCGCGACCGCATCGGTGAGATAAAATTCGCCCTTGCTGTTGGCGTTGCCGATCTTGTCGAGGATGGCGAGCACTCTGCGACCGTCGAACGCCATCACCCCGGCATTGCACAGGCCGATCGCGCGCTCCGCGGAGCTGGCGTCGGCCTGCTCGCGGATCGCCGCTAGCCGGCCGTCCTCGACCAGCAGCCGGCCGTAGCCGGTCGGATCGGCGGGTCGAAACCCGAGCACCGCTAGCGTCGCGCCGTCGCGCAATGGCTGCCGCAGCCGCTCGAAGGTCGCCGCGGAAATCAGCGGGGTGTCGCCGAACGCGATCAGCAGATCGTCGGCGCCGCCGGCGATCGCGTCGCGCGCCGCCAACACGGCGTGCGCGGTGCCGAGGCGCTGTCGTTGCACGAAGGTCGCGGCGTCCGGGCGCACCCGCTTGGCCTCATCGGACACCGCGGCGTGGTCCGGGCCGACCACCACGGCGAGCGAGGCGCCGTCGCCATTCGGCGCGGCCTTCAAGACATGGGCGAGCAAGGCTTCACCGGCGACCTGATGCAGCACCTTGGGCGTGGCGGAACGCATCCGCGTTCCCTCGCCCGCGGCGAGGACGATGGTCAGGCTGGTTCGACGCGACATTCGATGGGTGATCCCGTGGCAGGCTGCGGTTCTGCGGCGTTCATATGGGTTTTTCACCGGGCTGGAAACAGCGGCGACCGCGGTGTCGTACGAGCGAGGTTCAGCCCAGCTTTCCCTGATAAAGTTGGGCGCATGATTCGCGTGGCTGCGGGGGGCAGCAGACAGCGTATGGCAAGAAATCGCGACGAGCTGGCGGACAGTCTGAACACCGAATCGGACGGCGGCCTGATGGGCCTTTTGGCCGAGGAGGAGGATTTGGACCGCCGCGCGCTGTGGCGGCTGGGCTCGTGGGCGGTCGGTTCGATCGGCGCGCTGGTGCTCGCGATCCTGGTCAGCCAGTCCTCGATCCAGGTGCGGCAGGAACAGGCCGCGGCCGCCGATCTGGCGCGGCAGTCACAGCAGATCCAGCGAATCGCCAAGGAGGCGCAGATCGAGACCAACCGGCTGGCCTCGGCGATCGACACCCTGAACAGCGACCGCGACCGGCTGTATTCGCGGGTCACCATGCTGGAGCAGAACGTCGAATCGGTGACCGGCTCGATCAAACGTCAGGTCGTCAGCGCCCCCGCCTCGCCCGCTGCGGCCCCCGCGGAGTCGCGCCCGGCGCCGCAAGCCGCGGCCGCGCCGACCCCAACCTCAGCTCCGGCCCCGATGCCCCCCAAGGCGCCGCCGCCCGCGGCCACCGCGGCAGAGCCCGCGGAGCCGCCAGCGCCGCGCGAGCAGCCGGCGGTCCGTGCCGCCCAGGCAGCCTCGCTGATCCCGGTCGCTTCCCCGCCGACGCCGGCTCCCCCTCCGGCTCCGGCGAACCCGGCGCCGACCAGCGCTGCCCCGCCCGCCGCCGTCGACGTCGCCCCGAGCCGACGCATCACCGAGCTGCAGCCGGTGACGGCAAAGCCGCCGGCCCCACTGGTGTCCGCAAAGTCGATGCTGGGTCCGCCGGAGCCTTCAGCCGCAAAACTGATTGAGCCTGCCGCCGCGCCGGCTGCGGCGGCGCCACCCGCGGCCGCGCCGCCGGTGGTCGCCGCCGTCGATGCCGAACCGAACGAATCCGACACCGCGGTCGCGACCCGGCGCACCGAATTCGGCGTCGACCTCGGCGGCGCCAATTCCGTCGAAGGGCTGCGGATCCTGTGGCAGCGGCTGCTCAAATCCAACGCCTCGTTGACGGCGCTGCGGCCGCTGCTGGTGGTGAAGGAGCGCAGCTCCGGCGCCGGCATGCAGTTGCGGCTGATCGCCGGACCGATCGGCGACGCCTCCACCGCCGCCAAGCTGTGCGCCGGACTCGCCGCCGCCGACCGCTATTGCGAGACTGCGACCTATGACGGCCAGCGGCTGTCCGCCGGCACCGCGCCGCCGGCGCCGCCCCCCGCCGCGGCACGGCCGAGCCGCAAGCGCACCAGCGCCCGGCTGCCGATGGCGGACCCCGAACCGCCGCCGGCGGTCACGCCGCCACCGCCACCGCCGTCGCCGCTGCTGACCTTGCTCGGCGTCCGCTGACGCTGCGACGAACTGCTAAAGATCCTCACAAGGTCGGCCAAGCCCGCATCGGGTTGTCCTGAGGCGCGAACCGCAGCATAATCGCCGAATGAAAAAACAACCGTTCCGGCTCACCCCGTATCAGGTGCAGTGGCTGCTGATCGTGGGCTTTCTCACCATCGGCTATGCGCTGTATCTCCGCTATCTGGCGATCGAGATGTCCACCGTGGCGCTGGCCTGCGACGCCGGCTTGCCGACCATGCTGTGCAAGACCCGGATCCTGATGACCTATCTGTTCCGCAATTCGGTGTTCGGGATCGCCGCCCTGGTGATCGCGGTGCTGCACGTGATCCGGCCCTCGATCGTGCTGTTGACCGCGGGTCTGGTCGCCGCCGGCTTCGGCATCGTGCTGTACAATATCGGGTTGTCGGGGCTGGCGATCGGCCTGCTTATTTTGGGGTTTGCTCGCCCCGCGCCTGCCACAGCGTAAGACCGAGCAGGACGTAGCCGGCGCAGGTCCACAGCGACTGCCAGTTGTTGGGACCTTCGTTGAAACCGGTATACAGCGCGGTCACCACGAACACCCCGGCGAACACCGCCTCCGCGATCGGGCGGACGCCGGTCTTCGGCCGGTTCAGCAGCATCAAGGCGAAGAACGGCACCACCGCCATGGTCAGCGCGGCGAACGGGAAATCGCGGTAGCGCGGGTCGAACAGGAAGCCGAGCGCCGTCATCGCGGCGATCAGCGTGGTGATCAGCAACGCCGCGGCGAGGCCACGCGCCAGCCAGGACGGCGTGCGGCCCTCGCGCGGGCCGACCAGTTCCAGGAAGGTCGGCAGCGCCCGCCCCGAGATCAGCGCACTGGCCGACAGAATCGGTGCCAACGTCGCTGCGCCAAGCAGCGCCCCCCAGCACAACCAGCCGCCGACGCCGAGGCTCTCATACAGCATCTTGTCGGCGGCGACGCCGAACAGAATGCCCGCCGACGTCGCCGACGCGGTGACAGCAACCCACGACAGCAGTCGCGGCGACCATGGACGGCGCCGCATCGTCAGCATCGCCGCGCCAAACACCAGAATGCTCAGCACCAACCCGCAGCCGAGATAGACCTTCCACAGCGGATAATTGTTGACGCTCTGCCCGGCGGGATATTTCAGCGCGCGGTGATCGGCATCGATCAGCCCCCAGAAGCCGCCCACGGTGCCCTCGAGCTGACGCTTCCAGGGCTGGTCGTAGGCCTCGATCAGGTTGACGCGGAATTTCTCTTTCTTCGCCAGATCGAGGATTTCCGCGACCACCCGCGCCTGATTGGTGCGCGACGGCAGCGCGCCTTCGCGCATCCGTCCGGCGCTCGGCCAGCCGGTCTCGCCGATCAGGATCTCCTTGCCGGGAAACGCCACCCCGATGCGCTTGCGGATCGAATCGACATGAGCCGCGGCGAAACTCGCCCGCACCGGGAAATCCTCCCAATAGGGAAGAATGTGGATGGTGACGAAATCCACCGCTTCATAGACTTCGCGATTGCGCAGCCAATATTCCCAGACATCGGCATAGGTCACCGGAACCTTGACCTGCGGCTTGACCAGCCGGATCGTCGCGGCGAGGTCGGCGGCGGTCATCTCGCCGCGCAACAGCACCTCGTTGCCGACCACCACCGCGCTGATCACCCCGGGATATTTTTTGGTCAACCCGACCACCGTGGCGATTTCGGCGAGGTTCTTGTAGCGGTTGCTGCCGAGCCAGATCCCCTGAATGACCTTGAGCCCGGCCTTTTCCGCCAGCGCCGGCACCTGATCGAGACCGTTCTGGATCGAATAGGTCCGCACGCATTTCGAGATCGTCGCGAGTTGCGCGAGGTCCTGGGCGATCTGCTCCGGGGAAATCTGCGTCGAGGCGATCAGCGGCGTCTGGGTGCCGCGGAACGGCGCATATGAAACGCATTCCAACTTGTCGGATGGGTCGATCGGCGCGCGCACCAGCGCGGCCGGCGTGGACAGCCACCACCACGCTGCGACGATCAGACCCAACGATACCAGGAGAAGCGCCAGCGGCGTGCGAAGTGAAATCGGTTCCATCCTCCACGAGGACCCGTCGATTAGCCGGTCATCGACGATCTGCCAAGACCGGAATGCTGCAAATCGAAACTTCGCTCGGCGCGCCGAATCCGCGGCTCGGCAGAATTCGCGGCAGCAGCGCCGAGAACTTCAGAACCGTGAGCGGTCAACGGCTTTGTTCACCCGGCAGTCATCCCGGAAGATGTATTGCGCCTTTGCTGGACAAATTCGAAAATGTCCGTCATGGGAATTCGTCGAGGCCTGCGCCGTATTCGGGACCAAATTGACGACCAGCGGACGGCGACGTCTGATCGGTCGGGCCAGAGCAAAAAATCGGGGATTTTATGCGTGGACTGCTGATCGAGTTTCAGAACGCCGTGCTGCGTTGCCTTGCCGTCACTGGAGTGGCCCTGTTGATCGGGGTCGGAGGAGCGATCGCCCAGAGCGGCGATCTGCGCGCCCAGGATCAGTCCGGCAAGACCGCCCCCACGAATGGCACCAATCCCGCCCCCGCCGATCCCTTGAAGGACAGCCAGCGCAAGACCGATGAGTTCGTCGAGGCTGCGCAGGCGATCAACGGCCCGGCCGGCAATCCGGAATGCGTCTGGCTCGGCCGCCGCGTCGTCGGGCTGATGTGGCGCGACGATCTCGACACCGCGTTCCGCCACCTCGACCTCTACGACCGCTTCGGCTGTCCCGGCGGCCATGTGCAGGCCACCTTCCGCTGCCTGGTGCGGTTCGGCGCAATCGACCCGAAAGCCCCGGACAGCCTGAGCGGCCGGGTTCATGCTTGCTGGATCAATCCCAACGCGCAGCCGCAGGCGGCTGCCGCAGCGGCCAGCGCGCCGGCTCCGGCCGCAGCCCCGGCTGCGACCCCGGCGCCGCCGGCCGCGAAATAGGTGATCCGCCGGAACGACGCGATATTTTGACGGTTGCAATCCGCGCCGCCCTCAAATCGCCACGGCGTCATATGAGTTGTTTCTAGACGTGGCAGAGCTATGCTTGGTTTGCCGCAGCCTTGGTCGGACCTCGGGGACGGGTCCGTTTCCCTGCCATGTTGGCCCCGTATGGTTGAGTCGCGATGCGCGCCGTCGTCGCCGTTCTGCTCTTGGTCACCGCCGCTCATGCTGCCATCTGGGGGATCTTCAGGGACCAGCAGCAGGCGCCGGATTTCCGGGGCATCCTTCCCAGCGTGTCCTATGCCCCATTCGAGGGCACCGCGCATCCTGACGTCGACAACATCCCCAATGCGGAGAAAATCCGCGCCGACCTGAAGACCCTGGCGCCGATCAGCCGGGCGATCCGGCTGTACTCCTCGACCGGCGGCGTCGAAATGGTACCGCCGATCGCGGGCGAGGTCGGCCTCAAGGTCACGGTCGGCGCCTGGATCGACAAGAATGTCGACCGCAACGAACGCGAAATGCTGTCGGCGATCGACCTCGTCAAGCACAACAGCAACGTCAACGGCATCGTGGTCGGCAACGAAACCATCTACCGCGGCGAGCAGAAGGTTGAAGACCTCATCAAGCTGATCCAGCGCGTCAAGGGCCAGGTCAACGTCCCGGTGACCACCGGCGAGATCTGGAACATCTGGCTCGATCACCCGGAACTGGCGTCCTCGGTCGACTTCATCGCCGCGCACATCCTGCCCTATTGGGAAGGCTTCTCCGACACCAAGGCGGTCGACCAGGCGCTGATCATCTATCAGAAGCTGCGCGACGCCTTTCCCGGCAAGCGCATCGTGATCGCCGAATTCGGCTGGCCTAGCGCCGGCTATAACTTGAAGGATGCGGTGCCCGGCCCGTTCGAACAGGCGGTGACGTTGCGCAACTTCGTCAACCGCGCCGAAGCCATCGGCATGGAATACAACATCGTCGAGGCGATCGATCAGCCCTGGAAGTTCTTCGAAGGCGGCGTCGGTCCTTACTGGGGCATCCTCAACGCGGCGCGCGAACCGAAATTCGCCTGGAGCGGCCCGGTGGTCGACCAGGCCTATTGGAAGCTCGCCGGCATCGCGCTGTTGATCGGCATCCTGCTGTCGACGCCGATTTTGCGGCTGAACGCGCCGAGCGCGATGCAGTCGTTCACGCTGTCGGCGGCGGCGCACGGCGTCGGCGCCTGGGTCGCAACCGTGTTCGCCTATTGGACCGGGCATTATTTCGTGTTCGGCTCGGCGCTGGCACTGACGCTCGGCCTGATCCTGCTAGTGCCGTTGGTACTGATCGCGATGGCGCGGATCGAGGAAATCGCCGCGATCGCCTTTGGCCGGGCGCCGGTCCGGCTGCTCAAAAAGCCGCCGGCCGCGGCGCTGCCGGCTGTCGCGTCCCCTGTCGAAGCCGTCGCGGGCGAGGCCGGCGAAGCCACCGCCGAAGCGCCGAAGCTGCCGAAAGTGTCGATTCATATCCCGGCCTATTTCGAGCCGCCGGACATGTTGAAGCAGACGCTGGATGCGGTGGCCCGGCTGGACTATCCGAACTTCGAATGCGTGGTGATCATCAACAACACCCCGGATCCCGAATTCACCCAGCCGATCCAGGATCACTGCCGCGAGCTCGGCGAGCGCTTCAAATTCATCAACGCCGAAAAAGTCGAAGGCTTCAAGGCCGGCGCGCTGCGCATCGCCATGGAGCGCACCGCCGCCGACGCCGAGATCATCGGCATCATCGACGCCGACTACATGGTCGAGCCGGACTGGCTGAAGGACTTGGTGCCGGCGTTCGACGATCCGCGGGTCGGCCTGGTGCAGGCACCGCAGGACCATCGCGACGGCAACCGCTCGCTGATGCACTACATCATGAACGGCGAATATGCCGGGTTCTTCGACATCGGCATGGTTCAGCGCAACGAACTCAACGCTATCATCGTGCACGGCACGATGTGCCTGATCCGCCGCGCCGCGATGGAGATGGCCGGCGGCTGGGCCGGCGACACCATCTGCGAGGATAGCGATCTCGGCCTGGAGATCATCGAGCACGGCTGGCTGACCCACTACACCAACCGCCGCTACGGCTTTGGCCTTTTGCCGGACACCTATGAGGCGTTCAAGAAGCAGCGCCATCGCTGGGCCTATGGCGGCTTCCAGATCATCAAGAAGCATTGGCGCCGCTTCCTGCCGGGCGCCAGCCGGCTGAGCCCGGATCAGAAGCGCGAATTCGCGCTCGGCTGGCTGAACTGGCTCGGCGCCGAGAGCCTCGGCGTGGTGGTGGCGATCCTCAATCTGATCTGGGTGCCGATCGTGGCGTTTGCCGACATCGCGATCCCCGACAAGATCCTGACGCTGCCGATCATCGCCTCGTTCGTGGTGTCGCTGCTGCACTTCGTGACGCTGTACCGGCTCAGGGTGCCGGTGAAAACCGCGCAGATGCTGGGCGCGATGATCGCGGCGATGTCGGTGCAATGGACGGTGTCGCGCGCGGTGGCGCAGGGCCTGATCACCGAGCATCTGGCCTTCGCCCGCACCTCGAAGGGCGGCTTCTCGCTGATGTCGGTGGAATTCCAGGCGTTCTGGGAGGCGGTGATCGGGGTGCTGCTGCTGGTCGGCGCCGCGGTGCTGGTGGCCTCCAACGCCTATAAGGAAGTCCACGAGATCTACATCTTCGCCGCGGTGTTGGTGCTGCAGAGCCTACCGTTCCTGGCCGCGGTGGCGATTGCGATCCTGGAGAATTCGCGGGTCAATTCCTTCGCGTTCTGGACCAACACCGGGGTGCGCACCGCCGAATTGATCGGGTTGCGGCCGGTTGCGTTGCCCAAGGCCATGCCGGCAGCGATATCGGCGCCGCAGCCGGTGGCCTCGGAAATCCACCGCGACACGGCCTAATCGCCTCCAGGAGAGTTCAGGGATCGATCGAAGGCCGGCTATTAAAGCCATGGCGCGCCATGCCGTTTCGGCGTCCACAGGGTTGACGTTGCGATCCCGCGCGGACTTGACCCGGACCGGTCCGCCCCCTACACAGCGCGTCACGTGAGCGCGTAGCTCAGACGGTAGAGCACGTGACTTTTAATCATGGGGTCGAGGGTTCGAGTCCCTCCGCGCTCACCATGGCATCAAGACTTGTTGTCATCCACGCCGAGCCGCCGCGCTCACGCCGCTGGGGTGGCATTGCTGACAGCAGCACGACCGAAAACAGTCGGCTGCACGTCATATCAACCGCAACCGCCGC
This sequence comes from Rhodopseudomonas sp., assembly GCF_036404135.1. Classification (GTDB taxonomy): domain Bacteria; phylum Pseudomonadota; class Alphaproteobacteria; order Rhizobiales; family Xanthobacteraceae; genus Rhodopseudomonas_A. The sequence continues at coordinate 1,350 of NZ_DASWPE010000150.1, read as the reverse complement.
TCGAACGCGTGCCAGAGCCGACCGGAACCGACCTCTACGACCAGATATTGCAGCCAGGCCAGCGGCGTAATGGCGGCAACGCTGCCGACCAACAGCACCAGTGCTATGGCCGTGCGGGGGACCCCGGCGGCGACCAATGCACCGAGCAGATCGGGCCGGCTCCAAATGATCGGCAGCGTCAAGGCATGCAGCAGATAGAAGCTGTACGAGATCCTGCCGTAAAACCGCGGCATGACCCGAAAAGGACCGAATGCCAGCAACGCCACGATCGCGGCGCTGCTCACGGTCTCGGCGACGCCGCTCCACACCGAAGTGAAGCCGAGAACGATACGAGCCATCGCAAAGCAGGCGAGGCCGATCGCGAGTGCCACGCCGGGGCGCTGCAGCCGATCGACAAGGCCGCGACCGTAAAAATAAGCCGCCATCCCCGCCACGAAGGAATACAATGGCGCGAAGGTACTTGGACGATCGAACAGCGCTTGCCATTGGCTTGCGAACGATAGCCCGAGAAGGGTGGTGAAGATTACTGCCAGCGGCACTACCCCGAACCGACGGTGCAGCCAGAACGCAGCGAATATCAGCGGCGCGCCCAGCAGTTCGAACTGCAGAGACCAAGTGACGCCGTTGATGTCGGTTTTGAGGAGCAGCGCGTTACGCATCACGTTGAGCGGATCGAATGAGCCCGACATCGGCAGAGTCGCCCCAAACGCTGCATGCAGCGCAACGAATAGCGCCAGCGTGGTGAGTGCCGCCGGAAAGATCCGGACAATTCGGCTGCCGAAGAAACCGAGCGCGCTTTGGCCGAGCGATTCGGCGCTACGCTCCAGCGTCAGCGCCAACACGAAGCCGCTGAGCACGAAAAACAGGATCACCGCACCGACGCCATTTCCGAGTATCTGTCCCGGCAAAGCGGCCCAGTGAAACGGCAGATGTGGATCCCGTAACAGTGACGTGTGGCTACCGTCGGCGGAAAGATAGCTGGTCCCGCCCGCGTGAAAACACGCCACCATCAGCGCCGCTACACCGCGCGCCGCTTCCAGGTTTGGGTAGAATCGGGCTTTCGACGTCGCGGCCACCGCTTCTGGTTCCGCGATTGAACTGGTGTCGGCGATTCCGCCGTTCCCGATTCGGAGCAAGCGAGCAGCAGATTCCACCCCTCAAACTCCGCCGCGCGAACTGGTCCTGCCGATCATTGCTAAACATTTCTGATATTCCACGATCAGGCAAGGAAAATGCCGTGGCTCGACACCGTTTTGCGAGGGCTGAAGCGCGGCTGCGGCGATGGCACTTCGGCGATCGCACGACGCGTCGCTGATATCGGGACCGGCGCAGTCCGCCGCAGCCCGACCG
>NZ_DASWPE010000149.1:0-11605 GCF_036404135.1 Rhodopseudomonas sp. | reverse complement strand
AATTCCGATCAATCCGATTGGCAGCCGCTTTTCGAGCATCTGATTGAAGCGGCAGAGCTGGCGGCGACGCGTGCTGACAAGTTCGGGGCCGCCGCGGCGGCGGCGCTGGCGGGCCGGCTGCACGACCTCGGCAAATATGCGGAAGCGTTCCAGCGCTACATTCAGGGCCGAGGACCGGGCGTCGATCATTCGACGGCCGGCGCAAGGATCGCTCTGGATCGGTCGAAGGCGGGCGCGCCGCCCGATCGGCTGATGCTGGACCTGGTCGCCTATATCGTGGCGGGTCATCATGCCGGCCTGCCCGACCGGCTTGGCGATGCAGCGAGCCTCGATGGCCGGGCGGCGCAAAAGACCGAACCGCTTGATCCGGTCTGGAGCAGCGAGGTCGACCTTGCGACAAGCGGCCTGTTTCCTGCGAATTTCCGCTGGCACCCGGACCGCCGTGCCTTTCAAATCGCCGTCCTCGGCCGGATGATCTTCTCCTGCCTGATCGACGCCGATCGCATCGACACCGAGCGATTCTATGCGCGGATCGAAAGCCGGGTAGTGGACCGCGACTGGCCGCGCTTGCCGGACATCGCCGCGCGGCTGATCGCCGGCTTCGATGCGCATATCGACGCGATGAAGACCGCCGATACGCCGGTCAACCGGCTTCGCGCCAATATCCTCAGCCATGTCCGCGGCCGAGCGGCATCGCCGCGCGGCGTGTTCACGCTGAACGTGCCGACCGGCGGCGGCAAGACGCTCGCCTCGCTCGGCTTCGCGCTCGACCATGCCCGGCACCACGGCATGGCCCGGATCATCACCGCGATTCCCTTCACGTCGGTGATCGACCAGACCGCCGGCATTTTCCGCAGCGTGCTCGGCGAGGACGTCGTGCTCGAACATCATTCGGCGATCGAGGAGGAAAAGCTCAGCAAGAGCGCGGCGCGCGACAAGCTGCGCCTTGCCATGGAGGATTGGGCGGCGCCGATCGTCGTCACCACCAATGTTCAACTTCTGGAAAGCCTGTTCTCCGACCGGCCGTCGCGCTGCCGCAAACTGCACAATCTCGCCAACGCGGTGATCATCCTCGACGAGGCGCAGACCATTCCCCTGCCGGTGCTGCGGCCCTCCGTGGCCGCGCTCGACGAACTGGCGCGCAATTACGGCTGCACCATTGTGCTGTGCACGGCGACCCAGCCGGCGCTGGCCGCCCCGGATTTCGCCGGCGGCTTTGAACTCGGGCCGGACAGCGAACTCGCGCCGGATCCGCTGGCGCTGCATGGCGCGCTGCGCCGCTTCCGGCTGCAATTCGCTGGCGAGATGTCCGATGCTGATCTGGTCGGCGCGCTCAGCGGCCATGATCGAGCCCTGGTCATCGTCAACAGCCGCGCCCATGCTTTGACGCTTTACTCTGCAGTGAAGGCGGCGGGCCTCGACGGCGCCATCCATTTGACCACGCGGCAGACCGCCGCCGACCGCCGCATCATCCTCGCCGAGGTCAAGGCCCGGCTCGATCCGCAACATCCTCGGCCCTGTCGTCTGATCGCCACCAGCCTCGTCGAAGCCGGTGTCGATCTGGATTTTCCCCGCGTTTGGCGCGCCGAAGCCGGCCTCGATCAGATCGCCCAGGCCGGCGGCCGCTGCAATCGCGAAGGCCGCAGCCCGCTCGATGACAGCATCGTCACCGTGTTCTGTCCGACCGAAGCGAAACCGCCGCGCGAGATCGCCGGCTTCATCGGCGATATGGCGCGCATGAAGCGCAATCATGGCGACGATCCGCTCTCGCCCCAGGCGATGCGGGATTATTTCGAGGAGGTTTATTGGCGCAAGGGCGATCACGGCCTCGATCGCATCCGCGCCAAGGATCTCGACGGCGCCAGCGCCACGATCAAGGTGATGGAGGCGTTCTCGGTCGGCTCAGGCACGACGAATTTCGCCTATCGCACGGTGGGCGAGGGCTTTCGTCTGATCGAAAGCGGGTTAGCGCCGGTGATCGTGCCGATCGACGACACGGCGAAGCAGGCGCTCGACGGCCTGCGTCACGGCTGGCTGACGCCTGGCGCCTGCGCGCGGCAGCTGCAGTCCTACACGGTGCAGGTGCCGCCCAAGGCGCGGCAGAAACTGATCGACAACGGGCACGTTCGCTTCGTCGAGGGATTTGGCGACCAGTTCGCCGAACTGATCACCGGCAGCCTCTACACGCGGGACACCGGGTTACTGTGGGAGAATGCGGATTATCTGGGGATCGAAGGTGTGATAGTATAGGCAATATTGCTGCTACACGTATTGATAATAGTATTTTTTGTCACCCCATCTAATCTCGCGCAGCCGCACGCTTACTCGGCCGCATTCACATTATTGGGCGCAGCGCTATGGCCTACGGGATAAGACTTCATGTTTCGGGCGACTATGCCTGTTTCACTCGCCCCGAGATGAAGGTCGAGCGCGTCTCTTATGACGTCATGACGCCGTCGGCGGCGCGGGGAATCCTGGAAGCGGTGCACTGGAAGCCGTCAATTCGCTGGATCGTCGAGGAAATCCACGTCCTCAAGCCGATCCGCTTCCAGTCGATCCGGCGCAACGAGGTCGCCACCAAGGCGCCGGCCGGCAAGATCAAGCAGGCGATGAATGCCGGCAGTCTCGAAGGGCTCGGCCTCGTCATCGAGGACAACCGCCAGCAGCGCGCCTCCACCGTGCTGGCCGAGGTCGGCTATGTCATCGCCGCGCGCTTCGAACTGACGACCAAGGCCGATGCGACCGACAATGCGGGCAAGCACCTCGACACCTTCAACCGTCGCGCCCGCAAGGGGCAGTGCTTCCATCAACCCTCGCTGGGGACGCGCGAATTCGTTGCCCGCTTCAATCTGATCGAACCGGACGCGCCAATGCCCGCGGCGATCGACGAGACGCGCGATCTCGGCTTCATGTTGTGGGACATCGATCATGCCGGCGACCGCTCATCGCTGTTCTTCCGGGCCAGGCTCGACAAGGGCGTCGTGAAAGTGCCGCCGCCCGGCTCGCCGGAGATCCGCCGATGAGCGCACTCGCCGCGCTGGTCCGGGCCTATGACCGGCTCGCGACACGCCGCAAGGTCCCGGCTTTCGGATATTCGCAGGAGAAGATTGGATTTCTGATTTCCCTGAACCCGGATGGCACACCCGTCGGTCTGCCGATTGATCTCCGCGAGGGAGAGGGGCGAAAGAAGCAAGCTCGAATGATGACTGTGCCCGCCGCATTCAAGCGGCCCGGCGTCACGCCGCGAGCGTTTTTCCTCTGGGACAACACCGCCTATGCGCTCGGGGTTACCGCATCGGATGGCAAGGATGGATCAACGCGCCTGGAGGCATTTCGAGAACGACATCGGCGTGAACTGGCGGGAACCAAGGACGAGGGCCTGCTGGCGCTTCTGAAATTCATCGAGGCTTGGCGGCCAGAGGATTTTGAACGTCTCGGCTGGCCCGAGGAGATGAAGGACCAGAACGTGGTCTTCGCGTTGGAGAGTGAACGGCGGCAGGATATCCGGATTCATGATCGGCCCGCCGCGCGCGAATTGTGGGCCAAGCTATCGGCTGAACCGGGTAAGGTCGACGCGGTTTGCCTGGTGACCGGCGAACGTGGCCCGGTCGCCCGGCTCCATTCCGCTATCAAAGGCGTCTGGGATGCTCAGTCGTCCGGCGCATCGATTGTCTCGTTCAATCTCGATGCCTTCACCTCCTATGGCCACGAACAGGGCGACAATGCGCCGATCTCCGAGGCGGCGGCCTTCGCCTATACGACGGCGCTGAACCACTTCCTCGAAAAGGGCAGCGGCCACCGTCTCCAGATCGGCGACGCCTCCACCGTGTTCTGGGCGGACGCCGAGACCGCCGAGGCCGTCGCTGACGCAGAGGATATCTTCGCGAGCTTTCTTGCGGTCAACGAGAAGCAAGAGACCGCAAAAGTCGCGGCAATTCTGCAAGCGATCCACGACGGGCGACCGATCGAGGACATCAAGCCAAAGCTGCCCGAGGGCGTGCGCTTCTTCGTACTCGCACTGGCGCCGAACGCGGCGCGGCTGTCGGTCCGGTTCTATATCGAGGACGATTTCGGCGTCATCGCCGAGCGCTATGCTCAGCACGTCCAACGCATGCGAATCGAGCCGCCGCCGCGCGAGCCGGCGCCGTCGATGTGGCGGCTGTTGATCGAGACCGCAACGCTGAGGAAAACCGAGAACGTCGTCCCGAAACTCGCCGGCGACTGGATGCGCGCCATCCTGACCGGAGCGCCCTATCCGTTGACGCTGCTGTCCCAGGTGCTGATGCGGCTGCGCGCCGACCACGACGTCAACGCGCTGCGGGTCGCCATCATCAAATCCGTTCTGATCCGCAATTTCGCAGATTCATTCGACAGGGAGGTGCCGGTGTCGCTCGACCCAGACAACAAGGAGCCAGGCTATTTGCTCGGCAGGCTGTTCTCCGTCTACGAGCAGATCCAGAGTGCCGCGCTCGGCCGCAACGTCAATGCCACGATCAAGGACAAATTCTACGGCGCAGCCGCATCGCAGCCGCGGAAAATCTATCCGATGCTCGACAAAGGCTCGAAACCGCATCTGTCCAAGATCACCAAGGATAACAAGGGCCTTGCGATCGTGCTCGAAAGGAGGGTCGGCGAGATCATGGAAACGATGTCGCCCGGCGCGGATCCGTTCCCGTCGCATCTTCCCGACAAGCAGCAGGGTCTGTTCGCGCTTGGCTATTACCACCAGCGCAATGATTTCTTCGCCAAGACCGATAGCAAGTCGGAAAAGCCCGTCATCGAGGAGCCTACGGCATGACCCCGCTCGCAAACCGCTACGACATCGTATTCCTGTTCGATGTGACCGACGGCAATCCAAACGGCGATCCCGACGCCGGCAACCTGCCGCGGCTCGATCCCGAAACCAATGTCGGCCTGGTCAGCGACGTGTCGCTCAAGCGCAAGATCCGCAACTACGCCGACCTCACCCGCAGCGGGCAGACGCGTTACGGCATCTACGTTCAGGAAGGCTCGATCCTGAATGAGCAACATCGCAAGGCCTACATCGAGCAGCGCCCGGGCGATACCAAAGTCGCCAAGGCCGCCAAGCTCAATCCGCAGAACGACGACGAGGCGAAGTCCTTGACGCAGTTCATGTGCAACAATTTCTTCGATGTCCGCGCCTTCGGCGCCGTGATGTCGACGGGGATCAATTGCGGCCAGGTCCGCGGGCCGGTTCAAGTCGCCTTCGCGCGCTCGGTCCAGCCGATCATGCCGCTGGAAATATCGATCACCCGCATGGCCGCGACCAACGAGAAGGAAAAGGCCGATCGCAGCAAGGCGACCGAGGAAGACGAGCGGACGGAAAACCGCACCATGGGCCGCAAGCATATCGTGCCATACGGCCTGTATCGCGCGCATCTGTTCGTGAACGCCAAGCTCGCAGAACGCACCGGCTTCAACCAGGCCGACCTTGATCTGGTGTTCGAGGCGTTGACTTCGATGTTCGAGCATGACCGCTCCGCCGCGCGCGGCGAGATGTCGTCGCGCAAGCTCATCGCCTTCAAGCATGCTTCGGCGCTCGGCAACGCCGCCGCGCACGATCTGTTCGAGCGAGTCAAGGTGCAGCGCAAATTCGGCGACGAGCTCTACGACCTCGACAGCAACCGGCTGGACAATCTGCCGCCGGCGCGACGCTTCGCCGATTATGCGGTGAGCGTCGACCGCAACGACCTGCCCGAAGGCATCGAAATACTCGAACTCGTCTGACACGGAGTGCGGGATGGCGTGCATCGACAGCGACGACCCTATCCCGCTCTCCGCGCTGCAACATGCCGTCTACTGCATGCGCCAGGCGGCGTTGATTCATATCGAGCGGCTCTGGGAAGAGAACCGCTTCACCGCCGAGGGCGGGTGCTGCACGAGGTCGCGCATGAAGCAGGACTGCGACGCCAGAAGGGGCTGCGCCGCGTCACCGCGCTGCCGCTGGTCTCGAAACGGCTGAACCTGTCGGGTGTTGCCGATCTGGTCGAATTTCGCGCCGGGCCGGACGGCGAAACCGCCTATCCGGTCGAGTACAAGCGGGCCAAGGCCAAGCTGCACCGCGCCGATGAGGTGCAGCTCTGCGCGCAAGCGCTGTGCCTGGAGGAGATGACCGGGCGCCCCGTGCGCGAGGGCGCGCTGTTCTATGCCGCGCCGAAACGCCGGCTCGCCGTGGCTTTCGATGCGGAGCTGCGCCGGCTGACCGAGACGACGGCGCTGCAGCTCGGCGAACTGTTCGCGATCGGCCGGACGCCGCCGGCGCTCTGGCGCGCCGAGCGCTGCCGCGCCAGCTCGCTGATCGAGCTCTGCCGTCCAAAGGCCACGGCAAAATCGGCGATCAGCTTCCGGGTCCGCGCGATTGCGGCCGCGCTCGACGACACCGCCGGAGATGAAGGAGGAGACGAGGCAAGAGAGGACCGACGGTGAAAAAGCTTCTCAACACGCTGTTCGTCACCACCGAGGGCGCCAGCTTGCGCAAGGACGGCGAGAATATCGTCGCCGAGCTGGAGGGCGCCGAGCGCGCCCGTGTGCCGCTGCATATGCTCGGCTCGGTGGTGGTGTTCGGGGCGATCTTCATCTCGCCGCCGTTGATCCAGGCACTCGCCGGCGGCGGCATTACGCTGGTTCTGCTCGACCGCGCAGGCCGCTTCCAGGCTCGCGTCGAAGGTCCGGTCAGCGGCAACGTCTTGCTGCGGCGCGCGCAATATCGCGCCTCCGAGGCGCCCGACGAGATCGTGCGCAGTTTCGTCTCGGCCAAGATCGTCAACCAGCGCGGCGTGCTGCAACGCGCGCTACGCGACCATGCCGACGGCGCGCCGCCCGGCCAATGCGCGAGCATAGCAACTGCCGTGGATCGCCTCGGCTTCATCCTGCGACGCGTCGCTCATCTGAACGAGGGCATCGATGCGCTACGCGGGGCCGAAGGCGAAGCGGCGCAGAACTACTTTGCGGTGTTGGATCATCTCATTCGGGCCGCCGACCCGGAGATCCGCTTTCGCGGCCGCTCGCGCCGGCCGCCGCTCGATCCGGTCAACGCGCTGCTGTCGTTCCTCTACACGCTTTTGACCCATGATTGCCGCAGCGCGGCGGAGGGCGTCGGGCTCGACCCCGCGGTCGGATTCTTGCATCGCGACCGCCCCGGACGGCCGAGCCTGGCGCTCGATCTGATGGAGGAACTGCGGCCCGTGCTCGCCGATCGCCTGGCGTTGTCACTGCTCAATCGCCGGCAACTGCGCGCCCGCGATTTCGAAACCCGCGATGGCGGCGCCGTTCTGCTGACCGATGATGGCCGCAAGACGGTGCTGGCTGCCTGGGCCGAGCGCAAGAAGGAGGAGCGGCGCCATCCGTTCCTGGAGGAGACGGCGCCGCTCGGGCTGGTGCCGCATCTTCAGGCGCAATTGCTCGCGCGCCACCTGCGCGGCGATCTCGACGCCTATCCGCCCTGGTTCTGGAAATGAGGGGCGACCGGCCGCGGAAGCCACCGATCGGAGGCGATGATGCTCGTGCTCGTGACCTATGATGTCTCCACGGTCGAAGCGGGCGGGCCGGCACGCTTGCGGCGTGTCGCCAAGGCCTGCCGCAACTATGGTCAGCGCGTGCAGTTTTCCGTCTTCGAGATCGAAGTCGATCCGGCGCAATGGGCCACTCTGAAGGCGAAACTCGAGCGCTTGATCAAGCCGGAGCATGACAGTCTGCGCTATTATTATCTCGGCGCGAATTGGCAGCGCCGGGTGGAGCATGTGGGAGCGAAGCCGGCCACCGATCTGGCCGGGCCGCTCATTGTCTGAGCGGTCGGGCTCCCCGATCCCGTTCGCGCGAACCTCAAGCATGACCGGAAACGCCGGGACGTTCGCGCGGGCGTGAGTTGTTTGAAATCGTTCAGCTATTGGCGGGCTGCAGCCGACCGCTGCCGGCATCGGACGAGGCGGGCCTCGACATTCGCGCGGCCCGGTCAATTTTCGTTGGAGCAAGAAGCGACTATGAATAAGGTGTCGCTCCCCGTGCGGGAGCGCGGATAGAAACGCTTCATCTTCGTCGGCGAAGGCCTCCGGGATCGTCGCTCCCCGTGCGGGAGCGCGGATAGAAACAGCGCAAACTGATTGCCGTCGACGCGGACGGTCGTCGCTCCCCGTGCGGGAGCGCGGATAGAAACATGATGATCACACCTTTGCTTTGAAGAGGTTGGACGTCGCTCCCCGTGCGGGAGCGCGGATAGAAACATCCAGCAATAACGGAGATATCGGATGAAGTTCTAGTCGCTCCCCGTGCGGGAGCGCGGATAGAAACATCTCGCTGGCGCCGGAACATATGCGAATGGACTGTCGCTCCCCGTGCGGGAGCGCGGATAGAAACAAGTGCCAGTCGAGTGGTTCGACGAGGCCTGGGCAGTCGCTCCCCGTGCGGGAGCGCGGATAGAAACACCATGGACCAGGAAGTCAAGGACCAGTTCTCGGCGTCGCTCCCCGTGCGGGAGCGCGGATAGAAACAACCGCGCAAATCGCGCATAACCAAAGGAACCTGTCGTCGCTCCCCGTGCGGGAGCGCGGATAGAAACCAGAAGCGCAGCACAGAGCCGTCTTTTATCTTAAGTCGCTCCCCGTGCGGGAGCGCGGATAGAAACCTCGGACCGCCGGTCGTCAATTCGATCTCGCCGAATGTCGCTCCCCGTGCGGGAGCGCGGATAGAAACTTATTTTGGGATTGGTAGGCGGGTAGCGACGGCTTGTCGCTCCCCGTGCGGGAGCGCGGATAGAAACATTGTAGCCGAGCGCGCCGACTGATCCGATTGCTGTCGCTCCCCGTGCGGGAGCGCGGATAGAAACCCGTTGTCAAACGCGATGACAGCGAAAGCGAGGAAGTCGCTCCCCGTGCGGGAGCGCGGATAGAAGCTGCTGATTGTTGACGATGCCGCTCGCCGTGGTGGTCGCTCCCCGTGCGGGAGCGCGGATAGAAACAAACCTGCGCGAGGGCAAGGGTTGGATTACCAGGTCGCTCCCCGTGCGGGAGCGCGGATAGAAACTGCTGATTGTTGACGATGCCCGACGCCGTGGTGTGTCGCTCCCCGTGCGGGAGCGCGGATAGAAACACGCTCGCCGCTAGAGTAATACCAGAAATGATATGTCGCTCCCCGTGCGGGAGCGCGGATAGAAACTGGTAGCTCGATTGCTCCCGCTGGATCTGGCTCGTCGCTCCCCGTGCGGGAGCGCGGATAGAAACATTTTCGGCAGCGCCGTCGCGTCAGGCTCGTCGCCGACGTCGCTCCCCGTGCGGGAGCGCGGATAGAAACCGCGGTCGCCCCACCGTTGCGACGGTGATGGCGCGTCGCTCCCCGTGCGGGAGCGCGGATAGAAACTGCCAGCGGTCGATCGGCCACGCGGCGGCGTCCGGTCGCTCCCCGTGCGGGAGCGCGGATAGAAACATTCGAGACGTATGGTATGGCGCCTCAGATGAGGTCGCTCCCCGTGCGGGAGCGCGGATAGAAACCACGTGGAACGCGGCGCGGCCTAAGCTGGGCCTGGTCGCTCCCCGTGCGGGAGCGCGGATAGAAACTTTGCCCTATCGATCTCGCCCATAACTCAAGCTCGTCGCTCCCCGTGCGGGAGCGCGGATAGAAACGCGATCTACGGCCCATCGACGGTCCGCAAGCGGCGTCGCTCCCCGTGCGGGAGCGCGGATAGAAACTTCCACCCGAACAGCGACCCTGCCGTAAAGAGGGTCGCTCCCCGTGCGGGAGCGCGGATAGAAACCGGAGATTCCGGCCGCTGGGGCTGGATCCGGCAGTCGTCGCTCCCCGTGCGGGAGCGCGGATAGAAACATCGATCAGGTCGCCGTTCTTGCATTGGCATCGCTCGTCGCTCCCCGTGCGGGAGCGCGGATAGAAACTTTCCGACCCTGCCGAGCGTGCCGCAGCACGAACAGGTCGCTCCCCGTGCGGGAGCGCGGATAGAAACACTGCCGTATCGCAGTTCGCCGGCGCGCATCCCGGTCGCTCCCCGTGCGGGAGCGCGGATAGAAACCGTGGTCAGCATTGAGCCCTCCTCCGATCCAGCGTCGCTCCCCGTGCGGGAGCGCGGATAGAAACCAACGTGATCACCGGCGGCGATCCTGGATGGGCGTCGCTCCCCGTGCGGGAGCGCGGATAGAAACGCGGCTGTCGACTGACCTACGCTAAAGAAATAGAGTCGCTCCCCGTGCGGGAGCGCGGATAGAAACCACTTGCAGGTCAGGGTCACCACCGCGGCGGCGGGTCGCTCCCCGTGCGGGAGCGCGGATAGAAACATTTAAGCCATCAGCCTTGTTAACGGGAGCCCCGTCGCTCCCCGTGCGGGAGCGCGGATAGAAACCCTGGGTCGACGAAGTGGTCGCGTCATCGCAGACGTCGCTCCCCGTGCGGGAGCGCGGATAGAAACCCTTCCCGACCACCCGCGGCGTTTCCGCCGCGAGGTCGCTCCCCGTGCGGGAGCGCGGATAGAAACCAAGATAAGACAACCGGTCGGCGCGCTAGAACGCGTCGCTCCCCGTGCGGGAGCGCGGATAGAAACGAGGTCGGCCCGCATCATCTGGAGCCATCCAATGGTCGCTCCCCGTGCGGGAGCGCGGATAGAAACCGGTGCAGCCAGCGGATCGCGGCGGGGCCGTCGTGTCGCTCCCCGTGCGGGAGCGCGGATAGAAACAAACAGTGGGCAGAAGCCAACAGTATCTCGGCGAGTCGCTCCCCGTGCGGGAGCGCGGATAGAAACCTCGTGTAGAGCCGGAAGTTGCCAGCGATCAGCGTCGCTCCCCGTGCGGGAGCGCGGATAGAAACATCCTTGACACTGATCGATGCGGCGATGGGCGCCGGTCGCTCCCCGTGCGGGAGCGCGGATAGAAACCTGCAACGGGTCGCGGCCGCGCGCGGCATCTCGTGTCGCTCCCCGTGCGGGAGCGCGGATAGAAACCAGATATCGACCGACCACGCCCAGGCAAGCAAGGGTCGCTCCCCGTGCGGGAGCGCGGATAGAAACCCTTGGCAGGGTCATACTGACCGGACTGCCACCAGTCGCTCCCCGTGCGGGAGCGCGGATAGAAACGGGTGATCGGAACCGTCGTCGCGGATTGAGGTCTCGTCGCTCCCCGTGCGGGAGCGCGGATAGAAACGAAGACGAAGGCATGCTCGATATCAGGCGATGACGTCGCTCCCCGTGCGGAAGCGCGGATAGAAACACGAACTCGCGTTCCGCGTAGCGCTGGAACTCAGAGTCGCTCCCCGTGCGGGAGCGCGGATAGAAACCGCGCAGCCGGCAGCGGGTAATCAATCTCGCGGGCGTCGCTCCCCGTACGGAAGCGCGGATAGAAACACCATCGCCGACGGCGCGACCGACTTCGATCAGGTCGCTCCCCGTGCGGGAGCGCGGATAGAAACAAATGTATGGGGCGAGCAATAGTGACAGCGGTGGTCGCTCCCCGTGATCGTGTCCCAGGGAGTGGTGTAGCTGACGGCGGGTCACCGCGACTGCCGGGTTGGTCCGGGCCTGTCAGCTGGCGAAAGCCGGGAGGCTGACGGCGGGATCATCGCCGATCGGGGCGATGGTTTCCAGCGTCATGTA
>NZ_DASWPE010000148.1:0-4592 GCF_036404135.1 Rhodopseudomonas sp. | reverse complement strand
AGCGCCAATGGTACTATGGCTCAAGCCCTGGGAGAGTAGGTCGCTGCCAGGCCTGCAAAGGACAAATCATCCTCACAACATACGATCTCAGCCAAACACACAAACGCCGCGACCCCAAAAAGGGCGCGGCGTTTTGGCGTTCAATAACCAAAATCACAGACAGCAGAGCCGCACACCAAACGCCGCGCCAACAAGCGCGGCAGGCGGGCGGCGACAGGCGTTATGCGTTGACCGGCGGAATCCGGCTTGCCGACACCGCGTCGATCGCGCAGGCGTTTCCGCCGCCAGGACTGACACCCGATCAATCCTCATCCTCCGACAGTAACGCCGCATTGCCGCCCGCCGCCGCGGTGTTGATGCTCACCGTCTGCTCGAGCGCAAAACGCGGCAGATAATGCGGCCCGCCGGCCTTCGGCCCGGTGCCGGACAGCCCGGATCCGCCGAACGGCTGCACGCCGACCACCGCGCCGATCATGTTGCGGTTGACGTAGACGTTGCCGACCGGAAGCCGCGCGACGGCGCGCTCGATCGTGGCATCGACGCGGGAATGAATTCCGAGCGTCAGCCCATAGCCGCTGCGGGCGATGGCGCCCAGCACGTCGTCGAAGCGATCGGCCTGGTAACGCACCACATGCAGGATCGGTCCGAACACTTCTTCGCCGAGCTGATCGGCGCGCGCCAGTTCGAACAGATGCGGCGCGACATAGCCCGGCCCGGGCACGGTCCCCGCATAATGCACCTGCGCGTCGCGCGTCATTCGCGCGATATGCGCTTCGAGCCGCGCTGCGGCGTCGCGATCGATCACCGGGCCGATCTGGGTGGCCGGATCGCGCGGATCGCCGACGCTCAATTCCCGCGCGGCGCCCGCGATGATCTCGATCATGCGATCGGCGACGTCGCTCTGCACAAACAACAGCCGCAGCGCCGAACAGCGCTGCCCGGCGGAGCGAAATGCGGAAGTAACGACGTCGTCGGCGACCTGCTCCGGCAGCGCGGTGGCGTCGACGATCATCGCGTTGATGCCCCCGGTCTCGGCGATCAGCGGCACGATCGGGCCGTCTTTGGCGGCGAGCGCGCGGTTGATCGCGCGCGCCACCTCGCCCGAGCCGGTGAACACCACGCCGTCGATCTCGGCATGCGCCACGAGCGCCGCGCCGATGTCGCCGTCGCCGGGCAACAATTGCAGCGCTGCTTTCGCGACGCCGGCCTCGTGCAACAGCCTCACGGCGAGCGCCGCGATCAGCGGCGTCTGTTCGGCCGGCTTGGCAATCACGGCGTTGCCGGCCATCAAAGCGGCGCTCACTTGGCCCACAAAAATCGCCAGCGGAAAATTCCACGGTGAGATCGCCGCGAACACGCCGCGGCCGCGCAACGTCAAAACGTTGCTCTCGCCGGTCGGCCCCGGCATCGCTTGGCCGGCGCCGAACAGCCGGCGGCCTTCGGCTGCATAGTAACGACAGAAATCGATCGCCTCACGCACTTCCGAAACACAATCATCCAGCGTCTTGCCGGCCTCGCGCTGCAGCAGCGCGATGATTTTCGCGCGCTGCTGTTCGAGCAGCGTGGCCGCGCGCTCCAGCGCCGCCGCGCGGGCCTCCGCCGGCGTGCGGCTCCAAGTCACGAAGCCGCGGCGCGCCGCGGCGATTGCCTGCGCGATCTGGTCGGGCGTCGCCTCCAGCACCTCGCCGACGACACTGGTCGAATCGATTGGACTGATGACCGGCCGCGCGCTGCCGCGCAGCGCCACGCCGTCGATCAATGGCGCGGCGGTGAACGAGGCGGTCGGCGCCGCGATCTCGGCCAGCAAAGCGTCGAGCGCGGCGCGGTCGCCGAATTCGAAGCCTTGCGAGTTGAGCCGCGGCCGATAGAGGTCTCGCGGCAGCGCAATCTTCGGATGCCGCGCTTGCGATGGATCGCCGATGCTGTCGGCGGGCCGCCGCAACAGCGTGGCGACCGGCACCTTGTCGTCGCCGGCCTGCGCCACGAAGGACGAATTGGCGCCGTTTTCCAGCAGCCGCCGCACCAGATAGGCCAGCAGATCGCGATGGCCGCCGACCGGGGCATAGATCCGGCACGGCAGCGCCGGGTGATCCTTGGCGAGTTGCGCATAGAGCGCTTCGCCCATGCCGTGCAGCCGCTGCAATTCGAAGCCGTCGGCGTCCCCGGCGATCTCCAGAATGCTCGCTACCGTGAGCGCGTTGTGGCTGGCGAATTGCGGATAGATCCGCGGCCGCAGGCTGAGTAGTTTCTGCGCGCAGGTGAGGTAGTTGAGGTCGGTCATCGCCTTGCGGGTGAACACCGGATAGTCGGCGAGCCCGCGCTCCTGCGCGCGCTTGATCTCGCTGTCCCAATAGGCGCCCTTGACCAGCCGCAGCATCACTTGGCGGTCGAGCCGGCGCGCCAATTCGCCGACGTGTTCGATCACCGCCAGCGCGCGCTTCTGATAGGCCTGCACCGCAAGGCCAAAGCCGTCCCAGCCGGCGAGCGCCGGATCGCGCAGCACCGCGGCGAACACCTCGAGCGACAATTCCAGCCGGTCGGCCTCCTCGGCGTCGAGCGTGAAATTGAGCTGATGCGCTTTGGCCTGCCGCGCCAGCTCGATCAGGCGCGGCACCAGCTCGGCGATCACCCGGTCGCGGCCGAGCGGCTCGAATCGCGGATGCAGCGCCGAGAGTTTCACCGAGATGCCGGGACGCGCCGGCAGTTGCGCGGTGCCGGCGCTGCGGCCGATGGCGTCGATCGCTTTGGCATAGGATGCGAGGTAGCGCTCGGCGTCGGCCTGGGTGCGGGCGCCTTCGCCCAGCATGTCGAACGAGTAACGGCCGCCCTGCGCCGCGGCGCGCTGCAGCGCCGCCTCGATGGTCTCGCCGAGCACGAAATGATTGCCCATCAGCCGCATCGCGGCGCGGGTCGCGGCGCGCACCGCCGGCGCGCCGATCCGTTTGCTCAAGGTCGCGAGAATGCCCTGCGGGGTGTCGGAGGCCTGCACCACCCGCGCCGAGATTCCCAGCGCCCAGGCCGAGGCATTGACCAACAGCGCCTGCGACTGCGTTGCGTGGTGTTCGAAATCGCCCTGGCCGAGCTTGTCCTCGATGAACTGATCGGCGGTCCGCGCATCCGGCACCCGCAGCAGCGCTTCCGCCAGCACCATCAGCGCCACGCCTTCCCGGGTGGAGAGCGCGAATTCGCGCAGCATCTCCTCGACGCCGCCAAGCCGGTCGTGATCGGCGCGGATCGCCGCGATCAGCCGCGTCGCGGTGGCGTCGATCCGCGCCTCGCGCTGCGGCGGCAGCGGCGCTGCGGCCAACAGCGCGGCGGCGAGCGCGCCGTCGTCGGCGGCGTAAGGCGCGGTGAAGACGGGAAGGGCAGACTGGTCCAGCATCCGAAGGCTCCCCCATGCTTCCTCAAGACATGGCGATGCGGGCGTCGGTTGCAAAGGCCGCCGCCGATCGGCGGCGCAATCGGCTGTGGACCGCGATATTGGCAGGTGGAGGCGGGAAGGCTAGGTTCGCGCCAAGCCGGGGGACTTGCTGCATGACGTCGACCGATCGAATCCATTCGCCTGTTCGCCGCGCCGTCGTCGCCATGAGCTTTGGCCTGGCCGCGCTGGGCGCGGCGGCCTCGGCCGGGGCCGCCGAGGTCAGCCCGGCGATCGCCCAGCTCTATACGTCGGTGTCGATCTTCCCGCCGTCGGGCAACGCGATGACGGTGTGCTACGGCTTCGTCTGCCGGCGCCGGCAGGCGTTGGAATTCGGCCCCGGCGATCGCCGGGCGCTCAGCCAGATCCTCGGCAGCGGTCGCGGCTCGGCGGCGGCGGAGCGTGCCGCGGTGCAGAAGGCGGTGGTGTGGTTCGATCGCCGGGTCGGCCCCGTGCTCGGCACCGACAAGCGGGTGGCGCGCGCCGATTTCCGCTCCGGCGCCGACAAGTCGAACTTCGATTGCTGGGACACCACCCGCAACACCACCAGCCTGCTGTTATTGCTGCAAGGCTGGGGCCTGTTGAAATATCACACGGTCGGCGATCCGCATTATCGCGGCAACGTGCTGGTGCTGCAGACGCCGCACAACACCGCGGTGCTGCTGGAGCGCGCGACGGGTGTCGAATGGGTGGTCGACATGTGGACCCGCGGCTATGCGCAGGCGCCCGAGGTGATGCCGGTCGGGCAATGGGTCAAGCAGGACTGAGGCCTGCGGCGGACGAACCGGCCGCATACAAAAAAACGATGGCCATTCTTGAAACGAGGGCCATCGCAAAATTCAGCATGATCTTTTTAAAGGACGCACCCTCGGATCATCTCCGAGGGCATGCCTAAACAACGTCGCCGATCAAACCTTGAGGTTTTCCGCCGAAGTCTTGCCGCGATTGGCGACTTCTTCGAATTCAACCGTCTGACCTTCATTGAGCGTCGAAAGGCCTGCCTTCTCAACCGCCGAAATATGGACAAACACGTCCTTGCCGCCATTGCTGGGCTGGATGAAACCGAAGCCCTTGGTGGCGTTGAACCACTTCACAGTACCTTTAGCCATGTAGAGAGTCTCCGCAGGATTTAAAAACGTAACGAACGGTCGGCCCCGCACACCGGCTTGTTCTA
>NZ_DASWPE010000147.1:0-3175 GCF_036404135.1 Rhodopseudomonas sp. | reverse complement strand
GGCTCAGCTTTTCGGGGCAGGTGTTGCGGGCTGGCTGGGGGGCAGGGTGTAGGGTTTGTCGCAATCGAGTTCATGATTATACCAGCGGCTGCCGGCGTTCAAGGCGGGGTGGCCGAGCAGCAGGCTGGAGCGATCGAGCGGCAGCATTTTTCCGATCGGCGCGACGGTGCCGCGCAGATGCGGGGTGATGGCGATCAACTGGCGGCGCAGATGGGCGTGCAGCGCCAGCGTCACCATCAACTGGTCGGGGCCGGTGTTGCCGGCGAGGCTGGATTTCGCCTCGCGCAGCGCCTGGCCGCGCAGCAGCAGATTGACCGGGGCTGCGACGTCGACGCAGCGCTGGCACCACATCTGTCCGTGATAGCCGCCGGCGGCGAGCTGCTGGCCGGCATAGGGATCGAGGATGGCGCCGCCCGGCAGCAGCATGCCGCCGGACCAGCGCAGGGTGCTGCCGTCCCGATCGAGCAGCAGGCCGCTGACCGCGATGATCCTTGGATCCAGCCAGGCCACCGCCGACAGTTCGAGCAGCGCGGCCGGGTCCTGCGGCGCCAGCAGGATCGCCAGCCAGTCGACCTCGGGCTCCTCGGCCGCCGCCACCAGCCCGGCGATGTCGAGGCCGCCGTCACCCCACACCTTGTCGGCGTCGAACACCCGAAGCTGCGGCACCGGCTGTTTGGCGCGCAGCCGCCACATGCCGCTGCTGCTCTCCAGCGCGTTCGGTTCCACCGCGAGAACCTGCTGCAGGTCGCGGCTGCGCAGCAGCCGGTCCAGCACGAAGCTCTGCGACTGCACCGTTCCCGGCTTGGTGCCGGTGGCCTGCGAGGCGGTCGAGCCCGGATTGATCCGCCAGGCATAGATCAGTTCGCGGACATGCACCGGCTCCTGGCCTTCGGCCATGGCGCGGGTCAGGGTGTCGTAATCGTGGCACCAGGTGGCGCGGGGATCGCGATAGGCGTCGATCGCCTTGAGAAAGTCGGCCCGGATCGCCATCAGATGCGCCGGATAGCAGCAATTGGTCAGCAGCACCGGGTCGAAATCCGGCTTGAAGAACGGCGCGAAGCGTCGCGAGGTGACGTCGGATTTGTATTCGTCGGAATAGAACAGCTTGGCGTCGGGATGCTGCTCGATGGCGAAGGCCAGCATCTGCAGCGCGTCGGCGCTGAGGAAATCGTCGGCGTCCATCGCCACGAAGAAGTCGCCGGTCATGGTCTCCAGCAGCTTGAGATTGGCGCCGCTGATGCCGATGTTCTGCTCGAGGCGGACGATGGTGGCATGGCCGGCGCCGGCGATCTTCGCCAGCCAGGCCAGCGTCTCCGGATTCGACGAGCCGTTGTCGACGATCACCAGTTCGCGGTTGGCGTAGGTCTGCATCAGCACCGAGGTGTACATCTCGTGCAGCAGCGGCTTCGACTGGTTGTACACCGAGACGCAGACCGAGAGCTTGAAGCGTCCCTGCGGCAGCAGGGTCGAGGCGCGGCGCGCGATCCTGCGGTCGAGCCAGGCGCCGAAATGCACCACCGAACGGTCCGGCTTCAGCAGCAGGCGGAAGTTCGGATCGGAGGGGTCGAACCATTTGCTGAAATACGGGTCGGCGATGTCGGGGTGCTTGGCGAACAGCCGTTCCTGTTCGACGGCGTTGGTGCCGACCTTGGTGGCGCCCTCGTAGTGAAACACCTCGATCGCCGGATCGACCACCGAGCTGTAGCCCTGCTGGCGCAGCTTCAGCCCGAAATCGACGTCGTTGTAGTTCAGCGGCAGATCTTCGGCAAAGCCGCCGACGGCGTCATAGACCGCCTTTTTGACGATCAGCATGGCGCCGCCGATCACGAAGGCTTCGCGGCGGCAGCGCAGCATCGCCTGATGGCCGCCGAAGCTGCGCGAGCGGTGCTGCCCGGCATGCGCCGGCCCGAGGTCGCCCAGCAGCACCACGCCGTTTTGCTGGATGGTCTCGTTCTCGTACAGGCACAACGGACCGATCGCGCCGACCTTGGGATTGTGCGCCAGATAGCTGACCAGCTGCTCACCGCCCTTGGCGGTGATCGCGGCGACGTCGTCGTTGAGCAGGCACAGATAGTCGCCGCGGGCGCGGCTGACGCCGAGGTTGAGCTTTTGCGAAAAGTTGAAAGCCGGCGCCGCATAATGCACCAGCACCAGATTGGGCACCGCCTGTAGCGCGCGCAGCTGCTGCGGGCTGAGGTCGCCATTGTGGACGACGATATATTCCCGGTTCGGATAGAACGTCTTGCTCTCGAAACTGCGGATGCAGTTGAGCACCAGATCGATCTGCCGGCCGCGCACCTTGCGCGAGCCGCCGCCGGTCGGGATCACATAGGACAATAGCGGCGGCGGCGAGGCCAGCGGATAGCGGATCCGCCAATATCCCGCGCCCCATCCCGGCTCGACTTCGGCCTGCGGCGACTTCTGCCGGGCGTAATCCAGCACGGCCTGGCGCTGGCGCTCGATGGCATAGTGCTTGGCGTCGAGGCTGGTGGCCGACGATCCCGGAATCATCCGCCACAGATAGCCGAAGATCGGCAGATGCCGCACCTTGGGATCCGCCAGCGAGGCGCGCAGCGCCAGATCGTAATCCTGGGTGCCGTCGAATTCCGAGCGAAAGCCGCCCAGGCCGCGCAGAAACCCGATCTCATAGACCGACAGATGGCCCAGGCACATGGTGTTCTCGAGATAGGCCGGCGACCAGTCCGGCTTGACCCAGAACTGCTCCAGCTTGCCGTCATCGCCGAGCTTGCATTCGTCGGTGTAGAACAGCTGGGTATCGGGCCGCAGCTGCCAGTCGCGGTAGATCTCCAGCAAGGCGTCGCGCGCCACGAGATCGTCATGATCGACCAGCGCGGCATGGCTGCCGCGCGCCGCCGCCAGCGCCGCATTGCTGGCGCCCGCAATCCCCAGATTGACCGGGTTGACGATCACCCGCACCCGCGGGTCGGCCAGCGCCAATTGCCGCAAGGTGATGATCGTCGCCGGATTCGACGAGCCGTCGTCGACCACCACCCATTCCCAGTTCGGATAGCGCTGGTTCACCAGGGTCTGAAACAGCTCGCGCAAATAACGCGGCTCGGTGTTGTAGGTCGGCGTCAGCACCGAAACCAGAAAACCTGCGTCCGAAATCCCAAGATGCGGCTCCGAACCTTCCGGATTGCATAGATCCGATAAT
>NZ_DASWPE010000146.1:0-12186 GCF_036404135.1 Rhodopseudomonas sp. | reverse complement strand
AAATGGTCGCCCTGATCGCCGTCGCCCGAAAGCTCCTCACCACCCTCAACGCAATCCTGCGGGACAATCAGCCATGGCAAAACGCTTGACAACCAAGACAGTCGCTGAGGCGCCCGAGCAACGCGAGGGCCTCGAAGGATGCGGCTGCAAGCACCGCGCGGAGTTAGCACAGCGCACGGCCCATCCTTCGAGACACCCGACTTCGCCCTGCGGGCTTCGCCGGGTTCCTCAGGATGACGCCGGAGTGGGCCAAGTAAGAGGGCGCCATCGCAGCGCCCCCTGCGCCATCATGCGGGCCGCTGGGCTCACCTGCCACGCACCGGCGCCGTCATCCACCCGCCGCGCACCGGCGCCGTCACCGACCCGCTGCGCCCCCAGCGCCGTCATCCTGAGGCGCCCGAGCAACGCGAGGGCCTCGAAGGATGCGGCTGCAAGCACCCCGCGGAGTTAGCAAAGCGCGCGGCCCATCCTTCGAGACACCCGGCTTCGCCCTGCGGGCTTCGCCGGGTTCCTCAGGATGACGCTGAAACTGGAGCAGCGCGGGGAGCGCCCTACAGGAACTTGACCAGGCTCATCTTGTAGAGATCGGAGGTGGTTTGATACGACGCCTGCAGCGCGGTCTGCAGCGCCAGGATCTTGGTGGCGACCTCGTCGTTGTTGATACCCTCGATGGAATCCAGCAGCGTCTGCGAGATCACCTTGCTCTGGGTCTGCCGGTCGGTGGTGGCCTTGATCGAGGCCTGGGCGCCGGCGAAATCCGCCTGGATGTCCTGGATGGTCTGCGTCCCCGGGATCACCGCGAGGTTCTGCGCGATGCGCTGGTTCAGCGCGGCGATCTTGCCGTTGGCGTTGACGTCGGTGACGTTGGTGGTCACCGCGGCGAACACCGCGACGTTCTGCAACTGGGTGCGCAGCGCCTGCTCGTTGGCGCGGGCGCCGTAGCGCACGGTGATGGCGTCGTCGATCCGCGCCACCGCGGTGCCGCGCGCGGTGTCGGTCTGGCTGGCCGAGGTGTCACGCTCGCCGACATACCAGATCACGGTGTCGGCGGCGGTGCCGTCGACCTGGGTGGTCGAGGCGGCAAAATTCGGCCCGCCGGCGACCCGCTGCGGCGGATCGTCGAAGAAATCTGTGCCGGCCTGCACCGCCGAGGCCGCCGCCATCGCGCCGTTGGCCAATTGAGTCATCGACTTGCCGAGTTCGGTGTTGAGGTTGGCGGCGGTGGCGGTGGTGTCGGCGCCGATCAGGAAGGTGTTGGCGTCCATCGGCGTCTTCGCCGTCGTGGTCGCGGTCATCACGATGTCTTCCGAGGTGCCGTCCGGCATCGTGAAGGTGAACTTGACGGTGTCGCCCTCCTTCGGCAGCGTCGCGCCGAGATCGACCGACATCGACTTCTGCGCCGCGGGTGCCGGCGACACCGGCACCGCGGGCTGTGTCACCGTGGCGCCGACGATGTTGGTCGACACCGCCGACACCTTCATGCCGTAGGGCTGCGCCACCGCCGGCGGCGGCGCCGTCAGTTCTTCCTCGGTGACCTGCACCGTGGTCGGCGGCGCCGCCGGCAGCACGCCGATCGCGGTGCCGACCCGGCCGTTGGCGTTGACGCCGAGGTCGGCCTGCTTGCGTTCGCCGATCACCTGCTTCAGCCCGGCGATCGCCGCGCCATTGCCGTTGAGGATCTGGTCGGCCGCGGCCACCGGCGGCGCGTCGGTGATGCGGCCGCCGAACAGATAGCGGTCGCCGGATTGCGCGTTGAGCATGTCGACGGAATCGAAGAAGTCGAGATTGGCGGTCTTCTGCCCGGCGGTCTGTCCGGTGTTGTCGATGGTGCTGCCGGCGCTGACCGCGGCGCCCTTGACGTCGGAATTGATCGCCACCAGCCGCTGCAGCGACAGGTTGGCGACGTTGATCCTGGTGTTCACATTGGTCGCGGTGTCGGCGTAGCTGCTGTAGGCGTTGAGCTGGGCGCGGATGCCGAGCGCCATGCTGCGGCCGGAGCCCTGCCCGGCATAGGTGGTGGAAATCTTGCCGCTGGCCAATTGCTCGGTCAGGGTATCGAGCTGGCTGCGCAGGTTGAGGATGCCCGAGCCGATGTAGGAGGTTCGTCCGCTGACGCCGTCGATTGCCATGGTTGACCTCAAAATGCCTGCGTCAGGGTCTGATACATCTGGTTCACCGTCGACATCACCCGCGCGTTGGCGGAATAGGCATTCTGCAACGACAACAGATGCGCCATCTCCTCGTCCATGTTGACGCCCGAGGTCGTCGAGTATTTCTGCTGCAGCGAGTTCAGCACCACGGTCTGGCCGTCGGAGACCTGTGCGGCGGACTGCGCGGCGGCGCCCTGCTGCGCGGTGAACTGCTGCATGAAGCTCAAGAGCGTGCCCTTGAACGGCGCGCTGGTCGAGCCGACCCCGGTCCGCGGCGAATAGCTGTAGGTCGACTTGGTGAGCTGCTTGGTGAGGAAGTCGGCGCGGGTGCTGTCGCCCGAGGCGGTGAGCGGCGCGGTGTTGTACACCACCAGCCGCGACGGATCGGCGACCAGGCCGTTGTTGACGCTGAGCCGCTGCGCCAGCCCGGTGATCTGCGACCCCGAGGAACTGATCGCGCCGCTATAGGCCGCGCCGTTGTCGGTGAACAGCGCCACCTCCGGGCCGCCGCTGGTCAGGTTGGTCGGCGACAGCGTGGTGGTCACCGAGGCCGCACTGACGGTGGAGAAGCCGGCATTGTTGAGCACGTTGATCGAGCTGCTGGTGCCGGTGAAATACAGGTTGGAGGGGTTCAGCGCGGCGTTGAGCTGGGCGATCACCGTACCGGGCTGCGAGAAGTCGATGCCGACCACGGTGTCGTTGGGGTCGTTGGTCGCCGAATTGGCAAGCGGCAGCACCGAGGGATCGTCGACCCGCACGATCGAGACGTTGCGCTGGGCGCCGGTCGTGGCGTCGGTCACCGTGACGTGGATGACGTTGCCGGCCAGCATGTCGGAGGTGTCGACGTTGATCCCGGCCTGCGGCGCCGGCGCCGGGGTGATGGTGGTGCCGGCGGTGGTCTGGTCGGACAGCGAGCTCGACAGCGTCGCGGCGAACTGATCGAGCTGGTTCTGCGCCTCGACCATGGTCTTGTCGCGCACCTCGATATAGGCGGCGATTTCGCCGGACTTGATCGAGGAGGTCAGATCGATCGAGCCGCCGTTAGAATAGCTGACCTTGACCGAGCCCAGCGCGCTCTTCGAGGGGTCGGCGTTCCAGGTGGTGCTCGGCGTCACCGTGCCCTGGGCGTTGAACGACAGCGTGGCGGCCTCGTTGCCGACCAGTTGCACGCCTGAGCCGGTGAACACCGTGACCTGATTGGCGCCGTTGGTGGTGACGCGGATGTCCATCAGCTGCGACAGCTTGGTGATATATTGGTCGCGCTGGTCGAGCAGTGCCGCGGTCGAGGAATCCGTCGAGGTGCCGCCGAGCGGATTGGTCTGCAGCTTGTTGTTGATGTCGGCGATCTGCTTCATCAACGTATTGGCGGTGGAGACCGCGTCGTTGATGCCGGTTTCGGCGGCGCCGCGCAGCGTCTGGATGCCGTTCGACATCGCGTTGAGCTGGCCGGCGATGTTCTGCGCGGCGTTGATCACGCCGATCCGCGCCGACTGGCTGTCCGGGCTGGTGCCGAGCGCCTGCACCGCGGCGGTCAGCGCGTTGAAACTGTCCTCCAGCGTGCCCGTCGAATCCGGATTGCCGTACAATCCCTGCAATTGCTGCAGGAAGTCGGATTTCAGCGAGGCATAGCCGGCGCCGGAGGTTTCGGTGCGCAACTGGGTCTGGACGAATTCGTCGAGCTCGCGGTTGACGCCGTTGACGTTGACCCCCGACCCGGTCGAGCCGGTGTTGGTGGTGACCTGGTCGACGGTCTTTCGAACGTAGCCCGGCGTCTCCGCGTTGGCGACGTTCGACGACACCAGCGACATCGCCGCCTGATTGGCGCGAAGCCCGGCCATTGCGATTGAAAGTGCGTCACCGAGACTCATGACTGGCTACCGTTCCAAAACATCGCGCGCAGCGTCCGCGCCTTAACGGATCACGTTCAACAGGTCCGAAACCATGGTATTGGCCGTGGTGATCACCTTGGTGTTGGCCGAATAGGCCTGCTGGGTGACGATCAGCTTGGTGAATTCGTCGGCGATGTCGGTGTTGGAAGCCTCCAGCGACGAGCCGGAGATGCTGCCGCCCTTGCCGAACAGCGCCGCGCCGGATTCGTTGGTGACCTCGAACGCGCCGCCGTCGATCCGCTTGAGGAAATCGGCGCCGTTGAAGGTGGCGACGCTGACCTCGGCGAGGTCGATGTTGCGGCCGTTGGAATAGGCGCCGACCACGCGGCCCTCATTGCTGACCGAGACGCTGGTCAATTGCCCGGCGGCGTAGCCGTCCTGCTGCAACTGGTTGACCTGGACGTTGCCGTTGGTGTCGGCGAACTGGGTCAGCCCGCCGGTGCCGAACGACATCGTGACGTTGCCGAGCGACACCCCGCTCACCGTCAGGCCGCTCAGCGTGATGGCGCCGATCACCGGATTCATTTCGCCGTTGCTGCCGAAGGTGAAGTTGGTGCCGACGTTGACCCAGCTCACCGCGGTGCCGGTCGCGCCGGGGTTGGTCTGGTAGAACATGTTCCAGGTGTCGGTATGGCCGGCGCCGAGCGTCGCGGAATCGGTCTTGGCCCAGCGCAGCTGCACGTTCACCGGGGCGCCGTTGCCGTCATAGGCGGTGGTGGCGCCGCCGGAGATCGACTCGTCGAGAAAGGTCTGGTTGTCGGTGCCGATCACGGTGCCGGTGCCGACCGAACCGCCGCCGGTGCGCACCACGGTGACCGGGCTGGTCAGGCCGAGCGAGGCAAAGCCGGCGCTGGTCGAGATGATCGACAGATCATGCGCGGTGCCGGTGTGCAGCACCACGCCGCCGCTGGTGACGGTGGACGGGGTGACGACGTTGCCGGACAGCGCGTCGATCTTGCCGAGCAGGTTGGTGATGGTGCTGTCGACCGGGATGTGGGTGGCGTCGTCGAGCCCGCCGGAGGCGGTGACGGTGATGTCGGTGCCGTTCACCTTGACGGTGTCGCCCACCGCGAAATTGACGCTGGTGGAATCCGAGGGCGCCGCGCCGCTGAGCAGCGTCGCGCCGGTGATCGCCACGCCGTTCTTGTTGTTGACCTGCAGCCCGGTCTTGGTGTTGTCGCCGAACACCGGCGGCTGGGTGCCGTTGACCTGCGGGTTGACGGCGAAATCCGCCGGCCGCAGCAGTTCCGAACCCGGCACCGAGGTGTCGTGCTTGGTGGTCAAAGGGTAGCTCGCCAGGTTGGCGCGGTAGCTGATCTTGGTGGTCTGCTGCGACGGCAGGAAGTCGTTCTGGAATTTCAGGATCTGCGGCGCGCCGCCGGACGGGTTGCCGGTGCTGGAATCGATCGGCACGCCCTCCAGGTAATAGCCGGCGCCGTTGACCAGGTAGCCGTTCTTGTCGAGCGAGAAGTCGCCGCGCCGCGTGTAGTTGTTGACCCCGGTGAACACCGGGTTGTTGTCGGTGAACGAGCCCGGCTTCTGCACCGCGAAGAAGCCGTCGCCGTTGATCGCCATATAGGTCGACACCGAAGCCGACTGCACCGAGCCCTGGATGGTGTTGGTGCTGCGCGAATTCGCGGTCACCGAGCCCGCGAGCTGCTGGTCGTTGCCGGTCTGCGGGATGAGATCGAGGAACGAGGTGTCGATCCGCTTGAACGCGGTGGTCTGCGAGTTGGCGATGTTACCGGAGATGTTCTCCAGCGCGTAGGACTGGGTCCTGAGCCCCGCAACGGAGGTGGTGAGAGCGCCGAAGATACCCATTACATCGTCTCCAACTTCGATCCGGGCGGCCCCCGGTCATGCCCAAGGAGGTGGCCGCATCGAAGAGCGACGTCGCAAGCCCCGTGCCAACCGGGCTTTTTGAGTTGTTTCAGAGTGTTACAAAAGTTCCCCGGGGCCGCGACCGGGGCGGAATTGCCGGGCCGGGTAATATTTGCCGGGACAACCCGGTCGGTCGCCGCCCCGGCATCGCCGAATCGCGGCGCTGGTTGGGGCCGCCTTCGGCGCGCCGGCTTTGAGGCAAATCAGCGCGGCGGGGTTCAGAACGTGACATCTGGCTGCGACCGGCGGAGCCAGATAGATGAGTGAGTTCGAGATCGCGCAACACGTTCTGCAGTGCGTGCAGCAGTCGGCCTGCGCGGCGCCGCCGGCCGCTTTGGCGATGCTGAAGCCGTTGACCCGGTTTATCCGCGGCGACGGCGGCGTGCATCCGCTGGAGCTCGACGAGGCGCGCTCCACGGCCTTCCTGGCGATCTGCGACTATGCCAAGGCGCTGCATCGCGGCCAGCCGGCGGGGCAGCTCTGGGCGGTGGCGGTCGCCGCCACCGACCAGTGGCGAGCGCTGGCGAAGCGATCGGGCTGCGTCGCTCAGCTCGCGCTCGGCGCGGCCGGGTGAAACACCAGCGCGAATCCGTCCATGCAGTAGCGTAAGCCGGTCGGCTGCGGGCCGTCGTCGAAGACGTGGCCGAGATGGCCGCCGCAGCGCCGGCAATGGATCTCGGTGCGGGTCATGCCGAACGTGGAATCCTTGCGCTCGCCGACCGCGTCCGGCAACGGCTGGTAGAAACTCGGCCAGCCGGTGCCGCTTTCGAATTTGGTCTCCGAGGCGAACAGCGGCAGGTCGCAGCCGGCGCAGGCGAACGTGCCCTTGCGGTGCTCGTTGAGCAGCGGGCTCGCGCCGGGCCGTTCGGTGCCCTCCTCGCGCAGGATATGGTACTGCATCGGGGTGAGCTGCTGCTTCCACTGTTCCGGGGTCTTTTCGATCTCGAATTTTTCCGCCGCCCGCGCCTCCTGCGGCCGCAGCCAGCGGAACCCGAACAGCGCGGCCAGGCTGGCCACCGAGGCGAGCAATAAACGCCGGTCCATCATGATGTCTCCGTTTCGCTGCGACCCGCGCGGGCGCCGAGCGGGGTGCTGCTGCAGATACGCATCCGGAGCGCCGAAGTTACGCCGCCGCTGGTGCCGGCCGCTCACTTTGTCGCGAGAAGCGCGGGGTGCCGCTGGCGCCGCGATTTGTCGCGAAAAGGCGCCGACACGCGCGCTGACTTCACCTCTCCCCGCTTGCGGGGAGAGGTCGACCCGGCGAAGCGCTAGCGAAGCCGGGTCGGGTGAGGGGGCGCCTCGACAGAACGCAGCGCCCCCTCACCCGCCGCGACAAGCTTCGCTTGTCTCGCCACCCTCTCCCCGCAAGCGGGGCGAGGGGACGGTGTTGCGCCGCTCCCATTCGATTCAGCAGCCGAAATAGCAGCGCGCCCTCACACCGGGCCGCCGCCGCCGGGCCGCCGCGGCTCCTGGCGGCTCTTCAGCGCGGCGCTGCGGGCCATCTGGCGGCGCACCTCGTTGATCAAGTCCCGCGCCCTCGCCCGTTCCCGCCGCCGCGCCAGCAGGCCGTGCATCGCGGCGCGGCCGCGCAGCGCGCTGCCGATCAACTGCCCGGCGACGCGGCCGATCCGGCCGCCCGCCCACACCAGTTCGAACGGCGAGAACGCCTTCCAGCGCTCGTCGCCGGCGAGCAGCCCGTCGGCGATCAACTGCCCGGCCATCGCCGTGGTGTTGAGGCCCTGGCGGCCGAACCCGCTCGCCACCCACAGCCCGCGTTGCAATTGCCCGATCTGCGGCATGCCGTGCACGGTCTGGCCGACGGTGCCGCTCCACACTTTCTCGATCGGAACCGGGCCGAGCTGCGGGAAGATGGTGCGGATCCGCCGCGCGATCAGGCCGGCGAAGCGCGCCGGCTGCACCGCAAAGCTGGTCTCCGGGCTCGACCACAACAGCCGGTCGCCGCCGACGATGCGGTAGTGATCGATGCCGTCGGTATCGCTCACCGAGCCGGCAAAGCTGATCGCCTGCGCAAGCTTGTCGCCGAGCGGCGCGGTCAAAGCGGCATAGCGCCACACCGGCAGCAGCGTGTCGGACAGACGCTGCAGCGGCGGGCCGAGATGCACGTTGCCGGCCAGCACGATCTGCGCCGCGCGCAGCCGCGCCTGCGGGGTGAAGATGCGCTTGCGGATGCCGGCCGGATCGATGCCGATCGCCGGGGTGTCCTCGTAGATCCGGGCGCCGGCTTCGACCGCCAGATCGGCCAGCCCCTGCAGATAGCGGCGGCCGTCGAGCTGGAACGCGGTCGGGTAGTGTACGGCGTGGAAATAGCGCTCGGTGTGCAGCACCCGGCGCACCTGGTCGACTTGCCAGCCCTGCACCTCGGTGCCGAAATCCTCGCCCAGCATCTGCAACCGGCTGATCAGCTTGTCGCCGATCTCGACATTGGAGACCTCGAGCGCGCCCTCGGTCAGCGCGACGCCCGGAATCAGCGCCGCGGTGCCGCGGACATAATCGGCGCCGTCCTTCGACATCGCCCATAATTCGCGGGTCGGCTCGAAACCGATCCGCTCGATCAGATCGGAGATCGGCACGCCGAACCCCGGCATCACCGTGCCGAGCTGATGGCCCGAGGCGTTCCAGCCGGCGTTTCGCCCCTCCAGCACCGCGACGCTGAGCCCGCCCAGCGCCGCCTCGCGCGCCACCGTCAGCCCGGCGAGGCCGGCGCCGATCACGCAGACGTCGACGTCGAGATCGATGCCGAGCCGCGGCCGCGGTTGCGGCGCCGGCACGGCGGCCTGCGCATCGATCGGGCCGGCAACGGTCACGGTCTGGCTGGTCATCCGATTTACTTACGGAGCCGCCGGCGGCTTGTCACCTTGTCCTGTGCCCGCTTCTCGATTAATCCGCAGGGGAAAACCTGTTTTCCGTTACTGCCCTGTCCGAGAATGCGCCATGCGCCGATTGATCCTGCTGCGCCACGCCAAGACCGAGTCCGACGCGCCGAGCGGCAAGGACCACGACCGTAGGCTCGACGACCGCGGCCGCGAGGACGCCGCCGCGATCGGCGGCTGGCTGGTCGGCCAGCAGCTGCTGCCGCAACTGGCGCTGGTGTCGAGCGCGGTGCGGGCGCAGCAGACCTGGGCGATCGTCGGCGATCAGATCCCGGCCGACGCGCCGCAGCCCAGCGTGATCCACCTCGACGAGCTGTATTCCGCCACCCCGGCTTCGATGCTCGGGCTGATCCGCGAGGCGCCGAGCCATCCGCACATCGTGTTGCTGATCGGGCATAATCCCGGGCTGCACGAACTGGCGCTGGGGCTGAGCTGCAGCAATGGCGGCAGCGAGCCGAAGCCGCTGCCCGGCAACATGCCGACCGCGGCGGTGGCGGTGATCGATTTTGCGGTCAGGCAATGGGACGACGTCGGCTTCGGCGGCGGCCGGCTGGTGCAATACATGACGCCGAAGCTGTTGAAGGCGCCGCACGGTCATTGAGCCTCGGGAATTTCGCGACCGGGTGTGCTAGACCGCGCGCTGCGGGATCGCGCCGGTTGCGCGACCGCGGCCATGGAGGCGGAGATGTTCAAATCCATTCTGGTGCCGATCGACCTATCCGACACCGACCTGACCAAGCCCGCGCTGGATACGGCGGCGACGCTGGCCAAGACCTATGACGCCAGCGTGCGGCTGTTGAACGTGCTGCAGATGACGCCGGTGATGCTGGCCGAATACGTGCCGGCGGATTTCGACACCCAGCAGCGGCAATCCTCCGAACAGGCGCTCGCCATCATCGCCCAGGAATCCGGCATTGCGCCGTCCAAGATTTCCACCGTGGTGCGGCAGGGCGGCGTCTATCACGAGGTGCTGGAAGAGGCCACCGCGGTCGGCGCCGACCTGATCGTGATGACCTCGCACCGCCCGGCGATGCGCACCTACTTCCTCGGCTCCAACGCCGGCCATGTGGTGCGCTACGCCACCTGCTCGGTGCTGGTGGTGCGGCACTAAGTGCTGCGCGGCTGGCCGGACAGCTCGGCAAAGCGCAGCGCGCTGCCTTTGTCGCAACATTGCTTGCTTGTTATTGCTTATGGCTATGAGGAGCGGGCAGAGCGCACTTCAGCGGCGAGCCGCCTGAACATTTCAACGGGTCGTCCCTGCCTGCGCAGGGGCGACTCATGGAGGGGCCCTGCTCGATCGCCGCTATGCGCTGCGAAGCCAACATCGTTATAGGCGATTGCCTTGTTTCTGTGATCGTCCTGCCTCACACCCCGCCCGCTACGGCACCAACTCCTTCGGCAACGCGTCGAACGTGTAGTTGCGCGGTTTGTTGCGGCGGATGAAGCCGCCGATCTGCCAGCCGAACAGAGCGGTGAAGCCGAGGATGAAGACGATGCCGGCCCATTCCCCGGTCGCCACCGCGCGCGCCAGCAGCCCGGCCATCGCCACGCCGAGCAGCGTCAGCACCCCGAGCCCTGCGTTGTAGACGAAAGGCTTCAGCCCGCCGAACAGCGCGGCACGGCTGCCGGCCTGCCGCATCCGCTGGTGCAGCGCCGTGATGAAGCCGCGATAGGCTTGGTCCTGCGGCGCCATCAGCGCGATGGTCTGCCACGAGGTCGACAGGATGCTGATCCGCTCGCCGCTGCCGTAGCTGACGTCGGCGCGAAACCGCCGCGACTGCATCGACATCGGCCGGTAGCTCAGCCGCACGCTGGCGATCTTGTCGTAGCGCCACAGCCCGGATCTGCCGCCGGCCTGCCAGATGAGCCCCTCGTCGGTGAGTTCAAAACTCCGGCCGCCGCCGATCAGCGACGCGCGATAGGCGTAGCGGCGGCCGGGCTCGTCGGTTACCGGCGTGGCGGCTGGCTCAGTCACAGGGTTTCCTTCGAGGCCCTGACGTTTGCCTCAACCGCGGCTTTGTCCTACAACCGCAGCGATCCGACAAGCCCCGCGAGCGCCCGATGGCTGAGACCGCTTACTTCCCGCGCCGGCTGATCTTCGCCGCGGCGCTGATCTCCGGCGTGCTGCTGGCGCTGGCGCTGCACATGACCGGGCAGCGCTTCGGGCTCGACCTCGCCGGGCTGTGGCGCTCCGATCAGGGCGAGGTCATGCCGGCTGGCGCCGCGCTGGCGTGGTGGCTGATCGCCACCGCCGGATTCGCCGGCGGTTACTTCACCGCCAAGCTGATGCACAGCGCGGTCGCCGGCGTCATTCCTCCGCGGATGCGCCAGTTCCTGATCGCGCTCGGCGTATTGGTGCTGGCGGCGGCCGGGCAAGCGGCCTCGGCGCCGAATGCGATCCCGACCGCCAACGGCGTGCTGGCCGGACTAGCCGCGCTGGCGCTCGGCGCCGCGATGGCGTTTTGCGGCGTGCACTTCGCCTTGACCAAGGCCTAAACACCAATTCTGAACGTCCGCGGGCCGACGCCGCCAACGCCAGCTCCACCCGGCGCAAAGCAAACGCCGCGCCGGGGGCATCCCGGCGCGGCGCAAGCGGTGTCAGGTGATGGCGGTCGCGATCAGCCGGCGGCGCGCAGGTTGATCTTGCTCTCGGCCAAGCTGGTCAGCTTCTTGTCGGTGGCCTTTTCCTCGTCGAGGGTCTTCTGCAGCACCGCGGCGCAATCATTGCGGCCGAGCTGCTTGGCCCACGCCACCAGGCTGCCGTAGCGGGTGATCTCGTAGTGTTCCACGGCCTGCGCGGCGTTGATCAGCGCGGCGTCGAGCACCGACTTGTCGTCGACCTCGCCGGCGACTTCATCGGCTTCTTCGATGATGCCGTCGATCGCCGGACACTCCACCGCCTTGACCTCGGCGCCGTGCATCTTGAACACCTCTTCAAGGCGCTGCACATGCACTTCGGTCTGCTCGCGGTGATCTTCAAAACCCTGCTTCAATGCCGGCTCGGTGGCCTTGCCGGCCATTTTCGGCAGCGCCTTCAGAAGCTGTTTCTCGGCATAATAAATATCCTGCAGCTGGTGCACGAACAGGTCATCCATCGTCTTGATGTCGCGCGTGAACAGTCCCATGGCTATCTCCGGTGATTGGAATGAAGCCGGCCCGACCCATGCGCATGCGGCGCCTTGTGTCGTTTGGTCGCGTCTCATTCGGTTGCAGATACCACCGCTAACCGGTCACTTCGGGACATGTTCCTGGCGGCGGGCGCCCTTCCCCATGGAACATGCGGCTTTCGGGCCTATATCAATGCCGAAGCAAAGACGCCGGATTTAACGTGCAAATCCAGCCGGATTGCAGCATGGCGGGAATGTGACGAAATCG